>NZ_JAAIIJ010000026.1 GCF_012932445.1 Bifidobacterium panos
CCATCCAACCCGCCGAACACCAACACAATTCCCCCCAGAAAACCCCGGAATTACAGGGCAGCCCGCTCCACCCAAAACGCAACGCCCACAACAAACCAAGGGGGAAATCATTCCCCCGACCCAACGAATCAACCGAAATAACAAGGGACCAGCTTAGGGCTCCCGCGGGCGGGAGCTGTCAGCCGTCAGGCTGACTGAGGGTGGTCGAACAGACACGTGCCTGGTGAAACCACCCCCAGTCGCGCATCCGCGCGACAGCCCCCGACGTCTTGTGCGACGCTCGCGACGCTATCGCTGCTCGCTGCTGCGAAGAGCCCACTGGGCTCTTCGCCCAGCGGGGGCCCGCCAAGGCGGAACACCGGTTAAGGCCAAAATGACTTAGGCGGATGTTGCCGTGTGAGACGTAAGACTTGGCCTACCGGCCCGGAGGGTGTCGAACACGGCAACATCCGCCGCCAAACACCGGAATCGCAAACAACACGCAAACCTAACGGAACAGCGAAACGCACACTAAAAACAAAATGGCGGGACGCACACTGAGAACGGGAAAACGGGCACTGTAATCCGAGACAAACTGAGAACAGGAACGATGGACGCTGCGACTCAAGCACGCAGGGAACGACTTGCTGTGTCGGCGGAATGACACGGAAGACACGGGATGGACTATTAACGCAAAATGACGCACCTTTTGAAGGCAAAACGAAGAATCTCACCGAGCTCTTCGCTGAATAGATAAAGGTTATAAATAGGGCTTAAAGGCGCGCTCGAGCAGGGGCACATGGCACATCAGCATCGTGCCGTAACCCAAAACAACCAGCAGAAACAGCCCTTGCGGGAAATAGAACCAGCATGCCACCAGCAACCCAATCCACACCGCGTCAATCGCCACCATGCCCAGCGTGAGCACGATATTGCCCACCCCGAATACGAACGCATTGACCAGCGTGCGCCCCACGGAGTTCTCGAATCTGGCCTGCAGCGCGAACACCCATTCAAAGCCGATGAGCCACACGATGCTCAACCCGAACTTCGGCACCAGCAGCGGCGTGATCTGCAACGCCACCCAAGACCATGTTAGCCCCGCGCCGACCACCCCGAACACCGCCCACAGCGCTGTCGCCTTGGCGAAATTGGCGCGGAACGCCTTGAAATAATTGGCTGTCACGCCTCCGCCCTCGCCCTGCACCACGCGGCGCGAGGCGTCACAGCCAGCCGCGAGCGCCGCGCCGATGGTCACCACCGGAATCGAAGTGAGCACCATGAGAATGTTGATCCACACCGCGTCGGTGAGGTTGCGCAGCTCCTGCATGAACCTGGAGTCCGGCGAAAGAAATCTCATTCAGCGCTCCATTCATCCCGCATCGCTTTCGGCCCCGCCTCGGCCCTCTTATAGCCACTATATAGCCACAAGGGTAGGCTGATGTTGCTGACGGGGCATGTTATCGTTGTCATGGTTGTTTCATGGTGTGTTCGGAACGCTGTATTTTGCAATAAATGAATTGCATGATACCGTTGTCATTAATAATGCAGACAATACAATATGCGTCAAATCAAGAAAGGACACCCGATGACAGCCAATAACCTCAACGACGACTGGTGGAAGCAGGCCGTCGTCTATCAGATCTATCCGCGCAGCTTCAAGGATGTCAACGGCGACGGCCTGGGCGACATCGCCGGCGTCACCGAAAAGATGGACTACATCGCGAGCCTCGGCGTGGACGCCATCTGGCTCAGCCCCTTCTACCCTTCCGACCTTGCGGACGGCGGTTACGACGTCATCGACTACCGCAACGTCGACCCGCGCTTGGGCACCATGGCCGATTTCGACGCGATGGCCCAAGCCGCGCACGCCGCCGGCATCAAGGTCATCGTCGACATCGTGCCGAACCACACCTCCGACAAGCACGTCTTCTTCCAGGAGGCCCTCGCCTCCGCCCCCGGCTCGCCCGCCCGCGAGCGCTACATCTTCCGCGAGGGGCGCGGGGAACATGGCGAACTGCCGCCGAACGACTGGCAATCGTTCTTCGGCGGGCCGGCCTGGCATCGCGTCGAGGACGGCCAGTGGTATCTGCACCTGTTCGACAAGGCGCAGCCCGATCTCAACTGGGAGCACCCCGACGTGCACGAGGAGTTCAAGAAGACCCTGCGCTTCTGGTCCGACCACGGCACCGACGGCTTCCGCATCGACGTGGCGCACGGCCTGGCCAAGGATCTCGAATCCGAGCCGCTGGAAGTGCTGGGGGAGAAGTATTCCGTGCTCGACGGCCTGTGCCATGATTTCACGCACCCGCTGTTCGACCGCCGCGAAGTGCACGACATCTACCGCGAATGGCGTCAGGTGTTCAACGAGTACGCCCCGCCCCGCTTCGCCGTGGCCGAGGCGTGGGTGGTGCCGGAGCACCAGCACCTGTACGCCTCGGTGGACGAGCTCGGCCAGTCGTTCAACTTCGATTTCGCCGAGGCCAACTGGTTCGCCGACGAGTTCCGCGTGGCCATCGAGGGAGGCCTCAAAGCCGCGGCGGAAACCGGCGGCTCCACCACCACATGGGTGATGAACAACCATGACGTGCCGCGCAGCCCCTCGCGTTACGGCCTGCCGCAGATCAAAACCCCGGTGTATCACCAGTTGGTGCACGACTGGTTGGTGCATAATGGCCGCGCCTACCCCGAGAACCGCGAGCTCGGCACCCGTCGCGCCCGCGCCGCCGCGTTGATGGAACTCGGCCTGCCCGGCTCCGCTTACATCTACCAGGGCGAGGAACTGGGGCTGTTCGAGGTGGCTGATATTCCGTGGGAGCGTTTGGAGGACCCGACCTCGCTGCACACCAAGTGGGACACGACGGACAAGGGCCGCGACGGTTGCCGCGTGCCGTTGCCGTGGAGCAGCGCGGACGCGCCGGCTGCCGCTGACTGGAGTGCCGATGGCCGCTTCGGTTCGGGTGCCTCGTTCGGCTTCTCGCCGGCCACGCGCGCCGATGGCTCTGCTGCGGCCGACCCGCACCTGCCACAGCCGTTGTGGTTTAAGGAGTATTGCGTCGATGTGGAGGAGGGCGATTCGCGCTCGATGCTGAACCTCTATCGTGCGGCGCTTGCGATTCGCCAGGCGGACTTGGTTGCCACCGGCGATACGTCCGCCAAGCTGCTCGATATGGGCGAAGAGGTGGTGGCTTATAGCCGTCCGGCCACAAATGGGCGCACGTTCGCCTCGGTGACTAATTTCGGTGCCGAGCCGGTTGAGTTGCCGCACGGCGAAGTGGTGCTCGCTTCGGCCGAGCTCGTTGAGGGTAAACTTCCCGCCGATGTCACTGCTTGGGTGATGGGTTAGTTTTTATTTACGTGCATAAGCAAAGACCCGGTTCTCGTGTTTTATGAGAGCCGGGTCTTTGGTTTTCGCTAGACGAAGAGCTCTGTTGGGCTCTTCGTAGCAGCGAGCAGATAGCGTCGCATAAGACGTCGGGAGCTGTCAGTTGAGTGCGGATGGCTGGGGCTCGTTACGCATGGACGGAAAAGTCTTCGGCCCGTTGTTTGACCGCCTCAGCCTTTCACCGCCCCGCCTCCGGCCCTGCAATTAAGGAGCGCACTTCCGTGCGCGCTCAATGTTACCTTCGCTCGGCTATCGCCTCGCTCAGGCGGGAGCTAAAGGCAGCCCACCGGGCTGCCTTTGTCAAGGGCTTCAGCCCTTGACCGCCCCCGCCATTACCCCCTTCACAATGTACTTTTGGCAGACTAGGTAGAAGATGATGATCGGGATGATCGCCAGCACCAGGCAGGCCATCATCGCACCCATGTCCACCGAACCGTAGCCGCCCTTCAGGTACTGCACAGCCACCGAAATGGTCTTGTACTTGCCCAAATCGAGCGTCAGGTACGGCAGCAGGTAGTCGTTCCAAATCCACATGGCCTCAAGAATCGCCACCGACACAATGGACGGCTTCATAATCGGCACCACAATCTGGAAGAAGATGCGCGGCACCGACGCGCCGTCGATCATCGCGGACTCCTCAAGCTCCTGCGGAATGCCCTTGATCACGCCGGTGAAGATGAACACCGCCAGGCCGGCGCCGAAGCCGAGGTAGATGATGCACAGGCCCCACGGGGTGTTGAGCTTCAACATGTCGGCCAGCTTGGACAGCGTGAACATCACCATCTGGAACGGCACGATCATATTGAACAGGAACAGCGTGTACAGCAGCTTCGCCGCCCAGTTGTTGGCGCGCACAATCCACCACGCGCACATCGAGGTGCACAGCAGGATCAGCAACACGGAACCGACGGTGATGAGCAGCGTCCAGCCGAAGCTGGCGAAGAAGTGCGTGGTTTCGATGCCGCGCGTGTAGTTCTCCAGCCCGACGAACGCCTTGCCGGTCGGCAGCGAGAACGCATTCTTGGAGATATAGGCCTTCTGCTTGAAGGAGTTGATCAGCACCAGCACGATGGGGAACACCCAGGCCAGCGACACCACGGAAAACAGCACCGTCCACAGGGCGGGATGCTTGGTCTTATTCTCGTTCATCAGGCCGCCACCTCCTTGCTTGTCGTAAGTTTGTTCTGAATCAGCGCGATCACCGCCACCAGGATGAAGAACAGCACGGCCTTCGCCTGGCCGACGCCTTCCCAGCCCATGCGCCCGTAGAACGTGCGGGTGATGTTCATCGCCAAGCCTTCGGACATGTTGCTCGGCGCGCCGTTGGTCAGGGCGAGATTCTGGTCATACAGCTTGAAGCCGTTGGTGACAGTCAGGAAGGAACACACGGTGATGGAGGGCATCATCAGCGGGATGATGACGCGGAACATCGTCTGCGTGCCGTTGGCGCCGTCCACCTGCGCGGCTTCGAGCACGTCGGTGGGCAGGGATTGCATGCCGGCGATGTAGATGATCATCATGTAGCCGATCTGCTGCCAGCACACGAGAATGACCAAGCCCCAGAAGCCGTAGGTCGCCGAATAGGTCAGCGCCTTGCCCCAGTGGGCGAGGATGCCGTTGAGCAGCAGCAGCCAGATGTAGCCCAGGATGATGCCGCCGATGAGGTTCGGCATGAAGAACACCGAACGGAACAGATTCGAGCCTTTGATCGCCTTGGTGAGCATATAGGCGATGAAGAACGCCACCACGTTGATGACGATGGTCGTCACGATGGTGAAGGCTGTCGAGAAGCCCAGCGCGTGCAGGAACTCCGGGTCCTTGAGCGCTTTGCCGTAGTTCTTCAAGCCCACCCATTCGCCGTCGGTGACGGTGGTGAACTCGCAGAAACTTAAGTAGACGCCCATGATGAAGGGCACCACGAATCCAATGATGAACGCGGCAAACGTGGGCAGGGCGAACAGCGCCCACCACTTGCGTATTGCCTTTCCAGCCATGCTAACCATGAAGCATCACTTCCTCCTCCTTGAGCCCGCCACACTACTTTGTGCGTATCGCGGATATCGGTTCACAATCAATGAGCCAAACACCATCTGCCGGTGGACGCGCACGCCGCGTGGCAGAACTTATCTGTCATGATATCCGTCGTTCGCTGTTATGTCAAACGTTGTCATTTATGTGGTTCACATTCGCCTCACTGGGGAAGATGGCGGCAAACTTGCAGTGTTGGAAAATAAGGGTTTCTCAGTTATCATGCTACTTTTTGCGTCTTTTGCAAACGTTTGTATTCCAATCGTTATCATTGGATATATCGCATTGAAACAGCGTGTAAGCTGGAATGAGTTTCCCAAAACCCGCACGCAACAACAGAAAGTGGCGCATGAGCAGCAGTATCCAAGACGTGGCCGAGGAGGCGGGCGTCTCGATCTCCACAGTCTCCCGTTCCTTCACCCGCCCGAACCTCGTGTCGGCCAAAACCCGCGAGCGCGTGCTTGCCGTGGCCGACAAGCTCAATTTCTCGCTGTCGCGCTCCGCAGTGGCGCTGAAGTCCGGCCGCTCGTTGCGCATCGCGGTGCTGATGAGCGGGCATATCAGCCTGTGGTTCACCGCCTCCGTCATCGAGGGGCTCAACGAGGTGTTCCATGCCGAGGGCTACGACATCTCGATTTTCCAGATTTCCAGCATCGAGGAGCGCCAGGAGTTTTTCGACACCCTGCCCGTGCGCCGCAACGCCGATGCCGTGATCGTCGTCTCCTTCGACATCGATGCCAAGGAGAGCGCCCAGCTCGCCTCCGTCGGCGTGCCAATCATCGGCATCAACGCCGTCAAGCCCGAACAGCGCGGATTCGCCGCGGCGGTCAACATCGACGACACCCAAGGTTCCAGGCTCGCCGCGCGGCATCTGACAGTCCTCGGCCACCGCAATATCGCCTATATCAGCACCGATCGCGGCGTTTCGCTGTCGTTCTCGGTGAAGAACCGCTTTGATGTGTTCTGCGATTGCTGCCGCAAAGAGGGCATCGAGCCGCAGGTGGTGGTGTGCAAGGTCGACGGCAATGGGCATTACCAAATCGGCGATGTGATCACCCAGTTGATGAGCTTGCATGAGATGCCGACCGCCATCGCCTGTCAGGAAGACGGCATCGCGCTGCCGTTGCTGTTCCAGCTGGAGCGCAATGGGTTCTGTGTGCCCGGCGATGTGTCGGTCATCGGATACGACGACAGCACCTACACCCACGATATCGGCCTGACCACGATCCGTCAGGATCCGGTTGAAATGGCGCGCGAGGCCGCGCACATGACGCTCGATCTCATTGAGGAACGCGAACTGGAAACGGCATTCCGCAATGTCGCCGCGCAACTGATCGTGCGTTCCAGCACCGCCCGCGTGCGGCGCTAACGGGCGCGGCTCGCGGCATATCGCGTCTGAAAGAGCGGCCGCGGCCCACATCAAACTTGCGATAAACCCAAAAAGGCGGCGACCGGAACGAATCCCGATCGCCGCCTTACTTTCTTTACTTATCTTGCTTCTTGCTCTAGCGCCTATGCGCTCAGTCTATGCGCTCAGTGCGAAGCCTCGTACTCCGTGGCCCAGTTGTCCACGAACGCGGACTTCACGGCATCCCAGCTGCCGGTGCCCTGAGCGTACTCAAGCAGGGCGTTGCCGAGCTTGTTCTTCCACTCTTCGGACGGCATCATGGTGAAGTTCCACGTCACCTGGGTCTTGCCGGAGGTCTGATCCTCGGTGGCGGCCTGGGTCAGCGGGTTGTCGGACTTGATGTCGGAGAAGGTCTTGAACGGGGTGGTGAAGCCCATCTCCGTGCTCAGCGCGTTCTTGCCGGCGTCGGAGGTGATGACCCACTTCAGGAATTCCTCGGTGGCCTTCTTGTCGGCGTCGGAGGCCTTGTCGTTGATGCACCAGTAGTTCTCGGAGCCGGTGGCCAAGCCCTGGTTCTCCTCGCCCTTGACACCGATGTAGATCGGCATCATACCCACGGAATCGGCACTCATGCCGGCCTTCTGCAGGTCGCTCCACGCCCAGGTGCCGTTCTGATAGAAGACGGCCTCGCCAAGCGCGAATTCGGAGTTGGCGTCATCGCCGGTCTTCGAGCTCAGCTGGGTGGGCTCGGTGGTGGAGTCCTTCAGGTACAGGTCGAAGATCTGCTTGTATTGCGCCAGATATGTGCCCTTGATCTTGGCCGGCTGCTCGGTGACCTTGTCGATTGTGAACTCGTAGAAGAGCGGCAGGTTCGCCAAGTGGGTCTTAAAGCGCCAGTCGGAGCTGGAGTCAAAGCCGGCGGAGGTGAACGCGCCCTTGACGCCAAGCTCGTCCTTGTGCTGCTGGATGCCGTCAGCGACGGCCTTGAGCTTGTCGAAGGAGTTGATTTCATCCACGGACTTCACGGCCGCGTCGTCAAGCGCAAAGTATTTGTTGAGGATGTCCTTGTTGTAGATCAGGCCGTAGGTTTCCATCACATACGGCACGCCGACGACCTTATCGCCGTCCGTCAGCGCCACGTCCTTGTTCACGAGCTGATTGTAGACTTCGGTATCCTTCATGTCGGCGGTGTAGCGCTTCCAGTTCTGATATCCCACCGGGCCGTTGACCTGGAACAGCGTGGGGGCCTCGGTCTTGGCGATCTCGGACTTCAGCGTCTGCTCATAGGTGCCGGAGGCGGCGGTCTGCACCTTGACCTCCACGCCGGTTTCCTCGGTGTACTTCTTGGCCAGCGCAGTCCACTGATCGGCCGCTTCCGGCTTGAAGTTCAGGTAATAAACCTTGCCCTTGGCGTCAGACGAGCTGCCGCAGCCAGCCAGCGCGCCCACGGACATGGCGGCAATCGCAACCAGGCTGAGGGCCTTTTTCACTGAACGATTCATCATCGAACCTTCCTTCCTTGTTTCTTCCCCTGAGCACTCATCTCAAGGAGGCGTCGACTTTGGCGCCGCCGAAATTTCTCGACAGTGACCATCATGACACATTTTGCCCATTATTGCAAACGATGGCAGTATCAGTGTTGCAGAATCGACACATTACTGCTTCTCATTGCCTGTTTTTCTTGTGTTTCCAACGTTTGTTGAGCCTTTTAGCAGTGCAAGCGTTGTCATTATTGGGGTTCTTTCGAGGCGCAAAAAGGCAAGCAAGGCTCTGCCTTGGAAGTCGATTATGTTCTCTTCACAAGGGAAACTAGCGCGCACATGCGCGACTTAAGGGCCGGCACAGCGCCAAGCCCTTGGCAACTCGAAGCGTTTCAGCAGTCAGCAGTTCCAGCGTTCGATCACCTGATCGCCTTTGTATTGGCCGAGCACGGAATAATGCGCCGTGTCCAAGCGAAGCAGACGCGCGAACCGCGGCTCGACACCGAGCCATTGCGACGTCAGGATGCGCAGAATGTGCGCATGCGCCACGAACAGAACGTTGTGCCCTTCGTCCAAGAGAGGAATTGCCGCCGCAATGGCAGCCCTGGCGCGCGCCGCCGCCTCTTCGACGGTTTCGCCGGCGCCGGCGTGCACAGGCACCTGTTCGCCGCCGGGCAACGCTTCCACCCAGTCGGCTTGCATCCGCTGCGGCAAAGCCTGCGGGCCGTCGCGCCACACGTCCCACTCAAAGCCGCAGGCCTGACGCACCTGCTGGCGGGTGCGCCCCTCAGCCGCGCCATAATCCCATTCCGCGATGTCGTCCAGCGTGGCGACCTGCTCGAAACCGGCCAGCGTGGCGGTCTGCTGCGCGCGTTTCAGCGGGCTGGCGAACACGCAACCGGGTTCAAATCCCTGGGGGAACGCCGCCTGCAATCGTTCGCCGGCATCGCGAGCCTGTTGCTCGCCCACGGCCGTCAGCGGGATATTCGTGCGGCCCGTGTGCTGGCCGGATTCGCTCCAAGCCGTCTGCCCGTGGCGCAACAGCACCAGAAGTCCTGCATTCTCGACGGCGCCCTTGCCGTCGCGCTTGTTTTCGCTCATGGTCTTAACATTACCCCGTCTTCCCCCTTCCCCACCACTGGGGTTTCATATTTCTCTTCTCATCCCCATTCCGTCCCCCTGACCTCATCACAATGCCCTATTGTTTCAGCTCGTGCCGTCTTGCCTTTGCCCTCAGGGCGGAACCAACGCTAGACTGGTGGCTATGAGTGACGAAATGCACAACACCGATTCCGGCTCCGATTCCGCCTCCGGCGCGGACAAGGCCATCGAGAGTCTGCAGCGCATCGACGGCAAAGTCGATGAGCTGCGCAGTCAAATGATGAGCGACCCCGACTCCTTGGGCGACAAGCTGCTCAAGATGGCGATTCCCGCCGTCACCGGCTTGGTGGCTGGCCATCTGTTCCAAATGGTGTGGGACAAGGGCACCAATCGCTTGGATGCTGAGGAAGAAGCGCAGCAAGGCCTGTTGATGAGCATCGCGTTCGCCGCGGCTTCGGCGGCGTTCGGCGCGGTCGTGTCCACACTGTCCGGCCGCGGTTCGCAAGCGCTGGTCGACCGTCGTCACCGCAAGCGTTCCTGAAATCATCGCAAACATGCGCGGCATGTGCGAGAATACTCGCATGACTAATAGCACTATTGAAACCCTGCTCAACCGTCGTTCCATTCGCGCCTTCGTGGAGGAACCGATCAGCGACGACATCCGCAACGTGTTGGAAGATGCCGCGCAACATGCCGCGTCCAGCCAATACCTCAACGATTGGTCGGCCATCCGCGTGCAGGATCCGGCGCTCAAGCAGCTTATGGCCGAATTCGGCAACCAGGCATATATCGCCACCGCGCCGTTGCTGTATGTGTTCGTGGTCGACGAGCATCGCAACGCGCTGATCGCCGCCGGCAAGGGCGTGCCGACCGACCCCGAACACTATGGACTGAGCGGCAGCTACCGTTTCACGCAAGCGCACAACGACGCCGTGCTTGCTCTGCACGCCATGGAGACCGCCGCCGAGTCGCTGGGGCTTGGCTGCGTGATTCTCGGTTCGCTGCTTAACAACGTGTCGGGTCTTGTCGAGGCGCTGCATCTGCCGCAATACACCTATCCCGTGCTGGGGTTGGCCATCGGCAAGCCCGCCCAGGAGCCGGCGGTCAAGCCGCGCATGCCCCGCACCTTGCAGTTCTTCGACAACACCTATCCCAGCGACGAGCAGTCCGAAGCCGCGATCCAGGCGGATCTCGCGTCGTTCGACGCCACCGTGCACGAGTATTACGATTTGCGCAACACCGACCGACCCGTGGATGCATTCAGTGAGCAAATCGCCAAGCTCGCCGCCCAAGAGATGGGCGACAATCACAAGATGCAGCCCTTGGCGCACGGCCAGGGCTTCCGTTTGGAGAAGTAAGACTTTCCGACCTTCCGCGGGGGCACAGCACAGTGTGTTGTGCCCCCGCGGCAATATCGTCACAAGACGCCAGAGGCGGCACAGTGCAGTCGTGGCGACAGGGCGGCCGGCCCGCAAAACTGCCCAGACTCCGCCCTCGCGCTCCCTCCGGTCGTTTCTCGCCTGGAACCCCGCTCAGCGCCGCCTCGGCTTGTAGCCTTTCTTGCGGCTGTGTGGTTTGAGTTGCTGGTTCAGCGGCGCATATCGATAGCTGGACTTTGGATCGCGATGCGTCAGATGCCAGGTGCCGCAATACTCGCATCGATACACCCACAGCTCGGCACCGCGCTCGGCCCAGCTCTGTTCCACGGCCCTCTGCGCCTGTGCCTTATCGTGATACATGATTTTGTCCGTTTCGGCGCAGCGCTTAGGGGTGAAGTAATGCATACCCCCAGTCTATCGGCTGAACCAATAACTCCGTTGCTATCCGCCACCGTACGTTCGTGCACGAACCAATCCGGAAGCGAAATGACAATAAACGAAAACCCCGGGAGCTTAGCTCAACCGGGGTTTCCAACGTATAAGCGGCAACTCGCTACTCTCCCACACCCTATCGAGTGCAGTACCATCGCCGTATAAGGCCTTAGCTTCCGGGTTCGGAATGGGACCGGGCGTTTCACCTTAGCTATGGTCGCCGCAAATCTTTAATTATCAACTGGGTGGAACCCAGTTGGCATGTGGCAACTTGGGAACCGGATAATGGACGCTTAGTCGTTTTGTGCACTCCGATGCTCATTGCTATCGGGTGATTTGCAGAAGATGCTTGTGCGATTCCAACTCCGAAGAGTTGAAAATGTATGATTGCCTTTTCTCCGTTAGTACCGGTCAGCTCCACCCCTCGCAGGGCTTCCACATCCGGCCTATCAACCACGTGTTCTACATGGGGAGTTCAGAGGCTCAAGGCCTCACGGAATCCTAATCTTGGAGCAGGCTTCCCGCTTAGATGCTTTCAGCGGTTATCCCTTCCGAACGTAGCTAACCAGCCGTGCCACTGGCGTGACAACTGGCATACCAGAGGTTCGTCCACCCAGGTCCTCTCGTACTATGGGCAGGTCTCCTCAAGATTCCAACGAGCGCAGAGGATAGAGACCAAACTGTCTCACGACGTTCTGAACCCAGCTCGCGTGCCGCTTTAATCGGCGAACAGCCGAACCCTTGGGACCTGCTCCAGCCCCAGGATGCGACGAGCCGACATCGAGGTGCCAAACCATCCCGTCGATATGGACTCTTGGGAATGATCAGCCTGTTATCCCCGGGGTACCTTTTATCCGTTGAGCGATGCCGCGTCCGTACACCGGCACCGGATCACTAGTTCCGACTTTCGTCCCTGCTCGACCCGTCAGTCTCACAGTCAAGCTCCCTTGTGCACTTACACTCAACACCCGATTGCCAACCGGGCTGAGGGAACCTTTGAGCGCCTCCGTTACTCTTTGGGAGGCAACCGCCCCAGTTAAACTACCCGCCAGGCACTGTCCCTGAACAGGATGACTGTTCGAGGTTAGACATCCAATGCGAACAGAGCGGTATTTCAATGATGGCTCCACACGAGCTAGCGCCCATGCTTCAAAGCCTCCCGCCTATGCTACACAATCCACACCGAATGCCAATACCAAGGTATAGTAAAGGTCCCGGGGTCTTTTCGTCCTTCTGCGCTTAACGAGCATCTTTACTCGTACTGCAATTTCGCCGAGCTCCTGGTCGAGACAGTGGGGAAGTCGTTACGCCATTCGTGCAGGTCGGAACTTACCCGACAAGGAATTTCGCTACCTTAGGATGGTTATAGTTACCACCGCCGTTTACCGGGGCTTAAATTCACCGCTTCGGCCGAAGCCTGACGGATCCTCTTAACCTTCCGGCACCGGGCAGGCGTCAGTGCATATACAGCGACTTTCGTCTTCGCATGCACCTGTGTTTTTGGTAAACAGTCGCTACCCCCTAGTTTGTGCCACCCCCTTCCGCTGCCGACCGCGAGGGTCTTGACGGACAGGGGTCTCCCTTAAACCGAAGGAACGGGAGTAATTTGCCGAGTTCCTTGACCAGGATTCGCTCGATCGCTTTGGTATTCTCTACCTGACCACCAGTGTCGGTTTAGGGTACGGGCGGCTAGCAGCCTAACACCGAAGCTTTTCTTGACGGCTAGGATCACCGGATTCGGCCAAAACGGCCCCATCATCACACCTCGGACATTGCCATGCGGATTTGCCTACATGACGCCCTGCGTGCTTAACTACGGAAAACCACCTCCGCAGCCGGCTACCTTTCCGTGTCACTCCTGTGCTGTCCTACTACAAGGATCGGTCCCAACGGCTATTCGCATCCCCCTCCCGAAGGAGAAGTAAGCCAATAGACGGAGGTTAGTACTCCAAGCCTCGGATTGGGCGGCTGAAAGCCGGTACGGGAATATCAACCCGTTCATCCATTCGACTACGCCTGTCGGCCTCGCCTTAGGACCCGACTAACCCAGGGACGATGAACGTGGCCCTGGAACCCTTAGTCATCCAGCGGCGGGGATCTTCACCCCGCTTTCGCTACTCATGTCTGCATTCTCACTTCTGTACAGTCCACGGCTGGTTTACACCGCCGCTTCGCCCCGTACAGAACGCTCTCCTACCCAGTACAAAGTACTGCCGCGTCTTCGGTGGTGTGCTTGAGCCCCGCTACATTGTCGGCGCGGAACCACTAGACCAGTGAGCTGTTACGCACTCTTTCAAGGGTGGCTGCTTCTGAGCCAACCTCCTGGCTGTCTATGCGACTCCACATCCTTTCCCACTTAGCACACGCTTAGGGACCTTAGACGACGATCTGGGCTGTCTCCCTTTCCACAACGGAGCTTATCCCCCGCTGAGTCACTGCCGTGGTACGCATCACAGGTATTCGGAGTTTGGTTGCTATTGGTACCCGGTATGGGCCCGCAAGCATCCAGTAGCTCTACCCCCTGGATGTAATGGCACGACGCTGCACCTAAATGCATTTCGGAGAGAACCAGCTATCACGGAATTTGATTGGCCTTTCACCCCTAACCCCAAGTCATCCCCTCAGTTTTCAACCTAAGTGGGTTCGGTCCTCCACGCGGTCTTACCCGCGCTTCAACCTGCTCAGGGCTAGATCATCCCGCTTCGGGTCCAGGACATGCGACTCAAACGCCTTTTAAGACTCGCTTTCGCTACGGATCCCCCACTCGGGTTAACCTCGCCACATATCACTGACTCGCAGACTCATTTTTCGATAGGCACGCCGTCACCCCTTAAGGCTCCGACGGTTTGTAAGTGCACGGTTTCAGAGACTATTTCACTCCCCTCCCGGGGTACTTTTCACCTTTCCCTCACGGTACTCGTTCACTATCGGTCAGACAGGAATATTTAGGCTTATGCAACGGTCTGCACAGATTCGCACGGGGTTCCACGGGACCCGTACTACTTGGGAGAACTTATCGACAGACCATGCTTGTTCGGTTACGGGGCCATCACCCTCTGTGGCCAGGTTTTCAATCCTGTTCACCTAAAACATGGTTTTGTGACTGTCGCTCGACTCGTCGGTATCGAGACAAAATTTCCCACAACACCCTGAACGCAACCCCCGACGGGTATCACACGCTCAAGGTTTGGCCTGATCCGCTTTCGCTCGCCACTACTCACGGAATATCTTTTCCTGCAGGTACTGAGATGTTTCACTTCCCTGCGTACCCTCCGCATAAAGCGGTGCCAACCCATGACGGTTGGCGGGTTTCCCCATTCGGAAATCCTCGGATCAAAGCCTAGTTGGCGGCTCCCCGAGGCTTATCGCAGCCTCTAACGTCCTTCATCGGTCCTGTCTGCCAAGGCATCCACCATACACCCTTGCAAGCAACCCATACACACGTATGTGCGCCGCAAGTATCTTCTAGCAAATTCCCAGACAACAAATCATCACATCTGAAATGATCACAAAACGATCGACGAACAATCCTATAAAAGAGAGTTCGTTGAAATTTACAGCAAAGAAAAATTCTTTGCTCGCGTCCACTATCCAGTTCTCAAGCCACCACGCACCACCAACGACCACCGGAACTTCAATAAGCTCAACGGCGTCACTGATGGGCAGCGAATCGCACCGTGGAAAACCACGGGGTGGCGATTCGGGAGCCCAAGGGCATGCCTGCACTGCAAGTCAATAATCTTTTCCACACCAGCATCCACATTGAAAGTTCCGACTGTCGGAATTCATGTGGTTCACACCGTCTGGCAAACACCAGACTGAATTCTCCGTAGAAAGGAGGTGATCCAGCCGCACCTTCCGGTACGGCTACCTTGTTACGACTTAGTCCCAATCACGAGTCTCACCTTAGACGGCTCCCTCCAAAAGGTTAGGCCACCGGCTTCGGGTGCTACCCACTTTCATGACTTGACGGGCGGTGTGTACAAGGCCCGGGAACGCATTCACCGCGACGTTGCTGATTCGCGATTACTAGCGACTCCGCCTTCGTGGAGTCGGGTTGCAGACTCCAGTCCGAACTGAGACCGGTTTTAAGGGATCCGCTTCATGTCGCCATGTTGCATCCCGTTGTACCGGCCATTGTAGCATGCGTGAAGCCCTGGACGTAAGGGGCATGATGATCTGACGTCATCCCCACCTTCCTCCGAGTTAACCCCGGCGGTCCCTCGTGAGTTCCCGGCATAATCCGCTGGCAACACGAGGCGAGGGTTGCGCTCGTTGCGGGACTTAACCCAACATCTCACGACACGAGCTGACGACGACCATGCACCACCTGTGAATCGGCCCCGAAGGGAGACCCCATCTCTGGGGCTGTCCGAAACATGTCAAGCCCAGGTAAGGTTCTTCGCGTTGCATCGAATTAATCCGCATGCTCCGCCGCTTGTGCGGGCCCCCGTCAATTTCTTTGAGTTTTAGCCTTGCGGCCGTACTCCCCAGGCGGGATGCTTAACGCGTTAGCTCCGACACGGAACCCGTGGAATGGGCCCCACATCCAGCATCCACCGTTTACGGCGTGGACTACCAGGGTATCTAATCCTGTTCGCTCCCCACGCTTTCGCTCCTCAGCGTCAGTAATGGCCCAGAGACCTGCCTTCGCCATTGGTGTTCTTCCCGATATCTACACATTCCACCGTTACACCGGGAATTCCAGTCTCCCCTACCACACTCTAGCCTGCCCGTACCCGGCGCAGATCCACCGTTAAGCGATGGACTTTCACACCAGACGCGACAAACCGCCTACGAGCTCTTTACGCCCAATAATTCCGGATAACGCTTGCACCCTACGTATTACCGCGGCTGCTGGCACGTAGTTAGCCGGTGCTTATTCGAAAGGTACACTCACTTGCGCTTGCTCCCTAACAAAAGCGGTTTACAACCCGAAGGCCGTCATCCCGCACGCGGCGTCGCTGCATCAGGCTTGCGCCCATTGTGCAATATTCCCCACTGCTGCCTCCCGTAGGAGTCTGGGCCGTATCTCAGTCCCAATGTGGCCGGTCGCCCTCTCAGGCCGGCTACCCGTCGTAGGCTTGGTAGGCCATTACCCCACCAACTACCTGATAGGACGCGACCCCATCCCATACCGATAAATCTTTCCCACAATCACATGTGATCATGTGGAGCATCCGGCATTACCACCCGTTTCCAGGAGCTATTCCGGTGTATGGGGCAGGTTGGTCACGCATTACTCACCCGTTCGCCACTCTCACAACCGGTGCAAGCACCAGTTGATCCCGTTCGACTTGCATGTGTAAAGCACGCCGCCAGCGTTCATCCTGAGCCAGAATCGAACCCTCCATAAAAAATTTCATGAAGAGAACCATTAAATGACTCTCATATATTTCATTGACGGAACGTCCTATAAGGAAGGACGTTCGCACAAAAACCTCACCGATCTTTAACCGCGCTAGCGGACCTGCCGAAGCAGGCGACCAATGAACTGGCAATTATTGACTATAAAAAGTAGTACAAACACGCTCTTGAGTTCTCAAACCACCACCGCACCAACTCGAAGGAGTTTTCTCAGGAGGAGAAGTCCTCCGTGCTGAGCAGCAAGAGATAAACTTACACAGGGTTGCCGACTTGCGCAAATCGGAGGGCACAGAAGAGCCAGAAACCGTTGAAATGAAGCGGTTCCTTCGGCGTGTCGCAAAAGGGCGTTTTAGGCCGTTTTAATCAGGATACTCCTGATTTTTGCAGGTCGCGATAATCAAAAAATCCCCCTTCATCGGCGTGTCGCATGAGGAAGACCAGGGTGGGAACCTGCCGGACAGGGCGTAGGCTGGGAGCATGAGCAAGAAAAAAATCGCAGTACTGACAGGCGCGGGCATCTCCACCTCCGCGGGCATCCCCGACTTTCGCGGGCCGGAAGGCGTGTGGACGAAGCACCCCGAGCAGATGAGTGTCTATGACATCGACGCATTCATGGCCAACAAGGAGGAGCGCGAATACTCCTGGCGCTGGCAGAAGGAGTCGCCGGTGTGGAACGCCGAGCCGGGCGCGGCGCATCGGGCGCTGGTCAAACTGGAGCAGGCGGGCATGCTGACGCTCCTGGCCACGCAGAACTTCGACGCGCTGCACGAGAAGGCCGGCAACAGCCCCGAGGTGATCGTGAACCTGCACGGCACCATCGGCACCTCGCACTGTATGAAATGCCACCAGCAATACAGCACGGCCGAAATCATGGCGCGGCTGGACGACGAGCCGGACCCGCGCTGCCATCGCGCGCTGCCTTATAGCGGCGATATGCCATGCGGCGGCATGATCAAGACGGATGTGGTGTATTTCGGCGAGGCGCTGCCGGACGGGGCGATTGAGAAATCGTATCGGCTGGCGAGCACCGCCGATGAGCTGTGGGTGGTCGGCTCGACTTTGGAGGTGATGCCGGCGGCCAGCATCGTGCCGGTGGCCGCGCAGGCCGGGGTGCCGATCACCATTATGAATATGGGGCGCACGCAATACGACCGCTTGGCTACGCGGCTCATCCGCGAGGACATCGCCGCCGCACTGCCGGCGCTGGTTGAGGAGACGATTGCGGGTGGTGAATCGGGTGGTGAATAGGCAGAGTCGCGATAGACAGAAACAGAATAGGCAGAATAGACGATTGCAGAATAGACAATTGGGACTGTCTAATAGAGAAATGTTCTGATCGAACTGCCTGATAGATAGGTGACTATATATAGACAGCAGATAAGCACGCCTATATATGGCGACTATATGACTATATATAAGTGCGTCGGCGGCCGAGCGGATTCGACGATCGCCCCGCACGGCCCGCCCCCTTACTTTTACTTACGCTTCGCGCGGCTCTCCGCCGGAAAGATAGTGCTGCGCGGGCAGAAAGACGGCGTCACGCGAGGCAAACTCCTCCCCGCCGCGATACACGACATATCGACGTTGCGGCGCGACGCCAAGCTCGTTGCCAACAGTGGACAGATGCCTCGCGAACGTGCCGCGAGCGGTCTGACCGGACTTGATTTCGATAAGCGTCGTCTTTTGCGGATCGGACATATCAACCAAGTCCACCTCCACGCCGTTGCTGTCGCGATAGAAACACAGCTGCGGCTCCACCCCCGCATTCAAGTGCCGCTTCAGCGTCTCCTCAATAATCAGGTTCTCGAACACGTCACCGCGCCTGTCGCTTTCCAGCAGACGCTCCACGCTGGTCAGGCCCAGCAGATAGCTCAACAGCCCGGTGTCATGGAAATACAGCTTCGGGGTTTTCGTCAGTCGCTTGCGCGCGTTTGAAGCATAGGGCGGCAAAAGAAAGAGGATATAGCTTGATTCCAGAAGCGACAGCCAGGCTTTCGCCGTTTTGTAGGTGATGCCCGCTTCGGCGGCCAGATGGGCGATATTGAGCAGCTGCCCCGCACTGTGCGCGCACAGGCGCAGAAACGTGCGGAAAGCCGTCAGGTTCTCGGGGCTGACCAAGCCGGACACGTCGCGCTGAACGTATGTGGTGATGTAACTGCGGAAATACAGGTTCGGCGGCATATCCACCTCGTAGAGATGCGGGTAGCCGCCACGGAACATGAAATCGTCCAGGTTGATGTTGGTCTCGGCGGTGCTTGCCTCAGCGTAACTGAGCGGAAGAAGCTGCACGACGCCGACCCGCCCGGCCAGCGATTCGTCGATGCGATGCAGCAACAGGAAGTTCTGCGAGCCGGAAAGCACATACTGCCCCATGCTTCCGCGCTCGTCCGAGGCGGCCTGTATCTCGGCGAATATTTCGGGTGCGTACTGCGCCTCGTCGATGAAGAGGTGCTCCCCGCGCCCATGAATGAAGCCGACCGGATCCTCTTGGGCGCTTATGCGCAGGTTGCGGGTTTCCAGATTGAGATATTCGTAGTCCGGGAATTGATCTTTCAATATGGTCGATTTGCCGCTTTGCCTCGGGCCGGTGACGGAGAGCACCGGGAACCACCGGCTCATGTTCCGCAACAGCGGCGAGACTTCGCGAGGGATCATTTCGTCTTCCATCCTGTATGACAATCGTGGAGTGAAACTTATGATAATCGTGGAGTCAGACTTATGATAATCGTGGAGTGAAACTTATGATAATCGTGGAGTGGATGGTGAGAAAAGGCAATAATTGCAAGGCATGAGAGCGTATTGTATAGAGGCGGATATTATTGCGTTCAGCACCCTCACCAATCAGCGCTAGACTATGCGTCGGCCTTGCGCACCTCGATGGTTTCGATGCGGCGGCCGTCGATCTTGGTGGCGGTCATGTCGTAGCCTTCGTCCGAATGCAGCACGTCGCCGACCTCGCCCATCTTGCCGGTGTGCGCCAGGAAATAGCCGGCCACCGTCTCGTAAGGGCCGTCCTCCAGCTCGATGCCCGTCAGATCCTCGAAGTCCTCAAGCGTGGTGCCGCCTTCGATGGAGGCCACGCCGTTGACGAAGACGCTGTTGCGTTGCGTGCGCTCGCCGCCCTTCTCCTCGGGCAAGTCGTATTCGTCGCGGATGTCGCCCACCAGCTCTTCGGTCATGTCTTCGAGCGTGACAATGCCATCCGTGCCGCCGTATTCGTCGATGACGACGGCCAGGTGGATGCCGCGCTTGCGCAACAGCTCCAGGCTCGGCAGTAGTTTGGACGTGCCGGGCAGCGAGATGCCCTCACGCACCACATCGGCCACGGTTTTCGCGTTCGGATCGCGCACGTCCAGCAGGTCGCGCACATGCACGAAACCGAGTACGTCATCGAAATCCTTGCCGGTCACCGGGTAGCGCGAATACGGCTGATCGCGCACGAACGCCGCGGCTTCTTCAAGCGACAGGTTGCCGTCGATGAACACCACGTCGGCGCGCGGGCGCATCACCTCGGCCACAATCGTCTCGGAAGCGTCGAACACATCGTCGAGAATCGTGCGCTCGTCCTTGCTCAGGTTGGAGTTGGAGTTGACCAGCACGCGCAACTCGTCGTCGGAGACCTCGGATTCGGTTTCGTTCGGGTCGAAGCCGAGCAGACGAACAATACCGTTGGTGTTCTTGCCAATCAGCCAAATCAGCGGACGGCATACCTTGGAGAACACATCGATGGCCGGCACCACCGCGCGGGCGATGGCCTCGTTGCGCTGCATGGCGATGCGCTTGGGCACCAGCTCCGAAATCACGATGGAGCAATAGGAGATCACGAGCGTCACGACGATGGTGGTGATCGGCGCGGCCACGTTCTGCGGCACGCCCCAGCCCACCACCACGGGCACGATGAAGGGCGAAATCGAGGATTCACCGAACGAGGCGGACAGGAAGCCGGACAGCGTCACGCCGATTTGCACGCTGGACAGGAAGGTGTTCGGGTCGCGCGCGATTTTCGCCACGCGCGCGCCGCGGGCGTCCTCCAGTTCCATCCGGTCGATCTGCGAACCGCGCAGGCTCACCAGCGCCAGCTCGGTTCCGGCGAATACGGAACCGAGAAGCAGGAAGATAAAAATCAACAGGATGTTCAAGCCAAATGACATATTCCCACTGTATCGTTTTGGCATGTCATTGGCGCGTCATTGGCACACTATTGGCACGCCATTAGCGCACTATTGGCGCACTATTGGCACGCCAAACGCAGCTTGTTCAACGTTGGGGAGAAAATGGCGCCATGAACGTCGACGGCCTTGAGGTGCAGGTGGTGCGCAAGCCCATCAAGAATATGTACTTGCGCGTCAAGCCGCCGAGCGGAAGCGTGGTGATTTCCGCGCCGAAGCGCGTGCGCGATGGGGACATCGCCGCGTTCGTGCGCGCCAGACGCGCGTGGATCGAGGCCAACCAAAGCAAAATCAGGGCAAACGGACCCCAAGACCCCACTCAGGCAACAGTCTGGACCGACGAGTTGCGCCGGCAAGCCGCCGCCAACATCAACGCCGCCCTGCCCTCGTTGCTGGCGCGATGGGAGCCGATAGTCGGCAAGTCACCCACGCACATCACCTTGCGCGCCATGACTTCGCGCTGGGGTTCGTGCACGCCGCGCACGGGCCGCATTCGGCTGAATCTGCAACTGGGGTTGATGGATGAGCGGTTTTTGGAATATGTGTTGGTGCATGAGCTGACCCACCTGTGGGAACGCGGCCACGGCGCGGGATTCCAGCGGCGCATGAGCGTCTATCTGCCGAACTGGAAGCAGTTGCGGCGCGAACTCAGCCGGCAGAACGTGCGTTATACCAACGATTGACATGATGCCAACAATGGGTCTAGAGTGAGTTGTGCTAAATAGACATGCTGTCGAAAAGCATGCCAAACCAACGTGTCGAGTCACGATCCAACGGCGAATCATTTCTCGCGCGGAAGAGACTCGGCCACACATTGAGAAAGAAGAAAGCTCATGCTGTTTCAGGTCTACGGCGACAACGCCGTCTACCAGTGGATCGGATGGATCCTCGTATTCTGCTGTCTGATCGGTGCCAACGAACTGGCGCGCCGCACCCGAACCGGCGGCATCGTCGCGTTCATCGTGGTGCCGGCCATCCTGACCGTCTATTTCATCACCATCTACGTGGCGGCGGCCAGCGGCGCGAGCTGGGCGATCAACAACCCCACCTACGTGCACATGACCAGCTGGTTCCACTACGCCAAACTCTATGCCGCCACCGCCGGGTGCATCGGCTTCATGGCGCTCAAATACAAGTGGGGCTCCATCGGCAAATCCGAATGGTTCAAGTGCTTCCCGTTCGTGATCGTGGCCATCAACATTCTGATCGCCGTCGTCTCCGACTTTGAATCCGCCGTGCGCGCGTGGGGCACCACGTGGGTCTCCACCGAAGGCGTGACGCTGATGGGCGGCTGGCACAACGTGTTCAACGGCGTGGCGGGCCTGATCAACATCGCCTGCATGACCGGCTGGTTCGGCATCTACGTGTCGAAGAAGAAGCAGGATATGCTCTGGCCCGACATGACCTGGGTGTTCATCGTGGCTTACGACATTTGGAATTTCTGCTACACCTACAACTGCCTGCCCACCCACTCCTGGTATTGCGGCCTGGCGCTGCTGCTCGCACCCACCGTGGCGAACTTCTTCTGGAACAAGGGCGGCTGGATTCAGAACCGCGCCAACACGCTCGCGATGTGGTGCATGTTCGCGCAGGTGTTCCCGATGTTCCAGGACTACTCGAAGTTCTCAGTTCAGTCGGTGAACAATCCGAACGTGAACCTCACGGTTTCGATTCTGGCGCTCGTGGCCAACGTGCTCGCGTTCGGCTACATCATGTACCGCGCGAAGAAGCAGCATGTGAACCCGTGGCTCAATGAAGTGTTCAAGGGCACGAAGGACTACGAGCAGGCTATGGCTCGCGCTGAGTAGTTGACGCTGCCGAATAGCCAGTGCTGCCGAGCAGCCGGCATTATGGTTCTATGCGACCCCTGTTCGAGCGCAACATGCCGTGGCGGTATGTTTTGCATTTGAACAGGGGTCGTATTAAAGTGGGGCGAGTTGTCCTGCGTAGCAGAACAACATCCACGGGGCTGTAGCTCAGTTGGTAGAGCGCTTCGTTCGCATCGAAGAGGTCGTGGTTTCGACTACCATCAGCTCCACCGGCAGGGTTTTCGGAGAAATCCGAAAGCCCTTTTTTCATGCCGAAAACCCAGGAATCGCAACGTTTAAGGCACTTTGCCGGCAAACTCCCGGTGTCAACCGGTGTCAACCGAAATCAACATTTCGGGTGGTGAAACGGGGGCTTATAGGAACCAAACGTGGTGCTTAAGTTTCGGGTGAGGCCTTGCGGGAGTAGGCGTGTCGGGCTGGTTTTAATGGAGGGCTCCATTAAAACGGGGTTTTTATGGGGGCTTCGCTTTTGCGGTGTGCGACAGCCCGATGAAGAAGAACGGCAAGCCCGACAACCCCTATGACACCGGCATCCAAGCCAACAACCACGACAATCCGACCAACGAACCCGGCTTTTACATCCGCAAAGACCACGTCCGCTAACCCGGTAAAACGAATCCTAAAGCACCACGTTTGGTTCCTATAGGCCTGCAAGCTGCTGTTTTGAGCTGGTGCAGATTACGCACTAACTGGGATTCCTTACCCACTGGATACAAAAACATGCGCAAGTGCGTCGAATACACTTTTAGGTACACAAAAATGGCGTCGTGGAATCATTCTGAAGCGCATCGGCCCCGGCTTTCCCGCGCGTGCGCCGTTCGTTCCTTTTGGAAGCGGCCCTTGCCAAGGCCATCCACTTGGCATCCACCATGTCACGCGGCTTGCCGTCCGCAGGCGGCACATACGAAGGCATCGGCCTGATGCCCATTCCACTGGTGATCATGCCCCGCCCCCCTTTCATGCGCTCTCGCCGAACTTGACCGCAGTCATCTGAGCAAAAGCGACAAGGACATTTGAACAATGCACGTGAACAAAAGGATACGGCTTTCTCTGACGGCTTTCCAATCTGGGTTTGGTAATGTGGCTCTTTAGGGAATCGCCTTTTTCAGTATCGGAGGTGTGATGATGAGCATGGGCACTCAGCAGGTCATGGTCGGGTTCGATTATGACGATTACGTCGCCGCTGATGCGGTTGCGCACCGTGAGGGCAGCTCGATTTATCAGGAGCTCGTCAAGTTCCTGCAAGGCCGCACGAAGCCCGACCATCTGAGTTCCACGCCGCAACCGGACGACACCGTATTGCGCACCGAGAACGATTGGGATGCCTTCCGCACCAACATTCTTGGGGGCGCCGCCGAGTGAGCGTGGCCGTAGGGTTTTCCAGCGAGGCGAAACGCGACCTCAAACGACTGGCGAGATGGCGGCCATCGTATGCCGCCGAGCTTATCGATCTCCTGCACGACGAACTGGCGGCACACGGCCGTGTTCCCGACGGCTACGCGCCGCATGTGCTGGACAATCCGCGCGAACCATACAGCGGGTGCATGGAGTTTCATTTCATGGATGACGTGCTCGTGCTGTATTACCCGCCCAAACCGCAGGATTTCGTGCGCGTGCTCCACGTCTGCACGCATGAGGAACTGCGCGAGGGCAAATGCGGAAACGAATGGCCCCGCTAGCCGACGCCCAGAACCAAGATGCCTCGATTGGCTCCCATGAGCGTGGTTCCGGGTTTGGCGGCGTTTTCGTATTTAGGCGGATTGCGGGATGCGTGCGGATTGCCCGGATGGGTCGGCCAGGTAGGCCGCCAATGCCTTGCGGATCAGGGCGGCTCCGCTGAGATGCTCTTCTTTCGCCTGCTTGTCGGCTTTGTCGGCCATCTCGGGGGTCAGGTAGGTTTTGCGCATGACTGAAGCCTTTGCACGTGGCGCATCAGAGAGCGGCCTTCCGGCGAAAATATCGTCCAAGTCGCCAACTGTGATTGGATGGGTGGGGCGGATGACCTCACCTATAATCTGAGGGGTTTCTCTGGCGTAGGAATCTGAGAGTTCAAACCAGTCGATTTTCTGTGTCATTTTCGTTTCTCCTTACTATGTAAGTCTTATACCTTTATTCGGCCTCATCGAAGTAGTGCAACCATTCCGGGCGGCATTCCATAGCATGAAACGCCTTGCGCGTGCGCTGGGACACCAGCACCTCCACGCGACGCTCCCTGTACTCGTCCGCATAGCCGAGAAACGCCATGGCGCGATCGCCTTTCACTCTGGACTCGACCTCGAAGACGGCCACCGGGTGCCCGATCACGTAATCGATCTGCGGGCGGGTGAACCAGTGTTCATAGGCTGAGTCCTCGCAATCAAACATGAAGAATATAGTACCAGATAATAGGACTAAATAAAAGCCAGCTCATAGGTTGGGACTTTAGCGGAAAGAAAACCAAAGGTCGGTGCATTTATAACTTTTGGGACGAGGGCACCCCCTTCAGCGCACGAATAGGAAAGTCCCTATCAGGACACATAGTGGAGATGCAACCTGCGAAGTGGAAGGAGGGGTCATGGCAAGGAAACCTACTGCCGAAGAAATCAAGAAGATGCGCCAGGTGTACGGTCTTTGGACGGAACGCGATAAGCGAATCTCCAAAATTGCCTTTGATGCCCGCCTCAAGAGGTCTGAGGATTTTCGTAGTGAGCGAACGCGAATTACGATGGCATGATCTAACCGAAGACTATTGGGATGATATATGCTCCATGTCGTGCGTTCATCCTGCGCTTTCCGGCGGTCGGCATAAGGGGTCTTTCCCGTAGGAAGAGGAAATTCAGGCGTTTCTTTCGTATATACCGTTCGTAAGCAATCTGGAGTTTGAGAGGTTTAGGCTTGCGCCGGTTCGATGACCAGTCGCCCTCCCAAGGCCGCGACGACTTTGGCGATGGTGCGGAAGCTGGGGTTGCCGGAACGGTCGAGGCTCTTGTACAGGCTTTCGCGCCCGACCCCGGCTTCTTTGGCGATCTGCCCCATGCCTCGCGCTTTGGCAACGTCGCCGATAGCCGCTTGCAGTAGGGCGGGGTCGTTCAGTTCTGCGGCGGCGTTGAGGTATGCGATTGCGTCCTGTTCGGTGTCGATGTATTCGCTTGCATCCCAGCGGCCGATGTTCACCATTGTTTGTCCTTCCTGAGTTGGTCGAGCATTCTTTGCGCACGTTTGACGTCGCGGCTTTGTCCGCTTTTGTCTCCACCGGCGAGCAGGAGCATGAGCGTATCGCCTTTCTGAGCGAAGTAGACGCGATACCCCGAACCGAAGTGGAAGCGGAGTTCGCTTACGCCACCGCCTACCGGGTGCAGGTCGACAGTGGGTTGCCCGCTGTCTCGCACAGTTTGAGTCTTGCGTTGATTCGGGCTTTGGCGTTGGTGTCGCGCAATCGGCGGAACCATGCATCGTATTCGTCGGTTTTCAGTATCTGCACACCACTTATTGTATCCCACAAGATACAATAAGGCAAGTGGGCCACTAGCCAACTACCCTGTCCCTGCCCGACGCCCAGAACCAAGACGCTTCGGATCAACTCGGTGGCTTGGACACTTGCCGCCAGTTTCCTGCACCTCAATGAAATAAGCGGGCAAGCGATCTCATATCGACATACCGATGCCCACCACCTTATAGGCTTTCAACCGCCCCGCGTTTATCATGTCGCACACGTGCTGACGGGAACAACGCAGGTATGTGGGGGTTCCGGACGATTTTCTGGACACTTTAGGCTGCGTATCCTAAAGATAGTCGGTATTCTTCCGGGCTTTTCCAGCCCAGGGATTTCTTTCTTCGTCGTTTGTTGTGGTAGCGGATGTATTCGTCGAGTCTTTCGTTGAACTCCTCGAACGTCACGCCTTCCCAGATCCTGTGGTGGAAGAACTCGTTTTTGAGCCGCCCGAAGAACCCCTCGCAGGCCGCGTTGTCCGGCGAACATGCCTTCCTCGACATCGACCGGGTGATTCCGTTCTCTCTGCATATCTCGATCCATTCGGGCCGCCGTCAGATGCGCATACCTCCTTCGAACAGGCCCGGCCGACTCGCTCCTCCAACGACGAAGCGTTCTGACGCTGACAACACCCAGCTTTCGCGCGGCCTTACTGCAAGACCCATTGTTTTCCGCAAGGACCCTCAGAGCTTTGGCCTTGAACTCCCCACTGTACATAAACAATCTCCTTTCATGCTTCCCCACATGTCCAGAAAATCGTCCGAAACCCCCACCGGCAGGGGGCAAATACGATGGACGACACGGTGGAAACCCGCGCGCAACGCGTTCGCCGTCACCTTCGCCGACCGCTGGCCGCTGGCCGGGCGAAGAAACACAACAACAATAAAAACACCAATTACACACCCAACGAGACAGCCCCCCTATAACCCGTAAAATAAAATAGGAGTTGACAGTATGATATGAAAGATCAAACTTTGACAGACAAACAGACAGAGTATAACGCTATTGATTTAGCAAAATTTATATGTGCGCTACTTGTTGTATCAATACATGTACCTCCGTTTGGTTTAACAGATAACGAGACGCTACGATTGCTTAATTATGGGATTCGAGCGTGCTTAGCAAGAATAGCGGTACCATTTTTCTTTGTTTCGTCTGGATTTTTATTATACCGAAAATCATCGTTAGAAAAATTTTCGTTGGATCGAACAAAACTGTATGTTGCTAAATTGATAAGGCTATACGTTATCTGGACACTGATTTATTGTCCTCTCAAAATCAAAGCTATAAAAGCGGATGAGGAGGGGATCATTCACGGCGTCCTTGCTTATTGCAGGGAAATTGTGTTTAAAGGCAGTTATACGCAATTATGGTATTTTCCGGCATTGATTTTTTCTGTTGTCGTTATATCATACCTTTTATCAAGAAAAATAAGCCTTAGAAAAATAGTTATAGTAGCATTTTGTTTTTACATGGTAGGACTGCTTGCGCAAAGTTGGTTCGGCATCATTAAACCCTTGCAGTTCAATGCGCCTAAGCTATGGCACTTTTTAGAGGTTATAGAGAAGATAATCTTTACAACGCGTGATGGATTATTTGAAGGGCTTTTATTTGTCGGAATGGGGGCAACTGTTGCGTTTTATGGCTTTAAATTGCCACAAAGAAACGCATTGATTGGTTTTCTTGCTTCATATTTTCTGATGTTTATTGAAGCCTTAGCTCTTAAATACTTTGATTTTGTAAGAGCTATGGACATGTATATTTTTTGGTTCCTCTAACGTGGTTTGCATTTGGCTTGATTGTGAATTATCGAATTCCAAGTAATAGTACTATTTTTAAAACACTTAGAACATTAAGCTCCTTAATATTCTATATTCATTTGTGGATAAAATGGTTTATCATTAAATTTTTTACCATAATTGGTTTTGACATTGAAAAAACGTGTCTTTTATTTATCCTGACAGTTAGCGTAAGCATTGCTGTTGCGTATGCGATTTACAAAGTATCTAACTATGAGCGGTTTAATTGGCTTAAAAAATTGTATTCATAGTAGATGGATTTCATCCAAAGAAAAAGGCAGCTTTGGCATCACATTCCTGAAACAACCGATACTTGCCCTGATTGTGGTATGCGTGAAGTATTCGCCACTTTCGGCTGTGAAAGCAGGAAACAGAAAGGAAGGCATGTGGGCATCTACCGTGATCTGCTCTTCTCGTTTGATTTCGTCGAAGCCTGTCGAGAAGACCCACCCGGTTTCGCAATGCTGAAGCTTGCCGAATCGGGATTCAACAAAAACTACAGAAGTACGGCTTGGTGGGGAAAATAACGTCACGTAAACAAGCTAAAGCGAAATGCTACAATGCACTGACCAATCTATGTGTATATAATGTATACACATCTATGGGAGGAGCCGTCATGGGCACATCGACACTCGTGAAATGGGGTAACGGGCAAGGGGTCCGCATCAGCCGCGACATCATGGAAAGCATGGGCATGAGCATTGGGGACCGGCTCGAGGTGCAAGTGCGCGACGGCAACATCGTCATGACGCCAAAGCGCACGCGCACCATCACCATCCCAGACTTTCAGACAATGTTCGCAAACTACCACGGCCCGCAAGCCTCGGAAGATGGCTTCGCCTCGCCTCAAGGCAGGGAACTGCTATGAACACCTATCATTATGGCGACATCCTGTGGGTCGACCTCGATCCCGCAGCCGGGCATGAGCAGCGCAAACGCAGGCCGGTCATCGTCGTCAGCAACGATGCGTACAACCGCTTCAACAACTTGACCATGACAGTTCCCATTACCAGCAATCGCGAATACCCTCTTCATATTGACGTCGGCACCATCCCCACTGAAACCAGCGGGGAGATTCATGGCTGGGCAGAAGTCGAACAACTCAAATCACTGGACCTCCCCTCGCGGCATGCGCAAGTGGTCGGCGAACTTGATGACGAAACCATGAATCGCATCACGGATATGACATTAGGCTGCCTCCTGCAGCCGACCATGCGCGTCGAAAGCCTCGCGTAGAAAATCGAATATCGCCTCATTGGCATATTGGGCTTCGGCTGATCTGAACGTTAGCTCCGGGTTTTTCTTGAGTTCTTTTGCGGGTTTTGTACTGTCCCTGAACGCGGGGATACTGGGAGCATGAGCGATGAGCATGGGATGATTGAGCGCGCGGGCATGGTGGTGCTGGCGGCCACACCGATCGGGAATGTGGCGGACGCCTCCGAACGGCTCAAGACACTGCTGGCGCACGCCGACATCGTGGCCGCGGAGGACACGCGCCGCCTGTACGACCTGGCGAATCGGCTGGGTGTGCATGTGGGCGGCAAGGTCGTCGCCTATCACGACCATAACGAGCGCGACAAGGCCGACGGGCTGCTCGACCAAGTCGAATCGCAGGACGCCACGGTGCTGGTCGTGTCCGACGCGGGCATGCCCACCATCAACGACCCCGGCTTGGCGATTGTGCGCCGAGCCATCGAGCGGGGGCTCAGCGTCACGTGCGCGCCAGGGCCGAGCGCGGTGCTCGATGCGCTGGCGCTCTCGGGCTTGCCCACCGACCGCTTCTGCTACGAGGGCTTCCTGCCGCGCAAGCATTCCGAACGCACGCAATACCTAAGAACCCTGCAAGGCGAACGCCGCACGATGGTGTTCTACGAAACGCTGCACCGCATCGCCGAATCGATGGAGGATCTGCTCGATGCCTTCGGCCCGAATCGCCCGATGGCTTTGTGCCGCGAACTGACCAAGGATTACGAACAGGTGCGGCGCGGCACCATTGTGGACATCCGCAACAGCGTGCAAGCCGACCCGCCTCGCGGCGAAATGGTGCTGGTGGTCGGCGGCGCATCCGACAAAGAGGCCAGCGAGGCTGCGCCGAACAGCCTGTCCATCGAGGAGCTGGCCGTGCTCGCCATCGACCGCGCGCTGGAAGACGGCTTGCGCATCAAGGAGGCCATCGGTCAGGTGGTGGACGAGCATCCGCTGCCCGACGGTTCGCTGCCCAACCGCAAGAAGGTGTATGCGGCGGTGCTTGACATCAAGGGACAATAAATAGGGGCAATAATAAATAAGGACCGCTTCAACCGGGTCTCAACCGAGCTTCAATCGGCGCGGGACGCATCCAGAGAATCCAGCGAATCAAGCAACACCTTCAACGCACGATGCACACCCGGCCCGCCCGTCTGCGATATGTATTCGAGCAAGTGCGCGTCGGCCTTGGGGTTCACCACCAGCCAGCGCCTCAAGTCGGGCACATAGCGCGCGATATGCCACAACACCTCCATATCGGTGTCAGGGTCGGCGGCCACACAAGGCGTCAGCAGCAGTGGCGGCAAGGGTGGGTCCAGCTCGGGCCGGCGAGATGCCGCCCGCGTCCCGGCGCCAGCACCCGCACCGGCACCAGCCTCGGCGCCAATCCCGCCCAACCGTTCGAGACGGCCAGCCCTAGTGAGCGAGCGCAACCGCCGGGTTTTGCGCTTCATCGACCGGTGTCCTTTCCTCTTTGCATTCGCTGTAATACAGACGAACGGTGTTGAAAAAGGCATGGGCGCGCGGCACCGTGGCCATGCAGGGGTTCTCGTTCAGAATCTGTATGCAATCGTCGGGGCTGAAATGGTACGTCTGCATGAAATCGACCATCTGATCGACGAATGTGGTCGGGCCGGGCCGTCCGCTGAACATCGAAGCGATATCACAAGCCGTGCGTTGCGGGCTGGTGATGCTTAAATCCCCGATTGTCGTCATATGCACCTTGGCGATTTTGCGCGAGAAGACGCGAACGCGCCGACCGTGCCGCATCGTGCGGTAATGCGAATTCGACAGCACATCCAGTGTGGTGGGGAAATCACCACCCATCCACACCCATAGCGCGGTGAGTGCGCACGCGGCGGTGGGGAAGGGGATGAGCGCCTGTACGATAAGCGCGCGGCCATATAAGGTGTTGGCATGCTCGGACCAATATCCGCTGCTGGTATCAAGCACACGAACCGTGCCCATGCGCGCCAGCCGATTGAGGCTTAGGGGCCCGGGAAGGTCGCGCTCGTGCAGCACGGGCGGAATTATGGGAGTCATCATCGTTGAAGTTTCCATGGTCAGACCATATACCTCCTGACGAGCGTGCGCTACGGACTCTTGGGAAAATGTGAGTTTGTGGATAAGCAACGGGCTGCGGCATGGAAAAATGTGCACAAGTCTGTGCGTCATTTTCGTTTTCTGCCGAGCTTTGTGGAGGCCCTCGAGGTTATCCATAGTTATCCACAGGTGTCCCCGCCGCGCCGGATAATCGGGCTTTATGAGTCATATTCTGGTGAATGTCGCATGGCCGTACGCAAATGGCCCCCGTCACATCGGCCATGTGGCCGGCTTTGGCGTGCCGTCGGACGTGTACGCGCGCTACGAGCGCATGAAGGGCAACGACGTGCTGATGGTGTCGGGCACGGATGAACACGGCACCCCCATTCTCGTGGAGGCGGAGAAGGAGGGCCTGAGCGCCCAGGAGCTGGCGAATCGCTACAATCGCGTCATCGCCAAGGATTTGTGCGATTTGGGCTTGAGCTACGATCTGTTCACCCGCACCACCACCGGCAATCACGAGCAGGTGGTGCAGGAGCTGTTCAAGCAGTGCCTCGCCAATGGCTATATTTATAAGGGCACCCAGCAGGTGGCCATCTCACCTTCGACCGGCCGCACATTGCCCGACCGCTATATCGAGGGCGAATGCCCGATCTGCCACACGCAAGGCGCGCGCGGCGACCAGTGCGACGTCTGCGGCAACGAGCTCGACCCGGACGAGCTGATCAACCCCGTCTCCAAAATCAACGGCGAAACCCCACGTTTCGAGCAGACCGAGCATTTCTTCCTCGACCTGCCGGCGCTGGCCGAGGCGAACCTCGCCTGGCTCAATACCCGCGAGGGCTGGCGCACCAACGTCATCAACTTCTCCAAGGGTCTGTTCAAGGAGGTCAAGCCGCGCGCCATCACGCGCGACATCGACTGGGGCATCCCGGTGCCGGTGGACGGCTGGATCGACAACCCGAACAAGAAGCTGTATGTGTGGTTCGACGCGGTGATTGGCTATCTGTCGGCCTCCATCGAATGGGCACGGCGCAAGGGCGAGCCCGAAGCGTGGCGCGAATGGTGGAACAATCCCGAAGCCCCCGCCTACTATTTCATGGGTAAGGACAACATCACCTTCCATTCGCAGATTTGGCCCTCCGAAATGCTCGCCTACAACGGCCAGGGTTCCAAGGGCGGCGAGACGGGCGAATATGGCCCGCTGAACATGCCCGAGCAGGTGGTGGCAAGCGAGTTCATGACAATGGAGGGCAAGAAGTTCTCCTCCTCGCGCGGCATCGTGATTTATGTCAAGGACATCCTCGCGCGCTACCCGGTGGACGCCGTGCGCTATTACATCTCCATCGCCGGCCCCGAAAGCTCCGACTCCGACTTCACTTGGGCCGAGTTCGTGCGTCACAACAACGAGGAGCTGGCCGCATCCTGGGGCAATCTGGTCAATCGCGTGGCCAATCTTGTCGCCAAGAACTTCGGTGAGATTCCGCCGTTGGACGAGGCTTCGATGACCGCTGAAGACCGCGCGCTGCTGGCCGAAACGGCGGGTGCTTTCGACACGGTGGGTGGTTATATCGACAGCCACCATCAGAAGGCCGCGCTGCTTGAGGCGATGCGCGTGGTGGGTGAGATCAACAAATACATCTCCGCCACCGAACCTTGGAAAATCAAGGATGATCAGGCGCGGCTGGGCACGGTGCTGCATGTGGCGGCCCAAGCCGTTTCGGACGCGAACCACTTGCTCGCCCCGTTCCTGCCGCACGCTTCGCAGAAGGTGTTCGAAGCGCTGGGCGGCAAAGGCACCTTCTCGCCGTTGCCGCGCTTGGAAGAGGTCGAGGATCTGGACAAGCCGAACTTCTCCTATCCGATCATCACCGGCGATTATGTGTTGGGCGAGACGGTGCACCCTTGGCGGAGCGAACCCATCGAGGTTGGCGCGCCTGTGGCCAAGCCGACGCCGATTTTCGCGAAGATTCCGCCCGAGGCCGTCGAGGAGGAACTGGCTCGTTTCGACGAAGCGCTGGCCGCCCGCCGCGAGGCCGAGGCACAGCGTCTCGCCGCCGAGAAAGCCAAGCTCGAGGGCTGAGGGGCTGACAGGCTGACAGGGCTGGCGAAACCGATAGCATCACAAACTCGTTACAAATTGCCAAGAAGATTTTCAGGAAGGGGTATCATTACGCCAAGGAAATGGCGTTTATATAGAACATGTCAGCGGTTGAGCCGCAGACGAGGTTTCTTAACAGGAACCCCATAACTGAACCCTTCTTCTCTCTTCTCTCTCACCCGGCGGTTCTCCCGCCGGGTTTCTCTTTTTCTCTTTATCTTTTCCGCTCCGTAAACACTGTGAACATGCCACCCAGAGCTTCAAATATCGGAATTTTTGACAAAAACGCCAGTTTGAAATGCGGCATTTTTGACAAATAGCCCGGTTTGAAATGTGGAATTTTTGACAAAAACCATACTTTGAAATGCGGCATTTTTGACATCACCGCCGCTCATAGCTACTGTCATAAGGGATATCGAAGCAGCCATTTTCTATGGTGACTCATGCGGTGTAGGGCGGTTTAACGTCTACACTGGGGAAGCATGAGCGATGTGAGTGCGTTGAATCTTCAGGCTGGCGCGATGGTGGGCGGCTACACGCTGGTTTCGCGCCTCGGCACCGGAGCCATGGGGTCGGTGTGGCGTGTGCGTGATGACGGCGGGCAGATTTACGCGATGAAGATTCTGCGCGATTCGCTGTCCGACGAGGGGGACGGACGGGCGGCCCAGCAGGACCCGAGCCTTAAGGAAAACGTCACGGCTCGCGAGCGCTTGCGCCGTGAGGCCTTGGCGCTGCAGAAAATACACCATCCCGGGGTGTGTGGCATCGTTGATATGGAATTGGACGATGCGCTGGCGTTCATCGTCACCGAACTCATCGAAGGCAAGAACCTCAAAGAGGACGTCGAGACCAACGGCGCGTATGTGGGCAATGATTTGGAACGGCTTGCCAGCAAACTGATCGACGCGGTCAAAGCCGTGCATGCGGCTGGTATTGTGCACCGCGATATCAAGCCGACGAATGTGATGGTGTCGGCAACGGGGCCGGTGCTGGTCGATTTCGGCATTGCCATGGGCGAGGACGAAAGCCATGTGACCCGCACCGGGTTGGTGATGGGCACTCCAGGGTTCATCGCCCCGGAAGTCATCGACGGCGCCGAATCCAGCGAGGAGACGGACTGGTGGTCGACGGCTTCGGTGCTGGCGTTCGCCGCGACCGGCAAACCGGTGTTCGGCACCAAGCCGATGATGGCGGTGCTAGAGCGCGCCGCGGCGGGCAATGCGCATCTGGCCGGCTTGCCGCCGCACACGATCACCGCGTTCCGTAGCGCGTTGAACCCGGATGCGCACCAACGATGCACACCCGATCAGCTCGTTCACGCCATTGCCTTGGACGCGCTGAATCCTCTCGCCTGGCAATCTTCGGACACCGGCTCGAACGCCGACGCGAACACCAGCTCGAACACGAGCGAGACAGAGGTGGTGCGCCCTTTTGACCCATCGTCGCCGGGTCAAGCGGCGCAACCATCCGAGCCATCGCAACAGACGTTGCCGGCCCAAGCGCAGCACAGCGACGACCCGCGCACGATCTGGCTGAGTTCGACCGACGGGAACCGTGAGGGCTCGGCGGCCGCGATGCCCGTGCCCGCCGAACAGTGCACGGTGACGCTTGCCAGCGACCGTCTTGGTCCCAAGGATGTTCCGGGGACAACTGTTTTGCCCGCCGCCTTGCCGGCGCGGTTGGAGCCGGCGCAACCAGTGCAACCGGCGCGGGAAGTGGCGCAACAGCCAATGCCAGTGCAGTCGCCGGTACAGCAATTGCCGGTACAGCCGGTGCAGCAACCGCAACAACCGGTGCAGCCTCCGTCTCCAAACCCCGCCGACATCAAACGCGGCCAATACCTTACGCGCGGCGCGCTGCCGTTGGCGTTGCTGGCAGCCATACCGGCCCTGGCCGCTCTGCTGCATCCGGTGGCGGGCGTATTGGTCGCCACCCTGCTGTTTTGGCTGCTGCTCACAGTCGGGTCGAATATTGAATCACAATTGGAACGCGAAAGCCGGCGTGGGGGCGTACGCAAGGGAACGGATACGGCGCTACGCCTGCTTTCGTTGCCGTGGCATCTGGTTAAGGCCGCGGTATGGGCGTTGGGGCGGGCGCTGTTGTTCGCGTGTGTGGATATTGCTGCCGTGGTCACGGCCGCGTTGATACTGCAGCTTCCCTGGGCGATGACGCCATTGCCGATTGATATCTGGCCGCACGCGATTCCCTGGCTCACCGACGGCCCGCTGTCCATTACGGGCCTGACGCTCGCCTGCATGGCGGCGGTGTCATGGTTGCTCACCGCCTTCTGGCCGCACGCAACAACGTTGCGCCTCGGCGCCGGACGTTTATTTGCCCGTTAACAACACACAGCCCGGTAGGCCGTACGTATCGATGCCAGCCGACCGCCATGTAACGGCATCAGCAATCCCGCGGCCTCCGCGCCCCAATCAGCCGAACTGCCTGATGTAATCGGCGAAGGCGCCATCGGGCACGTCGACGGAATCCATGATTTCACGGACCTAGTCGAGGGATTCGCGACGCTCGTGCTCGCTGCGCTTCCTGTACTCCAGCACATCACTGAGCCTCATATACCGATACGACTGGCTCCCCAGCCTGGTATACGGCATAAGCCCGTCGTCGAGCATGCGCATGACGGTTCTGCGCGACACCCCCAGAATCTTCGCCGCCTCACCCGTCGTAATATGTTCGGCCGCCCGCCCGGCCGTGTCCAGCACAGCCTCGCGGGCACGCTCATATTCCTCGGCCGTCAACTCGATTACATTGCCCCTGCCATCGGACAGTTGCGCGACGCCCGACACGCCTGCTTTCGCGGCTGTGATGTTCATGGCCGTTCCCTTCCTACCGCATCCACTCTACCACGAAATGGTCAGAATGGACACAGTGGACAGAATGGCTCCTGCGTCCTTGCACGCGACCCGACGGTCGGCCCCGGATGCGTCATCTTCACATGGTCCTACCGAACATGAGCGCTCCGCTGACGCGGCGGCTCTGCCCGGTGAACTCCAACACACCCCGAATCACAGTGTCCGCCCATCCGATTGTTAGCACCATACCGAGAACCAAAAACAGCGGGAAAGCACGTTTGCTAAGCAATGGCCCGTGCCTTGGGGGGCGGATGTTGCCGTGTTCGACACCCTCCGGGCCGGTAGGCCAAGTCTTACGTCTCACACGGCAACATCCGCCCCAAAGGGGGCTCTTCGTAACAGCGAGCAGCGATAGCGTCGCGAGCGCGCGAACCCAAACACGGGAGCCAAGAACAAAAAGCCCAGGCCGACGAAAGGCCTGGGCTTTTAATCAATGAGAACGTAATCAACGGGAGCGCTTGCGGCGCAGGATGCCTACTGTTACGCCGGCTGCGGCCAAGGCCAGAGCGGTCACGCCAGCGGCCAGAGCGGTGGCGCCGGTGGAAGCCAGAGTGTTCAGCTTGGTCCACCTGGCGTGCAGCGTCTTACCCTCGGCATCCTTCAGGCTGGTGACCAAGTTGCCCTCGTCGTCATACCAGCCGTCGAACTTGTAGCCCTCACGGGTCGGAGTGGGCAACGTGCCGTCCGCACCGGTCCAACCCTCCGGCATGGCGCCGCCATTCGGATCATACTTGGCACCGTCGTTGTCGCCGGTGGCGTCGGTGTTGCCACCATTGTCAGTGTCGGCGTTCTTAGTCCACTTGGCGGTGATCTTCATATCCTGCGCATTGGCGGGGATGGTGTCGAGCTTGTTACCGGCCTCGTCATACCAACCGTCGAACGTGTAACCGTCACGAGTCGGAGTCGGAAGCTCGGTCTCCTCACCATACGTGTGAGTCTTCGGAGCATCGGCCGGCAGGGTACCGCCGTCCAGGTCGTACGTAATGCCGTACTCGTCCGCGGTCCACTTGGCCGTGATCTTCAGATCCTGCGCATCGGCGGGAATGGTATCGATCTTATTGCCGTTCTCGTCATACCAGCCGTCGAAGGTGTAACCGTCACGAGTCGGAGTCGGCAGCTTCGTCTCCTGGCCATACGTGTGGGTCTTCGGAGCGTCCGTCGGCAGGGTGCCGCCGTCCGGGTCGTACGTGATGTCGTACTCGTTGCCCTTCCACTTCGCGGTGATCTTCATGTCCTGCGCGCCGGCGGGGATAGTGTCGACCTTGTTACCGGCCTCGTCATACCAGCCGTCGAACGTGTAGCCGTCACGAGTCGGAGTCGGCAGCTTCGTCTCCTGGCCATACGTGTGGGTCTTCGGAGCGTCCGTCGGCAGCGTGCCGCCGTCCGGGTCGTACGTGATGCCGTACTCGTCCGCGGTCCACTTCGCGGTGACCTTCATGTCCTTGGCGTCAGTGGGAATGGTATCGAGCTTCTTGCCGGCCTCGTCATACCAACCGTCGAACGTGTAACCGTCCTTCGCCGGGGTGGGCAGCTTCGTCTCCTGGCCATACGTGTGGGTCTTCGGCGCGTCCTCGGGCAGGGTACCGCCATTGGGGTCGTACGTGATGTCGTACTCGTCCGCGGTCCACTTGGCCGTGATCTTCATGTCCTTGGCATCGGTGGGAATGGCGTCGACCTTGTTGCCGGCCTCGTCGTACCAGCCGTCGAACGTATAACCGTCCTTCGTCGGGGTGGGCAGCTTCGTCTCCTCACCGTACGTGTGAGTCTTCGGCGCGTCCGTCGGCAGCGCGCCGCCGTCCGGGTTGTACGTGATGTCGTACTTGTTGCCCGCCCACTGGGCGTACAGGGTCACCGTCCCGCCGTTCTCGGCGGTCAGGTCGCTCACCCGCTGGCCGTCCGCATAGGACACGCCCGCGCCATCGACCTGGGTGTTCCACCCGGCAAACCCGTAACCGTCACGCTCGAACGCGTTCGCCGACAACTCACGCGCCTCGCCATACACAAACGACTGGTCGGACATGTCACCCGCACCACCATTCGCATCGAACCTCACCACATACGGATTACCGGTCCACTTCGCATACAGCGTCAGGTTCTCCGCCGGCATCTTGGACGTGGCGAAATCCCACTCGTCCTTATCGGCACACGCCGCATCCGTATACCAGCCACCGAACGCGTAACCAGCCTCCGACGGATCGGCAGCGGGCTTCGCAACCTGCGCCTCATACTTGACACCCGTCAACCCAGAAGGCGCGGCACCATGCCCGTTCGCGTCGAACGTCACATCATACTTATTACGCGTGTAGTAGATCTTCACGACAGTCTTGCCGTCACCGGCGATCTTCGACTGCGCCACCTCCGCGGGAGCAGTGAAACCCGTATAGGACTTCGCCTTGGCATCGGTATCCTGATCCGTCGTACCGTGCCCCGTCTCCGTATCCTTGGACTGGAGCGTATACTCGTCGTCGTCATCCACGTTCTGCAGATAATGCTCGACCGTGTACTCGGTGTCCGTGTTCGCGGTCCACTTCGCGTACAGGGTCAGGTTCTTGGCCGGCATCTTGGACGTGGCGAAATCCCACTTGTCCTTATCGGCGCACGCCGCATCCGTATACCAGCCACCGAACGTGTACCCGGCCTCCGACGGATCGCCGGGCTTCGCAACCTGCGCCTCATACTTGACACCCGTCAACCCAGAGGGCGCGGTGCCGTGACCGTTCGCGTCGAACGTCACGTCATACTTGTTGCGCGTGTACTGAATCTTCACCACCGTCGAACCATCACCGGCAATCTTCGACTGCGCCACCGTTGTGGGAGCCATGAAACCCGGATAGGACCTCGCCTTGGCATCGGTATCCTGATCCGTCGTACCCTGCTTCGTCTCCGTATCCTCGGACTGGAGCGTGTACTCGTCATCGTCCACGTTCTGCAAGTAATGCTCCACCGTGTACTCGGTGTCCGTATTCGGCGTCCACTTCGCATACAGCGTCAGATTCTTGGCCGGCATCTTGGACGTGGCGAAATCCCACTTCTTCGCATCGGTGCACTTCTGATCCTCGTACCAGCCACCGAACGTGTAACCAGCCTCCGACGGATCACCGGGCTTTGCAACCTGCGCCTCATACTTGACACCCGTCACCTTCTCCGGCGCGGTGCCGTGCCCGTTCGCGTCGAACGTCACATCATACTTGTTACGCGTGTACTGAATCTTCACCACCGTCGAACCATCACCGGCAATCTTCGACTGCGCCACCGTTGTGGGAGCGGTGAAACCCGTATAGGACTTCGCCTTGGCATCGGTGCCCTGATCCGTCGTACCCTGCTTCGTCTCCGTATCCTTGGACTGGAGCGTGTACTCGTCATCGTCCACGTTCTGCAGATAATGCTCCACCGTGTACTTCGTGTTCGTATTCGCGGTCCACTTCGCAAACAGCGTCAGATTCTCGGCCGGCATCGTGCTCTTGGCGAAATCCCACTTGTCCTCATCGGCGCACGCCGCATCCGTATACCAGCCACCGAACGTGTAACCAGCCTCCGACGGATCGGCAGCGGGCTTCGCAACCTGCGCCCCATACTTGACACCCGTCAACCCAGAAGGCGCGGCACCATGCCCGTTCGCGTCGAACGTCACATCATACTTGTTGCGCGTGTACTGAATCTTCACCACCGTCGAACCATCACCGGCGATCTTCTCCTGCGTCACCTCCGTGGGAGCCATGAAACCCGTATAGGTCTTCGCCTTGGCATCGGTATCCTGATCCGTCGTACCCTGCTTCGTCTCCGTATCCTTGGACTGGAGCGTGTACTCATCGTCGTCCACGTTCTGCAGATAATGCTCAACCGTGTACTCGGTATTAGTGTTCGCGTCCCACTGGGCCGTGAACGTCTCATCCGAATCACCATACGTGCCCGACGGCACCGGACTCCAAGCCGAGAACGTGTAACCGTCACGCGACAGGGCCGTCGTCCCATCCGGGATGTCGTATTCCTCGTCCTTCACGCCGGACATCGACACGGAATCCTTGCCGTTCTTGTCCTTGCCGCCGCCGTAATCGAAGGTGACCGTCACCAAATCCTTGTACTGCGCGGTGAACGTCATATCCGACGTCACATCCGCATCACCAACCCCAGAGGGCTGATACATCTGGTCCTCCACGCCATCCACACTCGCCAGCCAAGCGGTAAACCGCTTACCCTCATTCGCCGTGACATCCGGCTGCTTAAAGCTCGCGCCCGAGGAACTCTTGCCAGAAGACACCTTCGCCCCATACGCCACCGACAAGGACAAAGGAGTGGACGCATCCTTCATCGCGCCGTCCGTGCCCACGTTAAACGTCACGTTGCGCATCACCTTCGCCGACACCTTCACATCACCGGTCACCTTCGCAGCCGGAACCGTCAGTTTGCCCGTGGACGACTCAAACGTGTAATCCGCGGTGGCAAGCTCATTGCCACCCACCGTGACCTTCACCGACGACGTATCCAACGTACGACCCGCAGCCGCCGTCAACGTCGTCGAATACTCCACACCCGTCAACACCTTCGTATCAGTCGTACTACTCGTGACCTTATCGTCGTCCAAGTCATACGTCACACTCACACGCTGCGACGCAGCGGAAACCTCGTCAAAATCGAAACCCTCAAACTCAACATAAAAACCCTGATTGTGGGTTGTATTCGTCGTGGCACACGTCAGATCATTCCACGTGCCCGTATCTCCGTAACCATACTGGCCGCAACCTTCCTGCGTGCCATTCCACATGCCGGTGGGTTCTTTGGCGCTCCAGTTGACGTATACGTCACCGTTCTTTTTACCGGCCGAGGTGATACCCTGCCAGAACTTCGTACCGGCGCTCGAGCCCGTCACCCAATACCAATTCGTACCCCAATCATCACCATCATCGGCCTGCTTGGTGATAGCGAACGCCTCAGGATTAGAATTCGCAGTAGCCTCAGACGTAAAACTGCTTGCACCCATCCAACCAGGCTTATTCTTGAACGACTTGTAGATCAGGTTGTGCTCCTCAGCCGACTCAATAGTCAGCAAATGACCCTGCTGACCAAGGAACGTCAGCTTCTTCGCATCGGCATACGCAGCAGTCCAAGCCTCGACCTTGTTGACGAACGTGTAAGCGTGATTGTTATACAGAGTCACGTTGTACGCCGTGTCATTGCCATTCGAGTCCTGGACCTTCAACGCCTTGCTCACGGCGTTGACGGTCACGTTCTGCTTCGTGTCGCCGCTCGTGGTGAACGTCAAACCCTGCAGATACGTCTGCAGGCTCTCCGGGGTTATGCTCGCATTGCCATCCGTCGACTTGAACGTGATATACGAATACTGCCCACCGGCAGCCACAGCCGTACTGGCATTATCCACATACGCGCCCGTACTGCCCAACGCGTCCACCGGCGTCGCACCCGCCGGAGCATTCGCACTCGGCGAGAAATAGCCCGAATCGACCTGCACCACGATATACGAACTGCTGGCGCCCGTGACTGTCGCTTTGTCCAGCTTGTACGAGGCACCCGTGGCCGCGTCGCCTATGCTGACAAGGGTCTTCTGATCCTCGTTGAGCGTCACCACCGGCTTGTCGTCGTCCGCCCGGGCCATCGGCGCCACCATCACCGCAAACATCGTCGCGATCACTGCAATCACCGCGCACACGCACCGCCATACGGGACGCCCAGCAACACGATCCATCATCGCAAAACTCCTTCACAACACTCCCCGCGCAACCACGCAACAGCCGAACCGTCCAGCCAGGCGCGCGAAACTTATTCAGCATCAAAGATTCCCCCCCCCACGACTGCCGAACAACGGGGCAAGTTCCAGCGATCGCAACACCGGAACAACCCAACCGCACCATTCCGGGACAAACACCGGCAAACCCCACAAGAGGGAAACAAAATCACCCGGCGTGTCACAAGAGGAGAAAACGAGAACGGAACGACGGAACACACACTGAAAACGGGATGGATGGGCACCGCGACTTAAGACAAGCCCAGAACGATAGCAGTGGACACTGCGACTCAAGCACGCAGGAAACGACTTCGCTGCGTCGGCATGGGTCTACAGAGGACACGGGAATGATCTACCACCGCAAAATGACACCGCCCGTTGATATCGAAATGGACAGCCCACTGGGCTGTCCATTGCTCGAAATGACAAAGGACGGGGACACGCTGCTCGAAATGACAAGGAATCACAGCCTAGGGCTCCCGCTGGCGGGAGCTGTCGCGCGTCTGCGCGACTGAGGGTGGTTGGACCAGACACGTGCCTAATGTGACCACCCCCAGTCGCGCATCCGCGCGACAGCCCCCGCCAGCGGGGGCCCGCCAAGGCGGGACAAACCGGCTACGCCAGAATGGCTTAGGCGGATGTTGACGTGTGAGACGTAAGACTTGGCCTACCGGCCCGGAGGGTGTCGAACACGGCAACATCCGCCGCAGACACCGGACTAGTCAAACAACCACGAAAACTAAACGTACCTACTAAGAACAAGAGACGAGCGCTGCAACCCAAGACAAACCAAGAACAATAGCGAGCGCACTGCGACTCAAAACAGACCGAGAACAATAGCAATGGACACTGTGGCTCAAACACGCAGGGAACGACTTCGCAACGTCGGCATGGGTCTACAGAGAACACGGGACGGACTATTACCGCCAAACGACGTCGCCCGTTGATATCGACACGAACAGCCCACTGGGCTGTTCGTCCGGGTTGTTCGTCCGGGCTGTTCGTCCGGGCTGTCCGTTGGTTACACTGAGGGAGGTTGTTGAGTTATAGCTGAGTTATAGCGAAGGATTACGTATGGCCTCTAAGGAAACACGCCGCAAACTGCATGCCGAGCGTATCGCCGCCGAACAGGCGAGAGTCGAGCAGCTTGCCAAGGAGCATCGGCAGCAAACCATCATCAGCGGCATTGTGGTGGCCATCATCGCCATTCTCACCATCACCATCTGCCTGCTCGTCTGGCAGCCCTGGAACAAATCCGACGAGAGCAGCGAACTCACCGTCGATCAGGCGTATGAACAGCTTCAGCAGGTCGAGACCAAACCGGAAACCGCCGACAGCAAGGGCGGCATTCTGCTGTCGAAGAACGGCGTGAACGAGCCCGTCGAGGACGTGCCCACGGTGAGCGTCTATATGGATTTTATGTGCTCCGGTTGCGGCAAGTTCAACCGCACCGTCGATCCTACGCTGAAAAAGATGCTCGACGCCGGCCAAGTCAACATCGAGCTGCACCCCATGTCGTTCGGTGATCGCTGGAGTTCCGACAGCTACTCTACGCGAGCGGCGAACATGTTGCTCTACATCATCGATCATGACAAGAACCCCGACCATATTCTCGATTTCATCACGAATATGTACGACAAGGACTTCCAGCCCGAGGAAGGTTCGGGCGTCAAGACCTCCGACAGCCAGATGCAGGAGCAGGCGCTGAAAGCCGGCGTGTCGCAAAGTGTGGTGGACGCCTCCGTCACCGACCAATACACCACATGGCTGAAGGCCATCGACGCGTACACGCCCAAGCGCAGCGAGCTGTGGAACACCTCCGGCGACTACAAAGGCCAGATGACCACGCCCACCACCACCATCAACGGCTACTACTGGGATATGAATAAGGCGCAGTCGACCGGTGATGATGCCAAGGAAGCCTTGCTCGCCTCGCTGGGCATCAGCGAGGACAAGGTGGGGGTTGAAGGTGAGCTGCCGTCGATCGGCAGCGAGGGCAAACCGCTGTACGACAATCTGTGAGCGTTTCGTCCCGCCGTAACTGATATGCTTCTTCAGTAACTTATACACACGCCTCTTTAGCTCAGATGGCCAGAGCGGCCGCCTTGTAAGCGGCAGGTCGTCGGTTCGATCCCGACAAGAGGCTCACTTTTCCTGTGTATAGGGTACAATTAAAAATTGTTGCTACAAGCATAAGATCTTTATCTTGAGTAAGATCGGGGAAGTCACCCCCCATTGACTCCCCGATAGGGTAGGAGCGCACCCCCATTGGCTCCGCCCAATCCAGGGGGCGGGCTTCCCCCCTTCACGCCCGCCCCCTTTTACTTTCTTTATTTTCGGCTTCCGCTTCGAGGCTGGGGGCTTGGCATTTGTGGGGAAATAGGGAGCGCTTGGCGACATCGCGCCGTCAAACCATTCGCGGTTATTACGATGAGTGCGGATGGTTAGCCCGTTGAGGCTTGTGGAGCTTTGTGGAGCTTTGTGGAGCCTTATGGAGGCGGACGGAAAGAGGTTGCAATATGGCGCGCAGATGGACACCGCGGCGTTTTGTGACGCTGCGTCGCGTTCGCGTCGTCGTGTGCGTGGTGGCTACGGCGGCCGTCTGTGCGGCGATGTTCGCTGTGAGCTCCAACAAGGCCGTCGCGCTGAATATCAACGGCGAGACCACCACGGTGCGAACCTGTGCGCTGAGTGTCGAGCGCTTGCTTGAGGAGCAGGGTGTGACCATCAGGAGCCACGATCTGGTCGAGTCTTCTTCGGGCAATATGCTGGCGGATCGCGCGGTCGTCACGGTGCGCAGTGCCTATCAGATCACCATGACTGTCAATGGTGAGGAGATTCCGTTCTGGACGGTGGCCGACAGTGCGGATCAGCTCATCGGCTTCTTCAAGGCCAACGAGAGCAAGGCCGCCGAAGTCAGCGTGAATATTGGCAATATTTACAACCAGCTCACCGGCGGCTTGGTAATCAACAAGGACGGCCCGGTGACGGTGATCGCCGACGGGAAAACCTCCGAGGCACCGAACGGCAAACTGCCGGCGGCGTCCATTCTCGATTCCAAGGGCATCAGCGTCGGCAAGGAGGACCGCATCAGCGTCGAGCAGGACGCGGGCAAGACGATTCTGCGCGTCAAGCGAGTGACCCACGGTCAGGAAACGCGCAGCAAGACGGTGGCGTTCGACACGCGAACTGTCACCGATTCTTCGTTGCAACCCGGCGAAACCAAAGTTGTGCAGCAGGGCCAGAATGGTGAAACCCGGCAGGTTTACAACGTCACTTATGTCGACGGCGTGGCTGAAAGCGAGACGCTGGAGAGCGAGACCACCGTCACGGCGGTGCTCGACCAGATCGTGGCCGTCGGGCCCGAGCGGGCCGAAAGTTCGGATGAGGGCAATGGCCAGGCCGATGCGGACACGTCGGACGGCAATAAGGACGATACGGGCAATACGAACAATACGGGCAAAGACAGCGATAAGGCCGATAAGAACGACAGCGATACAGCCGACAAGAACACAGCCGACAAGAACACAGCCGATAAGAAGCAGGACGACTCCAAAACCGACAATGGATCCGACGGATCGAAAACCGATGCGGACAATGCCAACTCCGATAAGACCGATTCCAATAACACCAACTCAGGCAATACCGACTCAGGCAACACAGGCAACACCGATTCAGGCAACACCAACACCGACAAGACCGACTCCGGCAACACCGACTCAAGTGATTCTGGCACCGGCGGGCTCTGGCACCCCAGCGTGGCTCAAGCCCAGACGTATGCCGCCGCAGCGTCGGCCCAACGCGGCTGGACGGACGCGGATTGGGATGCGCTGGTGTGGCTTTGGAACCACGAGTCCGGCTGGCGCTGGAATGCGGAAAATCCGAGTTCAGGCGCCTACGGCATCCCGCAGGCATTGCCACCAGAGAAAATGGGGGCGAACTACCGCGACGATGCGGCTGTGCAAATCGACTGGGGCTTGAACTACATCGCCAACCGATATGGCAGCCCAAGCAAAGCCAAGGAATTCTGGCTGGAAAAGCACTGGTACTGATTCGAAAGACTGCCCCCCACTATGAGTGATATCGATATCATCGCATCTGCGCCATCCGGCCGTCTGCTCGGCGCGGCCGACATTCGCCGCATCGCCGACGAAGCCGGCATCAGCCCGACCAAGAAGTTCGGGCAGAATTTCGTCATCGACCCGGGCACCGTGCGCCGCATCGTGCGGCAGGCCGACGTCACCGCCGACACGCATGTGCTGGAAGTCGGCCCCGGGCTGGGCTCCCTCACGCTGGCGATTCTCGAAACGGGCGCGACGATGACGGCTGTGGAAATAGACCCGCCGCTGGCCGAGCGCTTGGGCCAAACCGTGGCCGAATTCATGCCCGAGGCGGCCAAGCGCCTCACCGTCGTCAACCGTGACGCCCTTGACGTCGGCCCCGAGCAGTTGCCTGAGTTCGCCGATGGCAAGCCGTTCACGCTGGTGGCGAATCTGCCGTACAACGTGGCGACGCCGATCATTCTGACGCTGTTGGAGCGTTTCAACCATCTCGATTCGTTTGTGGTGATGGTTCAGAAGGAAGTGGCCGACCGTCTGGCTGCTGAGCCCGGCAATAAGATCTATGGCACGCCGAGCGTGAAACTCGCGTGGTACGGGCAGGCGAAACGGGTGGGAACCATCGGGCGCAATGTGTTCTGGCCGGCGCCGAATGTGGATTCCGCACTGGTGCGGTTCACCAAGTCGACGGCACCGCGGCCGCGAGAATTGCGCAAACCCACGTTTGCGCTTATCGACATGGCGTTCGCCGCGCGACGCAAGACCCTGCACGCGGCACTGAAGAAACACGTTGATCCGCGGGTGTTCGAGCGGGCGCATATCGACCCGACGCGGCGCGGGGAAACGTTGAGTGTCGATGATTTCATGGCGCTGGCCGAAGCGGTCGAAGCTGTCGAAGCAACCGAAGCGACTGAATCGGTCGAATCGGCTGGAACCCCCACGTCACCCAACGCGATGGAGGAGCAAGAGTGAGCACCGCACCTGTCTGTGTCAGCGTGGATTGCCCCGCGAAAACGAATCTCACGCTTCATGTGGGCGACCCCCGCGAACAGTGGGGCGGGCGGCACGAACTCGACACCATCTATTGCGCGATCAGTCTCGCCGACACGCTCACCGCCACGTTGAAGCCGCCCGGCACCGGGTTCTCGCTGGAACTTGAAGGGGACCATCTCGGCGATCTGTCTTCGGCGGACATGCGGCGCAACCACGCGGTGCTCGCCCTGTTCGCCATGGCCGAAGAGGCCGGGCGCGAACCGGATGTCGCCCTGTCCATCGACAAACGCATTCCGGTGGGCGCGGGCCTGGCCGGCGGCTCCACCGATGCGGCCGGAACGATTCTCGCCTTGAACGAGCTGTGGGAACTCGACTGGCCGCTTGAGCGCCTGAAGCGAGTGGCGGCCACGTTGGGTTCGGACATGCCGTTTTGCATTGCGGGCGGCTATGCGCACGGCACCGGGTGCGGTGAACGAACCGAAGCGATCGCACCTGATTGCGATGAAGCCGCGGTTTTGAGACGGCAAGGCTACTGCGGCTCCCTGGTGGTGGGGGCCTATCGCTCACAGCTGAGCACGCCGCAAGTGTACGCCGCGTTCGACCGTCTGGGCGCCGGTGAGGGCGACGACAACCATCTGCAACGGGCGGCCATCAGCTTGCACCCGCGCAGCGGCGAGGCGATTGCCGCGGCATTGGGTGCGGGGGCGCGGCACGCCTTCGTCTCCGGTTCCGGCCCATCAGTGGTGGCATTCACCCCGACGCCGGCCATCCGTCAGGCTGTGGTTGCGGCTTGGCAGCACAGCGGAAGCGTGGATCGCATCATCGCGGCCGAAGCGCCGGCCGAACCCATGTTGAAGCGTCACGGTTGCACGATAAGCTAAAACGAGTAGAGAAAGGCAGAGCATGAGCGAAGTGTATGACGAGCGTGCAGCCCGTAAAGCGTATATTCGCAATCGTCAGAAGAGAGTGTTTTCCATCACCGCCGCGATTTTGGTTGTGGCGCTTGTAGTGGCCTCCCTGTTCTACTTCAAGGTGATCAACATCAGCACCGGCGCCAAAACCGCCGATGAGCCGAATTACGGGCAAGCCGTTCCCTGCTCCGCGAAGAACGAGGACGGCACCGCCATGAACTGGTCGGAGCCCAACACCGTTCCCGTGCGCGTGCGCAACGGCACCGAGTTCGCGGGTCTTGCCAAGGCCGTCGGCGAGGCGTTGCAGGATTATCAGTTCAATGTGACCGGTGTCGATGACTACACCAGCCACAATGTGGAGCGCACCACGATCTACTTCGGCGAAAACGCCATCAACCCCGCTTACACTCTCAATGCCTATTTCACCGATGCGGTGATGGTGATGGACGATCGCAGCGACCGCTTGGTCGATGTGGTGGTCGGCGCCACGTTCAACAACCTGGAAAAGGGGAAAAAGGGCGGTACCATCAAGGATTTCCAGGGTTGCAAAACCGTGGATGAGATGAAGGCAACCGGTCTGCCCAAGGCCAGCGAGCATACTGAGGTTAACTAATAAGGTCAACTAAAATCTTGCGCTTGGCTGCTGCGGCTAGGTCAGGTGTGAGACCAACCGCAAACCGCAGCCAAAGCAAAACAGCCAAAGCAAAATCCGCAATCAGCCGGAGGTTCAGTCAATCTGCGCGTACCAGCGCTTCAACTCCTCGATGGCCACCTCGCGCTCGACAGGGCCGTTGTCAAGGCGATATTCAAGCATGTGCTTGTAGGCTCGCCCGACCATCGGCCCGGGTTCAAGCCCGAGAAGCTGCATGATTTCGTTGCCGTCGATATCAGGGCGGATCGCGTCGAAGTCCTCTTTCTTCTTCAATTCGCGCACGCGCTCCTCCATCTCGTCCATCGCGGACGAGAACACCATCGCCTTGCGCCGGTTCTGCGTGGTGGCATCGGCGCGGGTCAGCCGGTTCAAGCGCTCATAGAGCGGCCCGGCATCCTTGACATAGCGCCGCACGGCGGAATCGGTCCACGGTTCGTCGACATATCCGTGGAAACGCAAGTGAAGGTTGACCAGCTCACTGACGTCCTCGATCAGATGATGGTCGAAACGCAACGCGCGCAAACGTTTGCGCGTCAGCTTCGCGCCCACCGCATCATGATGATGGAAACTCACCTTGCCACCCGGCTCGAATCTGCGGGTTTTCGGCTTGCCGATATCGTGCATCAGCGCGGCCAGGCGCAACGTCAGGTCAGGGCGCGGCACCGGGCCGTCATCGTCGGTTTCCAACGCCACGGCGCGGTCGAGCACGATCATGGTGTGTTCGAACACGTCCTTGTGGCGGTGATGTTCGTCGATCTGCAGTTGCAACGCCACGATTTCCGGGAATACGATATCCGCCAACCCCGATTCGACAAGCGCCTCGACTCCGGCGCGCGGGCGGTCGGACAGCAGCAGTTTGGTCAATTCATCCCGCACGCGCTCGGCCGAAACGATGCGGATGCGCTCGGTCATATCGGCGAGCGCCTCGGCGGTGCCCGGCTCGATGCCAAACCCCAGCTGAGCCACGAACCGCACGGCACGCATCATGCGCAACGGGTCGTCATCGAATGACTGACGGGGATCGACAGGCGTGCGCAACACCCCCTTGGCCAAATCGTTGGCACCGCCGAAGGGATCGACGAATTGCAGATCCGGCACGCGCAAGGCCATGGCGTTGATGGTGAAATCGCGGCGCGACAGGTCGCCTTCCAATGTGTCGCCATAGGCGACTTCAGGCTTGCGCGAATCCGGATCATAGGTGTCGGCGCGATATGTGGTGACCTCCACCTGCACGGCGGTGCCGTCGTCGCGCCGGCGCATCGCACCCAGCGTGCCGAACTTGCGGCCCATATCCCAAAAACCATCGCGGCCGAACCTGCGCAGAATCGGCTCGAATTGCTCAGGGCGCGCGGAAGTGCAGAAATCAAGGTCATGACTGGGCCGATGCAACAAGAGATCACGCACCGGACCGCCCACCAACGACAGTTCATACCCCTCGTCGGCGAACATGCGCCCCAGTTCCATGGCTTCCGGCCACACTTCAACGTTCACTTGCGAAGCCCTTTCACATCGTTTCTTTTACGACCACCAGCATACCGTTACCCTATATCGACATGGCTTTGGGTAAGGTGGGAATTATGATTACTCCCGCAGATCTTGCGCGCATGCTCAGACGCGCCAACGATGCTGCGGCAAAGCGTACCCTAAAGCCCTCCGATCCCAGCCAGCCGTTCTATACTTGCGAATCCGACGAAGCGCGTGAATACGGCGCGGATTTCGCCTCCGTGACGATATCGGAGGCGCTGCCCGACTCATCGGCATCACACAATCCCACCCCCGCCATGATGCCCCCCAAACGCACGACGGACGGCCCCACCACCTTCGCTTCGTTGGACGCGCAGGAGTTGCCGGTGGTGCGCGAGTATTCCGCCGGCGGGCTGGTGTTCGACAGCCGCAATCGCGTGGCGATCATCGCGCGACATTCGCGCAGCGGGCATCTGGAATGGTGCCTGCCCAAGGGACATATCGAAAAAGGGGAGACACCGCAGCAGACGGCGGTGCGCGAGGTGCATGAGGAAACCGGCATCCTGGGCGAGGTCGTCGATTCCATCGCCACCATCGACTATTGGTTCACCGGCACCTCACAGCGCGTGCATAAGCTCGTGCATCATTTCGCCTTGAAGCAGATTGGCGGGATCTTAAGCGTCGATGGGGATCCGGATCACGAGGCGGAAGACGCAATTTGGGTGGATTTCGAGGATTTGGACGACGTGCTCAGCTATCCCAACGAACGTAGAATCGCATGGATGTATGCGCGCAAGATGAACAGGCAGGCGGGCGAGTGAGGCGTTTTGTGCGAATGTCGCGGCGCGTCGTGTCGTGCATGTTGAGCTTGATGATGGTCGTGGCTTGCGCGGTGGCTGCCGTGCCGGGTGCGCAGGCCGCGACCGACGAGCAAACCTTAAGCGTCGACGAGTCGACCGCCGTGGTCAGCGATACGTCGGGATATCATTTCAAAGCCACAATCACCAACAATGGCGATACCCCATGGTCGGAAGGCAATCTCGCGTTATATCTCAACGCGATGTACACCTTCACCTCGCGCACCGATATGCAGGAATGGGCGCAAGAGGAAAACGCCATTCCCGCAACCGACGAACTCGGCAGCGCCCATGTGCCGGCGATCGCCGCGGGGCAAAGCGCCACGGTGACCATCGATGCGCCGGCCGACAACGCCGCGCTCAAACGCATATCGTCATGGGGGCCGAAGCCTTTGCTGGCCGCCTATACGCATGACGACGAGACGGTGCACCTGCGCTCCTTCCTCACCCGTTCGCGCGACGGGCTGGACAATGCCGCCACGCCCGCCATGCAAATCACCATGGTCATGCCCCTGGCAAGCAGCCATTGGCAAGCGAACAACGAGACCTTGGATTCGCTGGTTAAAGGCAAAACGGCAACGCGCAACCAGAACGAGCAGACTGACGAACGCGACGATAATGCCGTCACGCTCGACGCGGACCACACACGACTTGACCGCACGTTCAGCGACACGCTGTCAAAGCATTCCCAACTGCAAACCGTCGCCGACCCCACGTATCTCAACGCCCTCGCCGTGCCGCCGCAAGTGACGGCGGTGATGCAACCCGCCGCGTTCGACATCACTGCCTACGCCGCGGGCGGCGACGCGCAAAGCTACACCGACGCCGGCCTGGCGGCAACGGCGTGGAACAGCGACGCCGCATTGGCGCAATATCGCAAGGCGCTGGGCGACGACAAAGCGACAACCGCCACCATCGCATGGCAAGGCGAGGGGCGTTGGACAAGCAAAGCACTTGCCGAGGCGCGTCGCCAAGGGTATACGACGGTGATCTCCACTTATGATTTTGAATCCTCGGACACCGGCACCGTGCATACCGGAACCAATGTGGTGTCCACCGAGGCCGGGGATGTCACCGTGCTGGTGGAGCAGCGCGAACTGAGCAATTTGGCCAAGGGCAAAGCCACCGACGAGCACGCGCAGGCTGAATCCACCGAGGCCGGACGTCTCGCCCGGTTCGTCGCGCAAAGCGCGTTCTACCAGATGGAGCAGCCATACACCCAGCGCAATCTTCTGGTCTGTTTCGACACCAATGCAAACGCAATCACCATCGATCGTTTCATGAGCGCCGTCGAAGCCTCTTCCTGGCTGGAAATCACGGATCTGAACACACTCGCTGCAACCACGCCATACGCCACCGGCGAGCAGGCGCAGGCCAATATCCCCCAAGAAACCGGCCTGAGCGACAAGCAAACCAAAGCCGTTGCCGATGCGCTTTCCACCCTGTCGGCGGCGCGCGCGAGCATCATCCGTTTCCGCGACAGCATCATCAGCAACGACGACAAACAGTCGGACGACGCCCAGGCGTTGGCTCGCCAGGATGCCAACAAAACCAGCGAATATCCACGCGACGCATGGATCGAGCAGATGCTGAACGTGCACGACACGCTCGCGCTGCACGCCATGGCCGGCAATGATGCGGACGGCGCAATCGCAAGTGCCATGCTCGCCGGCGCGAACCATCTTTCCAGCACCTTGCTGAACGGCATCGCGCTCACCCCCTCCGAAACGGTGACCATGCTCTCCGAAACCGCTTCCATGCCGGTGACCGTCAGCAACGGCACCCCATATCCGGTGGAAGTGTGCGTCTCCTCAATCAGCGATTCGCCCGAAATCGCCACCTCGCGCCGCACTACGGTCACCGTCCCCGCGCACGCCGAAGCCCAAGTGACGTTCAGCTTGCGGGCGGCCACCTCCGGCAAGGCGACGGCGACCATCACACTGGAAGACCACGACGGCAATCAGTTCGGGCAGCCGCAGAAAACAACCATCAATTGCGTGCTGAAAATCAGCGATATGACCGGATTCGCCATCGTCGCCATCGCCGTCGCGTTTGGTCTGCTTGGCCTGTGGCGCCAGTTCCACCGCAAGAAGGACCCCGACGAATGAGCTCGAATGTCAACCGCAACTCACTGATCATGGCCTCGGGCACGATGGCCTCGCGCATCACCGGCCAGATCCGCACCATCCTGCTCGCCGCATGTCTGGGCACCACCGGCATCGCCGCGAATGCCTACCAAACCGGCGCGATGATTCCCCAAGTGCTGTTCACGGTGATTTCCGGTGGTATTTTCAACGCCGTGCTGGTGCCGCAAATCGTGCGCACCTTGAAGGACCGCGACGCCGAAACGCAGCTGAACAAGCTCGTCACGCTGGCAATGATCATGCTGCTCGCGCTGACGTTGCTCATGATGGCCGCCACGCCGCTGCTCACCATGCTCTATCTCGATTCCAGCTGGAACGCGGCGCAGCGCGCCTTGGTCAATTCGTTCACGCTGTGGTGCATGCCGCAGGTTTTCTTTTATGGCTTATATACCGTGCTCGGCCAGATTCTCGCCGCGAAAGACAATTTCGCCACCTATGCGTGGAGTTCGGTGGGTGCAAACGTTATCAGTTGCTTGGGATTCGTACTGTTTCTGATGCTGTTCGGCCCCTCGAGCCAGGCACCGCTCGCGTTCTGGACGACATCGAAGGTGGTGCTCACAGCCGGCACGTGGACGCTGGGCGTGGCGTTCCAGGCGCTGGTGCTGTTCGTGCCGCTGTTGCGTTTGGGCTTCAGATACCGCCCCTGTTTCGGGATACATGGCATCGGGCTGAGATCCATGGGGCCGGTGGCCGCGTGGAGTTTCGGCGTGATGGTGGTGCAGGAGTTGGCGAACATCATCAACACGCGCATCACCAACGGCGCTCCCGCCGCCGGCGGGGATCTGTATGGCATCGCCGGCAACGCCTCCTACCAGTACGCCTTTACGCTGTACATCCTGCCGTATTCCTTGATCGCGGTGTCCATCGCGACGGCGATTTTCCCGAAAATCTCACGCGCCGTTGCCGACGCCAATCTCGATGCGGCACGCGCCGACTTAAGCGCCTCGTTGCGCAACTTAAGCATTATGATGATGTTCTTCGCGGCGGCGATGGCTGTGATGCCGGTGCCGATCACCATTGCGCTGCTGCCCAGCGTCGATGTGGCCAAAGCGGAGCTGATTTCCGGGCCGCTGATCATGCTTGCGCTGGGATTGCCATTCACCAGCGCCTATCTGCTCATTCAGCGCACTTTCTACGCCTTTGAAGACGGCAAGCATCCTTTCCTCTTCCAATGCGCGGTCCATGTCACCCAGGTGGTGCTCGTTTTGGGCTGCACTGTTGTGTTCCCGCCTCGATATTGGGCGATCAGCGTCGCGTTGACATCGACTCTTGGCTATACGCTATGTTTCCCCGCTTTGGTGTTGATGATGCGCCGCCGATTTGAAGGGTATATGGACGGACGGCGCATCGCCATGACCTATGCCAAAACCTGCGCCGCCGCCGTTGTGGCCGGTTTGGTGGCTTGGCTGCTTACCAACCCGATTATGTCTTTGCTCGGCGCCAGCCCCTCGCACGGCAGGTTGAATTGGTTCCAGGCAATCGGTTTCTGCGTGATATCGACAATCCTTCTTGCTGTTGTGTATGCCGGCGCGCTCGTCGCGTTGCGTTGCGGGGAGTTCACCGCCCTGCTGACCCAACTGACCGCCAAGCTGTCGCGCGGGGCCTCGAATGCTGATCCCGCCGCCGTTCCACCGGCACCGCCGGCCCCGCCGTCGGTGGAAGAATCGACGGAACCGACGGAAGAGCCGGTAGAGAAGCCGATGGAGGAATCGACAGAAAAATCGACAGAAGAGCCAGCGGAGGAAAAGAAAGTCGAAAGGGCGGCCGTGTCGGCCATTCCCGTGACTAAAATGGTGACCGTGCGGGCGCATATATCGGCGCAATCGCCTGCTCGGGACGGAGTTGGAGGAATGATGGAGCCCCAGTTGGCAGATACCTTGTTCAATCGGTACACATTGGTCGCTTCAGTGCGCAACGAACCGGGTATACAGGCTTGGAAAGCGAACGACCGCGTGCTCGACCGCAGCTGCCAGCTGTTCATCATCACCGCGACGGACGCGTTGGAGGAGATATCTTCCGCGGTATCGTCGGTGGGCCGTCGGCCTGGTTTCACCCAGGTGATGCAGTTCCGCAAGGCCGGCGATGCGGCTGTTCTGATCACCGACATGGAAGCCGGATTGTCGTTGACGGAATACTTGTATGGGCGGACGCACGATGTGCTGAGCATGGAGGCGATACGTTCCATAATCGGCGAAACCGCCATGCTGGCCGCTACGGTGCGCGCGCCGCGTCTTTCCACCGACACCATACGCATCTCCAGCAATGGCCTTGAAATCGCCGATGCCGTAATAGCCAACCTGTTGGTCGAACCCACCCACGCCCCTGCCGAGATGGACGGTGAGCCGTTGACGATTCGCCAGCTGGCCGCGGTGCTGTATGCGTTGGTGACGAAAACCCCATCGGATGTGGACACCGTTTTCGACATGCAGCAGGTGGGCGAAGAGGTGCCCAGCGAATTCCGTGTGATTATCAGCCGAGGGCTGGGGTTGAACGATGGAGACGCGCGCATCGAACCCATGATGTCGTTGAGCGAAATCATTGCATTGCTGGGCGAATGGACGCCGCTTCGTGAACTTTCCGATCAGGATCTCGCCTTGCCGAATGACGCCGGCGAAGGTTCCATTGCCACGACGGCGTTGCGGCATGTGGATGATAGGCAATTGATGCAGTTGCCAAGCGACGTTATTTCCAGGCAGAAGCTGCGCGATTTAACCATCGCGCGTACGCCTGAAGAGACGCCCAGCAAACCGGAAGAACAAGAGAAACCGGAGAAACCGGAGCCGATGGAGAAGGGCGAGGAAAATCTCGCCAAATTGGCCAGTGCCGCCAGCAAATCGTCCAATCTGTGGCAGAAGCGCGACTCGAACGGCGATAATGGGCAATCCCAGAAATACCGTAGCGCCGATTTGTTCAACGATTTTTCATTCCAAACCGATCCGGTATCCGTGAATATGATGCCTGGTGAGATGACGACGTATATACCGTCTGCGAGCACCGGCAATCTGCCCACCCAAGCGCTTGACGTCAGCGCTTTCCGCGTAGGCGGCGCGGCTCAATTTGGCACCGCCCAGCCTGGTGTCGCTCAGCCCGGCGCTGACCAGCCTAATGTTGCTCAGCCCGGCACCTCCGAGCCGGCTGGTTGGACGCAACCTCCAAGCTTCGCGCCGCAAACGAAGCATGCGTCGGGTGATGAGGATGATTCGCGTAACGATCTGGCAAATCGCCGCCTGTTCGGCAAAGCCACCACTGCCACTGTGGTGGTCGCCGTCGCCGCGGTGACGGTGGTTGTGGCTTTGGCTTTTGCCATCCATACTTTCATCGGGAATGGCAATTCAGTCAATCCGAAGGATGTGGAAAACAACAACTGGTCGGACACGAATTTCAACAATGTGCCGTTCGGTGACAGCGAGAATGGCACATCGAACGAGAATTCCTCGAGCCAGCAGGCCGCCGGCGAATCCGACGATATCGAAATCATCGATGTCACCGATCTCCTCGTCAAGTGGTAGTGCTCACAGCTTAAGCACGGCACGAAAGCGGCAAGCGTTATAAGCTTATGGATACTATGAGCGAAACCATCCATGAAGCCGTCGTTATCGGTTCCGGCCCGGCCGGCTACACCGCCGCCATCTATCTGGCCCGAGCTGGTCTGCACCCGCTCGTCGTCACCGGTGCCACCGCCCCCGGAGGCCAGCTCGTCAATACGACATTGGTCGAGAATTATCCCGGTTTTCCCGAGGGCATTCTGGGGCCGGAGCTTATGGATGCGATGCAACGCCAGGCCGAGCGTTTCGGCGCCAATCTTGTTGCTGACAATGTCACGGCCGTTGACGATGCCGCCTCGTCGGTGAAAACCGTCGCGCTTGCCTCCGGTTCCCCGCTTAAGGCCCGCACGGTCATCATCGCCACAGGTTCGCGGTATCGCAAGCTTGGCGTTCCCGGCGAGGTTGAATACTCAGGCCATGGTGTTTCCTATTGCGCCACTTGCGACGGTTTCTTTTTCAAAGACAAACCCATCGTCGTCGTCGGAGGCGGCGATTCCGCATTCGAGGAAGCGCTGTATCTGACGCGCTTCGCCTCTTCGGTCACGCTTATTCACCGTCGCGATACATTCCGAGCGTCGGCGATCATGGTCGAGCGCGCCCGGGCGAATGGCAAACTCACACTGCTGACGAACACCGTGGTCACGGCCATCCACGGCTCCAAAGCCGCTCCCTCGCCAGGTAATATCGCCGCTTCGGGTCTGCAACTCATGCTCGGGAACAACCAGCCAGCCGTCGGCAGCGTCAGTCATATTGATATTCGCAATACGTCCACCGGCGAAACCGGCACCCTGAATACAGACGCCGTATTCGTGGCCATCGGGCACGTTCCCGACACCGAGTTCGTGCGGGGTCAGGTCGATACGGACGCCGATGGCTACATTCTCGTCAACGGTGCGTCAACCCGCACCTCCGCTCCCGGCATATTCGCCGCCGGCGACTGCGTCGACCGCACCTATCGCCAAGCCATCAGCGCCGCCGGCATGGGTTGCCGCGCCGCCCTGGACGCCCAGCACTATCTCGCCGCTCGCTAGCCTCTCCCCTTCACCGTCACACAGGGCATCAGGGTATAGCGAGTCGAGCGAAACCAACCTGACATTGCTGAACGCAAGCACGCAGAGACCCGGCGCTTATATCCACTTATCGTTGGTCGAGGCTTGCTCGGGCATAAGCAAACCGAGAATACGCTCCATGTCCTCGGATGACGAAAACACAATTTCGATGCGCCCATGCTTCGGCGTGCCCTTGATGGACACCTTGGTGTCGAAACGATTCTCCAGATTGGCGGTAATCGGCGAGTTCGCCCACGGATCGCCCTTGCGCGCCCTGGTCTTCTTGGGCTTGTCATCGCCCATATTCTCCATCGAGACGATTTCCTCGGTGCTTCTCACCGACAATCCTTCGGCGATGATGCGATTGGCGAGTTTATCCATCGCCTCCGTGCTGCTCAACCCCAGCAACGCGCGGGCATGCCCCGCCGAAAGAACCCCAGCGGCCACTTTCTTCTGCACCGAGACCGGCAGATTCATCAGTCGAAGCGTATTGGCAATCTGCGGCCGGGATTTGGACACGGATTTCGACAATTGCGCCTGCGTCAAACCGAACTCATCGATCATCTGCTGATAAGCGGCGGCCTCTTCAAGCGGATTCAGAGCCACGCGATGCAGGTTCTCCAGCAGCGCATCGCGCAACATATCGTCATCGGCGGTGGTTTTGACGATGGCCGGTATGGTCGTCAATCCGGCCAACTGCGACGCACGCCAACGACGCTCGCCCATGATGAGTTCGTATGCGCTGTCCATTCGCCCATCGAAACGGTTCGCGGGCTTGACATCGGACTGCGCCTTACGAGCCGCTTTGATCTGGGCGGCCGGGCGCTTACGCACCACGATGGGTTGCAGCACACCGACTTCCTTGATGGAAGCGGCGAGTTCGTTGAGATCGTCCTCGTCGAACACGGAACGTGGCTGATGGGCGTTCGGTCCGATGTCGTCGAGCTTCAATTCGGCAAGATAGCCGCCGGAAACAGGCTTCAATTCAACCTTTTCTTCCTGACTGGCTTTCGTGGTTTCACGTGAAACCTTCGACTTTGAATCGCTCTTGGAAGTATCGCCGAAGAACATGTCGCTTGGATGGCTGATTTCCTGAAGGGCAGGCATGGCGGCACGTTTGGTTTTGCTCGACGTGGATTTCGGCGTGGTTTCACGTGAAACGGCTGTCTTCTTCTGCTCGCCCGGCAGTTCCGGGAACAACGCGCCGAGACCTTTGCCAAGACGTGATTTCGATGCCATATCAGGCCTCCTTCATTCTGGCTGCGATTTCATCCAATACAGACGGGGAGCGCTGGGCTATCTCCAAAGCCACCTCAGCATAGGCGATGGCACCCAAACCGTGCGGATCGTAGGCGATAACACTTTGCCCAAAGCTGGGCGCTTCCGAAATCTTCACCGTGCGGGGAATGGTCGCATCCAGCACTATGGAAGGATAGTGGCTCTTCACCTCGTCATAGACTTCATGGCTCAACAATGTGCGACGGTCGAACATCGTGACCAGCATGGTGGAGACAATCAGATTGGAGTTGAAGTGCTCCTGCACCAAACCGATGGTGTTGATGAGCTGGCCAAGCCCTTCCAATGCGTAATATTCCGCCTGAATCGGAATGAGCATTTCATGCACGGCGCACATGGCGTTGATCACCAGCAGCCCAAGGCTGGGCGGGCAGTCGACGAACACATAATCATAATGTTCATCGGCATCGTTCAGAAACGTCTGCACAGCCTCATCCAACAGGTTATTACGATTCTCCAGCTGGGCGACTTCCAGTTCCGCACCGCTCAAATCAATGGACGCCGGAACGACGTCAAGACTGGGGAAATCAGAGCACGGGCGCTTGACTTCGGCAATGGTGAGCCTGCCCTCCAACACGTCATACACCGACGGTTCGCCCGAAGCATGTTTGACGCCCAACGCCGTCGAGCAATTCCCCTGAGGATCGAGATCGATCACCAGCACACGCGCCCCCGCCTGCGCCAAGGCCGCGGAAATGTTCACCGCGGAGGTGGTTTTGCCCACGCCTCCCTTTTGATTGGCCACGGCGATTAACCTGGTTTGCGCCGGCTTCGGGAAGGTTGCCTGTTGGAGCCGAGCGTACCGATCGGACTCTTGCGCAATCTGGGATCCAACCGTAGAGTTCCCTGATGCGAAAATGCGTTGCAATGTCTGTTCGGCGGATTCCATTGGTGACTCCTGATCAGCCATGTCTCCTCCTTTAAGAATGTAGCAGTCTCCAGTCTCTCTGCTCGCATGGACAGGCAAGCCGCTTATCCACAGAGCATGCCAGCACTGTGGATAAGTGTGGATAACTGCACACTCTCCCCTCCCCACC
>NZ_JAAIIJ010000027.1 GCF_012932445.1 Bifidobacterium panos
AGCAGGGACGTGCAATGGGCATACCAGAACGGGCGCATGGCACCCGTCACCGAAACGGAGATCGAGGCGGCGGTCCAGTACGTGAAGGATTCGGCGGCCAATTTCTTCGGCACTCCGGCTGTGTCGAGGGTGCCCGAACCCCAGCTCAGGAAACTCGCGAAAGGAATCCTCAACGCGGCGAGAAAGGCGGTGGAGCAATGAAGGTGAGGGTCGAGCGCGACGGAGAATGCCGTGATTTGCATGTCGAGGCCGAGGACGATGCGGAGGCCGTGATGCTGAAAGCTATTTTGGGCGGCCTGTCGGGAATGGTTTGTCGGGACGATGACGGGGAGGAATCGGAATGAGTTGTGACAAGAAAGAGGAACGGCTGCTGTGGATTGATGTGGAGACCACGGCGATTGACCCGGATGACGGTGACCTGTTGGAGGTCGGCATGGTGTTGACGGACATGCGGGGGAAGCTGCTGGAGAACCCTCGGTATTGGCTGGTCAAGGATCAACACAGCATCAGGATCAACGCCGCCACCATCACGGCCATCGGGATGCATTGGGAGAACAATCTGATCAAGGAGGTGTGCGCGCTCGAAGCATGCAACGGCCTCGCCGTGTCGAAGGAAATCAGGGAGACGCTCGACAAGTGGTCACGCAACGCCGTCCTGCACCCAGCCGGCACCAACGTCGACTTCGACCTGCGCTGGCTTGCCGCGCACCTCGGCCTGCACACCACGCTTGACAAGCTCAGCCACCGCAAACTCGACCTGACGACCCTACGCCTGCTTGACACCGCCATCGGCCTCGACCCCTACGAATCACACGCCACTTACCACAGAGTGGAAGACTGCCTGGCACGCGACCTCGCCGAATACTGGCAGCGAATCGAACAAATGTTCGACAAGGACACCCCGGGCGCCCCGGACACCACCGCAAACACCACGAAAACGCTCCGGAGCTCGCCGGCTGGTGGTTGCGAATGAGGAAGCGCGCGGCGGAGAGGATTCTTCGTCTGTGGAAGGACGGGATGGACTGGCATGACATCGCCGCCATTGCCGGGGTGCCGTATGAGGCGGTGTCGGATTTGATTTCAGCGACGATGAAAGGAGAAGGCGATGTGTCCGACGTGCGGACGGCGGGTGAAGCCGGGCAGCTGGCTCTGTTCTGAATGCGCGAGGGATTACCTGCGGCGGATTGCGGGTCTGCGCCGCGAGATTCTCGCGCTTGACGCGGTGGCGACCAAGCAGGCACGAATCGGTGCACCCCAGCCGTCGCCCAATCGGGGGCATGCGCCCAGCCCGATCAACTGGACTGCCATGCAATTGCGTGACGACGCATGCGACTGGATCCGCCACCTCGCCGCACGCATCGACATGCGCTACGCGCTGATTCCGCTCAGGCAATGGCGATGGCTATGGGACAAGGCGCTTGCCAACCGCAACACCATCCTGAGCGTTCCGGCGTGCGCCGGCGATTACCGCGACCTCATGGAGTTGCAGACGCGCATCGGGTGGATGCTCACGCCCAAGGCCGTCGGCACCGAGAACGCCGACTGCCCCGCCTGCCGTGCCGGGCTGGCGTTCCCGCGCGGCGCGGCTTGGGGGGAATGCCCGAACTGCGGCGCGGCGCTCGACCTCAAGCGGATCCACGAGCAACGCGAATCGGAGCTGATGTCGAGGACGTTCCCGGCCACCAGAGCCCTCGCCGCGAAATGGGCGACGGAACAGACCGGCGTGGAGGTCACGGCCAACGACCTGAAGAACTGGATCAGGAGAGGCAAACTGCACCCCATGAAATGTGCCGATGGCAGGACTTGGCGTTGGATTGCCAGCGAGCTGAAAGACACAGCGAGCAAGATGGGGCGTGTCGACGCTTGACATGCACGGTTCTTGACCCTATATTTTTTGTAGATTTGCTTGACGTATGTCAAAGCGCAGAATGAAGCCCCGCGGTGCAATCCTGCGGGGCTTTCGCATAAGCCCGTCACGCCTCCTGCTCGGCAGTGCGCAACCCGATGGGCAACGAGCAAGCCCAGCGTCTAAACGGCGCTGGGCTTCGCTGTCACTGCCTGTTCTTGCGTGGCCGGCCTCCGCCGACGCCGCGACCGGGACGCTTGGCGTTCCATTCGTCGATGGTCTCGGGCAGCCATCCGCGCGTGCGGCCGATGGCCACGTCTGGTGGGGGGAGCCGGTACGTGCTGGCTGCGGCCGTGCTGATGCCGAGTCGTTCGGCGACTTGCTTGACGCCGAGATATTCAGTCGTCATCGCCACCACTCCTTGATATTGCGAGTGTGGCGAGGCTCCAGATGCCGGCGGACAGTCCGAACAGCCCCGCCCACAGCGGCTTGTCGGCGAGACCGAGGGTGAGCGAGGAGATGCCGCAGACGATGCCGCAGACCGCGAATAGTGTGCTTGTCTTCATGGTTTTGGTGCAATAGACTGAAAAGCCGGGGGTTCCGGATAGTTCCGATATTCGGAACCCCGCTTCGTTACCTTTTACGCTTCTTGTTGCGTTTCGGCTTCCGCCTCAGTGAGATAACGAGTGCCGCCAGCGCTATCGCCGTGTTGGCGATGGAGCTGATGGCTTCGGCTATGTCGGTCCATTTCACTTTCACCTCCTTTCTTGTTGATATAAACAATATTAGCGGAATTAATAAAGATATGCAAGGCGACACGCCGAAAGAGGGGGCAGATGGCGAACCGCACGAGGAAGACGAGCCGCGCCTTCGAGAGGGACAAGCGCGCGTTCTTTGCCAAGTGCTGCCGTGAGCATGCGCCGTGCTGGCTGTGCGGGATGCCGATTGATTACGCGGCCGAGAAGAACACCGCCGACGACAGCTTCAATCTCGACCACCTGTATCCCGTGAGCAAGCGTCCCGACCTGCAGTTCGACCCGGCCGGCTTCAGGCCGTCGCACACCTCATGCAACCGGCTGAGGGGCAACCGCGACCCCGCGACGCCGATCGGCCTGCTCTCGCGCCAATGGGTCGACCCGGCCCTTGGCGGCCAATCGGAGGGGTAGGGGCGGTCGAATCGCAAAACGCCGGCCGGGCGGGAGACCTCCCGCGTGGCCCGTCTTCCTCTCCCCGATGGATTCCTGGATGGGGGGTCGCGCGCGCGGAATATGGGTGCCGATCCCTGAGGAGGTGTCATGGCTGAAAGGGCGAAGTTTCCCGAGGAAACCGTCTGCGCCGCGTTGGAGCGGTCGTTGCGGAACGCCAAGGGCCTGAAGGCCGTCAATGCCGCCACCGTCGCCGCCGCCCGCGTCCTGGCCAAACGCATCGACCAGCTGGCCGCGACCGACTTCGTGGACGATAACGGCAAATTCGACAACGTGACGGTCCCGACGTTCCTCAAATACTGCCAATCGCTCGGCTTCACGGCGCAGGAAGCCAGGAAACCCGAGACGCGCGTCTCGGCGCCGTCGGCATCGGGCAAGGTGACGGCGCTCGAGGACTACATGAGGAAATTTGGCTGAAAGCGAGGTGGGGCATGTCCGAGGATTACGCCGTGTACGGGGAAGTCCGGGACAAGGCGCATGGCGTCACCAAGCCGAGAATCTACACGCCGCCACTTCGCAAGCTCGACAAGACCACATCGAACGGATTCGCCGTCATCGCCTTCGCCGAATTGATCCTGCACGTCCATCTCTATCCCTGGCAGTGCTGGCTGCTCATCCATGCGCTCGAATTGCTGGAGGACGGCTCCTACCGGTTCCGCCGCATCATCGTGCTGGTCGCCCGCCAGAACGGCAAGACGACCGTCATGGGCGTGCTGGCCGCCTGGTGGCTGTTCATTGATTCTTCCAAGCATCCGGACAAGGTGCCGCCCGTCAAATTCCTCGTGGTCGGCGCGGCGCAGACCCTGGACAACGCCAAAGGCCCCTATGAGACGGTGAAGACCTGGTGCAACCCCGCGCCGGCGACGGAGGAGGAAAGCGAGCTGGCCTGCGCCGACCTGCAGCCCTTCGTGCAGCGCATCAGCAACGTCAACGGCGAGGAGGGCATCATCTGCCGGAGCAAGGCGAAATATGTCGTGCGCGCCGCCAACAACATCAGGTCGAAATCAGCCGCCCGCGCGATTTTCGACGAGCTGCGCGAACAGCACACCGAGGACGGGTGGAACTCCGTGAGCCAGATCACCAAGGCGGTCTGGTCCAGCCAGCTCTGGGGCATTTCCAACGCCGGCGACCACCGCTCCGTCGTCCTGAAAAAGCAGGTCGACAAAGGCCGTCGGCTCGTGGAGGATTGGAACGCCTACGTCGCCCGTGGCGTCGACGCGGCCCAACGGTTCGCGAACGGCGAAAAGGACGCAAGCTTCGGATATTTCGAATGGTCCGCCGAGGACAAGTGCGAGCTTGACGACGACGAGGCCATCCGCCAATCCAATCCAAGCGTGGGCTACGGGCCGATGACCTTGCAAAGCATCAAATCGGACATCGACGGCATGACCGAAGCGGCCTACCGCACCGAGGTGCTGTGCCAGTGGGTCACCGCCGACATCATCCCCTACATCGACCCGAAAATCTGGAAGGCCGGCGAGGACAAGGAGTCGGCGATCCCGGTCGAAGGCCGGGTGGTGCTGGCGGTCGACACCAGCGCCGACCGCACCACGACCTACGTCGCCGCCGCCGGGCATCGCGCCGACGGATTGCCGCACGTCGAGCTCATCGCGCGGCGCGACGGAATGCTGTGGGTGCCGGCCTATCTGCGCCGCCTGCGCGACAGCTGGCCGTCGATCACCGAGGTCGCCGTCCAGTCGAAAGGCTGCCCGGCCGTCGATTTCGTGGACCTGCTGGCGGCGGAAGGCTGGACGGTCCACTGCATCGAGGGCTTCAAGCTCGGCGCCTGCTGCGGACGTTTCCTCGACCGCATCAAGGAACGCAAGCTCAAGCACCTGCCCCAGCCCGCCATCGACCAGCAGGTGTCCGTCGCCGTCTCGCGACGGCTCGGGGAAGTGCAGGTCTGGGACAGGCAGAACAGCGCACTGCAAATCAGCGGCCTCATCGCGCAAAGCGAAGCCCTCTACGCGCTCGAAACCACCGAATCGACGCAACCCAAACAGACCGCCTCCGCCTATGCGGAGCACGGGCTGATGATCCTTTGACATCTGACGACAGGAGGTGACGGATGTCCATCTGGAGCCGACTTAAAAACGTCTTCCGCCCGAACGTGCACATCACTTTCGACTTGTCCGAATCGATGGCGCTCATCCAAGGCCAGACCGAGAGCGAACTGTACAAGACCCAGCCGCACCTGCGCACCGTCATCAGCTTTCTCGCCGATAACGTCGCGCAGGTCAGCCTCAAGGAGTTCCGCCGCGTCTCCGACACCGACCGCCGGCGCGTGACCGACGATCCGCTCATCACGCTGCTGAAAAGGCCGAACGCGGACATGACCGGCTATGAGCTCGTCCGCCAGCTCGTCTCCGACCTCGCGCTCTACGACACCGCCTACTGGCTGGTCGGCCCCGATGCCACCACGCCGTCGGGGTGGATGATCCGCCCGATTCCCCCAAGCTGGGTCACCGCCAAACGCGACGGCACCGTGTTCCAGCCGGACTATTACCGCGTCTACTCCGGCTACGGCGAGCAATGGTATGACGTGCCGGCCGGCGAGATGCTCGTGTTCCACGGCTGGAACCCGACCGACCCGACAAGCGGCGTCACCCCGGTCATGGCGCTCAAGGACATCATCAACGAGCAGATCCAGGCATGGACCTACCGCACGCAGATCTGGCAGCGCGGCGGCCGCGTCGGCACCGTCCTGACCCGCCCGAAGGACGCGCCCGCCTGGACGGACGACGACCGCGAACGCTTCCGACGCGGCTGGAAGGAATTCACCGACAAAGGCTCACAGGCCGGAGCGACCCCGCTGCTCGAAGACGGCATGCAACTGCAAAGGCTCGGCTTCAACGCGCGCGAGGAGGAATTCAGCGAGGTCACCAAGCTCAGCCTGCAGACGGTCGCCAGCGTCTACCACGTCTCGCCTGTCATGGTCGGCATCCTCGACAACGCGAACTTCTCGAACACCAAAGAGTTCCGCAAGATGCTCTACAGCGAGACCCTGGGGCCGACCATCCGCATGATCGAGGACAGGATCAACCTCTTCCTCGCGCCGATGATCGGCACGGACCCACTCAACTACGTCGAGTTCGACGTGATGTCGAAGATGAGCGGCGACTTCGAGGAAATGGCAAGCCTGCTGTCCACCAGCGTCGGCGCGCCCTGGATGAAACCGAACGAGGCCCGCGCGCTCAACAACCTGCCGCGCGTCGAAGGCGGCGACGATCTGGTCGTCCCCCTGAACGTCACCAAAGGCGGCCAATCCAGCCCGCAGGACGGCGGCGAGCCGATCCGCCAGCCGGACGACGGGCCGGGCGACGAAACGAAACAACACATCGCCAAATGGGCCGACCGCCTCGAAAAATCCGTCAAATCGAAACTCGGCGCCGGCAACACCATCGACGACATCAACTGGGTGAAGTGGCAACACGAACTCCAGTCCGATCTGGTCACGCTCGCGCACCTCGACCAACTCGACGCGGCCCAGACCGCCATCAACACCACCAAAGACATGCGCAACCGCTTCAAGGAGACGCACCATGCACATCAAACAAGTTGACTGCCGCTTCAAAACCGGAACCGAAGACACGGACGCGCTGGCGGACGGCGAGTTCCTCGCCTATCCCTCGACCTTCACGCGCGAGCCCGACTGCTGCGGCGACGTCGTGGCCCCCGGCGCCTTCCTTGATTCCATCAAGGCGTGGAAGGAAAGCGGCAACACCCTCCCGGTCATGTACGGCCATCGCATGGACGACCCGGACTACAATGTCGGCGGCGTCCTCGACATGGGCGAGGACGATCACGGCTGGTGGATCAAGGGGCGCTTCGACATGGACTCGCCGAAAGCCGCGCAGGTCTACCGGCTCGTCAAGGAGCACCGGCTGTCCCAACTGTCCTTCGCATTCGACGTGGAGGACGAGGGGACGGTCACCCTGGACGACGGCACCAAGGCGAACGAGCTGCGCAAACTCAGCGTCTACGAGGCATCGTTCGTCCCGGTCGGCGCGAATCAGGACACCAGCGTCGTAGCCGTCAAATCGGCGACCGACGCGCTGTGCGACGGCATGAAGGACGGCCGCGTGCTCTCGGCCAAGAACACCGAAACGTTGCGCGACATCGCCTCCGAACTGGAAACCCAGTCGAAGCGCATCAAGGATTTCCTGTCCGAGGCGGCGCCCCGGACGGACGACAAGAAAAACAACCAAAGCAACGATGCCACGGCATCCGCGCCAAGCGAAGCCAAGGACGAGGAGCCGACCGAGGCCAAGTCCGAGGAGCCGAACAAGAAAGCGGAATCTGAAGCATTGGCGCTTGCAATCGACATCGCCCTCTTGGGCGAGGAAAGGATTCACCAATGAATCTCAACGAAAAGCGAGCTTCCGCAATCGCAAAGCTCAAGGCATACCAGACGCGGATGAAGGACGGCCTCACCCTGTCCGACGACGACGCGGCCAACGTCAAGACGCTGCTGGACGAAGTGCAGGCCCTCGACGAGCAGATCGCCAAGGCCAACGACACCGCCGACCTCATCCGCAAGATCGGCGACCTCGGCACCGCCGAGACGCAGCCCACCGGCAACGACACCGGCGACGACGGCAAGGAACCGGTCAAGGCCCGCACCGCCGGCGACTACTTCGTCAAGTCCTACCGCAAGGCCGGCGGCGCCCGCCTCAAGGCCGGTTTCGCGGTCGAGTTCAAGGCGAACACCGACGTGCAGGCCGAAGGCAATTCCTCCGGCGCGCTCGCGCCGTACCTGACGCAGACCGATAATGCGGTGTTCCCGTATCATCGCCCGCTCGTCATCGCAGACCTGTTCGCGCAGGGCGCCCTGTCCGGCGCGACCACGGCAGTGAAATATCCGGTCTTCGGCGAGCTGGAAGGCAAGCCGGGCACCGTCGGCGAGGCCGGCGCGAAGCCGCAGGTGCACTTCCCCGACCCGACGTGGGTGACCGACGACCTCAAGGAGGTCGCCGCATGGTTCGCCGTGTCCGACAACATGCTCGAGGACATGGCCTGGCTCGTGTCCGAGATCAACGACTACGCGACCTACAACATCCAGCTGCTCGAGGAATCCCAGCTGCTGTCCGGCGACGGTTCCGACAACAACGTCAAGGGCCTGCTGACCCGCGAAATCCAGACCCTCGCCAAGGACACCGATTCCGACCCCGACCGTCTGTTCAAGACCCGCAAGATGATCAGCGAGGCCACCGGCTTCCAGCCCGACGGCATCGTCATCAATCCCGCCGACTACGAGACCATTCGCCTGTCCAAGGACAGCAACGGCCAGTATTTCGGCGGCGGGTATTTCGCCGGACAGTACGGCAACGGCGGCGTCATGCAGGATCCGCCGCTGTGGGGCCTGCGCACCGTGGTCACCGAGGCCATCGCGCAGGGCACCGCCCTGGTCGGCGCCTTCACCGCAGGCGGCAAGGTCTTCCGCAAGGGCGGCCTCGAAATCGCCTCCACCAATTCGCACGCCGACTACTTCACCAGCGACAAGGTGGCGATCCGCCTGAAGGAACGCCTCATGCTGCAGGTCAAGTATCCGAAGGCGTTCGTCAAGGTCGAGCTCGGAAAGAGCAGCGCCAGCAGCGCGAAGTGACGCATCGAGTGACTGGAGGACGGCATGGCCGATGACCTGATCCCCTCGCCGGAAACATTCGACGTCGGCGCCGAGTTCCGATTCAAGGCGGCGCAAGCGGCGATCCGCCGCGAATGCGGCTGGCACGTCGCGCCATCCGTCACGCACACGATCCGCCTGGACGGCACCGGCGGCACCACGCTGCTGCTGCCGTCCAAGCACGTCACCGCCATCGACAGCCTGCTGCTGGACGGCGTGGAGCATGTGCGCGACCTGCGGTGGAGCACGGCCGGCAGCATGGTGCTGACCGGCGGCGTCAGATTCCCCGACCTGCCCGGCGGCATCGAGGTGACCCTGACCGACGGCTGGGAGCTCGACGAGGTGCCCGATGTCCAGATGATCATGCTGGACATCGCCGCCCGCGTCATGAGCGCGCCCGGCACCGTCGCCAGCCAAAGCACCAACGGCAGCAGCGTCACCTACCGTTCCAGCGCCGATGGCGGCGTGCCCAACGTCGCCCTGTTCGCGTCGGAACGCCAGGCGCTCGCCCCCTACCGGCTTTCATGGGGGGCGAAGCCATGACCAGCGCCAGCGACTATCTCAACGCCGGCGGTTTCGACATGGGCGGAGCCGCCATGTGGCAGCGGCTTCGGGCGAAGCGCGTGCATGACGTCTACTCCGGCGGGGACACGGGCCTCGACTGGTCCGACCCGGACGTCCTCGACATCAGGGGGACGCTGGCGTCGTCGTCCAGCACGCGCACGCCATCCGACCTGCGCTCCGAAACGTCCAGCACGGCCTACCTGACCGTGCCCGACCCGACGGTGGACGTCCAGCCGGGAGACCGCATCCGCGCGAACCCCGACGACGGGCGCCTCTGGGAGGTCACCGGCTTTCCGGCACGCGACCGGAACGCCTTCACCGCCTGGCAGCCGACCACCGAAATCCCGCTCGCCGAACACAGGGGGTGACCATGGCAGTCCGCGTCGAATTCAACGAACGATTCTTCGATGGGGTCCTCCAGTCCGCCGGGGTGAAAGCCCTGACCAAAGCGGCCGCCGAAAAAGCGCTCGCGCAGGCCAAGGCCTCGGCTCCCGTGGACACCGGCGACTACCGGGACGGCCTGAAGGTCGAGGAGGTCGCCCGCGAACACCGCACGACCTACATGGTCGTCGGCCATGACCGCAAGACCATGCTCATCGAATCCAAGACGGGCAATCTCGCCCGCGCGCTGAAGGCGGCGAAGGTATGAGCACGGTCATCCCACCGGACATGGAGCTTTGGCTCTGCGACTACCTGCGCGGCCGGCTGCCGGACGTGACGGTCGGCAACCGCGAACCCGACGATTATCTCGGCTCCCGGCCGCTGATCGTCGTCAGGGACGACGGCGGCGCCCAATCGGACCGCGTGATGTTCGACCGGAGCATCGGCGTGACGGTCTGCGGTTGGAGCGTCAGCAACCCGAAACCCTGCGCCGACCTGGCGCGCAGGGTCTACGGCCTGCTGACCGCCGACCCCGACATCATCACCGCCGACGGCTCGCCGATCGCCGCCATCATCGGCGACGGCTGCAACGGCCCCTATCCGACCACCGGGGACATGAGCTACGCGCGATACTACCTGACGGTCGAATATTGCGCGATTGGCGACTTCGCCTGACCACAATCCCACAACCACAACCGGCCCGCAGGCATCCCGCCCGCGGGTCTTCTCACCTCAAAGGAGAAAAAACATGACCGCAGACACTTCCGGCAACGACCTGAGTTCCGTCAAAGTCGTCGCCACATCCAAAATCAAGGTCGCGCCGTATGACGAGACCAAGAGCCTGACCGCCGACCTGATCAGCAAAAAGGTCGCCGACCCGGCCTCCACGCTGGCCGACATCTTCGCCCAGGGTTCGTTCATCGGCCTCATCACCGAGGACGGCGCCCCGCAGGACGCGCGCGACGGCGACGACGCGACCGAGTTCCACCAGCCCGGATACGCCATCAACGGCGAACCGACGCTGACGCTCGCCTTCACCGCAGCCGAGGACAACGAAATCGTGCGCGAAATGGTGCTCGGCAAACCGGACACCGACGGCGTGTACCACGTGGCCGACACCCTGCAGGACACCAAATGGTTCGCTTACCAGGAGACCGCCTACAAGTCCGGCATCGTCCGCCGCCGTCTCGGCGTCATCCAGATCACCGGCAACGACCCCGATCAGGAGAAGCGCGGCGACGTCGCGGGCTTCGCGCTGACCGCCACCTGGCAGAAGGACGCCGCCGTCGACGGCGGGCAAAGCCGCTACCTGCAGGCCTACTACGATCCGAGCGCCGCCTCCACCGCCGCCAAGACCCAAACCTCCACCGCCACGTCCAACAGCAAGGGCTGACAGTCAGCTTCCCGCGCGCGACTTGCCTATTCGACGCGCGCGGGAACCCACCCCAACAACCAGACACCGAATAGGCAATCGAATAGGAGAAAGACATGACCGAAAAAACCATCCGGGAAGAAACCCCGACCCCCGAAGAGTTCGAGCAGTGGACCGAACAGGACGACCGCGCCGCGCTCGCCGCCATCGCCGACACCCTGAAGGTGCGCCACATCATCAAGAACGACTGCGTGTGGTTCATGGCGCCGCGCGGACACCTGTACAAGCTGCCGCTCACCATTTCGATCAACGACTTCGAGCAACTCAGCTCGGCGCAGGATGATGCCGAATCGGCGCAGTCCCTCAAACGGATCCTGCGTGAATTCGCCGGCGAGGAATACGCCAGCCAGCTCGCCAGCGAACCGGTGCAGGTCACCATCAACATCCTCGCCGAATACGGCACCCTCATCACCAAGGCGCAAGGCGTTGACGATTTGGGAAAATCGCCGGATTCATCCACCTCATCCGCCAGCCCGGCGGCAACCGAATAAGGGCCGACTTCGCCCGGTGCGGCTGGAGCCTGCAACGCGACCTCGGCCGCCGCCTGCGCTACGGCGATGCGATCGCGCTCTACGAGTGCTTCGCCACCGATCCGCACACCTACACGGGAGCCGACCAGCTCGACCTCGCATTCCCGATGACGGCGGACGACATCGTGCAATGCGCGCAGAACGGCCTCACTTCACTGCTCGGCAAGCTTGGCGGCGACGATACCGTCGTCGCGCCGCTCACGGAAGACGAACGCCGTGCGGCGGAAAGCCACATGAGCTCGATGTTCAGCTAAACAAGGAGGGACAGCATGGCCTTCGGTTCCGAAGTCGGCTCCGGCCACGTTTCGATCTTCCCCGTGATGAAGGGCTTCCGCAGCTCGGTCAACAAGGAAGTCAAGGACGCGGCCTCGGATGCGTCGAACACCTTCAGCAAGAGCTTCAACGGCTCCAAGCAGGGCAAGAGCTTCGGCACCGGTTTCAAGACCGGTTTCAACAGCGCCGCCGGCTCCCTGGACAGCGCCGCGCTGAAAAGCTTCAAATCCGACGTCGCCAAGGCCAGCCAGGCGAACACCGCCGCGCTCCTGAAATACAAGGGCGCGACGGTCGGCGTACAGCAGGCGCAGGAAAAGCTCGCCACCGCCGTGGCGAAATACGGCGCCGACAGCACACAGGCCCAGGCGGCCTCCATCCGCGTGCAACAGGCCCAATTGAAGCAGCAGCAGGCCAGCGCCGCACTCAAAACCGCAACCGAGAACCTGAGCGCCGCGAAGCAACGCCTCAACTCCCTCGAGACCGAACTGAGCGCCGCCACGCAGAAGGGCGCCAGCGCCTTCCGCACGCAAATGAGCAGCTTCAAGGCGGGACTGTCGGACATCTCGCGCGGCCAATCGTCCTTCACCGGTCTTGCCGGCGCCCTGGGCTCGCTTGCCAACGCCGTCCTTGGGGTGGACGTGCTCTGGAAGCCGCTGGGCAACAAGATCGCCTCGTTCGTCAAGAGCGGGCTCAGTTCCCTGAGCGGGTTCGCCGTGCAGGCCGGCGCGAAACTGTCAACGGGGATGCAGAGCGCCATCAGGGCCGTGCAATCCACGATCTCCGGCTGGGGGTCGAAGCTCGGCGCCGCCATGTCGCCGGTGGTCTCCTCCATCGCCACGCCCTTCAAGGCCGTCGGCGGCCTGATAGGCAAGGCTTTCAGCTCCATCGCCCAGCAGGTCGCGCCGTACTTCAGCGCGGTCGGGACCGCCGCCAGCGCGGTCCTGGGCAAACTGCCCGCCTCGGCGCGCAACGCGGTCTCCGGCATCGTCTCGCAGTTCGGCAGCATCGGCTCGTCCATCGGCAGCGCCCTGGGCTCGGCCGCCACCGCGATCGGCGCGAAACTCAAGGGGGTCGCCACCGCCGCAGTCGGCGCCGCAGCGGCCGGCGTGGCCGTATTGGGGCCGAAACTCGTCGGTCTCGGCAAGAGCGCGCTGGACGCCTACGCTGTCTGGGAACAGGCCGTCGGCGGCGTCGACACGCTGTTCAAGGACGCTTCCGGCCAAGTGCAGAAGTACGCGGCCGCCGCCTACAAGACGGCCGGCATCAGCGCGAACGACTACATGAACCAGGTCACGAGCTTCGCGGCCTCATTGGTGAGCTCGCTTGGCGGCGACACCCAGAAAGCCGCCGAAATGGGCAACCAGGCCGTCATCGACATGTCCGACAACGCGAACAAGATGGGCACCAGCATCGGCGACATCCAGCACGCCTATCAGGGCTTCGCCAAGCAGAACTACACGATGCTCGACAACCTCAAGCTCGGATACGGCGGCACACAGGAGGAAATGAAACGGCTCCTGTCGGATGCCGAAAAACTGTCCGGCCAAAAGTTCGACATCTCCAGCTTCTCCGACGTCGTACAGGCCATCCACGTCGTCCAGACCAACCTCGGCATCACCGGCACCACCGCACGCGAAGCCGCGACCACCATCGAAGGCTCCGTGAACTCGATGAAGGCCGCATGGGGCAACTGGCTCGCCGAACTCGGCAAGTCGGACGCCGACCTGGACACCGTCACCCAGCAACTGGTCGACAGCATCGTCACCGCCGCCTCCAACATCGTGCCACGAGTGGGCCAGATCATCCAAGCGCTCGTCAAGGCAATCCCCGGAATGTTCGACACCCTCGTGTCCACCCTCCCCCAACCATTCCAAAACGCCATCAACAGCATCGGGAAAGTCTTCAGCGGCTTCGGAAACATCATCGCTCCGGTCACGGCGGCATTCGGCATGCTCGGAGCACAAGGCCTCGGCGGAATCCTCAGCAACCTTCCAATCGTCGGCAACCTCTTCCAAGCCGTCGGCGGAAAAATCGGATTCCTCACTGGACCAATCGGCATCGTCATCGCCGCGCTCGCCGGCCTGATCGCCACCACGCCGTCACTGCGCTCGCAGTTCGGCGACATGCTCAAAGGCGTCCTCGCCAGTCTGCAGACGGCCTTCACGGCGATGCAACCGGCGCTGACACAGTTGATGGATGCTTTCAGCAAGATGGCCACCGCCGTCGTGCCGGCAGTCGTGGCCATCCTCGAGGCGGTCATTCCGGCGATCACGCCGATCGTGTCCGCCATCGTCGGCTCGCTGGTGCCGGTCATCGAGACCATCCTGCAGACGGTCACGTCGGTCATCGGCATCGTGACCCCGCTGATCCAGCAGATGACGCCCATCATCGCGCAGGTCGTCACCACCATCGTCAACGTCATCCAGGCGTTGACGCCACTGATTCAAGGCATCATCGGCATCGTCACTCAGGTCGCGCAGGTCGTCGCATCGGTCATTCAGACGGTTCTGGCCATCGTCATGCCGGCGATCAGCTCGGTCGTCGGCATCATCGGCGGCGTCGTCCAAGTGCTGCAAGGCGTGGTCGATTTTCTGACCGGAGTGTTCACCGGCAACTGGTCTCAGGCGTGGGAGGGCATCAAGCAGATCTTCTCCGGCATCTGGACGGCGCTGACCAGCTTCTTCAATGGAATCTGGGCGACGCTGCAGAACGCGGTCAATGCCGGCCTCCAGTTCATCTCCGGTATCTGGAACAGCGTCTGGAGCGCGGTCAGCGGCTTCTTCTCGGGGATTTGGAATGGCATCACATCGTTCTTCACGAACATTTGGAATGCGTTCCAAAACAAACTGAATACGGGCCTCGCCATCCTGTCGGCGCTATGGAATGTCGCATGGAGCGCGATCAGCAGCTTCTTCTCCAGCGTCTGGAATGGTCTCGTCAGCTTCTTCTCGGGAATCTGGGCGACGCTGAAGAACGCGATTAATGCCGGGCTCCAGTTCATTTCCGGTATCTGGAACAGTGTTTGGAGTGCGATTAGTGGCTTCTTCTCCGGCATCTGGAATGGTCTCGTCGGCATCTTCAACGGCGCATGGAACGGACTGAAAAACGGCATCCAAGCCGGACTCAACTTCATCTCCGGCATCTGGAACAGTGTTTGGAGCGGCATTAGCGGCTTCTTCGGTGGTATCTGGGATGGTCTGCGAAACGCGGCCAGCGCCGGCGTCAACGGGGTCGTTGACGTCGTGACCGGCATCAGGGACAGAATCACGGGCTTTTTCGGCGGTGCCGGAAGTTGGCTGGTCGGTGCGGGCAGTGCCATCATCAACGGTCTGTTGGGCGGATTGCAGAGCGCTTTCTCGGGCGTGATGGACTTCGTCAGCGGCATCGGCGACTGGATCAAGGAGCACAAAGGCCCGCTGCCTTACGACCGCCGTCTGCTGATTCCCGCCGGCGCGGCCATCATGGGAGGCCTCAACACCAGCTTGCAAGACGGGTGGAAGGACGTGCAGAGGACCGTCGGAAGCATGAACGCGCAACTGCAAAACGGCTTCCAGACATCCGCCACCGTCGGGCAAGCCGCCGGCACCACCGGCGTCGCGTCCGGCTCACGGCAGTTCACCATCAACCAAACGATCACCAACCCGGACGCGCGCACGACGGCGACGCTGGCGGTCGAGATGTTCAGAAAGGCGGTCGCGTAATGAGGGTGATCATCGAACATGCCGCCGACGCGGCGCAACGCTTGGTTCTGGTGGATGGCGGCACGCTCGACCCGTTATACATGGTTGGCGAGGCCGTCGCTCTTGGCGAGGACGGTATCGAAGGCTGGTACGATTCGCTCGCGCTGCGCGATGCGGACATCGAATCCAATCCCGCGAATCATGGCGGGTTCCTTCCTGTCACGCGCTGGTTCGACAGTCGCGTGCTCACGATCCATGGCGTGTATGCCATTTCGTCGCTTGTCGGCGCTTCCGCCGTGGGGCGGTTCCTTGACCGGCTCAATGCGTTCGCGGGGGAGACGGTCAAGGTCACCGTCATCGACGCGCAGGGCACGCGCTCGGTCACGGGTGTCGTGTCGGCGCAGATTCCGGTCGCGCGCAAGACGGACCGCGCGTGTGAATGGTCGATGATCGTCACGTGCGCCGACCCGTTCAAGTACGGGTCGCCGGTCACTTGGGCGGAGGCCGGGGGAAGGCTGGTCGTGGAGAACCGTGGCACGGCGTCGGTCCTGCCGTCGGTGACGGTGACGGGCTTGCCGACCGCGTTCTCGTTCGCGCTCGACGGGCATGAGGTCTCCTGGACGGGGAACGGCGGCGCGCGGAGTGTCTCGCTTGATTTCGCCGTTATGGTTCCGAGCGCCGGTACCGTCGGTACCGATGATGCGTTCCGTATCCCGCCGGGCAGGAGCGTTGTCACGGTGGAGACGACGCCGGAGACGGCGGTGGCGAGCATGGTTGTGCGTGACGCATGGAGGTGATGGCATGGAGCCGATCAGCCTGCACGTGTTCGATCCGGTGAGCGGCACGCATATCACGGGCTTGCCGTACGCCAGTTTGAGTTGGTCGGATTCGATCAGCGACACCGGGTCGATGTCAGTGACGCTGCCGGACACGGACGCGTTGCGCAGAATCGATTTGGCTCGCGTCCTGCGTGAGTACGGGTCGATCTGGCTTGCCAAGGCCGGTGCCCGTATCCTGCATGCCGGCTGGCTCGTCAAGTGGAAGCTCAACGAGAGGGGCGAGTCGATCACGTGCGATATCGGGGGCGGGTGGACGCTTTGGAAGAAACGGCTTGTCGTCAATCATGCCCTTGAGTCGAAGTGGCGTGACGGGATTGTGCTGATCGACGAGGACAATCCGCCAGTCGACTGGGTGCTGAACTTGTCCGGCACGTACCGCGACATCGCGCGGGGGTTGGTCGCCGAATCGCTCAAATGGGGAGCCGCGCCGTATGAGCTGCCCGCCGTGCAGGGCGGCACGGCGCACAGCCGTACCTATAACTCTTGGGATTTCGCGACCGTTTCGGACCGGCTCGGCGACCTCGCCGACCTCGAGGACGGCCCCGAAATCCGCTTCGACCCGCGCCTTGACGGCAACCGGATGCGGTTCCGTCTCAACGTGGACAGCGAGATCGTCGACACCAAGTGGCGGTGGAACGCCTCGCTGCCCGGCCAGAGGGTCAGGCTGGCCGGCATCGACGCGGACGGGTCGGACATCACGGGCCAGTGTTTCGGCACCGGCGGCAAGGACGAGGATGACCTGATGGTCGCCATGCGCCGGTCCTCCAAGCTCACGGGGCTGGGCTGGCCGCTGCTGCAGTCCGCCAACACGTCGCACAGCACCATCAGCGTGCTCGCGACCTTGCAACAGTATGTCGCGGCCGACGTGCGGGCGGGCGACGAACCCCAGCTGACCGTCGGCGTCAAATGCGGCATCGAGCACGACGTGCACGTCGGCGACTGGATCGATCTGCGTTTGCCGGCGGGCGGGCGGGACGCGCCGTCCGGGCTGGCGGCGCATCTGCTGCAACGCCTGTCCGGGACGAGCGTGCTGCGACTGAAGGTCACGGATGTGTCCGGCAGCGCGGGGTCCGAATGGCTTGACCTGCAAACCAGAGTGAGGAGCTGACATATGGCATACCGTCCCGGCACGCTCGACGACACCAACGTCATCCGCCGCGAGCTGTCGCGCCGCGCCCGCCGCACCAGCGAAGCCAACACCCCGGGCAAGACGCAGACCTATCAGACCACGGCCAAGGTCGGCGGCTTCGACGCACGCATCACGCAGGCCGAGAACAACGCGTCCGAGGCCAAACAGCTGGCGACCCTGGCCGAAAGCACCGCCATCGACGCGATCCAGGCGACCAACACGCTGACCGACCGCGTGGCCACCGGCGAGGGCAGGCTGACGGATGTGGAAGCCGACGTGGCCGCCCTGTCCGGCACGGTGGACGGGCAGTCCGCCAGCATCACGGACATCCAACGCCGCCTGGCCGAGCTCGACGAGGACAACAGCGTCGTCTACGCGGCGGCGACGCCGGACGGTGACGGCAATGTCCCCATCGAGGCGGTCACGCCGGTCAAGCCCCGCGCGGACGACCTGATCATCACCGCCGACGGCGCGTTGCGCCGGGTCGAGACCGTCACCGACACGCAGGCCACGGTCTCGCAGAGGCTGGCCTCGCTGGTCGGCCCGAAGGGCGACAGGGGCGCGGACGGCAAGGACGGCGCGTCCATCAGCATCCACGGCTCCTACGACAGCCTCGCCGACTTGCAGGCGGATCATCCGACCGGGCAGCCCGGCGACGGCTGGCTCGTCGGCGGCGACCTGGTCGTGTGGGACGCATCAGCCGGCGCGTGGCTGGACGTCGGCACCATCAAAGGCCCCAAAGGCGACCAAGGGGACAAAGGCGAAAAGGGCGACCCCGGGCGCGCCGGACAGGACGGCCAGAACGGGCAGGACGGCAAGGACGGCAAGGACGGCCAAAACGGCGTTGCGGCGGGCTTCGGCGTGCCCACGGCGCAAATGGTGCAACCCGTCGGCGTCGCCCCCTCGGTCAGCGTCACCGCCACCGGCCCCGACACCGCCAAGGTCTTCGCCTTCGAGTTCTCCGGCCTCAAAGGCGACAAGGGAGACACAGGCGACAAGGGCGACACAGGCGACGCCGGGCCACAGGGAGCCCAGGGCGAAAAAGGCGACGCCGGGGAGCAAGGCCCCAAAGGCGACAAGGGAGACAAGGGCGACAAGGGAGACAAGGGCGACAAGGGAGACAAGGGCGACAAGGGAGACAAGGGAGACGCCGGGCCGCAGGGAGACCAAGGTCCCCAAGGCCCCCAAGGCCCCCAAGGTCTCAAAGGCGACAAGGGCGACAAGGGCGAAAGCGTCGACACCGCCGTCCTGACCGCCACCGGCCTCGGCAGCGCCACGCTCACCATCCCCGCCAAAACCGGATACGCCGCCTGCGACTGCCTCGTCAACGTCACCGCGACGGGCACACGGGCCTTCACCGCCACCATCCTCGCGAACAACACCACGACCGCCACCATCCCGGCCTGCCCGACCGCCCCATTGGCGCTCTACCCCACGGCGGCGGTCTGGCCGGGCACCTGGGAGGGGCCGTGCGCGCTCGCGGCCAGCACGGCGGCGACGATTCCCACGGGCAAAACCGTCAAGGCGCTCGCCAGTGATTCGACGGCGCGGCTGACGCTTTCCGTTTTCGCGATTTATGGAAAGGAGGAGTGATGGTCACTTGGGCAAGGGACGTCGGGCGTGGCGACGTGCTGCTGCACCGGGGTGCCGACGAGCGGGTCGGCTGCCGGTGGGTGCAGGACAAGCGCGACGGCGAGGGATTCCAGCCGGTCGATCTGAGGGATTGGACGGCGGTCTTCTCGATGACGGTGCCGGACGGGACGAGCGTGTACAGCCGGTCGTGCTCGACCACGAGCGACGGGTACGCCGTCGCGGAAATCCCCGCGTCGGCGTTCGAGGCGGACGCGTGGAGCGCGCGCCCGGTCGGCGACTGGAGGATCGACGCGACCGGCCCCGGCGGGCGGCGCGAGCTGCTCGGCTGGGGGCATTGGACATTGGATCAGTAAGGAGGAGGCATGGTCGACCAGATTTTCGACAAGCACACGTCCGGCATGCCGGACGACCTCGTGCTCAACCGCGCGCAGACCGAAACGTTCCGCGACGAGGCCGAGCGCATCCGCGACGAGACGGCCGACATCAGGGACGCGGCCACGGCCAGGACCAGCGCCGACGTGCTCGAGGCGACCGCGCTCGTCAAGGAAGCGCAGCAGGCCGCCAGGGAGGCCACCAGCTGGGTCAACGCGGGCGCGGGCGTCAGCATCGGAGCCGAGGAGCCGGCCGTCAAACGCAACGGGCACGTCTGGCTCGTCGAGGCGTCCAAGGCGAGAAACCCGCTCTGGCCAAGCGACGCGACGTTCGCGGCGGCGGACACGTGGCCGGAACGCGAAGGGTCGGAGGCCACCGGCTCGCACGTCATCACCGCGATCCGACGGTGGGACGCCGGCGGCGAGACCGGGCAGTGGACGGACTTCGCCCTCGCAAGCACGCTCATCAACAACGCATGACACAACCAAACCGACAATAAATAAGGAGGAATCATGGCCTCGAGGTCATACACGCCGACCGCATGGAAGGACGGCAGCAGCGGCGGCACGCCGATCACCGCCGCCGAACTCAACCGCATCGAGACGGGCATCTCGACGCTTTACCAGGACCTGCCCACCTTCGTCATCCAGTCGAAGGACGCGACCACGGACATCAACGGCAACCAGATCACCACGCCCTGCCGCCTCATCGTCATCGATACCGACGGCAATTTCCAGGGCGAATACTACGACGACGGAAAGTGAGGGAGTATGAGAACCATCATCGATCAGCCGGTCG
>NZ_JAAIIJ010000028.1 GCF_012932445.1 Bifidobacterium panos
AACGAAATGCGCAAGGACCTGCGCGAAGTGCTGGTGTGCGCCGTCCTCGCGGTCGCCATCGTCCTGGTGGTCACCATCGGGGTGATCATCGCGGGCGGCATGGTCCGGGCGGCGCGAAACCCCAACGCCGCATACGGCCAGCAGGTCGTCAAGACCGGCGGCACGCAATGGCAATGCCTGACGGAGACCGTGCGAGGCAAGACCACGATCGTCGGCTGCGAAACCATCAAGGAGAATCAATGAGCTACGAGACATGCACTTTTTACCGTCCGGTCTGTGACTATCCCGGCTGCGGCATCCGCTACGAAGGCACCTACTACGACGGCAGCTACCACAAATGGTGGCAAGACTTGGACAACGCCCGCGAAAACGTCTGGGATAATCCGTGGTGGCTCACCCTCGACGATGACGGCGGGCAAGCACGGTTCTTCTGTCCCGCCCACCTGCGCTTCGACCAGCCGGGGCCGCCCGTCCGTTTCGACCCCGACGACGACAAGTGCCTGCCAAGGAATGGGGGACTCATCCCGTACTACCTCGATAGCTGGATGCAGCCGTTGCCGAAATTGGAATGCGAGGACACGATACGCGAGATTTTGAAAGGAGACGGGAAATGAGCGTCGCGAGCAGGGAAGCGGAGGAACGGTATCCCCGGCTTGTTCATGAGGGCACGGACTGCTACCGGCAGGTGTACGACAGTCGCGATCTGCAGGAGGCGTACGAGCGCGGGCGCACCGCGCCACTTGCTGACGAGGAGATCGAGGCGGCGGCAGTGATGCTGTTCGGGCTTTTCTCGGATGCCGAGTACCGGTTCGACGAGGTTTCGGGCCGCGAGCGGGCACGCTACAGGGCGTATGCGCAGATTGTTCTGGATTCGGCGAGAAAGGCGGTGGAGAAATGAGCATCGCGGTAGATGAATCAGAGAAGCTCTATCCTCCGGTCACCTATGGTCGTTCCGGCTGCTATCAGCAGATTTTCGACAGCAGGGACGTGCAATGGGCATACCAGAACGGGCGCATGGCACCCGTCACCGAAACGGAGATCGAGGCGGCGGTCCAGTACGTGAAGGATTCGGCGGCCAATTTCTTCGGCACTCCGGCTGTGTCGAAGGTGCCCGAGCATCGGCTCAGGAAACTCGCGAAAGGGATTCTCAACGCGGCAAGAAAGGCGGTGACGGAATGAGCATCGCGACTGACGAGGCGGAGCGGTACGCCGGCCCGCTCGAGCGGGCCGGCGTGAAACCCAACGCGATGGCCATCCGCGAGGCGTATTGCGCCGGGCGCACGGCCAAGCCGACCAGCATGGAGGTACGAACTTTGGCAATAATGCTCGCGGGAGGCGAACTGTGGTGGATGGAAAGCGAGGACGGACGCCGCGCCTGGGACAGGAAAGCGAGATGCATGCTCGAAACGGTCAGAAAGGCGGTGGAAAGGTGAGCAAGCAGACCAGACGCGCGTGGGACATGCTGGCGAAGGGCGACGAGCCGGAAGCCGTGCGCATCGCCACCGGCCTAAGCAAAGCCGTACTGGACGCGATGCTCAAGGACATCCAACACCAACGGCGTGTTCACGGGTGGGACGACGAACCCGAGTTCTGAAAGGAGAATCATGGAGGACAAGAAAGCGGAAAGACTGCTGTGGATTGACGTGGAGACCACGGCGATTGACCCGGCTGACGGCGACCTGCTGGAGGTCGGCATGGCGTTGACGGACATGCGAGTGAAAACGGTTTACGGCTCCGGGCATTGGCTGGTCAAGGAAAACCACGGCATCACAATCAACGCCGATACCATCACCGCTATCGGAATGCATTGGAAGAACAATCTGATCAAAGAGGTGTGCGCCCTTGAGGCGTGCAACGGTCTCGCCGTGTCGAAGGAAATCAGGGAGACCATCGACGAGTGGTCGCGCAACGCCGTCCTGCATCCGGCTGGCACCAATGTCGATTTCGATCTGCGCTGGCTTTGCGCCAAGCTTGGCCTGCACATCACGTTCGGCAGGCTCAGCCACCGCAAGCTCGACCTGACGGCATTGCGCCTGCTCGACGCCGCAACCGGCCTCGACCCTTACGAATCGCACGCCACCGCCCACAGGGTGAGGGATTGTCTGAACCGCGACATCGAGGAATACCGCGAATACCTGCGCCGATGGCGGGAAACCGCAGGAGAGGGGGATGGCAATGCTGCTTCGTGAGGAAACCTACAGTCGGCCAAGGAAGACATGGGCGATCATATACGCGATAGGGCTTGCCTGGGCGGGATTCGCCACGGGCGTCGCGTTCGAGTCCCGCCAATGGGGGCGCGTGTTCTTTGATGTCGTGATGACGGTGCTCTGGGGCTACTGGCTGATACGCGAACTGGACACGTTGCACTATCGAAGATTGGACGCGGTGGACGCGAAGGTCACCTATCCGAAGGAGGTGCATGATCCTACGGAAGGAGGGCAGGCCGAGCGGTAACGGGCCGACGCCCGAGACGCGGCGGCTCGTGCTGGAACGCGACCGATACAAGTGCGTGCGTTGCGGCAGGAGCCTGATGGCCGTCAGGTATTCGATCCATCACAGGCGGTTGCGTTCGCATCCGTTCGCGGGATTGCATGAGGCGTGCAACCTCATATCCCTTTGCGGCAGCGGGACGCAACTGTGCCACGGGTGGGTGCATGATCATCCCCGTGAGGCGATGGAGAACGGTTGGATCGTCAGCGGGTTCAACCCGCATCCCGAACAGGTGCCCGTGAAGACCACGAGGGGGTTGATGCTGCTCGACGCCGGGGGCGGGGTCACGCCGGCGCGGGCGGAACGGTGATTGCGTCCGAAAACCCCCGTGGCGTTGCGCAAAGCGTTGCGTAGTGGTGTATGATTACGCATGTCGGATCATCTCCAGTCAATCCCAACGAAACATCGTGTTTCACCGACGTTGGGCAAGCACATGCAAGACAGGGAGACCGATGGCACCGACCGTATGCCCGAACTGTTGGCGGGACAAAACCGAAAACCAGCAAATCTGCACACTGTGCGAAAGCACGTTCGCAAGCGACCTGAAATGGCTGCGCCTCAACATCCGCGATCTTGAGGATTACACGGAAAAACGAGTGGGGAAACGCAACGGGCATGGCGGCGGCGGGTACCGCGCGTCCGAACCCGTGCGCGTCGCCGCGTTCGACCTGCTGTACGGGCAAAGCGACGAAAACGGGCATCAGGGATTGGACATCACCCTGCGATGCTTCTGCGCATGCCTCGGAAAAGACTACAGCGAGCATGACACCCCGTATGACCTGACGGGCAAGATCATGAGCGGGCCGTTCCTGCGCAACTCCGGCACGCCGGTGTACGCGAAGGAAATCCACAGGCTCAAAACGAAAGCGCGACGCTTCCTCGACTTCGATGACGAGGAGAAGGAAATCCTCGGCCCGTGCCCCAACCCCGAATGCGGCGTCCAGCTCGCCGCACCCGTGGGCGTGGTCGAGATCACATGCCGTCATTGCAACAACAAGTGGACGGTCGGCTACCTGCGCGACCAGCGCCGCGCGCGCATCCTTGATTCGGGTCGCACCGGCACCAGCATCGAACTGCAAGACCTGCTCGCGCAATGCGGCATCGCCACGAAACGCAGCACCGTGCGCGGCTGGGTGCATCACAAGCGCCTCACGCAAGCCGTCGACCGTGAAGGCAACCCACTCGAACGGGACGGCAAACCGTTGTACCGGCTTGCCGACATGTACCTGCTCGCCACCGGCGAAATGAGAAAGGCCGACCATACCGGCGACGTGAACCTCTGGGAACTGGTCGGCAAAAAGAACGAACAAACCCGAGAAACGGAGGCGGACCATGAGTGATATCCAGGTTTTCGATTTCAAAGGCGCGACCGTGCGCACTCTGGCCGACAAGCAGGGCGAACCGTGGTTCGTTCTCAAGGATTGCATGGACGTTCTTGGTATCGGCAATCCCACCGAGACGGTCAAGATGTTCGACGAAGACGAGTTCAGTACTACTGAAGTCATCGATTCGATTGGACGCAGGCAACAGGCCTACGTCATCAGCGAACCGGGCTTGTACCGGCTGGTGATGAAGTCCCGCAAGCCGGAGGCCAAGGACTTCCAGCGTTGGGTCACGCACGAGGTGCTGCCCCAGATCAGGCGCACGGGCGGCTACATCCCACAAGGCGAAACACCGGAAGAAACACTGGCGCGCGCGGTAATCATCGCGCAGAAGACACTGGACGAACAGGCACGGCGGATAAAACAGCAGGATCGGCAACTCGAAGCCCAAGCGCCCAAGGTGTTGTTCGCTGATTCGGTGGCCGCGTCGGACAGCAGCATTCTTGTGGGCGAACTGGCCCGCGATCTTCGCCAGAACGGCGTGAACATCGGTCAGAATCGACTGTTCCAGTGGCTGCGCGATAACGGCTATCTTGTCAGGCGCAGGGGCGAGAGCTGGAACGAGCCGACGCAGAAAAGCGTGGAGCAGGGCCTGTTCGAGGTGAAGACCCGCTCGTTCAACAACCCGGACGGGAGCACGTTCGTCCGACGAACCACGAAAATCACCGGCAAGGGCCGTATCTACTTCACCAACAAGTTCCTCGCGCGACGGGTGGCAGCATGACCGAGAAAAACGGACATGACACGGCGAAAAACGGGCGCAAACACAGCGTAATCGGCTCTCTAGCCGTGCTGACGCTAATACTTGCCGTTTTGAAGCTCACCGGCACCGTTTCATGCCCTTGGTGGCTCATACTCACGCCAATATGGGCACCTTTGGCGTTCATTATCGGCTTGTTGGCCGTTTGTTGGCTGTCGGACGCCATTCTCGACCATTTTGGGAGCGAATAGACATGATGAGCCGCCAGATCGCGCCGCAGGCGGCTGGAAACCAGAAAAACGCCCCGATTGATGTTAAAACCATCAAAACGGGCGTCTTCCCACGCTGAAAACACCCTGATTGATGTTAAAACCATTATAAAGATGCGAATAGAATCGAACCCACATGTTTTCCGGGCGGCGACGACGTTTCGCGCCCCTTACTCGTTAAGTGTAGCTTAGCCGGTCGCTAAGCTACACTTATTCCGTTATCTGTAGCTAAGGCCGCGTCAGATACTCTTGCAGGGCTTCGGTCGCCTCGCCGTTCATGCCGCGCCGCGCCATGTCGTAATAATCGAGCATCTGCGGGCTGTTCCACCCTCCGGCGGCCATGATGTCCCTGTCGGGCACGCCCGCGTCACGGGCCAGCGTGCAGAACGTGCGGCGCAGCGAATGCGGCGTGATGCCAGCGACCCCGATGCGCAAAGCCACGGACGAGACGATACCAACCGCCTCCTGCTTGTCCAAACGCTTGCCGGTTCGCGTGCGGAACACAGCCCCCGACTTCCTGCCGCGAATATGCGCGGACAAAGCATCGCAGGTGCGTTGGCTGATGGCGATGCGCTGGTTCCAGTCGCCCTTGCGGTGCAACCCGACCCACCGTCCGCCAGGATGATAGTCGGACACATTCAAGCCCAACGCCTCACCGATACGCAACCCGTTGAGCAGCAGCAGACAGCACAATGCGTAGGTTTGCGCATCCATGCGTTCTGCTTCCCCGAGGAAACGGGATGCCTGCTCACGGGTCAGGCAGGTGCCGTCCGAATGCCCGTACAAGCGGGGCCGTCGAACGTTCTTGCCTGGATCGTCGTCTATCGCGCCTTCCTCATAGAGGAAACGGTAGAAACAGCAGATGATTGACATCACCGAATAGGCGGAACGTTTCGGCCTGCGCTCATGGTTCGCATCCCAAGCGCCGAACACCTCGATATGCGTGCGGTTCACGTCAAGCGCGTTGATATTGTTCTCGGCGCACCAGCGGAACCATTCACGAAGACGCCCCTTGTATGTGACCTGTGTTCGCGGCGACAATCCGACCAGGAACCGTGCCGTCAGTTCGCTCAGCGTTTCCATATGCGCACCGTCTCCTTGCATACCAGCGGCTTGTCGGCTGGGCCTTTCACGAACGGCGGTATCCATTGGCGGCGTCGCAGCGAATGGTTCGTCCCATATGGTTGCTCGCGGAAGAACCCACGCACGATGAATCTGTGACTGTACTCGGCGTACTTGCGTTCGCCGTCCGGGGTTTTTCCGCCCGGACGGTGCAGGTTCTCTCGTAGGACAAGCATCTTGACCTTGCGGATGTCGCCATCGAAACGTGCCGGCAGCGGGTCGGTGCGGGACGGTTGCGCCGGACGTGTCTCGCAGATACGCGGCTGGGTGCTCAACGCCCACACGGCGTGCAATATGTCGCGGTAGACGCGCGTTTCAAGCGACGCATTGAAGACATCCACATCGAACGGCGTCTCCATCAACGGCAAACCGGCCTTGTCGGCCCCGTATCTCTTCAGGAGGTCGGGATCATCCGTGTATGAGGTGAGCAAAATAGGTATCTCCCCATCGGCGGATGGACGCTGTACCGCCCATGCCAATGCCACTGTCCGTGGGATCGCGGCAAGTGCTATCCAATCAACGTCAACCGGAAGACCATCCTCGAACACGACGAAACCGGTTGCCGTTGGTACCTCCAAATACGGGAAGTCACCGTTTTTTGCAGTGTCCACTGCGAGCATCGTCATGTCGCGGCTTACCCACCACAATGCGGCCGATGAAAGACTTTCCTCGTTATCCCATGCCTCCCTCAACGCCTCCTGAAACCATGCCTCCTCTGTTGCTTCGGGCTTTTGCGTCTCGATGGTGCGGATTACATGTCGTTTGAACGTTATGAGCTGCTGTTTCAGCAATGGCAGGTGCGATGGGATGAGACGAAGTTTTTTCCTGCGTTTCGTCATCGGTTTTGGTTCGCGGAAATCCCACCATTTAAGGCGGGGAAACGAACCTCCCTCCTTTCACATATTCCTATGCTTTCCTGGATCGGTTAGAACAATGCCGCAGTCATCGTTGTCTGCGGCACCGTGAGATTAGCAACGCCCCGTATCTGGATGCGATGCGGGGCGTTATGCTATGTTTCTACATTCCGTTGGACTTCATTAAGTTGATTCACTCCCCGGCGACTTTCAGCTCGCCCCGGTAGAAGTCCTCGTCACAGATGCCGCATGCGGCGAAGTAATCGTCGCTGGCGTTGTCGTAGGACACCTCGCCACCGCATCTGGGGCATCGGTAGTCCGGCATTTCCTCAATGTTTTCGCCCATGCGTTCGTCCAGCTCGAAAATGTAGGCCTTTTTCGCATAACCGTCAGGGTCCTGCATCCAGGCCTCATAATCGTCATCTTCCATCTGATCGACATACAAGTCGATCAGAGCACCCCTCAAATCGGCCTCGTTAATCGGTTCATCGAAATAGATAAACCATTTATTCGGATCGCTTTCGCTTTCCTCCATCTCTTTCATGAGGGTTTCACCGATGGACGCCTTGAGATCGTCATCGGGCATCAGCGTGTAATCGCTGCCCATGACTTCCAGCTTGTGTGTCTGGATATTCGGCTCCACGACCTTATCCCAATGATTTTGAAGCCAAGCGTCGATCTCCTGCGGTTTCACATCGTCCGGCACCTCCACTTGAAACTCGGTGCCCAAACGTTCGGTGTAATTGACTGTGACTGTTGCCATGATTATTCCTTGTTTCTGATCTAGATGTTTACGCAAGTGAACGTCAGGAGGTCTCCATCCTCGCGAATATCGGACGTGAGACGGTATCCGTTTTTACGCAGGACCTTGAATATGCGGAAATAAGGAAAAAGGCTTGGGTGGAGGGGGAACCCCAGCCCGACCAAGCCTCTTTCAATCCGCGTCCTCGTCGGGGCTTTCCTCGATGCCGCTTTCGACTGTTTTCCCGGTGGCGATGTCGGTGATGTCGTATTCGACAGTGCATCCTGTGCTGGGGTTCTCGGCGTAGTCGCCTTCGCCTCGGAGCATGTCGAGCGCCTGTTCCAACGGATAATGCGCGTCCGGCACATGGTGTACGCCGTCCTCGTCCGGTGTCGGCGCGTCATCGAAGAAGTCCCTTGTCCATTCCATGCCCGATGTGTTGTCGCGGATGTGGATGTCCAAAAGTTCCTTGTCGTTTGTGAACTTCATAACTTTTTGGGCGAGGATACCCCGGCCTTTATGGCCGGGGAGGAATCGCCCCTCTCCTTTCAATAATATGTCAGAACAGCGGTTCGATGACGCCGCCGTCCGGTAGTTCGGTATTCGTGACCAGGAGCCGCGCGATATGCGCCGACCACCACTCGCTGTTGCCGTTCAACGCCCTGTAACAACTATCGATGTTGGAAGGCGTCGCGTTACGCCCGGCATTGGTCAACGCCACACGAATCATCGGCTTGGTGATCGTGATGCTGCACACCGTCACGCCTCCCGCATTTCACGGAGTTTCTCGGCCAACGATGTCGAATAGGAATCAAGCCAACACACTTCATCCATAGCGAGATTCTGATAGCCGATCACCACACTGTACTCATAATCGATGTTGTCGCGCTCGAACTCCTTGCGGTCATGCCACTCGAAATCCGTGTATTCACGATGCTTGTACTCATCGGCCAGCCGATTGTATTCGGCCACCGCCTCGTTGAGATCGTCATACTCGTATGTGCTTTGCCGGTAGCTGGAACGGCCACGGATGGTTTCAGTCTCGACATAAAACATTCTGAATCACTCCTTTGCCTGTTCATTTCTCGATCAGCCGGTAGCCCTCGCACGGGTACCCGTCGAACGCATGCCAATCTGTTTTGCGGACGTATTCACCAAGCTTCAGCCCGTAATCGTCCAACCATTCGTTAGCCAAACGCTCGTACTGCGTCTCATCCTCGGCGGCAAGCGGGCTGGTATTGGTTTCGCAATCGCAATTTCTCGGCTCGTCGTCCTCCAAATGGAATTGGCCGTGCATCCAGTAGAGCGGCAAGCCGGTGTTCGCGTCCAATAGACGAAGTTTGTACCAGTCGCCGGTATTATCGGCGAACGGCTCCACGGTGGTGATCGTGTTGTCTGAATCCTTGACTGCGGTAATCATTTTCGGTTCTCTTTCCGCACCGCGTATAATCAGCGGTGCTTATTGTGTTTTGGTTACTCGAATAAGCACAGCCCGCAAGCGCTCCAATCGCTCGCGGGCTGTTTTCCGTCGCATAGGCTGACCTATGCGACCTTGATCAGATTGTGGGCGGCCATGTAGTCCGCTATGGCCGTGTCCGCAACATTGTCGGGCTGGTAGTAATCACGGTAGGCGATAACGCCGCCCGTCGCATCGAACGCGACATAGGCGACGCGACGGCCACGACTGTCACGAAACGCCCTGGGCCTGCGACCGTAGGCTTTGAACACGTCCAAGTCCTTGCATGCGATACCGGCGGGAATGACAGCCGTGCTGACCCTGACCACGCGCGTCGTGTCGTCCACGACGGGCGGAACCTCCGCGATCTCGCGTGTGACCGGCTCCGGCTCATCGTCGAACTCTCCGCCATCGCTGAAGTCGTCAACATCGAAACCGTCCGGCACGCTGCCCGGCAACGTCAGGCAGCCATGCAAGTCCGACAAGTCCGAAACGCTGACCGCCGCGCGTGCTATGCGATATTCAGCCGCCCGGCTCATGCCCACCATGTCGGCGCTCGGATTCGAGACCATGCCCGCCATGTAACGCCAACCGTCACTGTCAGCCGCGCCACCCGCCAACATCATCGATGGGTATGGAATATGCGGCGTTTCCACCAGGTCGCGCGTGTGCGCGTTCGGCTGTTGCGAAACCGTCCAACCCTGGACGCGCAACGCTCCAAGATACCCCGCGAAACCATACGCGCGAAACTGTTCGGACACGTCACGCCACACGAACTCCGTTGGCGTTTTGAACAACTCCCACAACTCACAACGTCTATCGCTGCCGTTATCCCGCGCCCACAACACGCGCGAACAATCAGGAGCGAACCAAAACCCGGTTTTGGCGACCATCGGAATACACCTCACTAATTAATGATTGATGATGACGCGCCACTTCGCGCGCCCATACGAACAAACCGAAGCGGTATGACCATGCGCCTCGGCGAACGCCAGCAAGGCCACGGCAACCGCGAAAGAAGAACAAACCCGCTCACTTGGAAGCATCATCAGCCTCCAAACACCCGAACGCCAGGAGCGGCACCAGCACGAACACGAACACGCATTCAACCAGCCGCCACAACGGATCCGTAGCACAAGCAGGCACAAGCAATATGTCAAGCAAGGCGGCCGCCCATAGGACGGCCACGACACCAGCCAACAGCCTACGCATACGCCAGGCCTCACTCGTGTTCGTTGATGAAATCAAGGAACTTGCCAGCCATCGTGCCGTCAGCTTCACCACCAAGCAGATCGGAGCCTATCGTGTCATAGCCAATGCCGGTAACGTAATAGATATACCCGTCGCCGCCATCATAGGCCGACCGCACATGCTCCAGAATTACGCCGAAGCTTCCGTACCACAACCGCAAAGCATCAGCCAGCAAACCGTAACGGTCGAACCGACAGACCACAAGAATCTCGTCCTCGTCCACCTCGTCGCGCTGTTCATCGGTCAGGCTTGCGTAATCCGTATAGCCGTGTTCGCGGGCTTTCAGCTCGTCGAGGATGCCGCGGCGTTCCTCGTACTCCTCGCTGTCATAATCGGTGCCCAGGAACTCGTCAACACCGAAGCTGTCAATCTCACGGAATATCGAATCTGTAATACGCATTTTGGTTACGCTTTCCGCACGGCTATAATGAGCCGTGCTTAATATCGTTTTGCCAAGTTGATTAAGCAAGCCCCACGCCATCTGAACCATGACGTGGGGCTTTTAAGTGCCCGTGCAAGCGGCGAAGCCATACACGGGCTAAAGGTAAAAGGAGGAGGGGCGACCCGGCGAACCGGGCCGCCCAGTAGGCTACTGGCCGACCGTCACATGCAACACCTCGACACCATCCAACGCGATGGTGACATGCACGCCGTCATTGCTTGTTACGGCAATGTCGTGTACAGTATTGCAGTGAGGACGGGCGCTAGCGCCTACCGCACCATGCTTACTCATGGTGTGTCCTCCTTTACTTGACGCGGCGCAACCGTAGGGCGGTATGCGCCGCGTATTTATTAAGCCCAGCCGGACGGCCAGGCTCGTGCGTGGCGGGGAATCGAACCCCGTTAACCGCCATCCGGCCACGCTACTAATCGAGCAAGTCGCGGATGTCGTCAGTACCCAGCGCCTCCATCAGTCTAAGAGCGGTTTTAACCCTCATTTCTTCAGGCTTCATTCTTCCACTCTCATAGTCTTGGATACGACTTGGCGTTATCTCAGCCGCATAGCTGAGTTTTACCTGAGACAGTCCACGTGCTTGCCTTAAAGACTTTATAGACATTTAACCTACCTACCTTGTCTGTTGTCGGTAGGTTCGATTCTATACCCGTATAGTGATTAATCACTAAAGGGGTGTTGTATCAACTCAAACGGCGCGTAGCAATTCCATGCCGGTAAACGCGCCACATTAGCGGCTCGCTATACAGTCAGCCCAGCGCGCCGGTGAGGATGCCAGCCGCCACACGTCAACCTGTATAGGTCTTTGCCGTGTCCACTCTTCAGTTGTCAATCTGCTTACCGGTTCCGGCTGTTCGCCTTGCGGTAGTTATCACTATACACCCCACTAATGATTAATCAAAACTGGGGTGTACTGGATAAGCTAAAACCATTGCAAACATTAGCGTCTCTCGGCGTGTCGCAAACGGGGCATAAAGCACAAAAAGAAGCAAGCGCAAAGCGCAAGCAAAGCAAGCCGCGACGCAAGCGGAGAGCCGGACGCAAGCGCGACGTAAGCAGAGCAAGCACACGAGAGCCGCAAGCTCCAGGTCAGCACGAGAGCAGACACCGAGCACGACACCCGCAAGCGGACGGCGCAGAGATAGCCAAGCGCACGCGAGCGCCACACCATCAGCGACGCGAGCGAGCGATGCAAGCCATCAGCACGCCCGCCCGCGCGTCAGGCGCTCACGCCCGCACGCCCGCGCCCATACCCGCGCACATGCACGCATGTATGCACGCATACGCACGCGCGCATATGCGCACGACGCGCACACGCCCACGCGCTCGCGCGCGCACGCGCTACCCGCGCCCATGCCGCGCGCAATCGGCAAGCCCCGGGCGGGGAAGGGTACCCCCCATGTTTCCGAATCAAGGCCGCTGCGCCTCGAGTACTCGCTGCGAATGCGTTTTGAAAACCTATTTGGACGAAACGTAACAGGTGTGGTGTGGGGGGTTGGCTGGGTGTCCTTCGTTTCCTCTTTGTGCCCGTGCGGATTGTCGTGTGGCGCAACGCTTGCGGCAACGTTTGTGTTGAGTATGATTCCTATTGGAATTGTTGATGGCTGGCCCCAATGGGGGTCGCTATCAATGGCTGGTGTTGCCGGCCGGTTCCGTTTTCCTTTCCTTGTTTCTGCTGTTTGCCCTGCCTTGCGGAGTCTGCTTCATGCTGGCGTCGATGCTTGGCGGGGTTTTGCGCCTGTAGCTCAAGTAGAGCGTTCGGTCTCCAAAACCGAGAGATTGGGGTGCGAGTCCTCATGGGTGTGCTTTGCGGGGTGGAGCAGTCGGTAGCTCGATGGGTTCATATCTCATAGGTCGGTGGTTCGATTCCATCCCCCGCTACTAAGGCCGGTCGTTCGCGGGTTCTTTTTCCTTTGTTCCGCTTGCCGCGCTCCTTCCGGCCTTGTTTCTGCTGGAGGGGCGGTTGTGGCTTGGTCTAGTTCGCGTCGCAAGGAACGGTTCAATCGTGATTGGCCTCGCGTGCGTCGTGTGATTGGCGAGCGTGATGGTTGGCGTTGCCAGTGGCCTGTGACCGACTTGTATACGGGAGTGACCCATAAATGCCTGCGTGCGGGCAATCAGGTGGATCACAAGCGGCGTGACGGCGTGGCTGATGATGATTCGCCGTCGAACCTGTGGGTGTTGTGCGATTATCACCATGCGTTGAAGACCGAGACGGAGAGCGTCGAGGCGAGACGGTTGAAGCGTGATCGGCGTAAGGAGCGCGAGTGGTACGGTCATCCGGCGTTCAGGTGAGTGGCGTGTGCGTCATTGCCGGTTGCGGTGGCGATGCGGTGTGCAAGGGCTTGTGCCGTTCGCATTATGATCGCCAGCGTTATTCGGGGCGTGCCCGGAAGGTGCGCATGAGTCGCGCGTGCTTGCAGTGTGGCAGGTTTTTCGAGACGGAGCGCAAGGACAGGAAGTTCTGTGCGGCAAGGTGCCGCGTCGCGTGGTGGCGTCGTGCGAAGTCGTCCCCGATGCGGTTGGATTCGACGCCGAACCCGCTTAAGCCCGTTGTGTGGGAGAACGCGCGGAAGGCCAAGGCCGAGCGGGTCGAGCCTGTTCGTCTTGGCGTGTTCACGGTCAGTGACGTGTGGCGCAAATGCGGTGGCGTGTGCGCGGGGTGCGGCAAGGCCGTGCGTCGCGGGGTTTCCGCCGATTCTGGTTTTTATGGTGTCCCGGTTTGGCTTGTGCCTCCCGACAAGGGCGGCGTCATGGGATTGGAGAACAAGGTGATTATGCACCCGGAGTGCGCGAGGCGTCATGCCGAACGCGCTGTGTGCCCGCATGGGCGGAAGCGAGGTGCCGGTGATGGCAGGAAACTCAAGGGGGGCGCAGAAGCGCGGGAATGATGTGCCGGTGTTGCGCAAGCCCGGCGAGCCGTTGGGGCCGGAACTGCCTGAGAACCTGTTGAAGCATGATTGGCTTCCGTGGGTTCGCCAGCAGTACGAGCTGTTCAGGAGTTCCCCGCAGGCCGCGCTGTTGCGCACCGATGTGATGTGGACGTTCGCCGTGGTGGCGTTCGCGGAGCTGAACGAGATGTTCGTCACTGGCCGTTTCGGTTCGATGGGGCCGGAGGTGCGTCAGATGTTCGCCCAGGTCGGGTGGAGTCCGCTGTCGCTGCGAGCGTTGAAGATCGATGTCCCCGAACCGGATGATCTGGCTGCCGGCGACGACGGGGCGGCGGGCAACGTGGTCGTTGATTTCGAGGCGTTCCGCAAACGCATGGAGGCCGCTGGCTGACCATGCACACGATGATTCCCGAGCTTTCCTCTGAGGATCGCAGCCGTTCCCTTGGCCGGCTTGCCTGCTGGTGGATCGAGACGTTCGTGCTGATCGGTCGCGGCGACGGCGTTGGCATGCCCATCGTCCATGCGCCTGAGTACGTGCAGTTCATCATGAACTGCTATGCGTTGGACAAGCATGGCAGGCGACGGTTCAACCGTTGTTCCCTGTGGCGTCCGAAATCGTGCAACAAGAGCGGCCTGGCCTCCGAACTGTGCCTGTTCGAGGCGTTGGGGCCTTGCCGGTTCGACCATTGGGCCGAGGAAGGCGAAACCTACACGTTCCTCGGTCAGACTTACTACTATGCGAAGGGCGAGCCTGTGGGACGCCCCGTGCGCATGCCCGAGATACTGGTTCTCGCCACCGAGGAGGGGCAGACCGGCAACATCTTCGATTCGGTGTACTACAACTGCGACGAAGGCCCGTTGGCCCAGTTGAAGGGCTTGGGCTTGGATGTCGGCAAGACCCGTATCGGGTTGCCCGAGGGCGGCGAGATCGTGCCCTCCACGTCGGGCGCGGCGTCCAAGGACGGCGGTTTGGAAACGTTCTGCGCTTCCGACGAGACGCACTTGTACACGCTGCCGAAACTCAAGCGCATGTACAAGACGGTGCAACGCAACCTCGCCAAGCGTTCCGCGAAGTCCGAGCCTTGGATGTTCGAGGCCACGACGTATTTCCGTCCCGGCGAGGATAGCATCGCCGAGAACACGTTCAAGTACGCGGAGGACATTCGCGCCGGACGCATCAGGCATTACGCCGGACTGTACTTCGACTACCGGTATTCGACGCTCGCCATCGAGGATTTCGCCGACGAGAGGAAACTTGAGCACGCCTTGGCCGAATCGTATGGTTCCGCCGCCGAAAGCCATGACGGGAAGAACCATGTGATCCTGCCGGACGGGAGTATCGAGCCGGTCGACGACCGTGGCATGACCGCCGATGGCATGTCGTTGAGGGATCCCGGCGTCGAACCGGGGCCGTCCGTCGACGGGTGGGTTGACCTGCATGGCATCATGGCGCAGATCTACCAGCCCGACAGCGACGTGAACGATTCGATCCGCTACTTTCTGAACTCGCGTGCCAGCTCGCAGGATTCATGGCTGACCGAAAGCGACATCCAATCGCACATGGTCTACCGTGGCCTGATCGACAAGGCCATCGAAACGCGCACGTTGGAAACCGCATGGCAGGAAGTCATCGGCACGACGGACGAGATCACGTTGGGCTTCGACGGTTCCGTGTCCAACGATTCCACGGCCCTTGTGGGATGCCGGGTGCGTGACGGCCTGCTGTTCCTCATCCATCTCGACCAATGCCCCGACGGGCCGGAGAAAGCCCGCTGGCGTGTGGACAGGGATGCGTTCGACGCGATGGCACGCCGCATGTTCCGGGATTACAACGTGGTCGGCTGCTTCGCCGACGCGGCGTTCTTCGAGGCGATGATCGGCGGATGGGAGGCCGACTACGGCAAGGCCATGAAGGTCTGGTCGCGCGGCTCCCAGACGATGATGCGCTTCTACACGAACAACTGGAAGCTGGACATGACACGCGCCTTGCAGAACGCGCATACCGGCTTCCAATACGACTATACGGACGTGCCCGAGGGCGAGACGCCCGAACCCGGCGACATCGGCCTGCTGGCCGACCCCAGGCTCGTGGCCCACTTCCGCAACGCGCGCCGCAGGGAACGCGACTTCGGCTACCTGATCTTCAAGGAACAGCCGAAATCGCCGAACAAGATCGACGCATGCATGGCGGGCGTGCTCGCCTACGCGGCAAGACAGAAATACCTGAACCATCAGAACGAGGAGAAGCCCCAGGAGAATTGGGCGATCCCCGTGCGCGTCTATTAAAGCGAGGTGACCCGCATGGCTGATTTCGACAGCATCGTGCAGAACGACAACGAGCCGGGCGGCGACGGATGGCTGCTGACCAACCTCGCCCGTTCGCTCGGCGAACGCATCCCCACGATGTGCAAGGTCAAGCTCATGTGCGACGGGCGCAGCGACGTGCATATCGGCACCGTGCCCATGAACGGCGTGGACCAAAGCACCTTCCCCGTGTACAAGTACTACACGCGATTGGGATGCCAGAACTTCAGCGTCTGCATCACCAAGGCCGTCACCGACCGCATGGGCATCGACGGCTTCCGTCTCGTGTCCGACCGCATCGGCAACTCCACCGAAGCTGACGCGATGGCCGAACGCTGCAACTTCGCCCTGACCACCGCCAAAACGAACGAGGACGTGACCCGCTACGGGCGCTCCTACCTGCTCGTGGCGAAAGGCCGCGGAGACCAGTACATCCAATACTTAAGCCCGTGGCGTTGCGAAATGAGCGACGACGAGGACACGGCCATGATCTACAAGTGGGACGAGGCGAACAAGCGCGAAGTGCTCACGCTCATCCACTTGGACCGCGACGCCGACGGCAACCCAAGCAAGGTATGGGCGCGCAACGCCTCCCGCGAAGCCGAAGACCGCACCCTCGTCGCGCCAAACGACGATGAGCTGGTCAAAAGAATCGGTGAAACCTACGACACCGATTCACCACGCAAATGGGTGCCCTCGACCGAGTTCACTTGGGACGGCGAACGCACATACCAAGGGTACGAGTATGCGCTTGCCTGCGGGCATATCCCGGTGATCCGCCAGCGCGACGAGGACATGCAGGGCGAGATCGTCCCGCACCTGCCGACCCTGCTTCGCATCAACCAGGGCATCTTCGACCGCATGTGCATCACGATGATGCAGGCGTTCAAGCAGCGCGCCATCAAAGGCATCAAGCGCACCGTGTACACCGAGGACGACCCGCAGGTGCGGGCCGGCCTGAAGAACGTCGGCGACGACATCGACTACGGTTCCCTGTTCAAGGCGGGGCCGATGGCGTTGTGGATGCTGCCGCCCGACTGCGAGGTGTGGGAGTCCAGCGTCACCGACATCCGCCCCTTGGTGGAGGCCGAATCGAGCGACATCAAGCATCTCGCTGCGGCCACCCGCACCCCGTTGGACATCCTGTCGCCTGACGTGGCCGGCTCCGCAGCCGGCGCGAACCTCAAGGGCGACGGGCTGATCCTCAAGGTCAAGAGCCTGAACCGCCTCGCCAACGCGACGTTCACGCTCGCGGTGAAAATGGCGCTCGTGCTGGACGGGCATGAGGAAGCCGCCTCGCAGCATTTCAGCACGGTGTTCATGCCGCCAGCGCCGCCGGATTTCTCCACGCTGTCCCAGGCGTGCGCGAACTTCAAAGGCATCCTCAGCCCGTTGACGATGCGCTGGTATGTGCTCAACATGACCGACGAGGAACAGGCGAGGGCGCGTCAGGACGAAGCCGACACCCAGTGGATGCAACAGTTCTCCCAAGTGCTGTCCATGCAGGACGACAGACAGCAGTCCGAACAGGTCGGCGAACTGCCGTCCGCCCTCGGCGGGGAGGATGCCGACCTTGGCGCGGAATCGTTCGACTCCGACGCGAACAGCATGGCGTTCATGGACGAAAGCGGTGAATGATGGCGACGTTGGCCGCTTCGACGGAAACCTATGAAAGGCTGCGCCGCAACGCCGTGGAAGCGTACATGCAGGCCTACTCGTCCATGTGGGGGTCGCTGTCGCCGTCCGACTGGTGGAACGACGGCGTGGCCTTGGGGGCTGCGGCCTACATGGGCCTGTGGGACATGAGGATGGTGCGGCAGGTGCGCCAGGCGGCCATCTCCTACGCCGACGCCACGTTGGACGCCGCAGGCATCAAACCGCCGAAAGGCTACGACCCGACATTCATCTACCCGAGGTTCGGCACCGACCCTTGGGAAGTCAACTACCGTCCCGCGCAAGCCTACCGTTCCGCCGCCATACAAGCGCCCTCCATCAGGCCGGTCGAATGGCCGAAGATGGACGACGCCGATTGGCGGGCCGTCAGCGAATGGCTCGAAGCGGCCAGCGAACAGGGGCGGCGCACCGCCGACACGAACGCCACGCTCGCCGGCACGGACACGACGTTGACGCGCTACCGTCGCGCCAAGGTGTTGTCCTATCGCCGTGTGCTGCACCCGGAGATGTCCAAGACCGGCTGCTGCGGCCTGTGCGTCGTGGCCGCCACCCGATGGTATTCCACCGCCAGCCTGCTTCCGTTGCATTCGCACTGCCATTGCACGGTCGCCCCGGCGGGTTCCGAACACGATCCGGGACTTGAACTGAACGAGAAGGACTTGCAACGGCTTTATTCCGAGGCCGGCGGCACGACGGGAGAGAGGCTGAGGGATGTGAGCGTCAGGTTCGAGACCAACGGCGAGATCGGCCCGGTCATGTCCTACAAGGACGCGAAGGCCGAAGCCGACGGGTCGAACGCGGAATGGCAGCGCCCCACCATGCAATACACGCTCGAACAGTACAAGCGCATGAAAGCGCGCGCGCAGGCGTTCGACGCCGCGTATGAAACGGTTCTGAGAACCGGCAAAAACCACACGTTCCGGGTGGATGGACGCTCCTACACGTTCAAACCGTCCGGGAACCTGAACAAGGCGAGGGCATATACGAATCGCCTGGTCAGGGAAATCAACTCGCAGCTTGCCAAAGCCGCATGATCGATGAAAGGAACCTCAGATGAATGAGGAAAACACCGTGGCCGAAACCGTCAAGGACGAGGCCGCACAGCCCGACATGGGCGCAACCGGGACGCCCGCCGAGACGCCGGACAAAACCGAGCCGGATTGGAAGGCGTTGAGCCGTAAGCACGAGGACGCGGAGAAACGCAACTACAAGATGGCGCAGGACCTTCAGGCCACCGTCGCCGAACGTGACGCGCAGATCGCCCGCCTCAACGCGAGACTGGCCCACCCGGAACTCACCGAATCCGATTTCGAGATGTGCGGCGCGACAAGCGCCGACGAGATCACCGCTTGGGCGGACAAGTTCGCCGCCCGTATCTCCACCCCCGACGCGACGGCCGCCAAGGACGCCGCGACGCCGGGTGACGAAGCACCACGGGAGAAGCAGCCCGTTCCTCCCACCCCGGCGTACTTGAGCGCCGTGGCAGCCAGCCAAGGGGCACCCACTGCAAAGAGGGGTTCCGGGGACAGTCCTGCCGAAATCTACAAGAAAACCAAGAACTCTATCAAACTTGACTAGTGAAAGGACACCAGAATGGAGTTTGGAGTACATTCGATTGGCGCGGCCATCCCGAAGGACAATCAGGCATGGCTCGTCAACGGCATTTCCGACGCGAAGCGTTCCATCACCTTGGACCTGTCCACGTTCGTGGCGGACAAGGACAAGGAAGCCGACTATTTCGCCAGCCTGTCCGACACGGACACGGTGGGCTACCTGAAGTCCGGCATCCCGCTGGCGCGCATCACCGACACCAACCTGTTCGGCCCGTATGATCCCAAGGCGACCGATGGCCGCCAGCTCAAGATCGAGGGTCTGCTCGAATCCCAGTTCAGGGTCGAGTTCACCCGCACCGGCATCAAGGCCGATTCCACTTCGGCCGCCATGTGGTACATGGCCGTCATCGACACCGCCGAACTGCCCTACAGCGTGGACGGTGCCGCGTGGGGAGGCCTGTTCCTTGACAGGCCGAAGAACGCCCCGGTCGTGAACCTGTCCGCCGCCGTCGCCGCAACAGCCGGCACGAAAGGCTGATCGCCGTCCGGCTGGAGACTGACCCCATGAACGGTGTGCCCCATCGCCCGCCGTTCGTTTTTCATTGTTTCGCCCCGCTTGAACAGGCGGGGTTTCGTATTTTAAGGAAGGAATCAGATGACACCTGATACCAGTATTCTGACCCCGGCGCAGGCCACCGCCGCCGTTCGCGGCGCGTTCGACGCCACCGCCGAGGCGCTGCCGTTCAACAATTTCCTGCCGAACCAGTCCAACCCGGAAGGGTTGTCCGTGTCCTGGCAGCCGAACACCCGCATCGAGGATGACGAGGCCGAGTTCGGCGCGTTCGATGCCGAAGCCCCCTACGGTAAGGAGATCGGCACCGGCGTTACCAACCAGCTCAAGCTTCAGGTCATCCGCAAGCGCATGCGCATCACCGAGTTCGGTATCATCCAGAACTCCGGCATGAGCGATGATTGGAAGCGCGACAAGCTGACCGAGTATTTCACCAAGCTCGGCAAGGAAGCCGCCACCCGTCTGGAACGCGCCAAGGTCGAAGCCCTGCTCACCGGCAAGATCGCCTTGGACGAGAACCAGGTGAAGGGCGTGTACGACTTCCAGCGCGACCAGAGCCTGTCCGTCACGCTCGCCGCCGGCAAGAAGTGGTCCGAGCATAAGACCGACCCGATCAAGGATCTGAAGGGTTGGTCCGATGCCATCGACAAGCTGGACGGCGACCGTCCGACCGTGATGGTGACCACCAAGAGCGTGCTGGACACGCTGGCGGAAGACCCGTATGTCATCAAGTACGCGGCCATCACCGAGGCTGATTCGACCCGTCCGATGATCGGCTACCAGAACGTGCAGAACGTCCTTGCCCAGTACGTCGGCATCACCAGCGTCCTCGCCGTTGACACCATGTACAACGAGTACCTGCGCAAGCTGGGCCTGAAGTTCAAGGGCGGCGTCAAGTCGTTCTTCGAGGACGGCAACGTGCTGCTCCTGCCCGGCGTGGGCGGTTCCGATCTCGGCAAGACCGCCATCGGCCCCACCGCCGAAGCGTATCTCGACGGCTACGAGGTCGGCGGCACCGACAGGAACGGGTTCGTCGGCGTGGTGTTCCCGTCCGCCGGCAACCAGCCGGGCTTCGACGCCTACATGACCGGCACCGGTCTGCCGGTCGTGACGATGGCGAACAACACGCTCGCCGCGAAGGTCTTCTGATCCAAGGCGGCTCGCATGGCTTCCATCGACAAGATCGACTGGCTTGAATACATGCGGGTGAACGCCTTGGATCAGCCCGACCTGTTCGTCGACAGGCTTCCGAACGAGTGGATAGTGAACAAGTGCCTCATGGCCGCCGAGATCGCCAAGACCGCATGCCCCGTGGTCGAACGGCGCATGCGCTACGGGTATTTGTCCGAACGCGGCTTCGCCAACGTCGTGTGCTCGATGGTGTTGCGCGTCTGCCGTTGGAAGCAAATCAAGTCGGAAAGCAACGGATCCTACGAGTACACGAATCAGGATCCGTTGCAGAACCAGCCGGGGTACGACGCTTCGCCGAACCTGTATGTCAGCAAACGCGAACGGAACTTCCTCAACGGCGTGACCGACGACGCGGACGGGCCGATGGGCACCATCGGCGTCGCCCCCCAAGCGGGATGGAACTGGTCGAATGGGCTATGACATGGGCCATCTGTTCGATGGCGTGGAGCCGGACGCTTCCGGCCACCTGTTCGACTCGCACCCGGAGGTCGCCATGACGCGCCCCGATTCCCTGCTGTACAGGGACAGGATCATCGTGGAGCCGATGCGGGCCGTGGAAACGCCTTACGGCAACAGTGTGGAGCCGATGGGCGAGCCGGCGTACTGCTGGTGTTCGCTGGAGGGCCGCACCCAGAAGAACTCCGTGTTCTCGGAGAACTGGGCGCAGGACACCACCCCGCAGAGCACGGGTGGTTTGCGAGAGGTCACGATAGTCAAGATCCTCGCGCCCGAATGGCACGGGGACATTCGCACCCGCGTCTGGCATGACGGCTCCTGCTATGAGGTCGACGGTTCGCCCGTCCTGATGCCGCACAGCACGAAAACCGCGCGGCATTGGGAGATTCAGGCGAGGCGCGTGTACGCGCCCGAACTGGCGAAGAACCACATAGACCCGCCCGAGGTGAAGGAGGATACGCCGGTATGGGGTATGTCCGTTTGAAACCCAACCTGAACCTGGTGATCGCCGACAAGTTCGGCGGCGCGGCCACCCGACCCCATGCGTTGAAGGTGGAGGCCAAGGCGAAGGCGTTGGCCGATGCGAAGGCGAAGCATTCCAGCGTCGCCGGCGACATCGACATCTCCATGCACGCCCACGGCACCCACACCGCCGTGGTCATGAGCGTCACGGGGCGTGACGGCAGGCAGATCGCCTCGCATCTTGAGTTCGGCTACTACAACAGGTGGCTTGAACGCAAGTACGGCGAGCATAGCCCGCTGGCGCGCATGCCCGGACTGCACATCATGAGCGAGGCCAGATATGGCTGACGTGCACGTTCCCATCGAGAAGGCCGATCTGAGCATCCGTGAATCGTTGGACGCGGAGGGGCTGGTTTCCGGCATGTTCGACATGGTGGATTTCAAGTCCGCCGGGTTCGACGACGTGGACGTGCAGGCCGAGGTCGCCGTCGATACCGATTCGATGGCGTTCGACCATTGCGTGATCCTGTGGCATTGCTCCGCGCCGTACCAGCCCGACCTGCATGTGAAGGCGTGGATATGGCGGTTCACCCTGTCGCTGACGGTCATGGGGCATGACCCGAAGAAGGTCCGCGACCTGTGCGCGTTCATCGACAGGACGATCGCCGCATGGCCTTACGCGGATCCCACCGGGTTCGGCAAGGTCGGCCTGATCCTGGACAATCCCGGTTTCTCCCGTGTCTCCACCGCCGACGTGGCCACTTCCAAGACGGTTGTGGTGCGTTCCAGCACGAAGCTCATCCAAGCGGGTTCCCCGCGCACATGACGGCGCTTTTCGCGCCGCCCCCGTTTCTGTCCCGTCAAACAACTGTTTACCGATAAGCCACTGGCCCGTATGGGCCGGTGGCTTTCTCATTTTGAAAGGAGCCATATCCTATGGCGATTAAAGACGATTCCCTTATTGTCGGCACCCGTGGTGCCGTGTTCATCGCGGACGCGGAGAAGAAGCTTCCCGATCTGTCGAAGTTCTCCCTGACCGCCGAAACCGTGGAAGGCACGGATGGCGTGACCTATACGAACATCGGGCACACGTCCGTTGACACGCTGCCCGAGTTCTCCATCGACGGCGGTGATTCCACCTCGCACGACACCTGGCTCAAGACCAAGGTGCGCGCCACCTACGAGGCCGTGACCGGCACCGTGACCATCGACTCCGTGCAGGGCGACAAGGAAAACCTCAAGCTCATCTTCAACGCGAAGGACATGTCCGACGGCGGTCTGGCGATCGCGTTGGACAAGCGCGAGCAGAAGAAGGCGATGTTCATCTTCATCGTGGACAGCGACACGAACCAGAAGCTCGGCTTCTGGATCCCGAACGCATCCCTTTCCTACAACGAGCTGCCCACCCTGAATCAGGACGATTTCGTCGAGTACAAGATGGTCGGCGACATCCTCAGTTCCAGCACCCTGCCCGCCGCCGACAACGGCGACGCGACCTCCATCGCCATCTACGGGCCGGAGGCGTTCGTCGCAACCGCTTAGAGAGCCGCCGGCGAGCCAGCTTCACAGTCGGCGGATTCCTCCAGCGAGTCTGAGGAATCCGTGTCCGATGCGGACGCCGGTGAGACTGACGGCACCACCGATGAACAGCAGGCCTCCAACACGTCTGCCGCGAAGTCGAAGGCCGCCAGCCTTTCCAAGGACAGCAGCCTGTCCTGACCATAATTGCTTCCCCCGCGCCGTTCCACCTATCCGTGCGGCGCGGGGGATTTCCACACCCATACGGATAGGGGATTCGGATAGGAGCAGTCATGGCTGACAAAAACACAAGCAAGAACATCGACAACGAACCCGAGGAGAGCGTCGGATTCCCGCAGACATGGGACGAACTCAAGGCGGTGGACGGCTACGCGGATCTGCCCGACATGGTTCAGGCCAACGAGTTCACGCCGTCGCAGAGCATCCTGTTCTCGGTGGCGAGCGGGCGGGTCACCGCCCGATGGCAGAAACTCATCGACATGGGCGCGTTCGCAGGCGACGGGAAGTACGACGAGGAGGAGGCCATGATGCTCATGGCCGAAGGCGTCGAATACGCGAACTCGTTCTTCGAGACAATCGCCGACGACAAGAAGACTTACGACGAATGGCTGAAGGGGCGCACGGTAGGCGACCTGTTCGGCATCTTCCTCGTTCTGGTCAGATTCTACGGGGATCAGCTGGGAAAATCCGCCGCCTCGAAACTGCATTAAAACAATGCCGTATCGAGGTCGTATGCGATTTCCGCAGGTTCTACCAGATGAACCTGCCCGACGACCTGAAACGGTACGGGCCGTCGTTCCTGTGCGACCTGCTGGACGGGTTGGAGGCGGTGAGCGGCAGCCTGTACCGCGCATGGATGATGGAGCACGAGCCGCCCGCCCGGGAAGGCTCCACGGACGGACGCTCCACGCTGCGTCTGGACTGGTTGGGATACGACCAGGACTCCATGCTGGTCATGGACATCGGCAACACGCTTGAGGCGATCCGCACGATGCTCGCCAGCTACATGGGCGGCAGGAAAGCCAAGCCCAATCTCATCCTCCCGCCCGGAGCGCCGGAGGAGAACACCCCCGATTCGCCCCGCAAGGTGGACGGCAAGGGGGTGAACCTGACCGATTACATGCGTCAGGTGCAGGCCATGTTCTCAGGTCGAGGCCTGTCATCCTGACCACAACACCCCCTTCCGGCAGGCGGGGGGTTGTTTTTCCGTATCAGCCCCGTTCCGGCCATCCGCATGGCCGGTTTCGGGGCGTTTCCCTTGGAGGGGGTTGCCCGATGGCCGAAGGCTTGTATTCCGCCGGCGCGGTAGGCGTCGACATCAAACCCGTCACCGACAAGTTCTTCGCGGAATTGAACGCGAAACTCGCCAGATTGAAGAGCGAGGAAATCGAGATTCCCGTGAACCTCGACCCCGACGACGCTTTGGCGAAGAGCACACTGCGCGAATGGCAGAACCGCGACGCCGATGTCGAGATCAAGTTCCACGCCGACGATTCGCAGATCCGCAATCTCGTCAAACAGTGGGACGGGAAGAAGCAGATCACCGCCGACTATGTGATCGATTCACGCAAGACCCTCGGCGAACTCGACCGCATCCAACGCGAACTGACGAAGACCAACGCCAAGGCCGATATGTACAAGGCGTGGGGCCGCAACCTCAAAGGCGTCACGCAGTACGACGACGCGGTGAGGAAAAGCGGCGAACTCACCCGCAAGCAGACCAGCCTGCTCAAGGACGAGATAGGCAAGCGCATCGACGTGCTGCGCGGCATGCAGGACACCCTGTACAAGACGAACCCTCTCGGGTCGGGCAGTCTGCTCGACATGAAGGCCGCGAACGCGCAGGTCTCCAACCTGCGCAAGCTCATGGACATGGTGGACAAGGATCCCGCCCGTGTGCGCGTCGAGCTTGCCAAAGAGGATTACGCCAAGACGATGGGCAACCTCGAGGCGATCATCCGCAAGAAAGCGAAGGTTGCCGAGGAGAACAACCGCGTCCGGCTCTATCTGGACGGTGCCGAACGCATCGAGGCGCGGCTCAGCAAGCTCGAACACACACGTCTGAGCATCCCCGCCGAAATCAAGCTCGAACAGGAATCATTGGCGAACCGCCTGCGCATGGCGGCGGAAAAGGTCAGGCTCGACCCGGACGCAAAGTACGAGGTCGAACTCGACATCGCCATGAAGTCCGCCGAGGAAAAGATCAAGCGGTTCCGTGAGAAGAACGACAAGCTCGACATGGACGTGGACTTGGAGACCGCCGCCGCCCGCGCCCATCTCGCGTACTTCACCCGCCCGCGCACCATCGACATCTTCGCCCGGTTCAAGGGAACCGACATGGGCAAGATCCTCAACGGCATGACATCCGGCTCCACCGGATTGAAGGGCGTGGAGAACAGTTTCAGCAATCTCGTGAACCTGTTCGACACGTTGGACAAGAAAGTGCCGCGCGTCGCGCTGGTCGGCACCATACTGTCCGATATCGGTGCCGGCGCGATCAACGTGGCCGGCACGGTCGGCGGTCTGGGCAAGAGCATCGTGAGCCTGTCCAAGGCCGCGTATGCCATGCCGGCAGCGTTGGGTGCCGCCGCCGCTGGATTCTACGGCCTGTATTCCGCAGTCAAGACCGCTTCGGCCAATTTCGACAAGTCGGGCACCATCTTCGACGGGTTGCAAAGCAAGGTCGGCAAGGCGTTCTGGGATGAGGCCAAGGCATCCATCCTGAACATGAGCGGCGCGCTCGGCGATGACTTCGTGGCCAATCTGGCGAAGGTCAGCGCCGAGGAAGGCAAGGTCGCGGCGGGCATGGCCGATATCGTCAGCCAGGCCGACGAGGGCCAGCGCATCAATGCGATGCTCACGTATTCGCGTGACGCGGTGACCAACCTGAACCCCGGCTTGCAGGCGCTTGTCCAGTCGATCACACGGTTGGGCAAGTCCGGCGGACAGTATCTGCCGCAGTTCACCCAGTGGGTCAGCGAGAACATGTCATGGTTCGCGGCATGGGCCGACGAAATGGAGCGGGATTCCTCCAAGATGGAATCCGCCATCATGGGCGTGAAGGAACAGTCCGGGTATCTGGGCAGTTCCATCGGCTCCCTGAAGGGCATCCTGTCCGGCGTGTTCGGCACGCTGGCGCAGAACCAGAACGGCATCCAGAAGTTCAGCGAGGAATTGGCGAAAGCCGACCGCGCCGTGCATACGGTCGCGTTCCAGGATACGTTGAACGCCTGGGTCACGGGCGCGCATAACGCCCAACTGGGCATGCGCGATTCGTTCAAGGCCATCGGCACCAGCGCGAACGAGATGCGTTCCGACGTGAGCGAGGTGTTCTCGAACTTCGGGACCCTGACCGGCAACGTCGTGGCGAACATCAGCAAGCTCGCGTCCGGCACGTCCGGCGGCATCCGTGATTTCTCCGCGAACGTGCGCGACGGGTTCACGACGATGACCTCCGCGCTGGCGCAGGCCTCCCCGATGTTCAGCTCGCTGATCAGCATGGCCGGCCAGCTGACCAAGACGTTCGGCGGCACGTTCGCCAACACGTTGAAAGCCGTGTCCCCGACGATCCAGGCGATAGCGTCCGTCACGAACACGCTGTCCCAGGCGTTCTCGAAACTGCCCGCTTCGGTGCAGGGGATGCTTGGCCTGTGGGTGACGTTCGGACGCGCCGGGCGTTCCGCATGGACCGCGCTCAAGACCGGCGCTTTGGAAAACATACAAAGCACCATGCGCTACCAGAACACGATGCGCCAGCTCGGCGTCACCGTCGATGGCACCAAGATAAAGATCACCCAGCTCGTGGCCGCCATGGCGCAACTGGAACGCAACAGCAAGCTCGCTTCCGCGACCGGCAACAGCATGGCCTACGGGAACATGGCCGGCCTGTTCACCGGTTCCGTGGCAAGCATGAACCAGATGGCCTCCGCAAGCGAGAAGGCCGCAACGTCCGTCGCCAAGACCGGCACCCAGGCGCGTCTTGCCGCCGAGGGAGCCGTGCTGCTTGGAACGAACACCGTCACCGCCGCGAAGGGCTTGGGCGGTGTTTCCTCCAGCGTGCAGCCCGCGACGAGTGCGTTGGGCAAGTTGAAGACGTTCGCCACCAATGCGGGAACCACCATGCTCGGCATGTTCGGCGGCCCCGCGGGCATCGCCCTGACAGCCGGCCTCGCCGTCGCCGGTACGGCGTTCAGCGCCTACCAGCAGCACGTGTCCAACGCGCAGTCGCGGGTGGAGGGATTCAACGAGGCCGCGAAGGCAACCCCGATGTCCCTGTCCGCCCAAGCCAAGAGCCTGGACGAACTACAGAATCGCCTTGACAACTTCGGCACGAAGGTCAAGGAGAATCTTGAAAGCTCCCGTGACGGGTGGGACAAGTTCTGGAATGGCGGAACTGATATCGACAAAACTTCCGATGCCGTGAAGAAACTCGGATTGAACACCGACGAGGTATCCAAGATAGTTGCCGGTTCTTCCAAGGAGTACGACAACCTGCTCGACAGTTTGCAGAAAACGCAAAATAGCTCCTCCAATCCTCACTGGTTGAGCGAAGAGCAGAGCGCCGCCAGTGTCCTGTCCGGCAAGTTGAAGGAATACCGTAAAGAGCAGATCAAGACCTTGCAGACGATTGCTGATGGTCAGGGCAAGCGTTCGGACTATGTGCAATCCCTGCTCGACGAGGGCGAGGATCTTTCCTCGGTTTCCGCTGGCCTGCTGACCGCTTCCGAACAGTCGGAGCGTTTGACTTCGGTGAAGTCGAAGCTCGCGTCGCTGGTCAGCGACGAGCAGAGCGCGAACATTCGCGCGACCGCCGCCGCGTCCAGCTACTACAAGACGTTGGATCAGGTCAGGTCAAGCCTGGAAAACGTGAACGAGCTGCACGAGCAGGGGCAGCAGGTTTGGGATGCGACGGCGAAGAACTTCGATTTCACGACCGAGGCCGGGCGCACCGCTTCCGATGCGTTGACCTCGCTGGCGTCAAGCTCGAACGATTACCTGACCGCGATGATCGCGCAGGGCAAGAGCACTTCCGAGGTGATCGCCAAGCAGAAGGAACTGTCCGCGAACTTCGATGACGCCGCGCGCACCGCCGGCGTCGCGGAGGATGCCGTCAGCGGGTTGAACTCAAGCCTGTTGATGACACCGAAGGAAATCGAGGTTCAGGTCAGCGCCCAGACGTTGCAAGCCCAGCAGAACCTTGCCGATGTGGTCGAATCAATGGCTTTCCTCTTTCCCGACAAAGGACGCAAGGCGACCAAGGAATTGCTGTTGCAGTCCATTTGGTCGGGCAAGACCGATGCGACGCAATTGCAGAACATCGTCCGGCAGCTCTCCGATAAGAAACATCAGGTCGCGTTTACCGCCGATGGGACGCCCGTCGTCCTGACGGTTGACGAACTGGAGAAGAAGGCCCACCAACTGTCCGACGGCACATGGCAGATGAACCTTACCGTGAACGACCAGGCATCGCAGGTGTTCGACAGTGTGAATCTGAAAGCCAGCGCGCTTGAGGACGGCAAGACCGTTCAAATCAAGGGCGACAACACCGATCTGATGAACAAGATAGCCCAGGCCACCGGCGCGACGATCGACACGAAAACCGGCATGCTGACGTTGAACAGCGACCAGTACATGGTCGCGTTGGCGTTGGCGAACGGCGCGACGATCGACACGAAAACCGGCAAGCTGGTCTGTGACAACAGCGAGTTCTGGCAGAAGTTCGCGGAAACCCAAGGCTGGACCATCGACACCAAGACGGGTTACATCATCGGCAATAACGGTCAGGCTCTGGCCTCCATCAACGAAGTCAACTCGTCTTCGGTCGGAGACAAGAACTTCAGCGTGAACGCCAATGGTGCCTCCGCCGCCGTAGGCGAACTCAGCCTTTTGCAGCGGATGCAGATTGCGGATAAGAGCTTCACCATTACCGCCAACTACACCTCCACCGGCGAACATGTCCAATTGGGAACGTTAACGAAAGCGGATGGCGGTCGTATCTACGGGCCGGGCACCGGCACGTCCGATTCGATCCCGGCATGGGTGTCGAACGGCGAGGCGGTGTTGCGAGCCTCCTCGTTGAAGAAGCTGGACGCCAAGTACGGCAAGGGCTTCTTCGACTATCTGAACACGCATGGCGACCTGCCGGAGAAGTATCGCAGCCGCATGGCCGGAGCGGGGAAGGTGGCCGGTTCGGCCTACCGTCAACGTTCCATGCGGTACGCGACCGGTGGTCGAGTGCAGGCGTTGAAGGATTCATGGGACATCGTGGTGAACCCGAATGTCACCCTTGGTGCCAATGCGGGGACGACGGTCAACCAGACGTTCAACACGAAGATCGTCAGGAGCAGCCAAGACCTGTACGAGGCCGCGCCGATCCTGCACCGTAACGCATTGGCCGAGGCAAGGAGGTACAGGTGACGGTATTCCCTGAACTGGTGGAACTGTCCGCAGACGGTTTGAAGGTCACGTTCGATGGCGGCAACGCCGACCCGAGCAAGGATGTGCTGTATATCGCGCCGGAAGGCGTCGAGGGCTGGTACGACATGCCGGACGACAAGACCACGATGACCGAACGAGGACAGGGCGACGGGTCGCATGACATCCCCGTCGCCGACATCATGTATTCGGCGCGGGTGGTGACCTTGCATTTCATCGTCGGCGCTCATGACCGTCAGGGTGTGGTCAGACTGCTGACGCAGATTCGACGGGTTTGCGCCCACCGCAAGGTCAAGTTCCTGCTGCGCGACGCGGGCTATGCCTGCTACGTCACCGGTCGGGCGATACTGAAATCGTCCGGCAGGTACGGCGATGACGGCTGGCTTGAGGACAACACATTGACGGTCACCTGCGAACGGCCCGAGATCCTGTCCGACAGCACGCTGCGGTTCCAGTTGCATCCCGCGTCCGCTGGCGATAACGGTTTGCGCTACGGTGACGGCAAGCTTGGCCTGCAGTATCCGTTGACGTATGGTAAGGCGGCCACGGATGCTCGCAATGTGGGCACGATTCGCAATGACGGGACTTCGCGCGCCTATCCGGTGTTCACGGTCAGCGGGTCGTTCAGTTACGTGTCGCTGATGTTCCCGGGCACGACGTTGAGTCTGGTTTACAGCCAGCCGGTCGGCGCGACGCCGTTGGTGTTGGATTGCCGGTCGCGCACGGCCACGATGGGCGGGTTGGACGTTTCCCGGAACCTGCGTTCGCGCGGCTTCCCGACGGTGCCGGCTGGTGGTTCGTTGTCGGTGAATTTGCAATCCGCTGGGAGTGGTTGGGTGACCGTGACCAGTCATAACACGTACATGTAAAGGAGAAAAGAATCATGACTACTGCTTTGGGTATCGCGCCGGATTCGGCGGGCAAGGGCGTTGATCCGTTGACGCATCGCAAGGTTTTGCAGTCGCATTGGGCTTCCGTGGGCATCGTGACGGGTTTGGGTGTGAGCGGGCGTTCCGACCTGAAGTACAATGTCGCCGCCGGTGTGGCGGTGTGCAGCAGGGGCAGCGCCGACGGGTATACGGAGGCGTATTTCGGTGGCGGGGCGACGGCGGCTGTGTCTGCTGGTGATCCGTCGAACCCGCGTGTGGACAGGATTTGGATCAAGGCGCGTGATCTGACGCAGGGAGATGCGGACAATCAGGTGGTGATCGGTGTGACGCAGGGCACGCCTTCGGCGTCGCCGGTCGCGCCGTCCACTCCTGCCGGGTGTGTGCGCCTGCTGGACATGACGCTGCCGGCGGGGGCGACCTCGACGCAGAAGGCGACCCCGCCGCACAGCGCGGACTATGCGATTCCCTACGGGGTGAGCGTGGGCGTGCTGGCTACCGCGAACGTGAACCAGCAGTACGAGATCCCGGAGGACAAGCAGTGGAAGAAGCGCGTGAGCGTGAGGTTCACCGTGCAGACCGACCGCACGGTGAACATCAAGTGGAAGGCGCGCGCGTCGTGCGGTTCGGACAACAGCAACATGGCCTCCTATTTCGTGCAGCTGCGTGTGGACGGCTCGGTCATCAATTCGGGCGTGAACCTGGCGTCCTCGTGGATTCAGGGAGCTTTCGACGAGATCGGGGTTTTGCGTTTCGCGGAGACCAAGGGCATCGATTACGATGTGATCGCCAACAGGGGCACGCATACCGCCGAGGTGTACGTGCTGGGCAATCCCGCCGCGAACACGGCCCCCGTGACCTTGTACGGCATCCAGAACCTGACCGTGACCGACCGGGGCGTGTTCCGATGACGTGGCGTGGTTTCCTGTACGACACGATCAGCGGCCAGTTGGCGCAGGAGATCGATGTCCCGTCGTTCACATGGAGCATGACGGTTTCGGATAGTTCGTTCTCGACGACGAAGGACAAGGGCGTGGGCGAGGACGAGGTGGGCGGCCTTGAGCTGCCGTGGTCGCAGATTCCGGGGACGACCCCGGCCGCGAAGGCCTCGTCGTTGATGTGCGGCAAGCGCGGGCTGATCATGTTCTGGAAGTCCGCGCGCGACGATGCGTCGAGCCTGGGCACGCCCGTGGTGGGCGGCCCGTTCGGCGTGCGCTCGTCCACGCCGCTTGACGTGAGCGTGCCGGTCGATTCGATGATGAGCATGCTGGCGAACCGCTTCCTGGCGCACGAGGGCAGGTTCGGCACGGGCGGCGACCATACCGCCCAGGCGTCGTATGCATGGAAGGGCATGTCGTTGCGCGGGATCGCGTGCGAGGTGATCCGCCAGTGCACGTCGTGCAAGCCGGGCGGCCAGCTGCCCATCGACCTGCCCTATCTGGGCGAGAAGGGTTCGCATGAGCGGACGGACTGGCAGGATTGGGACGTGCAGAACCAGTCGTGCAAGGACCTGCTGACGAAGCTGGCGAACGTGCAGGGCGGCCCGGACATGCAGTTCCGCCCGTACTTGGCGGATTCGCAGCATGTGCGCTGGCGGTTCGAGGCCGGCAGCGACGGCGACGTGTTCCTAGGTCAGAAGACCGTGCACGCATTGGAATACCATCCGCAGGGCGGCACGTTGGAGAACCTGACCGTGGACCGCATGGCACCCGTGCAGAGGGTGTACGCGACCGGCAGCGGGTCGGACAAGGCGACCCTGTGCTATCTGGCCGAGGACATGGCGCTCACGCGGGTGAACGACCCGTGGCCCTTGTACGAGACCACGTACTCCGATTCGGACGTGAAGAATTACGCCGTGCTGAAAAGCCACGCGCATTCGCGCCTCGAGGCGAACAGCCGACCGTTGATGCAGGTGACGGGCGAGATCGACGCGGACGACGTGGACGCGAGCGGCATGCCGTTGCACCCGTTGGGCGGGTTCTGGCCGGGCGAGGTGTTCAAGGTCTCCATCGTCGGCTTCCCGGACCTGCCGAACAACGTGTACCGGCTGCGGTTGATGAAGATGAGCGGCGACGAGACCAGCAAGGTCAAGCTCGTCTTCGATATTTGCGAGGACCCCGTCTACTAGCGGCGGGGTTGTTTTTTTAAGGAGGGACAGTCATGGCTACTCATGGCGAGATCAACCCGTCCACGGCGGACCTGATATTGGGCACGGCCACGACCGCTTTGGACACGGCGCGCGGGTTGCAGACGAGGCGCACCGGCAGCGCGTGGTATGACAACGCGGACGGCGGCCTGGTCATCGGCGGCGACGCGACCTACGGCATCGACAAGGTGGACGCGAACGGGACCCACTCGCCCTTCGTGGAGGTCTCCCAGGCGGACCTGGACAACAGCGCGGCCAATATCCTCGCGCAGGCCAAGGCGGACACGGCGGCGCAGATCACGCTGGTCAACAACAACCTGACGCAGACCAACCAGACCATCATCGACAACAAGGACGCGCAGGACGCGATCAACCGGCAGCAGGCCGAGACGAACAAGCAGGTCGAGGCGAACAAGACGGCGCTCGCGCAGGCGGACAAGGATTTGGCCGACGCCAAGAAGCAGGTCGAGGCGAACAAGACGGCGCTCGCGCAGGCGGACAAGGATTTGGCCGACGCCAAGAAACAGGTCGAGGCGAACACGGAAAAGGTCGCCGGCGTGCAGGAGCAGACCGATAAGGCGTATGAGGCGGCGAACATGGCGCAGAAGACCGCCGACGGGCGCAACCGCATCTTCCGCCAGCCCGACGAACCCGACCACGAGGGGCTGGCGGTCGGCGATCTCTGGTATCGCACCGCGCCGTACTGGACGCGGTGGGCGGACGGCCCGCATACGAGCGCTTCGCTGCTGGCCGACTTCTACACGAAATGGGTTGGCAAACCGTACAAGAGCGCGAGCGAACTGGTGCCGGTCTCCTCGCGCGTCGTGCAGGTGCTGATGTGGGATGGCACGCGGTTCAACGAGTTCAACCTGGTCGCCGGCAACATCATCGCGTCCGGCACGATCACGGGCGGCCTGATCGCGGCCCAATCGATCGTGGCCGGCAACCTCGCGGCGGGCTGCGTGAACGCGGACAAGCTGCTGGCCGGGTCGGTCACGTCCGACAAGATCGTGGCGAACGCGATTGTGGCGGACAAGCTCGCGGCCAAGTCCGTGAACGCGGACAAGATCGCGGCGAACGCGGTCACGTCCGACAAGATCGTGGCGAACGCGATCACCGCCGACAAGCTCGCGGCCAAGTCCGTGAACGCCGACAAGATCGCGGCGAACGCGATCACCGCCGACAAGATCAACGCGACCGCGTTGTACGGCAAGACCATCCAGGGCGGGGTCTTCCGCACGTCCAACGGACGGCTGGTCGTCAACGACACGGGCATCGCCCTGTACGGGTCGGACGGCAAGGCGACGATGACGGCGCTCACCTCCGACGGGAGCCTGACGCTCAAGGGGCCGGTCATGTCCGGCGGCACGATCAGCGGCACGACCGTCACGGGCGGCACGATACAAACCTCCAGCACGGCGAGCCGTGGCGTGAAGATCACCAGCGGCGGCGTCGTCGCCTACGGGTCGGACGGCAAAGCGAACACCACCATCGAGGCCAGTACGGGCACGTTGCGCACCACCGGGTCGGTCCTGTCGAACGGCACCCTGAGCGCCATGAACATCACGGGCGGCACAATCACCGGCGCGACCGTCCAAACCACAAGCAGCCAAAAGTCCGGGATCAAAATGAACAGTTCGGCGTTCACGGCCTACAACAAGTCGGGCAGCACGACGTTCCGAATCGACGCGACCACCGGTGCCGTCAGCATGATGGGCGACCTCACCTCCGGCAGCACGGTCAAGGGCGCGGCCATCGAATCCACCGGCATCATCCAAAGCAACAAAAGCTCGGCTGGTTACGCCGGCATGTATGTCGTGTCGGGCGGCAACTGGACGAACGGATGGCGCAACATCAACAATTATCTGGTGAACTGCTCGCACACGCGGGACATTATGGCGGCCGCGCGAGGCGGAATGCTCTGCTTCCGGGGACGAGTCGCATTGGACAATCAGGACAATCTCGGCGACCAGCGGATCATCGACGGGACCAAATGGTATTCGGATGGTGCCAGCGGTGGGTTGGAAACCGGCAATACGTTCATCAGCACGGTGAATGACGACCGCGACTGGCCCGTGGCCGCGAAGTTCACCGACACGAACACCGTCGGATACGTCATCGCGTACGTCGAGGCGAACTCGCGCGATGTCAAAATCTACAATCCGCAACGCAAGAAGAACATCATGTGGGTCGATCTGAACGCGTTGATGATCCCGATGGAATGAAAGGAGCCGATTATGGCCGACGGAAACGAAACCGCCCGGATTGAAACGGGCACGAACGAAACGGGGGGCGGGGAATGATAGCGACGAATCTGGGATGGCTCGGCGAGGTCGTCGCGCCAGACGAGGTGACGATCGACATGCATTCCGACCGCAGGACGGTCGGTGTCGTTTCGGCTAAGACAGACGGTTATGCGGTGGTCGGCCAGCCGGGCTTGACGGCTGGCGAGTATGTGATGGTTTGCACGTTGAGCGCCAATTGGGGGAGCGGGTTCAGCGAGAACCGCGTCCTAACCGTCATGAACAACAACACTGTGCTGGCGTCCGCCGATTATGACGGGTTGAAAACCTACGTGCTGCCGTTCACTGTTCCAGCCGGCGTTTCCTCCGTGGAAGTGCGGCTACACGCCCCGTCAAACAGCCAACCGTGCGAGTGGACGAAGTACGGCGTGTTCACCAAGGCCGACTTCCAACTGCTTCAGGACACCTACGGGCTGGACTGGTTCGACGGCGATACCGACAACAACGGCACGGACCCGAACGCGGGCGGCGACATCGCCACGAGCACGGTCGCCGGAATGGTCAAACCCGGCGCGCACATGACGGTCGCGACCGACGGCACGCTCACCTACACGCCGCCCGTCGCCACCAGCAGCGCGACCGGCGTGGTCAAGCCCGGCACGGGGCTGAAGGTGGCCGGAGACGGCACGCTCACGCCCACCGTGGCGACAAGCACGCTCGCCGGTGTGGTCAAGCCCGGCTCGGGTTTTCAGGTCGCGGCTGACGGCACCCTGACTTATCGGGGGCTGCCGGTCTTCTACGAGGCCACTCAGGGCGCTTTGACCAGTCCGCCCGTGACCCCGTGCATCATCATGGGGCCGGCCACGGGCGTCGTCTACGAGGACGGGCAGTAAGGAGGAAGGAATGAGCAGGACGACAATCACTCCGATTGACACCGGCTGGGTGGCGCTCACGCCGTCCACAGCAGTGTCCAGCCTGACTGGTTGGGCGCGGCAGGTCGGCAACGTGGTGGAAATCAACGTGGAAAAGCTCACGCCGGCCAGCTCGGTCGCCGCGAACACCGAAATCACCATCGCCACCCTGCCGGCCAGCATCAGCCGACCGAAGCTCTACCGGCGCGCATAATGCGCGACGGACGGCTTCGGCGGCTCGAACTTCACGATATTGCGCGTGAATGGTGACCGGACGATCACGCTGAAACGCGCGCTGGCGTATACCGGCGAGGTCAGCTTCAACGTTTCCGGCACCTATCTCGCCGCCTGACGATTCTCCGACAAAGGAGGAACCATGGCCTCAAGGTCATACACGCCGACCGCGTGGAAGAACGGCAGCGGCGGCGGCACGCCGATCACCGCCGCCGAACTCAACCGCATCGAGGCCGGCGTCTCGACGCTTTACCAAGACCTGCCGTCCTTCGTCATCCAGTCGAAGGACGCGGACACGGATATCAACGGCAACCAGATCACCACGCCCTGCCGCCTCATCGTCATCGATACCGACGGCAATTTCCAGGGCGAATACTACGACGACGGAAAGTGAGGGAGTATGAGAACCATCATCGATCAGCCGGTCG
>NZ_JAAIIJ010000029.1 GCF_012932445.1 Bifidobacterium panos
TCGTTTTGTGTTGGGGGAGGGTTTGGTAGAAGAAAAAGAAATTTTAGGAGTTTCTTATGGTGAGATTTTCATCTCAAACCGGCTCGGGGCGCGGGTTGCCGCGTTGGCTGGCGGCCATGGTGTCGGCCATAGTGTCGGCGCTGGTGGTGCTGGCAGTGGCCGTGCCCGGCGCCTGGGCCGCAGGCTCGGCGTCGGTGACCTCATGGGCCGACGTGCTGAGCGCGTTGACGACGGCGGATACGGTCACGTACACGGTGTCCGCGAACACCGTGCCGGGTACGACGTTGACTGTGCCCGACGGCAAGACGCTGATCGTCACGGGTTCGGCCGCGTTGGCGGGCAGTGATTCGGGCAAGCCGTTGTTCGATGTCGCCAAGGGCGGTCGTCTGGTGTTGGACGGGGTCACGATCAGGACCAACACCGTCGGTGACGATGGCGCGGTGCATGTCGCCGTGGGCGGCGTGCTGGACTTGGGTTCCGACGGCGCTTCCCCTTCCGCCCCGTCGATCACGGGCAACACGACGAAGGCCGGCGCGGCCCGTAATCTGGTGGTCGCCGAGCAGGTCGAGACGGGCACGGGCAGCACGAAGGTCACGGAAAGCGCGACCGTAAGGTTGAACGCCAGTGCGGACAAGCCGATCGGCCTGTCCTACGCGGGTGATGTCGTCAGTCCGGTTTCGATGGTCGTGAGCGGCAAGCGCACGGTGACGGACAGCGACATCGACAACGACAAGATCACGCTGGACAAAACCAGCGACGCCAACAATAGCGAACTGGAAACGGTGCTAGTCAACAACACTGTCGTCTTGCGCAGCGTGAACGCGAAAATCCTCTACTGGGCACCAAATAGCCATTTCGCAAAGGGGAACGATTCCAGGGAGTATCCAGGCATAACGGCCCGGCAGACGTCTGATTGGACGGAGGGCTCGAACAGGTTCTATGGTCTCGGTGACCTTATCACGGTTCACGGCTCCATATCCGATAGGGAGACTTTCGTTGATAATGACGCGTTGAACGGTTTGCCGCTTGATCAGTTTGATTTCATTTACATTGAGCCGAGCATGACGAAACCAAACGGCGGCGACAAATACTACACGCAGGACGAGGTTGATGCTCTGCTGGCGTATTTGGACAAAGGCGGACGCATCTTCATCCAATGCGAAGACACGTCCTACCAAGACCTGAACAGCTCGGGAACGGAGTTGGCGACGCGCCTGTATACCGGTTTCACGGTGGAGTCCTTGCCCTCGATTGGCGTTGCCGGCGCTACAGTCAGCCGCACTGACTCGGCGGTGGCGAAGAGTCTGACGGAGAAGCTGCCGACGGACTGGGAAGTGGGCTATGCGAGTCCGATTTCGTATACCACCAATAAGGCTAGTGTCATTTTCGCCGCCACTGCCGACGACGGCTCGACGCAGCCGATTTGTGTTGATTTGCAGGCGGGTTCCTCTGATACTTCGACTCCGTGGGGTAATGTCACGGTCATCTCCGACGGAAATATCTGGGCGGGCGTCTGGAGCGGTGCTGATAGCACAGACAGAAACCCCGAGTATGCCACTCAGTTTGCGGATAACCTGGTGACGACGACTAGGCAGTCTCGTGCTGTTGCTGCGACTGGTACGAATCCGAATACGGAGCAGTTTACGGTGACGTTTAAGCCGGGTGATGCCACTGAGGATGGTGCTGTCGAGTCTACGGCGTCTGTGTATAAGGGCAGTCCGGTTGGTGATCCTGAGTTGACGTATACGAATCATGTGCTGTTGGGCTGGTATTACACGGATGCTCAGGGTGAGAAACACAAGTGGGATTTCTCCAAGGATGCGGTGACTGAGGATGTGACGTTGACTGCGGAGTGGACGGAGTATGCGTCGTATTCGGTGGCGCATTATCGTGAGACGTTGGAGACCGGTATGTATCCCTTGGTTGCGGATGAGACGGTGACGACGGATGAGAACAATGACCCGTTGACGGGCAAGATCGGCGATAAGGTCACTGCGGATTCGGAGGATACGTCGTCGGGTGATTTTGAGGGTTTCACCGCCCAGACTGTCGAGCCGCAGGAGGTTCTGGCTGATGGCAGTACGGTGGTGAAGGTCTATTACACGCGTAACACGAACACGGTGACGTTCACGGTGACCGAGGACGGCACGCTGGACAAGGGCGTGCAGGATTCCCTGAAGGTGAAGACCGGCATCCCGTTGTCGGAGGACGTGGACGGCAAGTTCGTGACGCCGACGGTGACGCCGGTGGCGGGTAAGAAGTTCCTGGGTTGGCGCCAGCAAGCCGAGTCCGAGGAGGAGGCTGCGAAGTTGCCGGTGTATTCGCCGTCTGAGATGGCTGATGTGACGGTGAAGTCTGCTGCGACGTTCGAGGCCCAGTATGAGGACCTGCCCGATGTGACGGTGGTGTTCGATTACAACGGTGGCAAGGATGCGTCCGGTGCGTCGTATAAGTCGTTGACGGGCGCGCAGGGCACTTCGTACAAGGACGACATCCCGGCCACGGATACGGACAACCTGAAGCGTACCGGCTACACGTTGGACGGGGACAAGACGTGGCAGTCGTCGGTGTCGACGGTGAAGCCGGAAGGCACGTTTACGGCTGCTGCGACGTTCAAGGCCGTGTGGACTGCGAATGATAATACGGTGAAGTTCGTCCAGGCCAAGGATGATACGCATGGCACGTTGTCGTATGACACCGAGTTCACGGTGAAGACGGACGCGACGGTGGGCGAGGGCGTCAGCACGGATGCCTCCAAGACTGCTTTCGCGGCGCCTCCGACGGTGAGTGTGGACGCGGGTTACTCGTTCGTTGGCTGGAAGTGCAGCGAGGACAACAAGCTGTACGATTCCAAGGACGTGGCGTCTTATGAGGTGAAGGGTCTTGACGAGACGAACAGGACGGTGACGTTCACCGCGGTGTATGCGGCGAACAAGAACTGCACGGTGGTGTTCAACCCGAACGGCGGCCAGATTGACGGTTCGGATGACGGCAGGGTTGTGTCGGGTCTGAAGGACCAGTCGTACGCGGCGGATGTGCCGGACAAGAAGGTCATGTCGCGTGAGGGCTATACGTTCGGCGGTTGGCTCAACGCGGATGACGAGGTCGTGACCCCGAGCGGCGTGTTCGATACGGAGGGTGTGACGACGTATACGGCCAAGTGGGATCCGACGCTCAACACGATCACGTTCAAGGTGGACGCCAAGGATGGCACGCAGACCGCTGGCGCGTCCACGTTGACGGACGTGGCCACGGGTACGCTGTTGAAGGATGTCGCGGGCTATCCCGCGCAGACGGGCCCGACGGTGAAGCCGGTTGCGGGCAGGAAGTTCCTGGGTTGGCGTTCCAGCGGTGATAACGCGTTGTACCAGCCGAGTGAGATCGGCGCCCTGCGTTCCAAGCCGAACCTGACGTTCACGGCGGAGTTCGAGGACACGCCGAAGGTGACGGTGACGTTCGACTACAACAACGGCGCTTTGGACGGCAAGACGTCCTCGACGGTCACGGGCAACCAGGACACCGCGCAGGCGGTGCCGCAGCCGACCCGTGCGGGTTACACGCTGGGCGGTTGGACCGCGGTTCCCTCGTCCGTGGGCAACCTGGAGGCGACCGACACGTCGGTGACGTTGAAGTCTGATGCGGTGTATACGGCCCAGTGGAATCCGGTGAGCCAGGATGTGAAGTTCATCGTGGGCGCGAACGGCGCGCTGGGTGATGGTGTGAAGGCCTCGTTGTCGGTGCCCACGGGCACGGCGTTGAAGGACGCCAAGGACGCCCAGGGGGCGGCCGCGTATGCGGAGCCGTCGGTGTCGGCGAATGATGGTTGGAAGTTCACGGGCTGGCGTTCCAGCGCGGACCAGAAGCTGTACCAGCCGTCGCAGATCAAGGATCTGCTGGCCGAGCCGGGTCTGACGTTTACTGCCGAGTATCAGGAGTTGGGCGCGGTGACCGCCACGCTGAACTACAACGGCGGCCACAACAAGGCCGGCGAGGCGTATGTGCAGTTGTCCGGCAAGGAGAACGTCGCGTACTCGGATGCCGACAAGGCGAAGGCCGCCGAGGTCCCGACGCGTGACGGCTACAAGTTCGCGGGTTGGGACGTGAAGCCGTCTGGCAGGTACGCGAACGCGTCGTATGTGGCGCAGTGGACCCCGTTGGAGAGCACGGTCACGTTCACCACGGACGAGCGCGGCACCCTGTCGGGCACCACGAAGTACGACAAGGTGAAGACCGGCAGTGCCGTGAATGGCAAGCCGGACGAGCCGAAGGCCGTTGACGGCTACCGGTTCACGGGTTGGCGGTGCAACGAGGACGGCAGGCTGTACTCGCACGACAGCGTCGACAAGTACGTCGTCGCCGGCACGGCCGAAAACCAGAAGGTCACGTTCACCGCGGAGTACGTGGATTTGGACGACGTGCAGGTGTATTTCAACTACAACGGCGGCAGGGACAAGTCCGGCGAGACGTCCGGCACGCTGAGCGGCCAGGCGGGCAAGTCGTACGCGCAGGCCGACGTTCCGGTTCCGACGCGCACGGGCTACACGTTCGACAAGTGGGACGAGACCCCGTCGTTGAAGTACGAGTCGGTGATGTACACGGCCAAGTGGAACGTGGTGGAGAACACCGTCACGTTCGACAAGGGCGATCACGGCGCCGCGCTGACGGGCGAGACGACCTACAAGGTCAACTCGGGCGACAAGGTCGGTGGCGAGCCGACCGTGACGCCGGAGGACGGCTGGACGTTCGTGGGCTGGAAGTGCGACGCGGACCAGAAGGTCTACGCGGCTGACGGCGTGAAGGACAAGTACGTGGTGACGGGTGTTGACGGCGGCAAGGCGCAGCAGGTCACGTTCACGGCGTTGTACGAGAAGAACGACGGCGCGAAGGTGGTGTTCAACGCGAACGGCGGCCTGGTGGACGGCAAGTCCACCGTGACCCTGACGGACGCGGCGGGCACCAAGTACACTGCGCCCACGGATCTGACGCGCGAGGGCTACGAGCTGCAGACGCCGAACTGGCTGGACGCGGACGACAACGAGCCGACCGGCACGTATGCCGAGGGCACGACCGTGTACACGGCCCAGTGGACCGCGAAGGCCAACACGTTGTCGTTCGAGCGTGGCGAGAACAACGGCCAGATTTCGGGCAGCCTGTCCTATCAGGTGGACACGGACGCGAAACTGGCCGGCGTGACCGCCCCGTCGGCCACGGCGAACGCGGGTTATTCGTTCGCGGGCTGGCAGTCCGACGAGTTCGGCCTGGTCGCCTCGGACCAGCTGGCCAGCCTGGTCATGCCCGCCCATGACGTGACCATGACGGCCGTGTGGAAGGCGAACCCGACCGGCACGGTGGTGTTCAACTTCAACGGCGGCCACAACGCGAACAACGAGTCGTCCGCGAAGGTGTCCGGCCCGCTGAACACCAAGTACGAGACCCCGGCGGATCCGACGCGCGAGGGCTGGACGTTCGACGGGTGGGACACGGAAGTGTCCGGCACGTTCGACGAGACGACGCTGGTGGTCAACGCCAAGTGGACCGAGGCCACGAACAAGCTGTCGTTCGCCGCGGGCGAGCACGGTTCGCTGGCCGGCACCACGGGTTACGAGGTGGCCACGAACGCGAACCTGAAGGACGCGGGCGTCACCGCGCCGAACGTCACGGTGGAGCAGGGTTACGAGTTCATCGGCTGGCAGTCCGACAAGCTCGGCCTGGTCA
>NZ_JAAIIJ010000003.1 GCF_012932445.1 Bifidobacterium panos
TTGAAATGCACCTCCACATTAGGCAAATCCTCATACTTAGCCGTGAACGTCACATCCGACTTGACCGTCAAATCCCCAATCTGATCAGGCTGATACACCGGACCGTCCTTACCAAGCTGCCAGCCCAAGAACTTCTTGCCCGCAATCGCCGTCACATCAGGCTGCTTATAACCAGCCGCTTTCTTCAGCTCCGTGTCGGTCGTCACCGTCAACTGGGTCTTCACACCATCGGCCAGCACGCCATCCGAGGTCACGTTGAACGATACCTTATTATTTTCTTTGGCGGTCCACTGGGCATACAGGTTCACCGTCAAGCCATCCGCAGCCGTCCGGTTCATCACGGCCTCATCATCGTAATAGACACCCTTGCCGTCACGCTTCGTATTCCACCCGGCAAACGAATAACCCTCACGAGAGAACTTGTTCGGGGACAGCTTCTGACCCGCACCGGGCGCGATCTTCTGGGGATCCATCGAGCCCGACGCATCCGCCGCATTCGCATCAAACTCCACCGTATACTCGGGAGCGAACGGCGTATACGTCACCATCCCGGTAGGAGGCGTCGGAATATCCGATGGAGACTCATACACATCACCCGTCGTCCCATTCCGCCACTTACCGATATTCACATATCCCGAAGGTGCCTCAGCCTTAGCATCAGGACTGCCAAGAGTGCACTCAGAGAGCTTCAAATTGAACTTCGCACCCAGCGTCAACTCCTGAAGATTGGAGAGACCGGAAAGCATGTATGTGCAGCTCGTCACGTTCCGCGTGTTGAAACTCGACAAATCCAACTCCGTCAACCCCGAACAACCAGAGAACATGCCGTACATGTTCGTGACCTTCGATGTAACGAAACCGGACACATCCAACTTCGTCAACCCCGAACAACCCTGGAACATGCTGTCCATTTCCGTCACCTTCGACGTGTCCCACCCGGACAAATTCAGCGACGTTAACTTCGAACAAGCCGCAAACATCTGGCCCATGCTCGTCACGTTCGACGTGTTGAAACCGGACACATCCAACTCGGTCAACGACAAGCAACCTTGGAACATGGACCACATGTTCGTCACGTTCGACGTGCTGATCTGGCTGAGACCATTGATGGAGACAAGACCAGTGAACCAAGAAGAGGAATCATTCGACGAGAACAGGTAGGACGAATCCTTCGGGAAGCTGGGGTATGCGTTGTTTGCGCCATACACCACGTCATACATGGTGTTGCCATCAACAGTGACCGCAGTCGCGCAGCCCCGCACGGAAACGCCGTCATCACCGTTCACATCCTCGCCGGCATCCCAACACGTCTTCTTGTACGCATCGGGCAGGCCACTCTGGAACGTAATGCTGCGAACCTGGGACCTATTGATACTGGGATCAAGAACCAAGCCATTGTTGTTGCGCAGCGTGCCCGACACCGCTTCAGCTTGGGCGGGCATGAACCCCATGGGAGCCAATACGGCCATCATCGCCACCGCCAGTAGGAACGCCAGCGCCTTCACGGGTCTGCCGCGGCGCCCGGACGGGGCCTTAACTACTGCATGTCTCATTGCATTCAACTCCTTTAGGTAGGTTTCTCCTACCAACGTCGTTAAAGGAAAACTGCACACCCGCGGACGGCCAGCCTTGGCCGCTCTTCCTTGAGTGCACAAACCTTATCAGCACAAAGATTCCCCCCCCCTGAGACAAGCCAATCCGGGACGAACCGACGAAAACAGGCGAGAACCGCACCATACCAATGGAGGGAATATATCACCCTCGGTGTGTCGCTACAGAGGATTGAACTGGATAGTGGTATAAGGCGCACATTCAAAACGGGATGGATGGGCACCGCGACTTGAGACGCACTCGCAACGGCCTTGTTCCGTTGGCGGGATGTTACGGATGGCACGGGCGGGATCATTACCGTATTACCGTCAACCGGCGTTGTCCTTATGCTATTGAAACGAACAGCCCACGGGGCTCTTCGCCGCTGTATGTTATACTGAAACGCTGTTGCCCCAGTAGCTCAGTGGATAGAGCACATCTCTCCTAAAGATGGTGTCGTAGGTTCGATTCCTATCTGGGGCACATCTGAGTCTCAAAGCGCAGATACGCGGCTCCGCAAGTGTCAGAAACCCAAGCGGGTGCGGCCGAATTGGTCGAGCCAGCGCAGAATCGCACCCTCTCGCAACGCCCACGGGCAGATTTCGATTTCCTCGACATTCAACGCCCTCATGATTTCGGCGGCAACCACCGCGCCACCGACGATCTGCATCGTGCGCTCTTGGGTAATGCCAGGCAGAGCCACACGCTGTTGCGGCGAAATCGCAGCCAGCCTGGGAATCCAATCCTCCAACTGATCGAGAGTCATGATCTTCGTATCCTCACGACCCGGCTGACGCAACACCGCACCAGCGAGACGAGCGAGGGAACGGAAGGTCTTCGATGTGCCGACCGCATGGTTCGGATGCTTGGACGATGGGAAAGCCTCGACCATCGGCTCGATCACCTTGCGCACCTGCTTGCGCACCTTCACCAGTTCCTCAGCGGTGGCGACGCCTTCGGGCAGAAACTCAGTGGTGATGCGGCCCGCGCCCGCAGGCACCGACAATGCCACGGTCGGCTCCTCATCCGAGCCCATCGCCACTTCCAACGAACCGCCACCGATGTCAAGCATGAGCAGGCGACCGGCATCCCACCCATACCAGCGGCGCGCGGCAAGGAACGTGAGCCGAGCCTCATCAGCGCCGGACAGCACCGTCACGCCCTGGCCGATGCGCTCCTCGATTTTATGGAGCACCTTGTTGCCATTCGGTGCCTCGCGAATGGCGCTGGTGGCCATGGCGAGCAACTGCGTGATCTCGTACTCCTCAGCGAGATGCATGCCCTTGTCGACGGCCTGAAGCAACGCTTCGACGCCGGACTTCTTGATGGAACCGTCCTCTTTGAGATATTGCATGAGGCGCACGGTGCTTTTCACGCTCGCCTCGGGGTCGGGACGCGCGCCGAGAGCCGCGTCGACAATCAGCATGTGGACGGTGTTGGATCCGATATCGAGCACCCCTAGACGGGTGGCTTGCGAATGAAGATTGGCCATGAATATGACCCTAGCACTGCGCACACCCCTATTGGTGGGATGGCGCTGGCGCCGCGGAGTTCATACGGCCTGGCGCGGCAGGGACGGTATATGGATGACCCTATGGCTTTTGCTAAAAATCCTCGCTCAGCAGGAAGTCCGCGAGATGCATGATCTTGACCCCGTTAATGTTGCCTGTGGCAAGCTCGTCCAGCGTCACCACATATTTCGGGTAGTGATCTTTGATTTCAAGCAGGTTGGCGATTTCCCTGTCTGATTCCTCCGGCATATTGCGGCACACCTGCACATAAATGCGCTCATCACGCCGCACGGCCACGAAGTCAATCTCCTTGCTTGCGTTCTTGCCGATATACGCATCGTAGCCTTTTCGACGAAGCTCAAAATACACGATGTTTTCCAGCATGGCGGCGACGGACTTCGGGTTAAACCCCATCATGCAGTATTTCAGGGAAGCATCCGCAAGGTAGAATTTCTCCTGCGTTTTCAGAACGGTTTTGCCCTGCATGTCGTACCGCTGACAGCGGTAGATCACGAAAGCCTTTTCCAGCCATTCCAGATAGTTATACACAGACTCCACCGAGAGGGAACGCCCCTCGTTTTTCATGAATTTCACGATGGCATTGGCGGAAAAAGTCTTGCCGACATTTTCAATGACATACTTAACCACACGGTTGAACAAACCAAAGTTGGTGATATTGTGCCGTTTGGTGATGTCACTGGTGATGACGGAATCATAAATTCCCTCAACGATCTGATAGGACGAGCGCTCATCGAAGTTTCCAAGGGCGACGATGGGGAACCCGCCCGTGCGGATGTAGTTGTTCAGAAGCTCTTTGGGCGTGCGGCCGCTTTCCTTTTTGAACTCCAGATATTCCGCAAAGGACAATGTGAAAACCGGGATGGAGATATAGCGCCCTGTTAGATAGGTGGATATTTCGCTGGACATCAGCTTGGAGTTGGAGCCGGTCACATAGATATCCGTGTTGGTCCCCTCCAACAGACTGTTGACCGTCTTCTCCCATCCGCCGACCTCCTGCACCTCGTCCAGCAAAAGATAGTAGTGCTGGCCGTCAGCCATTTTGCCTTTTATATCGCGGTACATTTGCTTGGCGGTCATGCCATCGTCCAGCTCTTGCGAGCTATAGCGCATATAGATCACATGATCAGCAGGGATGCCGCTGTTGATCAGGTCGTCTTGCAGCATGTCCAAAATGGTCGATTTTCCGCAGCGGCGGATTCCAGAGAGAATCTTCACCAGCGGAACTTCTCGGTAGGTTTTCAGTATGTCCAGATAATAGGGTCTAACAATCATATTCATTACCTCTCTGCCATTAGGATAACCCAAAAACATTTAGATAATCGATAGTTTTTACTGAGATTTCAGAAAAACTATCAAAATATGGCAGTTTTTTCGGTTCTATCTTCACCTGTAGTGGCGGGGAAGCGGCGCAAAGAACGGGACTGTCTGTACGCTACAGCCAAAACGTTTGTTGCTCCGGTGCCCAGTGGCTTCAGTGGCACATTGGGTTTTCAGCGGGTCGCTTGCGGCAACATCACGGAGTTTATGCGGCCGGGAACGGCAGGGACGGTATATGGATGACCCTATGATGGCAGTGTCTTACAAGAGCTGCATTACAAGAGCCGTATTCGAGGAGGAATGATGGGCAGGTTGAATGGCAGGCGCGCCGAGGCGCTGGCGAATGGCGAGCAGGTGAATGTCGCGATTCTGGGGGCTGGGCGCATTGCTCACACGATGGCCGACACGTTGGTGAAGATGGCGAGCGACCCGCGGTATGCCAGCTGGATTCACCCTTATGCGGTGGCGGCGCGGGACGGCGAGCGCGCCGAGACATTCGCGGCTCAATACGGGCTGGACAAGGCCTATGGCTCCTATGAGGCGCTGGCCGGGGACGAGAATGTGGACTTGGTGTATATCGCCACGCCGCACAATCTGCACGCCGAACAGTCAATCATGTGTATGCAGGCGGGCAGGAACGTGCTGGTGGAGAAGGCGTTCACCGCGAACGCGAGGCAGGCGCGCGAGCTGATCGAGACCGCCGAGAAGACGGGGATGCTCGCCACCGAGGCGATCTGGACGCGCTACCAGCCGAGCCGGGCGATTATCAACGAGCTGGTGGACGGCGGTGAGCTGGGCGAGGTGAAGGCCGTGCGCGCCGATTTGAGCTATGCCGTGGACGGCAAGGCACGCATCACCGACCCCGCTTTGGCCGGCGGGGCGCTCCTGGATGTGGGCGTGTATGCGCTGAACTTCATCGATATGGCGGTGGGTGCCGACCACGGGCGCGCCATCGAGCGTCTCGACACCACGATGACGCCGTTTGCGACCGGCGTGGACGCTTCGAACTCGACCACGCTGGTGTATGGGGACGGCTTGATGGCCACGGCGACCAGCTCGGCGGTGGCGGCGTCCGACCGGTTCGGTTGCATCTATGGCACCGAGGGCTATGCCGTGGTGACGAATATCAACAATCCCGAGGGCATCGACGTGTATGGACTTGATCACAAGCTGCGCCGCCATATCGACGTGCCCGCACAGCTGACCGGCTATGAGTATGAGGTGGCGGCCGCGGCCAATGCCCTGCTTGATGGCCGCGGCGAATGCCCCGAGATGCCACACGCCGACACCTTGCGCATCATGGAGCTCATGGACGAGATTCGCGGGCGCTGGGGGCTGAAGTACCCGTTTGAGTGATTCGGTGGTTTTGTGATTTTGTGATTCAGTGATTCTCGGGTCGCCCGTGGGCGAGCGTTCACGGACGCTCGCCCACGAACGTTCAGGCGTGAATGCTCAGGCGCGTTTGCGTGACAGAGCCCAGCCGAGCAAGGCGAGCGGGACGGCGCAGGCGGTGAAGCAGAACGGCAGCACCATGCCGACATGAGCGCCGGCCTGGTCAAGCACGACGCCGGCCACTAACGAGCCCATCGAAGCACCAACCGTGCCTGCCGTGTTCACCCAGCTCAAGCCTTCCGTCAGGCTTTCGACAGGCACCAGTTCCTTGACCACCAGATTGCCCGTGGTGAGCAGGGGCGAGACGAACAAGCCCGTCACCACTTCGAGGGCACCGAGCAAGAGCAGGTTGTCCATCGCCAAGCGGAAGCCGACATAACCGGCGGTAAGCAGGCACAGAAACAGCACCATGTGCCCCCAATGCGAGCCCTTGAACTGGTGCGAGCCGAAAATCACCGCGCCGATGCACGAACCGACCGCAAACATCGCCAACTGCAACCCGAGGAACTGCTCCAGGCCCATCGCCTTGATGGTGGCGGTGATCGACACGTCGAACGCGGTGAAGCTCATATTGAACACCACGAACACCGCCAGCACGGGCAACACGCCGGCATAGAGCAGCGCGCTTTTGGCTCTGGGCCTGCCGGAGCGCAACTGGCGCAGGCTGAATCGGTTGGACTGCTCGCCCTCGCGCGCCAACTCCTGGCCGCTCTGGGTGACGTCGATTTGCTCGATCATGGCCGGCGGCTGCGTGGACTTCAAGTGGAAGAACACCGTTCCGCCCAGCGCGCACGCGATCGTCGGCACGAACAGCTGGCTGACCGGGTGCACCGAGGTGGCGAGCCAGGCGGCCAAAATCGGCCCCAGAATGAACACTATCTCGTCGATGGCGGCTTCCAGCGCGTAGGCTGTGTTGAGCAGTGCCTCTTCCCCGTCCACGCCGCGCAAGGCGTAGGCCCAGCGCGTGCGTACCAAAGCGCCGAACGCAAACTGGGTGAGCCCCATCATGATGGCGAGCACGAACAGCAGCCCAATCGGCACGCGAACCAAGGCGCCGAACGCGAACAACAGCATCGCGACTACCTGCGCCGAGAGCGCGAGACGACCGACGCGGCGCTGCCCGAAGCGGTCGAACAGGCGTGCGTACAGCGGTGTGACGATGGCCACGGCGAACACGTAGGCGGCGCTCATGGTGCCGGCGATCGTCCAATTGTTGTATATGTGGTTCAACGCAAGCACAATACCCAAGCTCATCATGGACATCGGCAGGCGGGCCAGCGCGCCGGAGAGGCAGAACGCCTTGGTGCCGGGGATGCGGAACAGCTGAGAATATGAGGATTGAGACTGCTTGTTGCTCATCGGGTCACCTCCCCCGCGTAGATGAACAGGTCGGCGTCATCGGGCACCGGCTCGTCCGGGTGGTCTTTGGCGTATCGTTCGGCCACGCGATTCAGGCCCTGATGGTCGTAAAAGCTCACGTCGCAACCGGAATCGGTGTGCAGATAGTAGCGTTCGACGCCTTGGCTTGCGAAGGACGCGAGCAGCCGCCGCCACAAGGTACCGCCCACGCCGCGGCCTCGTGCGGCCCTCGCGACGAGGAACAGCTCCAATTCGGCCTGAGTGTGCGCGTTGATGCCGAGAACGCTTTCCATGCGACGCTCCAGATCATGCCAGCCGTTGGTCAGGCTCAATGCGCGCGTGCCGGCGGCGGTGGAACCAAGCTGGCCGTCCACCTCGGCGAGCGCTTGCGGCACCTGATCGAACAGCACCGGCTGGCCGACGACGCGCGACAGCGTGACGCCCATGAACGAGCCGCTTTCCTCGTCTACGGCGACTTCGGCGCGCGTGGCGGGCTCAAGGTAATGCAGGGTGAAATGACGCGACAATCGTTGGGAAAGATCGCGGCTGAGGGAACCGGTTTCACCCCATGTGCAATCGAACTCTTCGACGATGGCGTCCAGGTCGCTCCACTCGAGGGGGCGGTAGGTGACGCCGTTGGCGGTTGCTTTGGTTGCGGTGTTGAACGCAGCCATGATGCTTCATACTCCTTTAATACTTATCGTTCGGCACGTGCGCCCGCCCACACATGCGCGCACGAGGGTCGCGGTTCCCTCCGATGCGGCCACGGCGCGTTTCAGCCGTGTTGCAGCCATGCGCCCCGCGTTGCGGCGATTGCCTTATCGCGCGGGGTTGTTCGGCTTAGTCGTCATCGGATGGCTCGGGAGGCCCGGAGCTCAACTCGGCAATGATGTCTTGTTGTGTTTTCGGCTCGGCTTGCAGTTGGCGCAACTGCTCGTCGGGCTCACTCACATAGTAGAGAGCGGTGTCGATACTTTCCAGAGGCACGCCCTCAATCGCCGACAGCAGAAGCCTGTAGAGGTCGAGCTGCACGAGTTTGCGGGTGATATCTTCGCTTTTGCGCGGGCGGCGGCCAGTTTTCCAGTCGACGATGGTGAAGCGCTTCGTGTTGTCGTTCGGGTCGAGGCCGCCGACGAACACGGCGTCGAGTTTGCCGTTGACGACTTGGCCGTTCAGTTCGGGGATGGACACCACGATTTGGCGCTCCACCCACGCCGGGGTGCGCTTGGCCCAAGGGGATGCGGCGAGGCGCTGTTTCCAGGCGAGCATTTGCTGCGCATCGCTCGAATCGGATTGGCTCTCGGTTTGGCTCTGGGTTTGCCTTTCGGCTTGGTTCTCGGCTTGCTTCGCTTGTTCAACCTGTTCGGCGAGTTCGCCTAGCATGGCCTTGCGCGAGAAGGATTGCCGCGTTTGCTCGTTCAGTTCGGCATCGAAGAAACGCTCGGCCCAGGCGTGGAATTGAGTGCCGGCCGATGCGGCGGGCGAAGCCACCGAGGGAATGGGACGGATGATGGAACGCCAGTAGCCGCGCTCCTCACGCTCGCTCATGCCGCCCGCGCCGGCCTGCAAGCTGGTGACGCTTTGGCGTGAGGACTCAAGGATGCGCTGGGCTTTGGCTTTGACGGCCTCATCCAAGGCCTCGCCTTGCAAAACGCCCGTCATCAAATCGTCGTCGGCAACGAGCAGACGAGCCTTGTCGAGCAACGAACCCGAGCCCAACGCCGACTCCGTGTCGGAGCAGGAGGCCCGGCGCACCGCATCGGCGCTGGATGCCAAACGACTGGCGACACGTTCGCTTACATGGGACGGCCACGCGAGGGCGGTTTCGCCTTCGCTTGTCTCGATGTCGGCAAGCCAAGCCTCGCCCACCACCGCGTTCTCGTAACATTGCGCGCGCTCCCCCGCGAAATATCCGCTCGGCAGGGGGATCTCGGGCTGCTCCCCCTCTTCGGCGGGCAGATTGCTTGGGTTGCTTGCCACATCGCTATGGGAGCACAGCGAATCATGCACTTCGAGCCAGAAGTTCGAGGGGGCGGCTTCACGGTGCTTCTCGGGCAGCACACGCGGGTCGCGCCCCGGCTCACTGGTGCGGCTGTAGGTCAGCAGCGCGTCGTTTCTGGCGCGGGTCAGTGCCACATATACCAGACGGCGTTCGTCGGCGTGCAGACGGCGGCCATATTCCTCTTCCTGAGTCAAATACCAGGTGTCGGGGTCGACTTCGTCCACATCGTCGCCGCATTGGCGCAGCGAGCCGTAGACTTCGTCGTCGATGAGTTCGATGTCCTCAAGCGCATGCAACGCCTCGATCGGGTCGTCTTGGGCCGGCGCATCGTGCGGGAAACGCGGCAGAATGTCGGCGTCCGCGCGAACCGGCACCGGCACGGCGGCCGGGTCGGCAAGCCATGTTCGGGCCGTCTCGCGATATTCAGGTGCCGCCCACGAGCCATCCTGCATGCCACCAGGGTGATTGTCGTCGAGCTTGACCGCCAGATGGTCGCCCTGGTTGCTGGGGAACGCCCCGGCTTTGAGACCGACCACGGCGACGGCGTCCCATTCAAGTCCTTTGGACTGGTGCACCGTCATCAGTTCCACATCGGTGCCGGAATCGGCGTTCAGCGTGGAGGTTTCGTCCTCGATGCTGCCCAACTGATCCACCCATGCCATGAATCCGCGCAAGGTGGGCGAAGTGCCGAGCGAGATTTCCGAGGTATAGGTGTCGACCAAATCGATGACGGTGTTCACCGGGGTGCGGGCGAGTGTGGGATTGACGGGCGTTTCGGCGTTGTTGAACGCTTGGGCGAGCACCATGTCGATGTCCAAATCGAGCGCCTCGGCGGCGGTGCGCACCACGTCTGCTAGCGGGCGGCCTGTCGCGTCACACACCTGCCGCAACATTCGCCCGGCATGCAACACCGTGAGCCTGTCCGCCTTGCCCAGGGCGCTCTGAAGGCCCAGTTGCTCCTCAAGATCCTCGCGCATCAGCACATCGGGCAGGAACACGCTGTTGACCACTTCGTCACGATGTTCGCGCACCAGCGCATCCCACTGCTTGCGATCCGCGTCGGCGGACACCAATCCCGCCACAACCAGCGCGCGATATTGGGCTTCCACGTTCAACCGCTGTGCAAGGGACGCGAGGGCGGTGAGTGCGTTGGCATCGAGATGGAAACGCGGGGTGGCGAGCAGTCGCATCAGCGAAGCGGAATCGGTGTGGTCCGCGGCGACATGCAGCAGCGCGAGAATGTCGCGGATTTCCGGGCGGGAAAGCATGGCGGAATATCCGACGACCATGGTGGTCAGCCCGGCTTGCTCAAGCGCCTGCTGGAAAGCGGGCATCGTGGTTTTGGAGCGGAACAGCACCGCGACGCTGCCTTTGTGCCCGCTTTCGGGAGCGCTGTTGCGCGCGATGGCTTCGCGGCAGAAACGCACCACGCCGTCGACTTCCTGGCCGAGCGTGTCGTATCCGAGCACGCCGACGGTGCCTTGCGGCGCCTCGGGCAATGCGCTTAAGGCCGTCACGTCCACTTCGCGCATCAGCGAACTGCCCGCGCGTCGAGGCGATTGGCGCAACGGCAGGGTGAGGTTGTTGGCCGCTTCGAGCACCAGCTTGGAGTTGCGGCGGGTGACGCTCAGCGGATAGGGCTTGGCATCGGCGGGCAGATGGAAGCTCTGCTGGAACATGCGGAACGCGCCCGGGCTGGCCCCGCGCCATGCATAGATCGACTGGAAGGGGTCGCCCACCGCGCCCACGGCGGTGCCCCGCGCGGCGAACAGCGTGGCGAGCAGCGCGGCTTGGGTGGTGGAGGTGTCCTGATATTCGTCCAGCAGCACATGACTGAAGCGTTTGCGGTAGCGCTCGCCGATGGAGGGGAATCGGGTGACGAGCTGGTAGGCGGCGATGGTGAAGTCGGAAAATTCGGCCATATTGAGCCGGCGCTTTTCCGTTGCGTATTGCTCGACAAGGTTCAGCAGCAGTTCGCGCCGTTCGGCCACGGCGAGAAGGTTCGCACAGTTGAATACGCACTGATTGTGCAGTTTTTCGCGGTATTCGCTGAGTTTGGCGGCCCAGGTGTCATCCGTGTCTTTTTTGGTGCGCCGCGGCGGCTTGCCGATGGTGGGCGCTTCTTCGGGCACGGTTTCGCTGCCGATGGCCGTGCGCACCTGGTTGATGAACGCATCATCCCATGCGCGCACGCGGGCGATGGCCTGGTCCATGTCGGTGACGTCGCCGCCGATCATGGCGCTGCCGATTGCGTCGCACAGGCTGAGCACCTGCCGGGCGAGCGTGGAAAACGCGCCGAGATCCTGGCCGCGCAGCTCGCCCATATTCCGGTCGATCACCTCGGTGACCAGTTGCAATGCGCCGGCTTCGCTCAATGGCTGCGTGTTCTGGTCGAAGCCGACGAGCAGCCCGTATTGGCGCACGATGGATTGGAAGAATGCGTCGTATGTGGACACTTCCGGTTTGAGGAACAGGCGGTCCGTGCTCTCGCCTTCGCCCTCGCCAACGCTTTCGCCAAGCACTGCGCCGGCGACGCGCGAGAGCAGTTCGCCCGCGGCTTTGCGCGTGAACGTAAGACCGAGGATGCGTTCGGGGGCCACGCCGCGCTCGATCAGCGCGACGATGCGGCGGGTCATGGTGTAGGTTTTGCCCGAGCCCGCGCCGGCGACGACGAGCACATCGTCGTTTTCGGGGGCGGTGATGACCGCCGCCTGCTCGGGGCTGTCGATGGGTGCGTTGTTCATGCTTGCCTCGTTTCAAACACAGTGTCTATTTGCCCTGCGCACGCCGGACAGACGGCGTTCATGCGGCAAGACCCAAGATGTTCGGCGGTGGGATGCGCTTCGAGCCGTTCGGCGCGGCTGGCGGCCGCGGCATAGAACACGCGGGCGATCATAGTCAGCGACCACAAAGCCTGCGTGCCGTTGAGGGCCATGAACAGTCGCCAAACATCATCATCGAGATGGGCCAGTTCGCCGGGCTTGCTCGCCTCAAGCGGCGCGATGTCGAGCATGGCGAGCGGGTTCCTGTAGTGGTCGCGCACCGTGAAGGCTTGCAAGTTCAGACTTGCGCCGGTGAACAGCGGCGGTTGGAACAACCCTTCCGGCGCGTAGCTTTCAGCCGGGGAAGCCTTGTGCCCCACATGGAACAGGGCGCTCTGAGTGACCTGCGGGCAAGCCTCACGCTCACCTTGTTCGGGGAATGCCAGCCCGAGCTGATAACACACCAACTGCAAATCGTTGACAATCTGCCTGACGGAAGGCACCCGCCCGGTTTTGTAGTCAATCAGCCGCGTGACAAGAGTGCCGTCCTCCAGCAGCCGCGTCTCCTTGCGGTCGATGCGCCCGGAAAGTCGCACCACCAGATCCTCGCGCATGCCTTCGGGCCAGCCTCCGACCAGGAATCCCATCAGCTCACACAAATCGGAGCGCGAGATGGAATCCATGCCGGGCAGCGCGTTATAGGCCGCGAGGATGTCCCCCATGTCGAAACGAGCGGAGAACTGCTCTTCGCAACTAGCCTGCTGGAGCGTGCCGATGGAGAACTTTTCGGCGTTTTTGCCTAAGTAATCGGCGGTGTTGCTGCGCACGAAATAGGAAGCGATGTTGGCCAGCGTCGCTTCGGCCTGATCGTCCTTGCGCATGGCGGAATACCGTTCGCGCGGGTTGGTGATGGTGCTCAGATCAGGTTTGAGGCCGTTATATATCTCAAGCAATCGGCTGACGGCCGCGGCCATGCGTTCCTCGACGCTTTTGCCGGCCATGAAATCAGGCAGATCAAGCCCCTCCTTGCTGCCTTGCTCGGCCACCGTGTGAATCAGTGTGCCGAAGCTGGTGGCGGCGGAGCCTGCTTTGGGGCCGGCGAAGCGGTTTTCCAACAGCCAGCACACCGGGCATCCCCACAGTTGGTCGACGGCGGAGGGGGACAGCGTGGCCGCGGGGGCTGCCGCTGTGTTGTCTTGCGTCGCTTCGGATTGGCCGGACTGCCCGGACTGTTCGCGGTTCTCGACGAACGACCAGTTGCCGGGGTCGGCCGCCTCAATGCTATGTTCGGACAGCAAGGCGAGCGTGGCTGCGGCATCCTGACCTTCGGGTGAATCGGCAGGATATTGGGCCAGCCGCACGCGCGCCGCGGCAACCAGCCCGCGCGGGTCGGCGTCAAGCCCGGCGTTCTCGTCGCCCACCACCGCGAACGTGATCTGCTCGCGATTGCGCGGGCATTGTTCCGGCAGATAGCCGTAGAGAAAATCGGAAGGCGTCAGGTCGTCGTTCCACACGGCGCTTAGATTCACGGTGCGATCGGCGCGGGTGAGCGCGACCAGCAGACTTTTCTTCTCACTGGACAACACTGCGGACAGACGCGGATCGATGTTCGCTTGCGCCGCTTGCACACCGCCGTGCAGAATGACTTCGGCCAAATCCTCCCCACCGAACAGCGTGGCGCGTTCGGCGAGATTGGGCCAGACATCCTGCTGTATGGCGGGCATCCACACATACTCCCAGTGACGACCCGCCGCGCCGGCCGGCGTGGTGAGCGTGACGGCCTGCTCAATCGGCCCCACATGCGCCAGCGAATCGGCTTCAAGCTCCATGCCCCTCACCTGCGCGATGAAGCTGACGATATCATGGCCGGCCGCACCGTCCTGCGCGTATTGGAACAGACGCATCGCCACGTCAAGCCGATCGTTGGCGGCACGGCCCTCAGACGTGTTACGCAATGCCGCGCGCTGCCACGCGAGGGCGACCCCCGTGGTTTGCCATGCGAGGGCGAGCGTGAACTGCGGCTCGTTGGAGGTGAGCCGCCGCGATTCCCTGGCAACCCTATCGACCAGCTTCCACACGCGCTGGAATGCCTTGAGCTGCGGATTGTCACCGAGCACCTGCGCGATAAGAGCGAGCGCGTCTGCGGCAGGGGCTTGGGGCTCATCCAGTGCGAGCATGGCGTATTGGCAAGCCGTGCCGAACGAAGAAGCATCCGCGGCGCTCGGATCGAACAGACTGTCGTCCACCTGCACGGAAGCTGGGCTCGCCTCGGACGCTCTTTGGGCGACCAACCGATGCCAGGCGGCGACCAGCTGGGGCAGTGCGGTTGCCCCCTCGGCATCAAGAGCGTCCGGCGTCACATCCTGCAGATTGGCAAGGGATTCGAGCGAATTCATGGCAGATTCGACGGCTTCGATTCTTGCGGGAGTCCCCTCCCCCGGCTTGGCACCGGTGGTAATCAACGGGCAACTCATCAGCGTCGCCACACGCAAGCGGGCGAACGCACCGACTTCGGCAAGGCTCATCGACGTGCCGGCCAGCCCTTGACGGCGCAAACGCGCCAGCTCGATCAGCGCGAACAGACCCTGCACGAACGGTTCGCTGTTCAAAGGCCTGGTGACCGAGGAATAACGCACCGGCACGCCGTCGCGGCGCAGACGCTCGCCGAACACGCGCACGGTGGCGTTGTCGTGCGCAATGACGGCCATGTCATTCCATGTGGCGCGGCCGTCGAGCCGCGCGCGTTTGATGCGCCAGACCACATCGTCAAGTTCCTCGCGCGGGCTGCGATATAGGGCAACGTTCAGCGAATCGTCGACTTTCCCGACAGGCCGAATCGGCAATGTTCCCTCGACTTGCGGCAGTTTGCCGGGGCGCTGCGGCAACGGCGCTGTTTCCGCTTCGGGCGAGGGAATCGACAGCGAGACGCGGGCGGCCACCACGTCACGGTAGGTGGTGTGTGTATCGTCTTGCTCGGCACGCGCCTCAAGTTTCAACAGACGCGCCCGAAGCGGCCCGCGCTGCGCCTCGGCGAACAGGTATTCCGGGTAGGAGCCGCGGAAGGTCTGCACGGCCTCGTCGGGGTTGCCGACCAGCACCACCCTTGTTCCAGCTTGGCGCAGTGCCTCGATAAAACGCAGCCCGGCGAACGTGGTGTCTTGGAAGTCATCGACGATCAGCAGGTCGGGAAGCGCAAGGCTTTGCGCCTGGTCTTTACAGCGCCGCAACGCGTCGGCCCCTTCGACCAGCAGACGCGAGGCATCGAGACGATATTCGCGCGGATAGGCGGCACGAATGGCCTCGGCATATTCGCGGCGCAATGCGAACGCGAGCCGCCATTGCGTCTCCAAATGCTCGATGCCGCCCATCAGCGCGGCGGACGAATCGGCGTGAAGTTTGCCAAGCAGCTCGTCTTCGCGCTCGAACGAGGCACCCAATTCGTCCATGCGAGCGAGCATGTCGCGCAACTGGTTGATAAAGGCACCGGAAACGCCGTTGGCGAACATCGCCGCCGTGGTGGAACCATCAGCGCAAGAGTCGGCTGCCGGCGCGGCGGCATGCGCCCAGTCATCTTGGGCGAAATAGGCCCGCAACAGCCGGCACGCGTCGCACAATTCGCCACGTTGGGCATGCACGAGATGCGCAGCGAGCACTTGGCGCAACAGGGCATCCTGCTCGGCGCCATTGAGCAGTTTGGGTTCCGACTCATGCGCCGCGAAACGTTCGGCCGCAATCACGCGGAACGCGAGCGCCGACAGTGTGGTCACCGGGCGGGCTTGCCCCAACGCGCCCATCCGGCGAACCGCCCGGTCGGAAAGCTCGCCGGCCAGCGTGCGGTTGGACACGCTCATCACCGCCGCCTCGCCGCCGAGCGCCCGCAACCCCTTGATCAGCGCATCATACGCGAACTCGGTTTTGCCGCATCGGGGCGGCCCCGCCACCAACAGCGCGCTTTCACCGTCGTCTCCTTCGATCAGCCTGTCAAGCATGCGGCAACACTCCATTCTCATCGACTGTTTCCAAGCCTAAACCGCCGCAAGCACACGATTCATCACACGCGCCGCACCGACGGCAATAACTTCCTGCATCTATAAACCGGACAGAGCGCTTTTGCTGCAATTCCGCGGTTCCCAGAGCCGACATACCAATAATCACAGATTTTCAGATTGCCACGCCCCGCTGCTTTCCAACGCAAGCGCAAGCCTCAACCGAACCTACAAACAAAATCCCATATAAAGCGGCAAATAGATGCGTCCCTGTTCTGTTTTCAATTGCTTGGGATGCAGCACAATCTGCTCGCCGACCCGACTGCCGAACCGCTTGGCGAAGCGATCAAGCGACGTGGTGCCGTACTGACGCGGCGATTTCACTTCGACCGGGCTGACCCGCGGTTTCATCGCGGCATCCGCGAACGGACGAACAATCAGGAAATCGATTTCCATACGCTCATCCCCCTCACCATGCCCGGATCGGGAATAAAAGAACAGCTTGTGGCCGTTGGCCCGCAGCATCTGCGCGACAATGTTTTCCGTAAGCATTCCCTCGTTCAAGCCGATATCACCACGCAATACCGCGCGGTATACGTTTTCATCGGTGGTTCGCCCGTCCGAGAAGGCCAATGTCACCAGAAGACCGGTGTCCGCCATATAGCATTTCAATGAGGATTGCTTCATATTGAGCGACAAACCCACCGCGGGGTCGGCGCAGGCGTAACACAGATTGGCCATCCGGGCATCGGCCAGCCAGAAGAAGGCTTCCTCGTAGTTGCGCATTCGCGCGTTCTTATCGAGCGAGCTGAGCAGGAACCGTTTCTCATGTTTGGACAGCTGCCCGGCAAGCCCATCCAGCACGCTGACGACTTTGAACTCGTAGCCGTGAGCGAAGCGGGCCACGTCGCTGCGATACAGATTGACGATGCGTCGTTTGCTCTCATCGACCGGCGCGAATTGGCGCTGCTCGACGTATATGCTCACCGGCTCCGGCATGCCGCCGACCAGCATGTACTCGCGGAACAAGCCCATCGCACGACGATGCAGCCCATCGGGCAATGGTTTCGCCTCCTTGAATTGCCTGCGGATGAGTTCGGACAACTGTTGCTCTCCCATGGCCCACAGGAACTCCTCGAAATCCAGCGGATTGAGTTCAAGGGAATCCTCCTCCGAGGGAATGACGATGTCCTGAACGTTCTGCTTGATGGACAGCAGGGAGCCGGTCTCGATGTAATCGTATCTGCCGTCGGCCACGAGATATTTGATCAGGCCACGCGCCTCGGGAAACATCTGCACCTCATCGAACACCACCAGCGTGTTCCTGTCATGCAGCTGGACGCCGTAATACGTTGACAAATATAGGAACAGCGTGTCAAAGTCCGTGCGATAATCCCTGAAATAGCCCTTCACTTCATCCGTTGCCTGAAAGAAGTCAATGAGCAGGCAAGACGAGTACTCATTGCGGCCAAATTCGGCGACCAGCGTGCTCTTGCCCACGCGCCGGGCACCCTCAAGCATCAGGGCGGTCTTGCCTTTGGAGTGTTGCTTCCATTTCAGCAATTGCTCATAAGCCTTGCGTTTCAACATATTACATCCTTTGTGAGCACGATATGCAGAACTTCGCAGTGTTGATTTTACACGATATGCAGAACTTTCATACCCGGAATATGCACGATATGCAGAACTTAAGAGGTTGAGATATACACGATATGCAGAACTTCGAGACCGGCGGTGGGGAACATTCGAGATGCGCGCCTTCGCGGAACCAAAAACGCGTTCGAACAAAATGTGAAGAAATCCGGGGGCTCAATCCACAATTGCCGATTGGGCTTGCGCGGCGATCGCACGCCACCCGAGCATGGAATGCATGAAGAGCATCGACACACCACTGGCACCGCGCATCGACGGGTTCGCGTTCGTGCGCGCGCTCGGGGCGGGGTCGACGGCCAATGTATATCTGTATCGACAGCTCGACTCGAACCGCCTGGCGGCAATCAAGGTGAGCCGCGAATCACTCGACCCGGCCATCGCGGCGCGATTCGCCAAGGAAGCCGACATGATGGCCCGGCTGTCAAGCCACCCCCACATCCTGTCCGTCTACGGCACCGGAGTCACCTCGAGGGGCCTGGGATACATCATTGCCGAATATGCCCCCGGCGGCACATACAAGGAACTCACGCAAACGCAGCCCCTGACTTGCGAACAGATGCTTGATCTGGGCGTCAAGCTGTGCGGCGCGCTGGCCGAGGCGCATCGCGCGGGCATCATCCATCGCGACATCAAGACCAGCAATATCCTCGTCACTGCGGACGGGTTGCCTGCCCTGGCCGATTTCGGCATTGCCAGCACCATCTATGACAAGACGTTCACCGGCTATTCGCTACCGTGGGCGTCGCCGGAGGTGCTGTGCGGCCACGCGGGGCGCGAGACGGCGGACATCTATTCGCTGGGCGCCACGCTGTATGCCACGCTGGTGGGCGAGTCGCCGTTTGAATATGGCTACCGGCCGCGCTCCTCAAGCGAGCTGGCCCAACTGATCATCAACAGTCCCGTGCCGCCTTTCAACGGATCCGACACCGACGTGCCGGCGGATATCGGCAAAGCGTTATACCGCGCCATGGAGAAGCGCCCGGACGAGCGTTACCACTGCGCGCTTGACTTCGGCCGCGAACTGCAACGCCTCCAACAAACGCACTTCGGGCATATAACCCCGATTACGGCCGAGGGGGTGATGCCTTACCCCGAGCAACGAACCGCGCCCTCGCAAGCAACCATAGCCAAGAGTGCGAAAAGCCGCGCTTGGGCAAAGCCCGTTGCCGTTCTCCTCCTCATCATCGTCGCGCTGACTGCGCTCGCATGTTTGTTCGCGTTCGTCGTCGTGCCGCGCATGGATTCGGCCCCCATCGGCAAACGCACGCAAATCATCGCGCCGGAGACCCGCAATGAACCAGACAGGACTTTGGTGGCATCATACGTGTGCGCCGAGCGTGCCGGGAAGCATGGGGGTGCATCATGAGGCAATCGCCGCAGACGCGCACGCACATGCAACAAGCGAGGGCGCTGGTGCAGCGGCTACTGGCCGCGGGCAAGCGCAAGTGGGTGGCTCCCGTGGCCGTCCTGTTGCTGATCCTCGCCGTTATCGCCGGGGCCATCATCGTCAGTTCCGTCACACAACAGCATGTGCAACTGGACGACGGCACGGTGTGGGTCACGTCGCTACAGCACCGCAAGGCCGCGCGGTTCAACGTCAAACTGAAGCAGGCCGATGCCGCGATTTCCTCGCCGGCCCAGAAGTTCGACGTGGCCCAGCACGATTCGGACACCCTGCTCTATGAGGGAAGCAAAGCCTCCTGTATCAAAGCCTCCACCATCAGCGTGAACGGCAGCGCCGAAACCGGCGGCAATGCCGTCACGATGATTGGCGGCGGCACGGCGGCTTTTCTCAACACCAAGAACGGCAACGTGTGGGCGGGCAAGGCCGGCGACGCCGCCTCAATCTCCCCGGCGAGCGCGCAGCCGAAGATGAAACTTGGCACGGGCGGCTTGGCCGTGGTGGACAGCGATGGCGAGGTGTGGGGATATCGCCCGTCGGACGGCATGGTGCTCAAGCTCGCCAATCCAACCGACACACGGGCGGTGGAAACCAAATCGATCACCGGCGGCGAGCGGCTTGAGGCCAGTTCGTTCACCGTGGTGAGCGGCACTCCGGTCGTCGTTTCGGGCAAACGGCTGGTGTTCAAGGGCGGCGAGGTGAGCCTCGACGTCGATGGGCGGTTGGTTTTGCAATCGCCCGCGGTGGACGGCGAACAGTCCGGATGGGTGGCCGTGGCCAGCCCCAGCGGGTTAATCACGGTGAATCTGAACGAAGCGAACCCCAAGCCGTTCGCACTGACGTCCGGCGGGAAGGGCGAACCGGCGCAACCGGTGTCCTCGGGCGGATGCGTGCACGCGGCGTTCAGCCAGAACGCCAATAATTACGTGCGCGTGTGTTCCGTGCGGGACACCGAGGCGGAATACAACACGCTTAAGCAAGTGAACGCCAGTTCCCAGCTGGTGCTGCGCGCCAACCACCGTCAAGTGATATTGAACGACGTGATCAATGGCAACGTGTGGAACCCCAAGGATTCGACCAACGTCATCAAAATACAGTGGAACACCATCCAAACCGAACAGCGCGAACAGGAGCAGCTCAACAACGATTCGGCCAGCAACCGGCGCGATTTCGCCAAAACCTGCTCCACACAGTCCGGCCAGATCAAAGCGCAGGACGACGATTTCGGCGCGCGCGTCGGCAGTCGGCAGATTCTCGATGTATTGCGCAACGACGAGCAAACCGATTGTTCGGTGCTGCGCATCACCCGCGCAAACGCCCCGGCCGGCGGCAACGTGTCCGTTTGGCCCATATATGACGGGCGCTACTTGCAGTTTGATGCCTCGAACGCGCATGCGGGTTCGGCGAGTTTCTCCTATGAGATTTCGGACGGGCACGGCCAAAGTTCCACGGCCACCGTGCATGTGAGCCTGACGGACGGCGCCAATCGTGCGCCCACGCAGAGCGACATGCCGCCCGAAGTGTCGCTCGAGCAGGGCGCGACATACACGATGAACGCACTCGGTTCGTTCACCGACCCGGACGGTGACCCATTGACGTTGGTTTCGGCCACGGCCAACAACAGCGATCAGGTCACGATCACCACGCGTGCGGACGGGCAACTGGTGTTCAACGCCGGCGCCGCGACTTCCGGGCGCATCGGCGTTGAGGTGACCGCTTCGGACGGGGAGGCTGTCGGCACCGGCATGGCGTATTTCTCAATCAAACCGGCGAACACCCTGGCCGCCGACATCGACCCGGTGGTCACATCCACCTTGCCTGACACCGACACGACCATCGAACTCAAGCAATACGTGCACGGCACCAGTGCGCAACCGGCGCAACTTTCGTCAGTCGAGCCTCCCAGCGGCACGCGCACGACGATGAACGCCGCCGACATGACCATCCAGTTCACCGCCACGCAGACCGGCACATATTACGTGCCCTACACCATCACCCAAGGTTCGATGCCAGCCACCGGTTTGGCGCGCGTGGAAGTGCAGCCCTCGGCCAAGGAATCCTCTAAACCGATCGCCTCGAACGACGTGGCGCTGCTCGGCTCCGACAACACCGCCATCGTCGAACCGCTGAACAACGACATTGATCCGATGGGCGGCGTGCTATCGATCACCAGCGTGAGCGCCGAGGCGAGCAGCGGCATTAAAACCGGCTTGGTGGGCCACAAGCGTGTGTATCTGATGGCTCGGCAGACGCCGACCAAACCGGTGAAGGTGTCATATACCGTGGCGAATGCGGTCGGCACCGCCACTGGCACCATCACACTGCAACCGCCGGCGCTATCGGCCACCAACTCGGTGCCGAAGGCCGGTAACGTGAACGCGCAGGTGCGCACCGGGGGCATTGTGTCGGTGGATGTGCTCGACCATGTGAATTATTCCGATGGCACGACCGTCAAGTTGTGCAGCGACCTGCAAACCGACAAGGCCACATTCAAGGGACTGGCCTTCGTTTCCGGCAATACCGTGCGCTATCAGGCTCCCGACGAACCGGGGGTTTATCCAATCACCTATACAGTCAAAGACAATCTGGGCAATGCCGCTTCGGGCACCATCACCGTGACCGTGCACAAGAAAAACGCCGAGGGCAAGGCTGCGCCCACCCCGCACGACGTCGAAGCGCAGGTGGCCGCCGGGCAGAAAGTGCGTATTCCGATCACACTCACCGGCATCGATGCGGATGGTGACGACGACCAGTTGCTGGGCTTGGGCAACAAGGCACCGCAACTGGGCCGCATCACCGAAGTGGGTGCCGACTATCTGATCTACGAGGCGTATGAGGATTCCTCCGGCACCGACACCTTCTCGTATGCCGTGGAGGATTGGACGGGTCAACGCGCCCAGGCGCGGATTTGCGTGGGCGTGTTCCAAGGTACATCCGATTCCGGCGTGGTGGCGCGCGACGACAGCGTTACGCTGCGCCCCAACACCGCAGCCACCGTGCCTGTCGCGCTCAACGACATCTGCGGATACAACGCCGAACTGAGCGTTGAGAAGAAACTGGAAACCCAAGGGATTGACAGCGCCGAGGTGAGGGACAATATGGTCAGTTTCACCGCACCTTCGCAGCCCGGAACCAGCTATATCATCTACACAATCAAAGACAAGGCCGGCTTGCAGGATACGGGAACACTGACAGTCAACGTCGATCCGAACGCCCCGATCGAAGCGCCCGACGCCTATGATTATCGCGTTCCTTCCGCCGCCACCATCGACAAGACAAGCGTGGACGTGGACGTGAGCCAGTGGATCGCCAACCCATCCGGCACCTCGGACGAGCTGGAGGTCGGTGTCGACTCGTCCGCCAAAGACCATGCACGTGTCAAAGGCGGCAACCATTCCACCGTCATCACCGTGGATCTGACCGACGAGGCTCGCGCCGTGCCATATACGGTGACGAACACGACCCATGGCCTCACGTCGACGGCATTCATTCAAGTGCCGGCCTACGGTGTGTTTCCACCGGCGCTCCGTCCGAAAGCGCCCGCACTGAAGGTGGGTGCGGGCGGGACCATCGAAATCGATATCGCCGATTATGTGCGCGTGGGTGCCGGCAAAACGCCATACGTGGATGGAGCCGACGGCGTGAGCGCCACCAAGGCGGCCAATGGCGACCTGTACGTGGACGAGGGCAGGCTCAAGTTCACCGCTGCCAAGGATTATGCCGGCCCGGCTTCAATCACGTTTACCGCGGCGGATGGCAAGCGCGGAAAAGACAAGGCCACAATCATCAACACTGCCGTGCTCACCTTGCCGATTACGGTGGTCGGACGCGACGTGCCGGCTCCGACGTTCTCCTCCCCCGTCATCGACGTGGCGGCTGGCGAAGAGGCCACGACCATCGACCTGAAAGCCCTGACGCACAGCCCGAATGAGGCCTATGAGGATGATAAGGAATACACCTATTCAGGTGGCGGCACATCAGGCAAGATAACCGCAAGCGTTTCGACGGCGGGGCTGATGCTGGTCAAGGCGGAGCAAAACGCCTCGCCCGGCACCACCGTCAACGTGCCCGTCCAAATCACCTATGCCAAGGGGAGCTTGAACGCCGGCGTAAGCGTGCGCGTGGTCGCCTCTTCCCGCCCTTTGGCGCGCGTCGGCGACAAAACGGTGAAGCTCAAAGCCGGAACGTCCGAAACGGTGAACCTGTTTGACGGCGCTTATAACCCGTTCCCTGAAACGCCGCTACGCGCGGCGAAATGCGCCAGCGACGACAACTCGAAACTGCTGGTCGTCTGCGATGCTTCCGGCAGCATCACCATCAGCGCCGCGAAGAACATCGGCGCGAGCTCCAACAGGGTGATTGCCACCGTAGAGGATGGCACCGGTGCCGAGGATCGTAAAGTCACCGGCGCAATCACCGTATCCGTGGTTGATCGGCCGGAAGCGCCGCTGCTGTCGCCGGTCGACGCGAAAGCGCGGGACGGGGCTGTCGATCTTGCATGGACGCCGAATTCCGCCAACGGCAGCCCGATCACCGAATACGAGGTGACGTATAGCGGGCCGAGCGCGGGCACCAAATCGTGCGGCGCCGCAACCACTTGCAAGGTCACGGATTTGACGAACGGGCAGACCTACACCTTCACGGTGCGTGCCAAAAACGAGGTCGGTTGGTCCCAATATTCCAACGCCACCACCGGCAAACCCGACAAGGTGCCCGGCGCTCCGGGCGACGTGAGCGTTATGGGCGGCAAGAATGCGCTCACCGTCAATTGGCAGGCACCGCAAGGCAAGTTCAGTGCGCCGACCGGATACAACGTCACCATTATCGGGCCGAACGGCTGGACGGATAGGCATACCGGTGTGACAGGCACCTCGGATCGGTTCGACATCAGCGACAACGTGCTGTCGACCGGCACCTCATTCACCGCAAACGTCACAGCCATCAACGAGGTCGGCGAAAGCGCCGCGGGCACGGGCAGCGGAGGCGACGTCTATGGCAAGCCCGATGACCTGACCTTGAGCTTGCATCAGGATGGCGACACCGTGACCGGCACCGTGCAAACCCACGCCATGCGAGGCAACAGCTGCCAAGTCCTGACGGCGGACCGCAGCGAAGCAGACGGTCTCGACTGCGATACCAAGCGGTTCTCGTTTTCCTTGAACAACGACGATTTCTTCACCGACATCACGGTAACCGTCACGATGACCACCGATCAAGGCATCAAGGTCAGCGGCAAGCAATCGATACAGCCCCATGCCGCAATCGGCACGGTCGGCTTCGACGCTCCCGACGCCAACGACGACAAGTGCGAGATGAGCTGGCACATCGACGGCAAAGTCGATGAAGTCGAAGCCGAATTGGGCGGCAATACAAGCGAGGCACATACCGGCAGGTTGGAATACACTCCACAGCCGTGGACCGTCTGCGCGATCGGAACGGTTACACCGAAGCTCAATGGGGTTTCCGCAAGTCCATCGAGCTCCCCGCAGGATTCCACCATGCTCAAACCCAAGGCCGCCATCGAACAACCGACGTCGGCGACATGGGTCGACCGCGATCACATCGCCATAGAAGGCACCTATCCCAATGCGTATGGCCGCGATGTCAACGTTTCGGTTGAAATCAATGGGGAAGCCTTCAGCTGGCGCAACGGGGAGACGATTGACGTTTCCGGCCTTGCCAACGCCGACAGTTATACGTTGCAGCAGATAACAGTGTCCGACGCCAAAGGCGATACCGCCCTCGACAACAGTCAGGATTGCCGCATAACCATAAGCGGCACCCGCCCCATCACGGCAAATGCAGGCGGACATTATGCTTCGGCCCGGCTGTTGAGCCGCATCACCGAGCAGCAGATATGGACGGAAGGCCGCGATGCGCGAGACGGAGCCGCAACATTGCTCGCCGCCACCACTTCAACGGCGGATAGCCGACAGAACACCCGCCAACGGCAACGATCATGAAGGAGAGCACGAGCATGAACGAGAACATCGGCGACGCCACGCAACTATCCGATTCGACGCATCTGTCGACTGTGCCTCATATCGGGACGCCCGATGTGCAAGCGCCGGCCGCGCCCAGTCTGCCCGCGCGCACAAGTGGTGCCCCCGCATATTCCGGCACACCGTCGTTCAGCGCGCGTGTCCCCAAGCAAACGAGGCCACTCGACGAGGACGGCACCCGCTTGGGTTCCTTGCATGCCCAACAGATGAACGTCGTTGACAAGGCACCCTCCCCCATTGCGCCCGCGCCGCAGCCCAGCGCTTCCTCACTGCCCGCAGCCGACGGCGATGTGCTGCGTTTTCAGCAAGCTTTCAATAGACTCGTCGAGAATATGTCCAATGTGGTGGCCGGCAAGGAGATGCCGATTCGCCAAGTCGTCACCGCGCTGCTGGCGGGCGGGCATGTGCTGTTGGAAGACAATCCCGGCACCGGCAAAACGCAGTTGGCACGCGCGTTGGCCCGTTCGATCGACACCTCGTTCAAGCGCATCCAGTTCACCCCGGATTTGCTGCCATCCGATGTGATGGGCGTGACCTTCTATGACCAGAAAACCGGCGATTTCACCTTCCGCGAAGGCCCGATTTTCGCTTCCATCGTGCTGGCCGACGAAATCAACCGGGCCTCGCCGAAAACCCAGTCGGCGCTGCTGGAGGCGATGGAGGAGCAGAAGGTCACCGTGGACGGCGAAGCGCACGCCGTGCCGCAACCGTTCATCGTCATCGCCACCCAGAACCCCATCGAACAGCTTGGCACTTACAAGCTGCCCGAGGCGCAGATGGATCGTTTTCTCATCAAGACCTCGATTGGCCATCCCGATCACGACACATCCGTTCAGGTGCTGAAGCAAGCCGACATCACCGACCGAGCCGAAACCATCTCCACAGTGCTTAGTGACAGTGATGTTCTCGCCTTGCGCAAGACAGCCGAGAACATCTATGTGGATGATGCAATCTGCGAATACATCGTGCGACTGGTGGAACAGACCCGTCACAGCGAGCGCGTGATGGTCGGTTCCTCCATGCGCGGCGCGCTCGCCCTGACCCGTTGCGCACGCATCTGGGCAGCAACCGAAGGGCGCGGCTATGTCATCCCCGACGATGTGAAGGACTTGGCGATGCCGGTGCTCGCCCATCGCATCAGCCTGACGGCCCAAGCCGCCTTCGACGGCGAGACACCCGAAAGCGTTATTGGCGACATCATCGAAAACGTGCCCGCGCCGACCATCGGAGCCTGACCATGCACGAAAGACCGCAACCCGCCCTCAAACGCTTATGGCGCAAAGCCCGCCGCTCGATCACGGCTTATATCTCCCCGCTGGGATGGGCCGTAGCCATTGCGAGCGCGATATGCGCGGCGGCCTTCTTCGCGTTGGGTTGGCATGAATTGCTCGCCTTCGGTGTCACGGGTGCAACGATGATGTTGGCCGCCGTCGTGCTTTCGCTGGGCAATACGTCGTTCGGCGCCTCAATCAGTCTGTCGAAACCCCGCGTGCGAGTGGGCGACACCGCATTGGTGAGCGTCACTGTCTGCAATCCCGGCAATGCGCCCACTGCATCCGCGCGCGCCGACTTGCCTATCGAAGAGACGCGCAAGCGCTTTTCCATTCCCATGCTCGCGCCCGGCCAGTCAAAGCAGATCGAGACGCGGCTCCACGCCGTCTCGCGCGCGGTATTGCCCGTCGGCCCATTGACGATACACAAAGGGGACCCGTTTGGGTTGATTCGCCACGAGAAAAAGCTGACCGAACGCCTCACCCTGTTCATTCACCCTGCCATCGTGCCGCTCGGCACACTCAACGCCGGCCAGACGCGCGATCTCGAGGGGCAGCCCAGCGGCCAGATTGCCAGCGACGATCTTGATTTCCAGCACTTACGCGAATACGAGCCGGGCGACGATATGCGCAACGTGCACTGGCTGAGCTGCGCGAAAACCGGCGAACTGATGATCCGCCAATACGAAGTCACGCGCCGCACCGACACTTCGCTGACCATCGCCGTGAATCCCGAGGAATACGCCAGCGCCGAGGAGTTCGAGCTGGCAGTGTCCGTCCATGCTTCCATCGGCGTGCGCTGCCTTGCGCAGAGCCGCCCGCTGACCACGCACGCCGGCCGCACACACGCCACCGCCCAATCACCGATGACCTTTCTTGATTCCTGCAGCGCCATCACGCCGCAACGCGCTGACAACCCGAATCTGATGCAAGGCACGCTTGAGCACACGCCCGACGCCTCCCTGTATTTCCTTACCGTGGGGTCGCTTCGTGATGTGGACGGCATCAAACGCATGGCGATGGCTCTGCCGAAATCCGCGTCATGCATGGTCTTGCAGGTCGCGTTCGGGGCACCGCGTGCGATCCGCCGCTTCCCTGCTTTCGCCTTGGCCACGGTAGGCGATTTGAATGATCTGCCGCTGATCATGGGGGTGCTCGCATGATACTGAGCACCCGCACACCCGCCGCCACACCCGCGTCAGGCAAGTCCGGTACGTCGTGGGCCGATTCCGCTAAATCGGCGATAAGGCTCGTCGAGAAGGAAGGCCGAGCCGTCTCGCGCACGACTCATGACTCTTGGGGGCGCATTCATTCCAATCTTGTCAACCTCTCTGTCGCGGCCGCGCTGATGCTGCTGGCCGTCAGCAATCTCATCGACGTCTATGGCGATATCGTCGGCTGGCTGTTCACTGCCACGCCCGCCACGCTGCTTGGATGCCTGATTGCACTGGCTGGCACCAAGCCATCGTTGCGCTTGTGGTGGCAACTCGTATTCCTTGCGCTGGCGCAGTTCATTATCGGCCCGATTGTCACGATGAACGACACCACCATCGGGCATATCCTCCCATCGGCGCAGACGCTCTCAAACGGCTGGCAGCAGACGTTCGGCTCGTTCAAATATCTGATTTCGATTGCGCCGCCGATCGGCACCGCGGACGGCTCGCTGATGGCCTTGTGGACGATTGCGCTGTGGGGCGCGTTCCTGACCGGCCTGTTCGCACTGGCGGGCAGCGGCGAGCTTTCGTTGCTCGGCGCATTGGTGGTGTTCGCAGCTTTCGCGGCCACCGCCCTGCTCGGCACCGCAACCGGTTGGCAACGTGCCGCGGCAGGCATTGCCGCAACGCTGATTCTTATCGTATGGCTATCTGCACGCTGCCAATTGCTTCAAATTGAGCGCTGGCTCAGCTCGCTAACGATTCTCGTCTTGGCCATTGCCTTATCCATCGGCGCATGCCTGCTCCTGCCACAGCACCGCACGATTCTGCGCAACCGATATGAGCCGCCAATCAGCCCATACGACTACACCAGCCCGCTGTCCACGTTGCGCTCGTATGTCAGCGACCATAAGGACGACACCGTGCTCACTGTGCGTGGGCTTCCGGCCGGCACGCCGGTGCGTCTGGCGGTGATGGACCGGTTCGACGGCAATGTGTGGAACCTTTCCGATTCCGCGGAAAGCCGCGATTCGGCGAATTATCGCCGCGTGGGCACCACCATAGCCAACGAGACAGCGGGCAAGCAGTTCACCGCCACCTTCACCGTCGGCGAGGGGCTGACCGACGCCTGGCTGCCGTTGTCCGGCTCGGTCAGCTCCCTCACTTTCGCCAACCGAAAGGACGCCGGCTCGTTCTATTACAACACCGACACCAGCTCGGCGCTCTACCCGGCGAGAACTTCGCCCGGATTGACATATACGGAAACCGGTATGATACCAAGCACGCCCTCCAACGAGGACATCGACAAAGCCGAGGTCGCTTCGATCAGCCAGCCGCAAGCCCAAGACGTTCCCGGCTCGGTCGGCAAGTTGGCTACGGCCATCGCCGGAGGCGAGTCGAAAGGCGGTAAGGCGGCACGCGCTCTGGCCAGCAGGCTCAACAGCGAGGGCTGGTTCTCACACGGCCTCGAAGGCGACTACCCATCGCTGCCGGGCCACGGCAACTACCGCATCGACAAACTGCTGGCCGGCACTGCCATGGTGGGAGATTCGGAGCAATACGCTTCGGCTATGGCGCTGATGGCGCGCGAACTCGGCCTGCCCAGCCGCGTAGTGCTCGGTTTCACGCCAAAAGACAAGAGCGGACAAGCCAGCGATTCGCGAACCAGCAAGGAAGGCTCGCAGACCGTCGTCAGATTCACCGGCAACGACATCGAAGCATGGGTGGAAATCAAGCTCGAGGACTACGGATGGGTGGCTTTCCACCCCACGCCGAAGGAGACGAAGGTTCCCGACGACAACCAGAATCTGACTCCCCCGAATCCCCAGACGCTGGTTCGTCAGCCTCCGGTGCCGCTGACCGACCCGCTTCGCGACGAGCAACAGGCACACGGCAAGTCCTCGCTGGCCGGCGATGAAGCGAGTCGGGATGTCAATCCGTTCTGGCGGCAGGTGGGGTTCATCGCCTCGCGCATCGCCATCTGGGGCAGCCCGTTATGGGCGTTATTGCTGACGTGCGCTGCAATTGCGCTGTTCAAAGCCATCTGGCTGTCACGTGCACGCCGGCGCGGATCTCCTCGCACACGCATCACGGCGGGCTGGTTCGTCCTCGCCACGCTTGCACGGCAAAGCGGCGCAACCGTACGCGGCACCCGACGAGATCAGGCGCGGGCCATCTCCCAGCAACTGCATATCGATGCGACCGACCTGTCCGCACTATCGAACGAAGCGGATTACGCCGCATTCTCCGGGCGCAATATGCAAGACGAACAAGCCGAAGCGTATTGGGACGAGGTGGAGCATATGCGCACCCGTCTGCTCGCTTCACTGCCCAAGTTGCGCCGCTGGCGTGCCGGACTCTCGCTGAAAGGCATGTTCACACGCGAATCTTTTAAGCCATGGAAACCAAGCAATCAGCAAGGAGTTAAGCAATGGTTGATTATGATGATGCGGCCGCAACGGTTCAGGACGTCGATGCCGACCCGATTGTTCTGGCGAAAATAGCGTATGAGAATCCTGAGTTTGGTGCGAACGTCGCGGCGAATCCCAGGGCGTATCCGGGTCTGTTGCGTTGGATCGCGGAGTTCGGCGACGATCGCGCGCGTCAGGTCGCGGCCGAACGGGGATACACGACCTCCGCCTCGCCGTTGGGCGCACAGCAGCCGAACCAATACGGTTTCAGCGCCGAAATGGCCGCCAATACCACCGATCAGATGCAGATGGCGCAGATCGCCCAGACCTCCCCCGAACTGCATGCCTCGCTGGCGAGCAATCCCAATCTGTACCCGGCGCTTGTCGACTGGCTGGCCGGGCTGGACGATCCTGCCGTCACCGCGGCCCTCGCCGCCCGCGACCAATGGGCGCAGGAATAAAGGAATACGCCGATGAACACCCTGCCTTTCCCTCCCGCACCGGAACCAGGTTGGTATGCCGACGACTTCTCGGCCACCGAAAGCGCTGAAGACACCGAAGACACCGATGCCATCGAAAGTTGGGATGGCACCGTACTGGCAAGTTCCTTCACCATCCGGCAACCGCGAACAACCTATCTGCTGCACAACGATGCGACGGGCCAATCCATCACCATCGACCGCAGCGCATTACTGGGGCGCAAACCTTCAGAAACCATCCCCGAGGGCGCGAAGTCCATCACCGTCGAAGACCCGACGCACACCATCTCGCGCAACCACGCCGCCATCAGCGTTGACACCGATGGCCAGCTGTGGATTGAGGATTACGGTTCGCTCAATGGCACCTTCATCATCCGCGACGGCAAGGAGAGCCAAGTCGCCGGCACCCCGGCCAAGCTCGACGCCCCCACGATGCTGCGCCTCGGCGACCAGTTCCTCGAACTGACCGCGCAACAGAATTAAGCAACGGAGTTTGTGAGTCTGACCTACTAGAGGCAAGGCACCTGAAGCAAGCACCTCTAGCGGATATCCGAGCAATTCAAAATCGTTATGAGTTTGGTCTGCGATAATTCAATCGCAGACCAAACTCATCCGCGTTAGTCTCGTTTTCTCCTTATGCCTCGCTTCCCTCCTGACGGCTTATACACCGCGCTGAGCAAAACCCCGTTTGCCAGCAGCGAGATGATACCGATGACAAGCGCGATATAGACCAAGACTTTCAGCGAGTCATGTGAGTTCAGGGACCCTACATTTTGGGTTACCGCGTCTGTGTAGGTCACAATCAGATCCCCGTTGTCGTCCACTCTTACAGCGCTTATTCCACGTCCATCCTTGCCATTGTCGCCCTTGGTGTTCACTTTGCCAAGCGCCTGAGTTGTGATGTTGGCTTCATTCGCACCCGTAGCACCGGAACTTCCCGAGCTTGAGCCGGAAGTGCCTGATGAACTGGAACTTCCTGAGCTCGAACCAGAAGCGCCGGAGCTACCCGTACTGGAACTGCCAGTGCCGGAGCTACCAGTACCACTACCTGAACCGCTCGAATTGTTGTTGCTACCGCTACCGTCACCACTGCTACCGCTACTGTTGCTACCACTACTACTGTTGTTGTTAGAGGCGGCATCATTATTAGTACTGCTCGAATTATTATTGCTGCCACTACCGTTGGAAGCAGTGCCATTATCAGTGCTGCTGGTATCTTTTTCAACGTTCAGGTTTGTGTAACCGTCAACGCTACTAGTGCCATCTTTTTGCTTCAGAAGATTGATGAGATCATCCAGACTTCCCGTGAAGCCTTTTTGCACAATGATGTTGTACGTTGACTGCGTTGTGCCGGTGGCGTCAGATCCGTCTTTGCCGTCCTTGCCGTCAGTCCCGTCTTTACCATCCTTGCCATCAGTTCCGTCTTTGCCATCTTTGCCGTCAGTTCCGTTGGCACCCTTAGCGCCGCTGGCACCATCGCTGCCCTTAAGACTGGCAAGCCAGGCTTCTTGCGTGAGCAAACTCTTGTTGTTGTCGGCGCTAATCGCCGTGTCCTTATAGACGGAGTATCCGCAAGCGTAACCGCAAGTGGCTTCAAATATCTCCACAACACGATATTTGATGTCGTCATAATTCATGTTCTTCCACTCGAATGAATCATTCTTTGCGTAAACCGTGTTCATGACACTGTTTAAGAGATCGACGTCTTTTCTGGCGTAATCCTCCACCGTGTTGCAGTTTTTAACAGCTGCGTTATATTCAGCTTCGGACAGAATCATCACTCGCCCGTAAATCGCCTGAATCTCGGCTTCTGTCATCTTCGAAGTCGCGGATTTCAGCAATTCATTCGCAAGCGAGAAATACCCGGCATATGCGCCGCCATAAGAGATGCACTTCTTGAAGAAATCCTCCTGGGAGAGCGGCGTTATCTTGGCATCCGTCTCCTTGAGCGCTTCAACATACGCATCGTACACACCGCTGGTGCTGGTGTTCTGTTGTTTGTCTTTGCACAGCGCCAAGAATTTCTCCTGCGTGAGCAGCTTGCCCGCTACGGCCGACTCAAGATAGAGATCATACGCGCTCTTGCCTTTTTGCTGGGCAAGCCACTCCTCCAGAGTGCCGCTAAACCCATTTTCTTTGGCAAGGTCGTAGGCTGATTTTCCAGTCTGCCCATAGAGACTTTGCAACCATTCATCCAAGGTGCCTTTATATCCTTTATCAACTGCAAGCTGATAAGCGGACTCCCCGTTTTTGCCGTCATTTCCACGCAGTGAGTTTATCCAATCAACTTCACTTCCTCGGAATCCGTGCTCACGTGCCAGATCATACGCGGATTTACCTGTTGAATTTTTCAGAGCTTTGAGCCACTCATCAAGCAATCCTTTAAACCCGTTTTTAAGGGCAAGCTGGAAAGCATTAAGACTGTCTCTCTCGCTGTTGCTTTGTGAGGTTGTGTTGGTGCCGGTGTTGTTGGTCTTACCGGTGTCGTCAGTCTTACCGGTGTCGCCCGTATTGCCGGTGTCGGTCTTACCCGTGTCATCGGTCTTACCCGTGTCGCCGGTTTTGCCAGTGTCATCAGTCTTGCCAGTGTCGCCGGTTTTGCCGGTGTCATCGGTTTTGCCGGTATCGCCCGTCTTACCCGCGTCGTCAGTCTTGCCAGTCTTGTCATTATTGTCAGTGCCGGTCTTGCTAGTGCTAGTGCTAGTGCTATTCGCGCCTGTCTTCGCACCCGAAGTGTCGTTACCGGTGTACAGCAGCAGAATCGGGGTCGGATTCACGCTCTCCACACCAGCCTGACTACCCTTACGCTGCGAACAACGCACAGAGTAGTACATCATTGAGCCTGTCTGGGTGGTTGTACTATCCGCCGTGAATGTGTAGGACAAGACCCCATCCGAGCCCGCGCTAACGGTAACCGGCTTGTCGGTCACCTGCGTCCAATCGCCCATGGTGCGCCCATCGCGCTGGTAGACGCTGTACTGCAACTGGTCGTTAGTGAAGAATTGCCTGCCGGAGTGGTCATCCGTTGGCAGCTTCCACTTCAATGTCACCTGCGTTGAGCCATCTGACTGCTTTTTATAGCTGGCCTCCTGCATGCTGACTGCGGCAGGCGGTGCCGTGACACCCTTTAAGATGTAGTGCAGCAGTGGCACGGACACGGCATCTCCGTTGCTCTTCTTCGCGACTTGAATGTTGCCTCCGGCAAATGCCCATGAGAATCCATACGCATTCAACGTGTCATCGGCATTCGCCTTGTTCGCAAGAAGCGCCGCTTTGTCCATGTTGTAGACCATTCCAGAGTTGCCGGAACTCTCGGTTTTGGTGTCGCCGCCCGACCAACCGTAGGTCTGCTGTTGACTGAAATAGAAGCCGACCTGCACAATCTTGTTTCCGCCTTGGACGGAAAGGTCGCTTGACCAGCCGTTCATCGTCTTCCAATGATATTCCGTTGCGGCGCCGCGCGAAATGGAAATCGTCTCGCTTCCAGCGGATTTTCCATACCTGAACCATGTGGCATCTGAGCTCCAGTTTCCTGATTGAGCCTTGCCTGTCGTATCTTTGTGGACCCAGTTGTCGTCAATGATGTTGGTGCCGCCGAGTTTTGACGCATAGGACCACGGGTTGCCAACGTTGTTCAGGAGCGACGCTTCTTCGATTTTGGTCAGCTCGTTTGTGTTGGACAGATCCTGCGTTTTCCTGCGCTCGGCTAGCGCGGCGTTATATTGATCCACGAATTTGTTGTAGTCGTCCACGGAATACTGCACGTAATATGGCGCTCCGGGAACCACGCAAGTCATCACATCATTAGTGCCTTCCTTGGCATTAAGGATTTTGTACTTGTACAGATACGTTGGTATTCGCCGCAATACGACATTGGTCACTCGCGTTGCCGTGAAACTTTGCGTGTATGTTGTTTGCCGCGACTTCGTCCAGCCGCTTGACCAATTGCCAACCCATCCGACACGCCATGAAATTGTGCCAGCTGGGATAATATTCTCCATAATTGAACCTTCTCCAGCCTCCAAGCTGATGGTTCCCGCAAACCCCGCGCCCCAAGTGTGATTCCATTCATAGGAGTCGGTGATGGCACTGTATGACAATGTTGTGGAATAGGTCGTCATGCCGTTAGTCTGGTTGGCGTCCGCAAACGTTGGCGCGGCCTGCAGGACGGCCTGCACCTCGGGCTCGGTATATGCCAGATCCACGTCGTCGTAGCTTATCTCCACGCCATCCTTTCCGATGTCGATGCAGACGATTTCAGAGCTGAACCTGTCCTCGACATTGGAATTCATCTTGTTGCATGTATATGTGTCGTGGTTATACATGTCGTTGTAGTAGAAGCCGGTTGCGTCCTTGAATTCCTTGATGGTGCCGTCGTTATCCTTAACGTCCTGGTCATATTCCCCACCAATCGTCATAGCGGAAATCGACTCTTCGTGCATGCCGTTGCGCTTGAACCCAAGCAAAATCATGAGCTGCTCGCGCCCGTTCAGGTTTTTGTCGAAGTTTCCGGCGACGACAGATCGTGTATAGACGTTGGTGATGAGGCAATCCGATGTCGTTTGCTTGTCTGAGTGCTGGAAATATTCCGGGGTGTATACCCAACTGGTGTCGACTTTTCCTGAGTTTGCACTCATTCTGTACACATTTCCGTCAATGTAGAGCGCTTCAGGCTTGTGGTTGCCATTGACCTTGAAATATTGCACACCGCAACGCGCTTGGATCCTGTCATTCTCGTAAGTTCCAGCCTCTTTCCAGGCATTTGAGTTCAAGTCACTGTTGAATTCAATGGTCTGGAGTTTGTTATCGGTCGCACGATACGTTGCGACGACATACTTATTTAAACGAGAACCATCCCACGGGTCATCAGTGGCGGTGTATCCCGCCGGGTTGGAAACGCCTTCCACGCCTTTAATAAACCATTTATTTCCGGCCAGGGTGATTTCGCCCACATCGTCTCCGTCGGCGTCCCCGATGGCGAGCCCGGGGTTTCTTATGGTTGCCCAATAATAATGATTGTCCTTGGCCTTGCCGCCATTATCACAGACGTATTGGCCATTTGCCTTGTTGAGGATCGTTCCGGCGTCGCCATTGCTCGTTCCGTAGCAAACGGAAAGATACGGCTCGAATCTGCGCATATTCGAGCGATCCATGTTGCTGGGGTTTGGCATGGATGTGACAACCGCCAGATCGTCGAGCCCATCGCCGTTCACGTCCCCCGAGTCAAGCGTGCAGGTGAGCTTGTCGTAGACCAGGCTGCTGTCTTGCCAGCCCCTATTGAGCGCCGTCTTGTAATCCGGGTGAATCGCACTGTCGGAGATGGCCGTTTTCTTGGGGTTGCCCATGTCGGACCAATCGATCTCAAAAAGCCCCATGTCATCAAATGTGCTGCTTCCATGTCCGGGGAAATACACGACGGAGGTCTCGTATCCCTTACCGTAGTAATTCCCGGCGGTGATTGCCATGAAGTTCAGGAACTCGGATGAGTAGGTTTGGCTCTTGACGTTTTGCCAATGCACCGTGCCCAAAGACAGGTTGGCCGAGCGCTGTTTGGCGGTGTAATCGTACATCCAAGTGATGAATTCCGCGTCATCCTTGCCTTGGGGGTTCACCGCCACGTACACCACGCAATCCTTGCGGGAACGGTCTTTATGCGGATTAAAAGCGACTGCGCGAATGTTGGCATACGAAATGTCCTGATCATACACATCGCCCGTTCCAAAGTCGGATTTATAATGGCTGACCTGCTTGCCATAAAAAGTCTCGCTGTATGTCATGCCTTCATCGGCGAAGGGCGTGCGGTTGAGCGTCACTCCACCGTTGTATTTCCTCTGCTGGCTTAAGTAGGTGTCGTACACAACCGAATCGCTCTTGCCTTCGGCATTTTGAACGAACGCAAGCTCGTTCATGGGGTTCAAGACTGTTTTTGAAACAGTGCCGTCCGCATTGACGCTGGTGACGGGGTTGACTTTGGACTCCTGAACCTGCTTTTTCGTCTCCTCCGCCGCTTGGTCACTGCCGGTCATGTCGCTGTATTTGCTGTCGTAGGAACCATTGGCGTTGACATTTTCGGAATCGGTCGTCCCATTGGAGCTGTCTTTGCTCTCGCTTGAGTTGTCCGTGCCGTTGGACGAGCCATTGGTATTGTCGCTGCCGCTGTTACTGCCGTTATTGCTGTCGCTGCTATTGCTGTCGCCGCTGTTACTGTTATTGCTATTACCGTTATTATTGCCGTCGTTATTGCTGTTGCTACTATTGTCGCTGTTGCCGCTGTTATTGCTGTTACTGTCAGTGTTGCCGCTATTGCTATTGCCGTTGTCACCGTTATTGCTGTTTGCCGACGATTCGTTGTTGCCCTGAGTCGTCCCCTCGGTCGCCTTATTGTTGTTTTCGACCTTCTTGTTTTCGTCGCTTTCGGTTAAGTTGGTGTCAACCTGCGATTGCGCAAATTCTTCCACCGCGCTCACGTCCTGGAGCATTTGATCTCGCGTCGTGGTGGCTTGTGAATCCGCAGTGCTGTCCGGGCGTGCTTCCGCCTGCGTATCCGTGATGAGCATCAGTGGACAAAACATCGCTAGGGCGAGCAATGCGGTGAGAATCTTTTTGGCGATAGATGCTAGTTGCGGTTTCTGGGTCATGATACAACTCATTTCCGACGACTGTAGGGGGCACTTTACCACCCTGTATATTACCCCCACGGTCCCGACGCAGTGCCTACCAATCCCCTTTCGTTACAAAAGGAGAAAAACGGATATTCCACGCCAAGTTGACCAAAACGCTGCCCCCCCCTGCAAGACTCTATTTTGTTTGTTGCGTCAGCTATCTAACTTACAATCAATCAACGTAAATCGTTTACAAAAGGGGTAAATGAATATGCTTAAAGCATTCAGGCGAAAGCACTCGATTCTGTTTTGTCTGGGCGTGGTTGTCGTGTGCTGGGTCATCGGGCTCAAATGCGCCGGATTCATCGAAAGAAACACACTGGGGCGCATTGGCCTCAGCGACCGTATGGAAGATGGCGTGAGCACCATTTTCTGCGATGGCCTTGTTCTTGTCATTGCCTTCCTCATATTGTGGGCGACCGACCGCCTTGCAATCGTGGGAAAGAAGGGGGCAGGATTTTTCAGAGGGCTCGCAGTTGCCGCGGTGCCGCTGAGCGTCTCTTGCCTCGGTATCGTTGCCTTTGTGACCATGTTCCAGGTAGGCGCCGCTGAAATGGAACAAAAGCTGGGCACGCATCCTGTTTTTGACGCAGCGTCCGTGGCCACCCTCATAAGCTTCCTTTTCGTAGGAATCACCGAAGAGATGACGCTTCGCGGCATCGTGGCGGAGACGCTGCTTGAGCATTTCGGCACAAGTCGCGACGCCATCTGGAAAGCGGTCATCATCTCGGGTGTGATGTTTGGCGTCACCCACACCATCAACCTCTTTGTTGCCAGCCCTGTGTATGTGATGGGGCAAGTCGTCTCAGCCGCAGGTGGCGGCATTCTCTATGCGGCAATTTATTTCCGAGCGGGCAACATATGGGTTGTTGCACTTGTTCATGCACTCCATGACATCATGGCATCATCAGTCATCTGGCTTGGTGGTGTCACCACTTCCTCGGCGCTTAGCATGGTAGGCGGGCCAAGTCTGTTTCCTTATGCGATGGCTGTTGTCGAAACCTTAATTGCGGTTTTTCTGCTGCGAAAGAAGAAAATCGGACAGGTCGCACAAAGCTGGCCCGAACTGGAACAGTGGCACGCCGAATAAAAACCACTGCACAACATGGCTGCCATGATTGCAAAGTCCCACTAGAGTCGCCAAACCGCAACGAAGAACCACTGTCTTTGTGGATTCATCAATGATTCGGCCCGGAACCTTTCAAGGGTTCCGGGCCGAATTGTTAGTCAGACGCTAGCCTTGGCGTGTCAGTCGATGTCCTCACCGAAGCCGGCGGTGCCGCCTTCGTCGTTGAGGAAGTCATCCGGGTTGAAATCGTCGCCGAGCTTCAGATCGCCGAAGTCGATGTGGGAGAAGTCCACATCGCCCATGTCGCCTTCGCCGAAGTCGGCACCTTCACTGCCAATGTCACCACCAAGGCCGAAGTTCGGATAGATGGTGTCGCGGATGGCCTTGTCGGGCTCGACCACCGCGTTGCGGTAGCGGGCCAAACCGGTGCCTGCCGGGATGAGCTTGCCGATGATGACATTCTCCTTCAGGCCCTTCAGGTCGTCGACCTTCGCATTCAGCGCGGCGTCGGTGAGCACGCGGGTCGTCTCCTGGAAGGACGCGGCGGACAGCCACGAATCGGTGGCCAGCGACGCCTTGGTGATGCCCATGAGCTCCTGACGGCCCACGGCGGGTTTCTTGCCTTCCTTGACGGCGGCCTTGTTCACCGCGCGGAACTGCTGCTGATCAACCAGCTCGCCCGGCAGCAGCTCGGTGTCGCCGGAGTCGATCACGGTGATGCGGCGGCTCATCTGGTGCACGATGACCTCGATGTGCTTGTCGTGAATATCCACGCCCTGGGAGCGGTACACGTTGTGCACCTCTTCCACGATGTTCATCTGAGCGGCGCGCTTGTTGAGCACACGCAGGATCTTCTTCGGATCGACGGAACCCTCGACCAGCTGGGTGCCGGCGGCAACGTGCTCGCCGTCCTTGACCAGCAGCGGCACGCGGCGCGACACCATGTAGGTGATCGGCTTGATTTCGCCATTCTCCGCGGGAGCGCCGGAATCGGAATCCGGGGTGAGAATCACCTGACGGCCGCGATCATTCTCGCTGACCTTGACGGTGCCGGCGAACTCGACAATCGGGGATTCGCCCTTCGGCGTACGAGCTTCGAACAACTCGGTGACACGGGGCAGACCCTGGGTGATATCGGAGGCCGAAGCGACGCCACCGGAGTGGAAGGAACGCAGCGTCAGCTGGGTACCAGGCTCGCCGATGGACTGGGCGGCCACGATGCCGACGGTTTCGCCGACATCCACCAGCTTGTTGGTGGCCATCGACCAGCCGTAGCACTTGGCGCACACGCCGCGCTTCGACTCGCACGACAGCACGGAACGGCACTTGACGAACTCGACGCCGTGGGCAACCAAGTCGTCCAGCACAGCCATCGACAGTGCGTCGCCGCGCTTGTACAGCGTCTTCTCCGTCTTGGACTTCGGGTCGAGCACATCTTCAGCGAGCAGACGGGAGTAGGGGCCGCCGTCAGCATTCTTGACGAGCACGAAATTGCCGTCGGCATCACGCTCGGCCACGCGCACGTCAATGCCCGCGGTGGTGCCGCAGTCCTCTTCGCGCACGATGACGTCCTGGGAGACGTCCACCAGACGACGGGTCAAGTAGCCCGATTCGGCGGTACGAAGTGCGGTATCGGCCAGACCCTTGCGGGCACCGTGCTGGGAGATGAAGTACTCCAGCACCGACAGGCCGTCGCGGTAGTTGGACTTCACCGGTCGGGGGATGATCTCGCCCTTCGGGTTGGCCACGAGGCCTCGCATGCCGGCGATCTGGTTGATCTGCATCATGTTGCCTCGTGCGCCGGACTGCACGATGATGGCGAGGTTGTTCGCCGGGTCGAAGTCCTTCTCGACGGCTTCGGACACCTCGGCGGTGCACTTGGTCCACAGATCGACGAGCTCCTGACGGCGTTCGTCCTCCGTCATCAAGCCCATCTCGTAGTTTTCGTTGACCTTGGCGGCCTCGTCCTCGTACTTGGTGATGTACTTGTCGCGCTCCGCCGGCTCGATAACGTCGGAGAACGCGAACGAGACACCGGACCACGGCGCGCGGGTGAAGCCCATGTCCTTCAGGGCGTCCAGCGAGGCGGCCACCTGCGCGGTGGAATAGCGCGTGGCGATGTCATCGACGATCTTGGACAGCTGCTTCTTGCCGACCGGTTCGTTGACGAACGGATAGTCGACGGGCAGCGTCTCGTTGAACAGCACGCGGCCATAGGATGTGGCGAACAGCACGGTGCCGTCCTGGAAACGCTCTTCCTTGACGACATCGAGATCGTCACGCCCGTTCGGGTCAACGACCTTGATCTCGCCCGGCTCCCAGCCTTCCGGCAACACGAAGTCGGCGGGCATGCGGATGAGCACCTTGGCCTGCATGTCGATCTCATGCAGGTCGAGCGCCATTTCGGCCTCGGCCAGCGACGAGAATATGCGACCCTGGCCCTTCGCGCCCTCGGCGACGGTGGACAGGTAATACAGGCCCAGAATCATATCCTGGCTCGGCATGGTGACGGTGTGGCCGTCGGCGGGCTTCAAGATATTGTCGGAGGCCATCATCAGCGAGCGGGCTTCGGCCTGGGCCTCGGCGCTCAGCGGCAGGTGCACTGCCATCTGGTCGCCGTCGAAGTCGGCGTTGAAGGCGGCGCAAGCCAGCGGCGGCAGGTGAATGGCCTTGCCTTCCACCAGAATCGGCTCGAAGGCCTGGATGCCCAGACGGTGCAGCGTAGGCGCACGGTTCAGCAGCACCGGATGCTCGGAGATGACCTCTTCGAGCACGCCCCACACCTCGGAGTCGCCACGATCGACCAAACGCTTGGCGCTCTTCATGTTCTGCGCAAAGCCCTGATCCACCAGACGCTTGATGACGAACGGCTTGAACAGCTCCAGAGCCATCGGCTTGGGCAGACCGCACTGGTGCATGCGCAGTTCGGGGCCGACCACGATCACCGAACGGCCCGAGTAATCCACACGCTTGCCGAGCAGGTTCTGACGGAAGCGGCCCTGCTTGCCCTTGAGCATGTCGCTCAGGGACTTCAGCGGGCGGTTCGAGGCACCGGTGACCGGACGGCCGCGGCGGCCATTGTCGAACAGCGAATCGACGGCTTCCTGCAGCATGCGCTTCTCGTTGTTGAGCATGATCTCGGGAGCGCCGAGTTCGATCAGTCGCTTCAGACGGTTGTTGCGGTTGATCACGCGACGATACAGGTCGTTCAGATCGGAGGTGGCGAAACGGCCGCCGTCGAGCTGAACCATCGGGCGCAGATCCGGCGGAATGACCGGAATGACGTCGAGCACCATGGACTCCGGCTTGTTGCCGGTGGTCAGGAAGGCGTTGACGACCTTCAGGCGCTTCAGGGCCTTGGTCTTGCGCTGCTCGGAGGCTTCCTTGATTTCCTCCTTGAGCTCGGCGGCGATGGATTTGAGGTCAAGCGACTGCAAGCGCTTCTTGATGGCCTCGGCACCCATGGACCCTTCGAAGTAATCCTCGTAACGATCCTGCATTTCGCGCCACAGATCCACGTCGTCGATGATATCGCCCGGGCTGAGCTTCTTGAACCTGTCGAACACGGCGGTCACACGCGCGATCTGATCGTCGTAGCGTTGGCGGATGGCCGCCATTTCGCGCTCGGCGGAGTTGCGCAGCTTGGCCTTGGCGCTGCCCTTGGCGTCGCCTTCGGACTCAAGCTCGGCCAGATCGGATTCGACCTTCTTGGCGCGCTCTTCGATTTCGTTATCGCGGCGCTTTTCGAAGATGGAGATGTCGTTGTCGAACTCGTCCTGCAGGTCGGGCAGATCCTGATGGCGCTGCTCCTCGTTGACGGCGGTGACCATGTAGGAGGCGAAATAAATGACCTTCTCCAGCTCCTTGGGAGTCACGTTGAGCATGTAGCCCAAGCGCGAAGGCACACCCTTGAAGAACCAGATGTGCGTCACCGGGGCGGCCAGCTCGATATGGCCCATGCGTTCACGACGCACACGGGAGCGGGTGACTTCCACGCCGCATCGTTCGCACACGATGCCCTTGAAGCGCACGCGCTTGTATTTGCCGCAGGCGCACTCCCAGTCGCGGGTCGGACCGAAGATCTGCTCGCCGAACAGACCGTCCTTCTCGGGCTTCAGGGTGCGGTAGTTGATGGTTTCAGGCTTCTTGACCTCGCCGTGGCTCCAGCCGCGAATATCGTCCGCGGTGGCCAGGCCGATCCTCAGCTTGTCAAATGCGTTGACGTCCAGCACTGTGTTGTCCTTATCTTCCGTATCTTCCGTTCGCTATTGTCGCGCTATCACTGGTATTCGGGTTCGCTGACGCTCTGGTCTTCCTTGGCGGCCGCGTCCGGGCGGGCGCCGATGTTGAAGCCGAGGTCGTCGGAAGCGCTGACGGGATCGTCCTCTTCGTCCTTCATGTCGATGGCCACGCCTTCGGCGTTGAGCACTTCGACGTTCAGGGACAGGGACTGCATTTCCTTCAACAGCACCTTGAAGGACTCGGGGATGCCTGCCGGCGGCAGGTTCTCGCCCTTGACGATGGCACCGTAGACGCGGACGCGGCCGTCGACGTCATCGGACTTGGTGGTCATCATCTCGTGCAGCGTGTAGGCGGCACCGTAGGCCTCAAGGGCCCACACCTCCATCTCGCCGAAGCGCTGGCCGCCGAACTGGGCCTTGCCGCCCAACGGCTGCTGGGTGATCATCGAGTACGGGCCGGTGGAACGCGCGTGGATCTTGTCGTCCACGAGGTGGTGAAGCTTGAGCATGTACATGTAGCCCACCGAAATCGGACGAGAGAACGGTTCGCCGGTGCGGCCGTCATACAGCGTGGCCTTGCCATCGGAGCCGACCAGACGGTCGCCGTCGCGGTTCGGCAGCGTGGTGGACAGCAGCCCCTTGATGACATCGGGCTTGACGCCATCGAACACCGGGGTGGCCACCGGGGTGCCCGGCTCGGCCTTCTCGGCACCCTGCGGCACAAGCTTCTTCCACTTGGCCTCCACATTCGGGTCGAGGGAAATGTCCCAGCCGGCGTGGGCGATCCAGCCGAGGTGCAGTTCCAGCACCTGGCCCAAGTTCATTCGCGAAGGCACGCCCAGCGGGTTCAACATGATGTCGACCGGGGTGCCGTCCGCTAGGAACGGCATGTCCTCTTCGGGCAGGATGCGCGAGATGCAGCCCTTGTTGCCGTGTCGACCGGAGAGCTTGTCGCCCACCGTGATCTTGCGGTGCTGGGCGATATACACGCGAATCATCTGGTTGACGCCGTTGGGCAGCTCGTCGCCGTCCTCCTCGGCATCCTCGCGGGTGATCTCCTTGATGCCGATAACGGTGCCGGTCTCGCCGTGGGGCACGCGCAGCGAGGTGTCGCGCACCTCGCGGCTCTTTTCGCCAAAGATGGCGCGCAGCAGGCGCTCTTCCGGCGTCAGCTCGGTTTCGCCCTTCGGGGTGACCTTGCCCACCAAGATGTCGCCGGCTTCGACCTCGGCACCGATGCGGATGATGCCGCGCTCGTCGAGGTTGGCCACCGCGTCCTCGCCGACGTTCGGCAGGTCGCGGGTGATCTCTTCGGCGCCCAGCTTGGTTTCGCGCGCGTCGATCTCGTATTCCTCGATGTGGATGGAGCTCAGGGTGTCGTCCTGCACAAGGCGCTGCGAGAGGATGACGGCGTCCTCGTAGTTGTAGCCGTTCCAAGGCATGAACGCGATAAGCAGGTTCTTGCCGAGGGCCAACTCGCCCTTTTCGATGGCCGGGCCGTCGGCCAAGACGCTGCCTGCCTCGACACGCTCGCCATCGTGGATGAGCGGACGCTGGTTGTAGCAGGTGGTCTGGTTGGAACGCTGGAACTTGGCCAGCTTGTAGGAGTTGGTGGTGCCGTCGTCGTTCATCACGCGGATCATGTCGGCGGACACGTAGGTGACCACGCCGTCCTTCTCGGCAATGATGACATCACCGGAATCGTTCGCGGCGCGCCATTCGGAACCGGTGCCCACTAGCGGGCGCTCGGATTCGATCAGCGGCACGGCCTGGCGCTGCATGTTGGTGCCCATCAGTGCGCGGTGGCCCTCGTCGTGCTCCAGGAACGGAATCAGCGAGGCACCCAGCGACGTCATCTGACGCGGGGAAACATCCATGTAGTCGACCTGGCTGACCGGCACATCGACGGCCTCTTCCTCACCCACGCGGGCAAGGGCTTCGGACTTGACGAAGTTGCCCTTGCTGTCAAGCTCCTGGTTGGCCTGGGCAATCACGTGGTCGAGATCCCTGTCGGCGGTCATGTATTCAACTTCGTCGGTCACATGGCCGTCCACTACCTTGCGGTACGGCGTCTCGATGAAGCCGAACGGATTCACGCGGCCAAAGGTGGCCAGAGAGCCGATCAGACCGATGTTCGGGCCTTCAGGGGACTCGATCGGGCACATGCGGCCGAAGTGGGACGGGTGCACGTCGCGCACTTCCATCGAGGCGCGGTCGCGCGACAGACCACCGGGGCCCAGCGCGGAGAGACGGCGCTTGTTCGTCACGCCCGACAGCGGGTTGTTCTGATCCATGAACTGGCTCAGCTGGGAAGTGCCGAAGAACTCCTTGATGGTGGCGTTCACCGGGCGGATGTTGATCAGGGACTGCGGGGTGATGGCCTCGGCGTCCTGGGTGGTCATGCGTTCGCGCACCACGCGCTCCATGCGGCTCAGGCCGGTGCGCAGCTGGTTCTGAATCAGCTCGCCGACCTGACGGATGCGGCGGTTGCCGAAGTGGTCGATATCGTCCACGTCCACGCGCAGATCGACCTCCTTGCCGTCGCGCATGCCCGAGAAAGTGGACTTGCCGTCGTGCAGGTTGACCAGATACTTGATTGTGGCCACAATGTCGTCGTGCGACAGCGAGCGATCGTTGATATCGGTTTCCAAGCCCAGCTTGCGGTCGATCTTGTAGCGACCCACGCGAGCCAAGTCGTAACGCTTGGTGTTGAAATAGAAGGAATCGAGCAGGTTCTTGCCGGCTTCGGGAGTGGGGGTATCGGCCGGACGGATCTTGCGGTACAGATCGACCAGCGCCTCGTCCTGAGTCTGGATGGTCTCCTTTTCAAGGGCGTCAAGCACCAGCGGATAGTCCTTGAACGCCTTGGCGATTTCGGACTTGGTCATGCCGATGGCCATGAGGAACACGATGGCGGACTGCTTGCGCTTGCGATCCACGCGCACCTGCGGCTGGTCCTTCTTGTCGATCTCGAATTCCAGCCAGGCACCGCGGCTCGGGATGATCTTCGCGCCGAAGACATCCTTATCGGAATTGCGATCCTGCTGGCGATCAAAGTAGACGCCCGGCGAACGCACCAGCTGCGAGACGATCACACGCTCGGTGCCGCCGATGATGAAGGTGCCGTGCGGGGTCTGCAGCGGGAAGTCGCCCATGAACACCGTCTGGGACTTGATTTCGCCGGTTTCGCCGTTCTCGAATTCGGCGTTGACATACAGCGGCGCGGAGTAGGTGTAATCCTTCTCCTTGCACTCCTGCACCGTGTGGCGCGGTTCCTCGAAGTACGGATCGGAGAAGGTCAGCGACATGGTCTGCGCGAAGTTCTCAATCGGGGAGATTTCGTTGAAGACCTCATCGAGGCCGGAGATATGCGGCGTGGTGATGGTGCCGTTCTTCTCGTCTTCTTCGACGCGCTGCTTCCAGCGGTCGGCGCCGATCAGCCAATCGAAGCTGTCGGTCTGCACGCCCAGCAGGTAGGGCACATCGATGGGTTCCTTGATGGAACCGAAGTTCACGCGATCCGACGCCTTGTGCAGCTCGATGTCGTGGCTGTCGGCGCGTGCGTTGGTCATGGTGGTGTTCGTCTTAGCCTCAGCCAATGGACGTTCCTTATCGCTCGCTTATGTACGTAACTGTTCCTGAAGGAAACGCCGGCATGGCCACCATATGCCTATGCGGGCGCTCTTCCTTGTAGCGGCATGCCCGCAATATGACACACCTCACGCAAAGTCAGCAGAGTACACCGCATAGCGGACTTTGCTTGCGAGCCACGTGGAATCGGCCACGAGTGTATCGAAGAATACCCCCTAGGCGTCAGGCGGAAAAGGTGCCGGAATTGCCGGAGGAACCGGAGCCGGAGCCATACATGGAACTGTACAGCTGAGAGTACAGGTCGAAGACGGAGATGCCGTTGACCCACATCCAGATTTGCAGGATGGTGGTGAGGATGTTGATGATGACGGCTGCGATGGCCAGGCCGCGCCCCTTCATATGGAAGGTTTTGGTGCGCCAAATCGCCAAGCCGCCAATCAACGCGGGGAGCAGGGGCAGTGAGAACGCCACCGAGCAGACGAAAGCGACAATCGCATAGGGATCCCAGCGGCCATACAGCGGGTTCTGGTTGGGGTCGTCCAGATTGATTGGCTGGAGCTGGCCCTGCTGCTGCCATGGGCCGTTGGGGTATGGGTTGTTTGGCTGGCCGTTCACGGGTTGGCCATTGACGGGCTGTCCATTAGGTATGGGCACCTGACCATTGAGCCCGGATTGCCCGTTGACTGCCGGCTGGGCATTCGGCGCATTCCATGCGGACTGCTGGGCGTTCGTGGCATCCGTCTCTTCGCCCTCCGACTTGCCGTACAGGTACGGGTCATAGCCGGGGTATTGGCCGGCCATGGCACCGTATTCGGGTTGCTTGAACTGGCCGTATTCGGGTTGCTGCTGCGGCGAGCCGTCACGTTGAGCGTCGTCCATCATTGCCTTTCCGCTACTTAGCTTATGCGCGCAACTGCGCACCCAAACGGCCAGCCGCCTCGACGATGCGGGCGCGAATCGCCTCGCTGTCGTCGGAACCTAAGGTCTTCGAAGGCGAACGGAACACCACCGCGAAGGCCAGCGACTTCTTGCCTTCGCCCACCTGCTCGCCGGTGAATACATCGAACAGTTCGATGGATTCCAAATCCTGGCCGGCCGCTTCGCGCACGACGCTCTCCAGCTGACCCGCGCTCACCGTGCTGTCCACCGTGAAGGCGAGATCCTGCTTGACGGGCGGGAACGTGGAGATCGGCTTGGCTTGCACCGGATTGCCGTCCAACGTGGCGAACAGGTCGGTCAGGTTCAGTTCGAATGCGGCGGAATGCGCGGGCAAGCCCAGCGCCTCGTTCACATGCGGATGGAACTCGCCCACCATGCCAACATGCTTGCCGGCCGCATCCACATAGGCGAAACGCCCGGGATGCCACTGCGCGGGCACCTGTGCGGCAGCAGGCTGGTTCAGCTCGATGGCGGCACCAAGCCGATCGGCGATGCGGTGCACCGCTTCGACGGCATCCGACCAATCGACCTCGCGCTTGCCGCCCATCCAACCGGAGTGTTCAGCCAAGCCGGTGAGAATGCCGGCCACATGCTCGGGCTGGTCGGGAAGGCCGGCGTCGAGCGCGGCGAGCTGCTCGTCCGTAGGCTTCACCCCGCCAGGCAAAGCCGGAATCGCGGGAGCAGCCGGATCCCACAGATAGACATGCCCCAGCTCGTACAGCGACACGTTCTCCAAGCCGCGACGAATATTGCGCTGCACAGTGGTGGCAAGCGTAAGCAACACCTCGCGGCGCAAGTAAGGCCGATCGCCATACAGAGGATTGGCGATCTCGACGCTCACGCGCTTGACGGCCTCGGGATCGTAGCCAAACGCCTTGTAATCCTCGTCACCGACGAAGGGATAGCTCAGCGCTTCCACCATGCCGTATTCGGCCAGTTCGTCGGCCACACGGCGGCGGCGCAACTGGTCGGCCGTCAAACCGACCTCGCCCTCGACCGGTGCGGGGGGCACGTGCACGGGAATCTCGTCGTAGCCCACCAAACGGGCGATCTCTTCGACCAAATCGCACGGCTCGTTCAAATCGGGGCGCCAAGAAGGCGCGGTGACGGAAAACTCGCCATTGCCGCCGCCAGCCACCATGCAACCAATGTCGGTGAGGATGTCGGAGATGGTGTTCACGTCAGTGTCGAGACCGGCCACGCGCGCCACCTCGCTCGCCTTGAAATGGATGGCCGGGCGGTGAGCCGTGCGGTTGACATCCGCAGGGGTTTCGCTGGGTTCGCCGTTGCCGTATTTCGCCATGAGTTCGGCGCACATTTCGGCGGCGGCGGGCTGCAGCTGGTTATCCACACCGCGCTCGAAGCGACGGGACGCTTCGGAGGGGATCTTGTGGCGGCGGGAGGAACGCGCAATCGACACCTGATCGAAATGCGCGGCCTCCAGCAGAATGTTCTTCGTTTCGGCGGTAACTTCGCCATACAGGCCGCCCATCACGCCAGCCAAGCCGAGGATGCGCGAGGAACGCTCGCCGTTCGGTGAATCGGTGATGAGCAGATCCTCTTCGCTTAACGCATGCTCCTTGCCGTCCAGCGTGGTGAGTTTTTCGCCTGCTTTGGCGCGACGCACCACAATCGGGCCTTCGAGCTTGTCCAAATCGTAGGCGTGCATGGGCTGGCCAAGGTCGAGCATCACGTAATTGGTGACATCCACAGCCAGGGAAATCGAACGCATGCCCGCGCGAATCAGACGGCGGCGCATCCAGCTGGGGGTGCGGGCGGACGGGTCGAAACTGCGCACGGCGCGCGCGTAATAACGGTCGCAACCGGGCACACCGTGAATCGGATTGTCGTCCTCGATGCACACCTCGATGTCGGTTGCGGCACCGGCACCCTCGGCAATCGCGGTCGGTGCTTTCTCGTTCAACGTTTCGGCCGGGTCGACGAACTGCGCGCCGGTGGAATGATGGTATTCGCGCGCCACGCCGCGATACGACAGCGTGTAGCCGCGATCCGGCGTGATGTTGATTTCCAGCAGCGGCTGATTGAGATGCAGCAGATGCATCGCGTCGTCGCCGGGCTTCAACGCCTCGTATTCCGCTTCGGTGAAACCATAGTGACGCAGCAGGATGATGCCGTTGTGGTCGTCGCCCAACCCCAGCTCGCGCTCGGAGGCGCACATGCCGTTGGAGATGTGGCCGTAGGTCTTGCGCGGCTCGATTTTGAAATCGCCGGGCAACACCGCGCCCGGAAGCGTGACGACCACTTTCTCGCCGGCGGCCATGTTCGGCGCGCCGCACACGATGCCGCGCGGCACCTTGTTGCCGTTCTCGTCGGTCTCGTTGTATTGCTCGCCCACGTCCACATGGCACCAGTTGATGGTTTTGCCGTTCTTCTGCGGCTCGGGCGTGGCGTCCACCACGTAGCCGACCACGATCGGGCCGGTGACCTGCGAGGTGTGGATCTCCTCCTCTTCCAGGCCGACCTTCACCAAATCCTTGGCAAGCTGTTCATACGTCAGACCCTCAGGCACCTCGACGTGATCCTTGAGCCAATCGATATCAACCATAGGCATTGGCAATCACTCCCCCATCACAAACTGTTCGGCGAAACGCACGTCACCTTCGACCAGGTCGTGCATATCGTTGATGTCACTGCGCAGCAGCAGCGTGCGTTCCATTCCCACACCGAACGCAAAACCGGTGTATTCCTCCGGGTCGAGGCCGGCGGACTTCAGGACATTCGGGTTCACCATGCCGCAACCGCCCCATTCGAGCCAGCCGGGGCCGCCCTTCTTGTCGGGGAACCACAGGTCGAGTTCGGCGCTCGGCTCGGTAAACGGGAAGTAGCTGGGGCGAAGGCGCGTCTTGGCCTCGGGGCCGAACATGGCAACGGCGAGCTTGTCGAGCACGCCCTTCAGATCGGCCATGGTGAGGTTCCTGTCGACGGCGAGCGCCTCGCACTGGTGGAACACCGGGGTGTGCGTGGCGTCGAGTTCGTCGGTGCGGAACACACGGCCGGGGCTGGCGATATACAGCGGCACGCCGCGTGTGAGCAGGGCGCGCACTTGGTCGGACGAGGTTTGCGTACGCACCACCATGTTGCTTCCGACGAAGCCGGCGGCGTCTTTGGCCTGGTTGCCCTTGACGTAGAAGGTATCTTGCATCTGGCGGGCCGGATGGTCGGGGCCGAAGTTCAGCGCGTCAAAGTTATACCATTCGCTTTCCACTTCGGGGCCGGTGGAAATCTGCCAGCCCATCGAGACGAAGAAGTCCTCGACATCTTCCATCAGCTTGGCCAGCGGGTGACGCGCGCCCAAGGGCTTGCGGTTGACGGGCAACGTCATGTCCACGGTTTCGGCGGCGAGCGCGGCGGCTTCTTCGGCGGCCTTGAGCTCATTTTCCTTGGGGCCGTAAGCGCGGCCGAAGTCGGCGCGCAGTTTGCCCATGAGCTTGCCGGCTTCCTTCTTCTGGTCGGCAGGCAGGGAGCCGATGGCCTTGCTGGCCTGGGTCATGGCCGAATCGCCGCCTGCGTATTGCGCCTTGATGGCTTTCAGTTCCTCCATGCTGGAGGCGTTTTGGATTTTGGCGATACCTTCGGCGACCGCATCGCTCACCGCTTGGGCGTCGAATACCATACCCTCTGCCACGACTTGCCTTTCGTTCTATTCCCTCGAAACAATAGCGTTTCCAAGCACTTTACCGAACAGCCATTCTTCCACGCCTACTCGACCGAGAACATTCAACGAATCATGGCTGACCGCGAGGCTGGGGCGTGTTGTCATCGATGACACCGCTCCGGGCCGCTTGGGCCAAGTCTTTACGTCATCAATGACAACACGCCCCAGCCTCGCTCGAAGATATGGCGAGAGCTAATCATCCATGTCCCACTAATTGTGAAGATTCCCGGGGGCTTCGACCACATTCCCCCTACAGCTTGCGTTGGCACACCCCGCACCCATACCGTATGAACAGCCAAAGGCAACGTCGTCTTGGCACCCATACCAATCTACACAAAACAGGTATTCAATAAATACACATTAGGTATAAGAAAGGAGTATAATGGAGTTTGAATATGACCCATACAAGAGTTTGTCCAACCTTGCCAAGCATGGCATTGACTTCGATGAGGCCCAACGGCTCTGGGATTCACCAACGCTGTGGTTCGACACGAAGCCCGGCACCGACGACCATCGCAGCTTGGTGCTCGGTGTCATCGACGGCAAGCATTGGACAGCTATCGTCACACTTCGGGGCGGGCGTACACGCATCATCTCGGTACGTCGGTCACGAACAACAGAGGAGGCAACATATGAACGCAACAGTTAAGGCAACAGATATCGATCAGGCTTTTGACAATGGCGAGGATGTGAGCGAATACTTCGACATGGAACACCCCGTGCGCATGGAGGCCGTGCGCACACGCAAAGTGAACCTCACACTGCCGGAGTGGCTGATCGAACGCCTCGACTCCGAGGCAAAGACACTGGCGGTCAGCCGCAATGCAGTGGTCAATGTCTGGCTCGCCGATCGCGCGCGAGACGAGGACCGCCAACGCAACACGGAGCTTGTGAACTCAGGAAGCAACTGAACTTGCCATGGTCAGGCTCATGAGGAGGATGGCGGCGGAGGTGGCGAGGTTCAGGGATTCGGCTTTGCCGTAGAGGGGGATGGAGATGATGCGCTGGCACTGGGCGAGCACGTCGGCGCTCAGGCCGCGGGCCTCGTTGCCGAAGAGCATTGCATAACTGTTGCCGTCTGATGTCGGATTGGCGCGCAGCCGAGCGAGCACGTCCGGCAGGCTTTCCGGTTTGCGCGTTTCAGTGCCATACACGTCGGCGGCCCATACGCCAAGGCCCCGCTCCCCCATCATGGCGAAGAACTCATCGGTGCCCACCGTCAGCACGGGCAGATGGAACAATGAGCCGGCGGTGGAGCGAATCACCTTGGGATTGAACATGTCGACGCAATCGTCGACGAACACCACCGCGTCGCAACCGGCGGCGTCGGCGGCACGAATCACCGTGCCGGCGTTGCCCGGGTCGCGCACCTGCCAGAACGCGGCGATACGCGAGCCTTGCGTGAGCGCGAGCCTTGTTTGAACGGCACGCATGGCATCGAGCTCCCCCACGGCAAGAATGCCTTGGGCATCGGTGCTGATGTGATCCATCACTTCGCGCGTGGCACGATGCACATACACATTATCGGCCTGCAACGCCTCTTGGATAATTCGTTCCAATACATCGGAGGCACCCGCTTGCCCGTCCGAAGCAACATAGATATCCGACACCGCATCGGCGCGATACCGCACGGCCTCGCGCACCGACTGTGGTCCCTCGATCAGGAATCGACCGGCTTTGCGCCGGCCTTTGGCGCGGGTGAGGTCTGCCAACCGACGCACACGGTCGGACTTAGCATTATCAAGCAATTGGGCGTTCATGGGCATGCCCCCAGCATACTAAACGAGTAACCTCCCGCTGGCGGGAGGCGTCACGGCACAGCCATGACTGAGGACGGTCCCTCCAAGCACGTGTTTGGCGGGACCGCCCTCAGTCAGCCTAAGGCTGACAGCCCCCGACGTCTTATGCGACGCTCGCGACGCTACCGCGCCCGGTTGGTTGCTATGGACGGCACACTGTGCTGTCCATAGCAACCGGAACCCAAGGCGGTTACGGGCGGCTGACGCCCAGGGCGTCAGCCGGGGCGTTGGCGGTGTCCTTGCTCACGGCCGCGGTGCCACCAGCCACATAGGCCTTGCTCACCTTGCCCTTGAAACCGGCCGAGTACGACACAGCCGAATTATCCCCGCCAGACACCAGCAAGACCGGCGCCTTGTTACGACCCGCCAACGGGCCGGAGACCAACGCATCCGGGTAATCGTCGCCACGCGCATACACCACGCCATCCATGCCCAAGCCGTTCTTCTGAGTCCACTTGGCGATATTCACACTCGTCTCATACCGCGTCTGACCAGCCAAACGGGTAACTCCCGGCAGACCGGAGACGTACTTGGCGGGCACAGCCTGCACACCACCAACCACAACCACACGCTTAAACTTGCTCAGCGCAGTGCGCTGCTTGGCAGTCAAACCGGTAGCCGGGTCGCACAGGAACACCGGAGCCTTACCCGCATACGCATACGAACTCACACTCAACGCATCCGCATAGCCGGCACCAGTCGCCACAATCGCCGTCGAACCCCACGACTTGCCACCCTGCTCATAAAGCAAATACGACGTGTCATAACGCGTCTGACCACCCAAACGAGTCACACTCGACGCATACGACCTCAACTGCGAAGCCACATTCGCAGACACCGCACTCGCACCACCCGCAATAATGATCCGCGACGGCCTCAACCGCTTGAGCTGCGCGGCAGTCTGCGAAGACAAACCATTCGGATCAGTCAACACAATCGGAGCATCCAACACACCAGACAAACCAGAAGCAGACAACGCATCCGGATAATTCGCACCACTGGCCACAATCACCGTCTTCGCAGTGCCCGTGTACGCCTGGGAAACGATCCTGCTCATCGTGTCATACCGCGTATCGCCAGACAAACGAACCATCCGACCCTGCGACTGCGACTGCGAGCGTGTCCACTGCGCATACAAAGTCACCGTGCCATTGGCCGTCGCAGTCAAATTCTTTACCGACTGCTTATCCTTATACGCCGTACCCTTGCCATCAGCCCTCGTATTCCAACCAGCAAACGTGTAACCCGAGCGCTTGAACGCGTTCGCGGTCAGGTTCTGCGCCACGTTGTACGTAAACTGCTGGTTGGCCATCGAACCGGTGCCGCCGTTCGCATTGAACTTCACCGTATACTTCGTATTCGTGTTCGTGTCCGCATTCGCCTTCCACTGCGCAAACAAGGTCACCGTGCCATTGGCCGTCGCCGTCAGGTTCTTCACCGACTGCTTATCCTTATACGCCGTACCCTTGCCATCAGCCTTCGTGTTCCAACCAGCAAACGTGTAACCCGTGCGCTTAAACGCATTCGCCCTCAGATTCTGAGCCGCATCGTACGTGAACCGCTGATTTGCCATCGAACCGGAGCCACTGTTCGCATTGAACTTCACCGTATACGAATTCGCAGTCCACTGGGCATACAAAGTCACCGTGCCATTGGCCGTCGCCGTCAGGTTCTTCACCGACTGCTTATCCTTATAAGCCGTACCCTTACCATCAGCCTTCGTATTCCAACCAGCAAACGAATAGCCCGTGCGCTTAAACGCATTCGCCCTCAGATTCTGAGCCGCATCGTACGTGAACCGCTGATCCGCCATCGAACCGGAGCCACTGTTCGCATTGAACTTCACCGTATACGAATTCGCAGTCCACTGCGCATACAGGGTCACCGTGCCATTGGCCGTAGCGGTCAGGTTCTTCACCGACTGCTTATCCTTATAAGCCGTACCCTTGCCATCAGCCCTCGTGTTCCAACCAGCAAACGTATAACCCGTACGCTTGAACGCGTTCGCGGTCAGGTTCTGCGCCACGTTGTACGTGAACTGCTGGTTGGCCATCGAACCGGTGCCACCGTTCGCATTGAACTTCACCGTGTACTTCGTGTTCGTGCCCGCATTCGCCTTCCACTGCGCATACAGGGTCACCGTATCATTGGCCTTCGCGGTCAGGTTCTTCACCGACTCCTTGTCCTTATACGCAGTGCCCTTGCCGTCCGCCTTTGTATTCCAACCAGTGAACGAATAGCCCGTGCGTGTGAGCGTGTTCGCGCTCAGATTCTGAGCCGCATCATACGTGAACGACTGATCGCCCATCGTGCCAGAGCCACCGTTCGATCTGAACGACACCTTGTACGCAATCGGCGCATAATCCGTAACATACGTGGCCGCCGTACTCGAGGGAACCGCGGACGGAGCATACGCCGCACCACCCGTGGATGTGTCTTTCCACTTGCCCGTCGCCGTGTAACCGGTCTTCGCCGGCGCATACGGAGCCTTAAGACCGCAATCGGCACCAGACTGCTCGAAATTCGCGCCCAACTTCAACTCCTGAAGCTTGTAAAGCCTTGCAAGCATGTTAGCGCTGTTCGTCACCAGCCCCGTGTTGAACTTCGACAAATCCAACGATGTCAACGACGAACAACCAGCGAACATCTGGCCCATGTTCGTCACGCTCGACGTGTCAAAATTCGACAGATTCAACGACTTCAACGACGAACAAGCAGCGAACATGGCCTCCATGTCTGTTACCTTCAACGTGTCGAACTTCGGTATATCCAACGATTCCAACGACGAACAAGTAGTGAACATCTGACGCATATTCGTCACGCTAGACGTAACAAAACTCGACAGATTCAACGACTTCAACGACGAACAACCGCCAAACATGGTATCCATGTCCGTCACCTTTGACGTATCGAAACTCGACGACAACGTCAACGACGACAACGACGAACAATCAGCGAACATCTGACGCATATTCGTCACGCTCGACGTAACAAAATTCGACAGATTCAACGACTTCAACGACGAACAATCAGCGAACATGGTATCCATGTCCGTCACCTTTGACGTATCGAAACTCGACACATCCAACGACGGCAACTTCGAACAACCAGAAAACATGCAGACCATGCTCGTCACGCTCGACGTATCAAAACTCGACGGCAACGTCAACGACGACAACGACGAACAATCAGCAAACATGTAGCGCATATCCGTCACCTTCGACGTCTTGAAACTCGATACATCCAACGACGGCAACTTCAAACAGTTATAGAACATGCAATACATGCTCTCCACGCTTGACGTGACAAAACTCGACGGCAACGTCAACGACGACAACGACGAACAGTCACCAAACATGTAAGACATATTCGTCACGCTCGACGTATCAAAACTCGACGGCAACGTCAACGACGACAACGACGAACAGTCACCAAACATGTAAGACATATTCATCACCTTCGACGTCTTGAAACTCGACACATCCAACAACACCAACTTCGAACAGCCACCGAACATGTAAGACATGTCCGTCACGTTCGACGTATCGAAATTCGACGACAACGTCAACGACGACAACGACGAACAACCAGCGAACATGTAAGACATATTCGTCACGTTCGACGTCTTGAAACTCGACGCATCCAACGACACCAACTTCAAACAGCCAGTGAACATGTAAGACATGTCCGTCACGTTCGACGTGTCAAAATTCGATGGCAACGTCAACGACGGCAACTTGGAGCAGTTATAGAACATGCAGTACATGCTCTTCACGCTCGACGTAACGAAATTCGACGACAACGTCAACGATTCCAACGACGAGCACTCATAGAACATGGCGGACATGTCCGTCACGTTGGACGTGTCAATCTGATCGAGGCCGACGAAGCCGGTAAGCCCGCTGAAACCTTTGAACAGACTGGACGAATTGCCTGGGAACTTGGGATATACGCCGTTCGCGCCATACACCACATCCCACATGCCATCGGTGGTTTTGGTCGCGCAAGCATACACGGAATCATCCGCCGTGCCGGAATCGCCGACGCCAGTGCTGCCACTGTTGCCCGCGCCAGCGTTCCAACAGGTCTTTTCGCTGGACTCAGAGGGTTTGGTTTTCTCGAACTTGATGGTGCGAACCTTGGTCTTGTCGATATCGGCACCGACGATAACGCCAGTGAGCTGTCTGGAGCCAGCAGCATTGCTCGTAATGGCATTGAGCAACATGCCCGACCCCGTCCCGGTTTGAACCGGATCAGCCGCCTCGACTTGAGTCGGCTCAACCACCTCAACTTGAGCCGGCTCGGCAATCTCGGCAAAATCAGCCGTCTCGGCCGTCTCGGCTTGGGCAGGCATGACCCCCGTGGGGCACAATACGGCCATCATGGCCACCGTCAAGAGGAACGCCAACGTCCTCGCCAATATGCCACGACATACAGTCGATGCCTTGGAAGATACACGCTTCATCGTCATCCAACTCCTTCGCACAATCTCACTCGTTTCCCGCAGGGAAGCGAAAATCCAACACCCCGTGCCGGCAAACCGCACAAAGAACAGGCATTCCCATGCCGTCCCGGCGAACGCATCGGCGCGTGCCGCCCGCAACAGCGCACGGGGAGAATCAGCCCCAAGACTACGCCGCCCCCCCTAGACTGGGACACGCCCTTTCGGCAAGGCCGGCAAAACTCCGGTGCGCTGTTGTCTTAATTGCCGAAGAATGAGAAGGTGCCGTATGCGAGGGCGATGGCAAGGGACACTAACGGCACTGCCAAGCACACAGCCAGATATGCCCAATCGCGGGTGCGTACCGCGCTGATGCGTGCGTGACTGCGCGGGCCGCCGCCGAAACCGCGTGCCTCCATTGCCGTGGCCAACATGGTGGAGCGACGGATCGACAGCACCAGCAGCGCGAAGCACTGCGGCATGAACGCGCGGAACTTGTTGTCGTCACCCAAACCGCGCGAACGGCGCGAGGCCGTCAAAGCCGCCCAGTCGTCCCGCAATACGGAGAACAGGCGCATGCCGGCCAAACCGCCGTAGACGAAGCGGTCGGGCAAGTGCAATATCTGGCTGAAAGCATCCGCCAAGTCGGTCGCGTCAATGCCCAACACCGCGATAATCGCGGGCACACCGATGGCGAGGATGCGCAATGCCGTCGCCAAGGCGAGCTCGGCGGAACGGTCGGTGACATTCATCCAGCCCCACTGCCACCACACATCCCCGCCGGACTTGCCGTACAGAAGAACAGCCAGAGCGGAGCTGGGCGCGCCGATGAAAATCGGCCATGTAGACTTGACGGCCCGCCACGGCGATATCCCAATCAGCGCAAGAATCACGAACTCTATAGCCACCGCCGTGGCGGCGGAGAGCCAATCCAAACTCAGGAGCATAGGCAACGACACCAGCAATCCGCCAATCAGGCGGTATGCCGGGTTCAGCGAGGCGAGCTGCGCGGAATGGCTCGACGGCTTCGCCTCCTCGGCGCGCGTGTTGACTTCGGTGACCGGCACCACACTGTCCAACACATCGGCACAATCTTCGCCAAGCCGGCTCTGCCCCCACGTTTCCACCGCCTGTGCCGGCAACAATTCCACGACGCGCGCGCCCAGCGCCGCGACGAGTTCACGGTCGTGCGTCACCACGATGATGCTCACCCCGTCGCCGCGAAGATCGTGGATGAGCCTGACCATCTGCATCCACGTACAGCGATCCTGGCCGAAAGTCGGTTCGTCCAAGATCAGCACGCGCGGTGCCGCCGCCAAGGCCGCGGCCACCGTCAACCGTCGCTTCTCGCCGCCCGAGAGCGTATAGGGATTCGCATTCTCATAACGCAACAGATTGAAACGCTCAAGCAACGCGCGGGCGCGACGCTTGGCTTCCTGCTCCCCCACGCCGGTGCGCAATGGCCCCAGCATCACTTCCTCAAGCACACTACCGCGCGCGAACTGATGCTCGGGATTCTGGAATACATAGGAGATGCGCGAGGCAAGTTCGGTGGATTTCCATTCGTGTGGGTGGTTCCCACGCGCGCCCTCGGCCAGTTGTTGGGAGGCGACCACTTCGCCGTCAACCGGCTCCAGCAATCCGGCCAGTGTCAACGACAAAGTGGATTTGCCCGCGCCGTTGGCTCCAACCAAGGCGGTGATCTGCCCCTGCTTGAAACTCAGTTCGATGTCGGAGGCGATGGCCTGCCCGCCTCTGCCGATCGCCAGACGCCGCGTGGACAACACCGGTTCTCCGATGCCGTCCCGCGCGGAATATGCCGGTTCGCCGTCGGTATGAATGCGCCGAATGCGATATTCCTCGCGCATATAGCGTTCCGGCACCCAAATGCCCAGCTCGGCGAAATCCAAGTCGGGATTCGTAAAGACTTCGTCGGGTGTGCCGTCGGCCAGCACCACTGTGTGCCGTGGCACGTCACCGCCATTATCATCGTCGGTATCGCCTTCTGAAACGACTTGCATATCAGGCGCGGAACCCAGCACCACAACGCGATCGACCATATCAATCCACGGCTCCGCGCGGTGCTCCACAAGCACCATGGTCGAACGACGCTCGTCCAAAACCTCGCGCACAGCGCGCACCACCTGGGTCACGCCATCAGGATCGAGATTGGCGGTCGGCTCGTCCAGCAACAATATGCCGGGCTGCATTGCCAACGCCCCGGCCAACGCCAGCCGCTGCATCTGCCCGCCGCTCAAATGCATCACCGAACGATGCAGTTGCACGCCCTGCAATCCCACTGCGGCAAGGCTTTGCTCCACGCGCGGCCAAATCTGATCGCGTGGCACGTTCATGTTCTCCGGGCCAAAGGCGACATTGTCGCCCAGTCGCTGAAAGACAGCCTGTGCATCCGGATCCTGCAGCACCAAGCCGACACGGCCATGTGCGCTGGTCGCAGGCACATCGTCGACCAGCACGCGACCCTCGGTGGTGCCGCCATCCTCATCGATGATGGCGGAATCATCGTCTTCGCCCGCTCGGGGCACACCGGCGCCCAGCAAGCCGGTCGCGCCCTCTAAGATAGTGGATTTGCCGACGCCCGAGGCCCCGAGCAGCAACACCCGCTGCCTTGCTTCAATGGTGAGATTCAATCCACGCACGCTGAACGCTTTGCGGGACGCATGACGATAACCCCAGTTCTCGAAATGCAACGCGGCGGCGCTAGTCGGTGTCTCAGGCACGGCGCAATCCTTGTGTCTGGTATTCGGCCGTCAGTTCAGGCCACGCACTTCGCGCCCGGAAACAAACTTGTCGAGCGCGCCGGTCTTCGCAATGCCGATATACAGGAACCACATCAGCACGCCGGCAACCACGGCGCCGGAAACGACGGTGGTGATGAGATAGACAACGCCATAGGAGCCACCGAAGTCGATGGCTTGCAGATGCGTGAAGAAGCTGTATCCCCAGCAAGCCACGCCGGACAGCGCGCCGGAGAGCACCATCGTGGGCAGATTCCACTTCTTGTACACGAAAATCAGGAACGCCAGTTCGGCAAATGCACCCTGCACCAGCGCCATCAGGAAGGTTTGCGCACCGCCCCAAGCGTTGCCCAGCAATGCTTCAAGCACGCCGGCCACCACTTCGGCATAGATGGCCGCGCCGGGTTTGCGCACGATGATCGCGCCCAGGGGCGCGGCGAACAGCCACAGGCCATTAAGGATGCCGGCGAAACCGGGGATGACGGCTTCAAGCACATCCCACGGGCCGTAGGTCAGCGTTGCGATCAGCCAGTACAGCAGCGCCGAAACGACGCCGATCACCGAAGCGACGGCAATATCGACGACACGCCACTTGAGGATGGGTTTGGCGAGGGGTGCGGTGATTGTTGCAGACATAATGAGTGCCTTTCTTCTCGGGTCGGCATGGTTGCGCCGACTGGATAAAATAAGGCACGGGAAAGAGAGACAATCCGTGCGCCGGCATTACCCGGTCTCACGTTCCATCGGTCGAGATCGTTTCTGATCTCCTCTCAGCCGCCGAAACAGGCAGCTCCCGTGTCGCTCCCCACACTAAACGCCACCGCAGACAGGCCACTATCGCTTATTTTGGTCATCGCCGCACAGTAAGTGCGTTGCCGTGTGGGGCTGGGATGTTCCATCTTCTAACGCTCTGGGCTGAGCCGTGAAGCAGACAGCCCGGCGGGCTGTCTGTAGGCGAAGTGAGCAGCTGTGCTGCGAAGGACGCGCGAAGCGCGTCATGGCCAAGTCTTACTTACGAAAATGGAACATCCCAGCCCCACACTCCCTTCCAGCGTCAGGTCACGTTGGGTTCAACTTGGGAAACGTCAAGCAGAACGTGAGATGAGTGGCACCAAACGCAACATGGTTACGCAGGTGACCAGGAGGGCTGGCGGCTTGCTATTTCTCTTTTCCGAAGAAGAATCTTTTCTTCGAAAGCCTGATTGAGACTTACAAATAATCAACCGGCAAAGCCAATACGTTCTCGCTCAAATACCTCTTTTTATCACACAAACAAAGAATGACCCCTGTTGCCACCTGCCTGTCATGAACCTTTTCAAGAACGGAGTTTGCAGCCGCCATTTTTACAGTTGGGTTGCCTGTCATCTTTATCTCAACTGGGTACAGCACACCATTTTCGTCAATGATGAGGTCGATCTCATTTTCCTTAACGGCGCTCTTGTCTTTCCCTCGATAAAAAAATACGTGATTTTTGTAATCCCTGCCCTCATTATTGAACGATTTCAATATCTCGGATACAACAAATGTCTCAAACATATTCCCGGCAACGGCGCTTCTCTGAACTGCCGTTTTCTCGGTCCAACCTGCAAGATAGCACGCAAGCCCCGTGTCGTGAAAATATATTTTCGGCGTCTTGATCGCCCTTTTTATCGCACTTGACGAGTACACCGGCAAAAGGTGGATTATCCCCGTTCTCTCGAGAATCGAAACCCAGGATTTAACAGTGGGTAGCGAAACTTCCACCTCGCGAGAGATATTCGCATAATTAAGAAGCTCTCCTGTTCTTGCGGCTACAACAGTCATAAACTTTGCAAACGTTACGCTGTCTGCCGATATCAGTTCGTTAATATCGCGCTCAATATAGGTGTTTACATAGGAGGAATAAAAATCCTCCCAGCTTCTATTTGAACTGTACATTTCAGGATACGAGCCTTTAAAGATCACCTCCCAGACGTCGCCGTATGTTTGGCCATGCTGTTCACGCTCGTTCATGTAGGAGTCGTTGGGAACGAAATGTCTATTGAAATCGACGTTGTGGATTTCACGAAGGGACAAGCCGCCAAGGTTAAGGATGGAGACACGTCCCGCAAGTGATTCGCTTGCTCCTTTCATTAACTCGAGTTTTTGCGACCCCGACAGAATGAATTTCCCCCGTTCGTCCGAGTTGTCCACTCTGATCTTTATTTCCTCAAGTATGCTCGGCTCTTTTTGCACCTCGTCTATGATGAGAGGCGGCTTGTTGTTCAAGAAGAAAACAGCAGGGTCTTCTCTGGCTGTTCTTCTTTCTTCTCTGCTGTCAAAAGTCGTGGAATTATAGTCGGTAAACTCGTGATTGAGAACCGTTGATTTGCCTACTTGCCTTGCTCCCGTCAGAAGGAGCACTTTAGAATTTGACGCTCTGTTTTTTATGGTTGCAGATATTGCTCGTTGTATATATTCCATTGTACAAACCTCGGCTAATCGACTACTGCACTTTATATTAGCCGAAATTGAATCGGTCGACAACACCTCAACCATTCAATAGACAAACGCAACGCGATTACGCAGGTGAGCAGGGGGCTGGCGGCTTGCTGTTTACGTACGTAAGACTTGGCCATGACGCGCTTCGCGCGTCCTTCGCAGCACAGCTGCTCACTTCGCCTACAGACAGCCCACCGGGCTGTCTGCTTCACGGCTCAGCCCAGAGCGGTAGGAAATAGCAAGCCGCCAGCCCCCTGCGGCAACGCACCCAAAGGTGCGCGATTCATTCCCATGCGGGAAGAAACACAGCTATTGAGCGAGTTTGGCCAGGAGCAGGGCTTCGGTGATGACGTTGTTCTTCAGGCCGGGGAGCGAAATGGATTCGTTGGGGCTGTGGGCGTTGGCTTTCGGATCCTCCGGGCCGGTGACCAGCACTTGCGCGGCGGGGAAAATGCGTTGCAATTCGGGGATGAACGGGATCGAGCCGCCTTCGCCCTTGTTGATGGGGGTGACGCCGAACGCCTCCTGCATCGCGGCCAAAGCGTCTTTGGTGGCCTCGGCATTCGGATCCATGGCCCAACCCATGCCGTTTTCGCCGCGTTTGACGCTCACTTCGGCTCCGAACGGCGCGTGCTCAACCAGGAACGCAGCCAACGCCTCCTGCGCCTCTTCGGGTCGCTGGTTGGGCGAGGTGCGCAGGCTCAGGCGGAATGTGGTTTGCGGGCTGATCACGTTGAACGAGCCCTCGACGGGGTGCGCGTCGAAGCCGATGACGGTGACGGACGGCTTGGTCCACATGCGCGCGGCCAGCGAGCCGGTGCCGGCGAAACGATAGCTTGCGAGCGCGCCGGAATCCTCTCGTACGGTGGCCTCGTCAAGATCGCGTTGCAAGCCGCCGATGGGGTCTTCGGCGACGATTCCCGGCACGGCGAGGTCGCCGTTGGCGTCGTACATGGAGGCGATCAGTATGGCGGCAAGCGTGTTCGCGTCGAGAATCGGGCCGCCGAACTGCCCAGAATGCACTGGGTGTTCAAGCGCCTTGATGGTCACATCGATGTCGGTGTTGCCGCGAAGCGACGTGGTCAGGCTGGGAATGTCGGCGGACCAGTTGCCCGAATCGGCCACGATGATGACGTCCGCGGCGAACTCGTCACGATGGCTTTCGATGAATGGGATGAAGCTGGGCGAACCCATCTCCTCTTCGCCTTCGATGAACACCTTGATATTCACGCCAAGTTCGTCGCCCAGCGCCTTGAGCGCACCGCAGTGGATGGCGATACCGCCGCCGTCGTCCGCCGCACCGCGTCCATAGAGACGCCCGTCGATTTCGGTGCCGACGAACGGATCGGTGCGCCATGCGCTCTCGTCGGGCACCGGCTGCACGTCGTGGTGCGCATACAGCAACACCGTGGGCGCGCCCGGATCCACAATCTTCGAGCCGGTGACTTCCCAAGCGCCAGGCGTGCCATCGGGATTGTGCGACTGCACCACGTTAGCGTCCACGCCCACTTCGCGCAGCTGTTCGGCCACGAACTCAGCCGAACGTTTCATATGTTCGGCGGTGATGCCTTTGGCGGAAATCGACTGCAAAGCGATTTTGCGATTGAGCACCTCGACGATGCGGGTCCAGTCCTCTTCAACGCGAGCGCGGATAATATCCACCGTAAGTTGTGCCATCCTTTTTGTCTCCCCTATAAGACCTTCAAATACCTTTTATATATCTTGCATATCACGACCACAGACCGCCTAAGAATGGCAATATTCATGCGGTTGGGCGCGTCTAGGCGTCACCGTAACCTGCAAGCATGACATCGAAGAACAAAGAAGCCGCCAAAGAGCCGATCGACGCATCCGACAAGCCATCCGGAGAACCGACCGAATCCAAAGCCGCAGCAGGCAAAGGTCGCCCCACCCCCAAGCGCAAGGACGCTCAGGCGCAGAACCTGCACCCGCTGGTGCCCGCCGACCGCAAGGCGAGCAGGAAGGCCGCGAAGGCGCGCATGCGCGAGCGCGAGAACGCCGAATACGAGGCCATGCGCACCGGCGACATCAACAACATGCCGAAGTCGGAGCGCCTGCCTTGGCGCGTGTATATCCGCGATTATGTGGACGCCCGCTTCAATATCGGCGAGTTCTTCATTCCCGTCGCGTTCGGCATTATCGCCGTGTCGATCATCCTCAGCGCGACCATACAGAACGTTTACGCTTCAATCATTCCGCTGATCGTCATGTATGGGTATCTGATCGCCATCATCGTCGATATCGCGCTGATGTGGCACACCTTGAAGAAGAAGCTCATCGCCAAGTATGGCGAGGCTTCTGTGGCGAAGGGCACGCGCTCCGCCTCCTATGCCTGGAGCCGCGCGATTCAGATTCGCCGCTGGAGGCTTCCCAAGCCCCGCTACCCCAAGCGCGGCCACTGGCCTGAGTGACACTCGGTTAAGTAGTTAAGCAGTCAAGCAGTTATGAGCGAACGGTTCGATATTGCCATTATCGGCGCAGGGCCGGGGGGATATTCCACGGCGTTGCGCGCGGCGCAGCTCGGGTTGAAAGTGGCGCTGATCGAGCGCGACGCGACGCTGGGCGGCACATGCCTGAACCGCGGGTGCATTCCCACCAAGGCGCTTCTCGAAGCGACGAGCACATTCGATGCCGTGCGCCATGGCAGCGAAATCGGCATCAATGCGCATGTGGACGAGGTCGATTACGGCGCATTGCGCGACTGGAAGCTGCACGTGGTCGGCACCATGACGCAAGGGCTGGCGGCCTTGCTTGCGCATCGTGGGGTGAAAGTGTTTCGTGGCGAGGTGAGCCGTTTGGCGCCAGCTGCCGAAAACGACGCCATCCACATTGTCCAGGTGAGCGCCGCCCCCGGCCAAACCGAGGTGTTGCGCTTTGAAAGGGGCGAACAACCCGAACCGCAGGGCATATCCGTCGAGCTACGGACTGCTCATGTGGTGCTCGCCTTGGGTTCGCGCCCCCAGCCGCTGCCGGGAACCGATTTCCATGGCGCGCTGATCGATTCCACGCAAGCGCTGGCACTTGACGAGTTCCCCGCTTCGGCGGCGATTGTCGGCGCAGGTGCGGTGGCCGTCGAATTCGCCTCGATGTGGAACGCGGCCGGAGTGGACGTTACGTTGCTGATTCGTAAGGATAGGGTGCTCTCTTCGTGGGATCGCCGCGTCGGCGTCATCCTCACGCGCGAACTGAAGCGTCAGGGCGTTCACGTGCTGGCCAATACGAATGTCACGCGCATCGACACCGGATCCAATCTCGGCGCGACAGTGCATTACACCCAGAGCGGCACCGACGACGAACAGACCATCCAGCCGGAAGTGGTGTTGGGAGCCATCGGGCGCACACCGAACACCGACGCCGCATGGCTGGCCGCCGCAAATCTCTCCCCCGATGAAACCGGCCATATCACCACCGACGCATTGGGCCGCACCCCAACTGCCAACATCTGGGCGGTGGGCGACATCGTCGCCGGTCACGCACTCGCCCATCGCGCCTTCGAGCAGGGCATCACCGTGGCCGAAGCCATCGCCGGCATGGATCCGAAGCCCGTGGACGAGACGACGGTTCCGCAAGTCGTGTTCAGCCATCCGCAGGCCGCATGTGTGGGTGTAACAGCAGCTCAGGCCAAAGAAAATCAGTCATTCACCAACATCAGCGAAACCACCTATCCGATGATGGGCAACGCGCGCATGTTGATGAGCGCGACTGGCGGCACGCTGACGGTGGTGGCCGGCGAGCGAGTCAGCTTCCCCGGCTCCCCCGTCGTGCTGGGCGTGCATATGGTCTGCCCCACCGCCACCGAGCTCATCGCCGAAGCCGCCCAACTGGTGGGCAACCGTGTGCCGTTGAGCGAGGCGGCGCGGCTCATCCATCCCCATCCCACCTTCAGCGAAACCTTGGGCGAGGCGCTCCTCAAGGCGGATGGTCGCCCATTGCACACACGCTGAAGCACCACGGGGGCACGGGCGCTGGTAGACTATCGGCCAGTATGTCGATTCCCAAGCAAGTGAGGAAGCATGGCTGACAAGCCCCAGAAGAAAAGCATGATCAAGCAGATCATCCAGGTGTTCCAATTCACCTATAAGGAAGACAAGCAGCTGCCGTGGCTGTGCGGCGGCGCACTGCTCGCCCCGATCGTGCTGGGTGTCGTGCTGGGCATTGTCTTCAAGTGGTCGATCCTGGGCTGGATTCTGAGCATGGTCATGTTCGTGATGCTCGGCTTGATGTTCGCGACCATGATGCTCACCCGCCGCGCCGACGCCGTGGGATACCGCCAGCTGGAGGGCCGTATGGGTGCGGCCATCAGCGTGCTGAGCAATATGAACAAGGCCGGTTTCAGCTTCCCGCAGGAGCCGGTGTGGGTCGACCCGCGCACCAAGGACGCGGTGTGGCGCGGCACTGGATACAACGGCATTTATCTGATTGGCGAGGGCGATTACGAGCGCGTCAACCGCGCGATGGACAGGCAGGAACATTCCATCAAGGGCGTGACGGCCGGTTCGTCCATTCCGGTGTATCGCATCTGCGTGGGCACCGGCAAGAACCAGACCCAGCTCAAGGACTTGCGCAAGGTGATCACCAAGCAGAAGAGCTATGTGCCTTCCAACCACAAGAACGCGCTGGTGGCGAAGATTCATCCGCGTTCGCGGTTCCTGATGTCCAAGCGTGAGCTGGCCATCCTGAACGACCGTCTGCGCACCTTGCAGTCGAAGAGCGGCTACGGCGTGCCCAAGGGCGTCGATCCGAACCGCGCGCAGAAGATCAGCCGTCGCGCCATGCGCGGACGCTGAGTGTGCAATGGTATGCAGTAGCATGCAGTAACGCGATAACCCGTATCGACAAACCCCGGTTCCACATGGTTGCCGGGGTTTCTCATCCATGCTTCGGACAGTGTCAGCCCGCCACATCCGCGCCATAACGCGGCCAATCGGCCATGAAACATGCTCGTAACCGAAACTACGAGTGCGCGAAACGCACGTTTCTATGCTTGTCTCTCGTAAGTCTCATGAAAGGAGCGGTCCCGTGACCGACGAACTGAAAACTAAGGCTGATGCCGAGGCCCTGATCAACAAGGAAGGCGTGGAATACGTCTCCATCCGTTTCACCGACCTCATCGGCGTGCAGCAGCACTTCACCGTGCCCGCCAGTGAGTTCCTCAAGGACGCCTTCGACGAGGGCATGCCGTTCGACGGTTCCTCGGTGCAGGGCTTCCAAGCCATCAACGAGTCCGATATGAAGCTGGTTCCCGACATCGCGACCGCGTTCATCGACCCGTTCCGCAAGCACAAGACGCTCGACGTGGCCTTCTCCATCGTCGACCCGCTGACCGATGAGCCGTATTCGCGCGACCCGCGTCAGGTGGCCGGCAAGGCCGAGGCCTACCTGAAGTCCACCGGCATCGCCGACACCGCCTCCTTCGCTCCCGAGGCCGAGTTCTTCATCTTCGACAAGGTGCGTTTCGAGAACTCCATGCAGCGTTCCTTCTATGAGGTGGACTCCGTTGAGGCTCCGTGGAACACCGGTGTGGACACCGAAGAGGACGGCACCCCGAACATCGCCTTCAAGAACCGCGTCAAGCGCGGCTACTTCCCGGTTCCGCCGATTGACCACACCCAGGACCTGCGTGACGATATGGTCGCCAACCTGCAGAAGGTCGGCCTCATCCTCGAGCGTTCCCACCACGAGGTGGCGGGTGCCGGCCAGCAGGAAATCAACTACCGCTTCAACACCCTGCAGCACGCGGGCGACGATCTGATGAAGTACAAGTACGTGGTGCATGAGACCGCCGCGCTGGCTGGCAAGGCCGCGACCTTCATGCCCAAGCCGATCGCCGACGACAACGGCACCGGCATGCACTGCCATCAGTCCCTGTGGAAGGACGGCAAGCCGCTGTTCTACGACGAGAAGGGCTACGCCGGCCTGTCGGATCTTGCCCGCTGGTACATCGGCGGCCTGATCAAGCACTCCTCCTCCGTGCTGGCCTTCACCAACCCCTCGCTGAATTCCTATCACCGCTTGGTGCCGGGCTTCGAGGCTCCCGTCAACTTGGTGTATTCGGCTCGCAACCGTTCCGCCGCCATTCGTATCCCGCTGGCCGGCACCTCCCCCGCCGCCAAGCGCATCGAGTTCCGCGCGCCGGATCCTTCCTGCAACCCGTTCCTCGCGTTCTCCGCGCAGCTGATGGCTGGTCTGGATGGCATCCTGAACCACATCGAGCCGCCGGAGCCCGTCGACAAGGATCTCTATGAGCTGCCGCCGGAAGAGCATGCGGGCATCAAGCAGGTGCCGAGCTCGCTGGCCGAAGCCATGGACGCCCTCGAAGAGGATCACGACTTCCTGACCGCCGGCGACGTGTTCACCGACGATCTGCTCGAAACGTGGATCGACCTGAAGCGCGGCGAGATCGATCAGGCCCGCCTGGCCCCCACCCCGCTCGAGTACGAACTCTATTTCCACATCTGATAGCCAGAGTCACTGAGCCCTACTGCCGACTAGGTTTCAGGGTTCAGTATAGGCGCTAGGTATACTTACGTCGGAAACACTACGACCCCCGTACGACTTGTTCGAAGTCATGCGGGGGTCGTGGTGTTTTTTCGTCTACCGGAAGACGCTTACATCGGCTGTTCGGGCACGGCATGAAGGCCCATGGCCAGTACATGCAAATCCGCAACGTGCAGAATGAACAATCCCAGTGTATTCCCGCTTGGAGATACGAATGATGCCTTCGCTCAGCATTTCGACGGGCAAAGCTGGCTGGCCCCAGTTCTTGATGCTCCGGAGGCTTCGATTCACAATGTCACTTTCGAACCCGGGTGCCGTAATCATTGGTGTATCCACCACCATGCCGCGTAGTTTCTCATTGTGGTTGGCGAACGTGGTTACTACCAACTGGAAGGCGAGGAGCCGAAGGAACTGAAGCCAACTGTAGGTAGTGTGAGGTCGTGACTGAGGTTAAAGGGCGAGCAGATAGCGTCCTGTCCTGCCGTTGCCGTCGTAGACCGGGTGGATGTATTCGAGTGAGCACGAGGTGACGACGAACAACTCACCCAGAGGGGTTTCGATTTCGGTGGTGAATGTGGAGTCGTCCCGTAGACGCTGTTCCGCGAGCCTGTTGTGGTTGGTGTAGAAGTCCCCGCTCCTGTCGGCATGAAACAACCGTGCCAAAGTCTTATATCCCTTTAACTCTCTACATGCTCATCGGTTGCGGGCATTCCGGGTAGTCATCGTTCAAATTGCGCGGATTTGAACAGCGTACACAGATGGTATTTCATATTCACGCTCATCCCAGAGTAAATGCTGAGCCACGCTCGTATTGTTCTCCCCACTCTGCCCCTACTCACCAATCAGTCAAGCAGATTCTTCTTGACTGTATCAGTCTTTTCTCTGAGCAAGCAAAGCAAACCGCAGTAGCTTTTCAGTTTAGAAAGCTACTGCGATTCTTTGCTTAATCACTTTTCAAAAGTGATAACTGCTTGAGAGCAACCTTACTGTATACAAAATGCTGCTTCATAGATGGGCTGCGCTTCAACTGAAATCAGGCCAGCCACCTGAGCGTCCACGTTCTCCATGCGAGCAGCCATGGCGGATTCCACGTTTACGTTTGTGCCTTCCTTCAACGGGGTGATGGTGAACACCAGGCGGTTGCAGTTATCGACAATGAGATCCGTATATTCACGCAGACCGATTTCCCACACATCACCATTGGCAAAGTTGTCGTCCACCAGCACATTGCTTGCCCACAGCCAGCCGATGTCGCCGGTATAGCGCACTTTAAGACGCACATCCTTAACGCCATCGCCTTCCATGAAATCATCAGGCAATTCAATCACGTAGCGGGTATCAGACAGTTTCTCTACCACCGGTTCGATGGTCTTGGCGGGGAACGCCGCTTCAGAAGCGTTCACGTAATCGGATGGATAAGCGGTAATCGTAATGGAAGGCGAAATGGATTCGACCTTGACCTTGCCGTCAGCTACATATGCTGCCGCAGCATCCCCTGCCGGTACAATGCTGTGCTCGGATGTTTCAGAGGAGATTGAAGCATCTTGCGCAAATACCAATGCCTCGCCATTAACCACAGTCATGGCATCAGCCTTAGCTCGGCTGATCACCATAACCGTGACCGAAGCATGCTCTCCAGCAACATCGAATGTTGCGACGTCGGTGCCAGCATCGATACGCACAACGGTTGCGGTGCCCCCGTCAGCCCCAGACTCCACCGAATATGCAGCGGCAGTATCGGCATCATGAGCATTCACTGCAACATCACCAGCAAAGCGCATCCACACTGCATCCATACCCTCGGGCTTGAGGAACACGAAAGTGCGATGCTGCTGTTTTGGGGCTTGCACCGAGGTAACCGGTTGTACGCTCGCGGATACGAGAGTCAACCCGTCCAAATCCATATTGAACGGTAGCACGCAGTTCTCATCGCGCGCCAATCCGAGCTGATCGAAACGCATCTCAGTACCATCGGCCAGTGTAATAGCGATGGACTCGCCATGCTTGTCGCTCATAGCCGCATGATCCTGAAAGTTGTTGATGAATACGAATCCGCGATACCCATCGGTGCGCACGCACCAGCGCAACGATTCCATATCTTTCGGATCGATTTCCTGCTGGTCTTCCGGCACCGCCACACCCAGAGGCGCGAGTCGATTGGCAAAGGCAAGCGCGAAATAGTGCAAGGCCTTCAAACGACGGTACGATTCGCGCATTTGGCCGAATTCGCCGAGCGCTGCCTGGAAATCGTATGAGATTTTCGGCACTTGGCTTTCATTCAGATAGATACCGTCTCCGATGGGGTTGGAGCCACCTTGATACATGTAGTAGCCGAGGAAGTTGCAGCCGGAGGCCATTTTGATGTTGGCCATGGCATCCACGGATTTCATAGGCAACACAAAACGGTAATTGTACGAGGAGAACATGCCTCCGCCCATCTCACAACAGGCATAAGGCTTGGTTTCCGGCTCGTATGTCGGGTCAAATTCCTCGCCGCGCGGGCAGGCATTATTATGGAAATCGCGATACACGTATTCGTCAGTGACCGGATGATCGCCGGGGTCGGCGTAGAACAGCCACGGGCGGTATGCATACCCACCCCATAGTGGCAGCACGTCGTCAGGCACTGGGGAGCCACCCCAACCCGTGTTGGTGTAGAACGGTACCGAAATGCCTTCCTCTTCAGCAATCTCCCGCAATGCATGCACGTAATCGAAACCATCATGGCCGCCGGGAACCCATTCGTTAGTAATGCCGGTGGTCATCTCCCACGGTGCTGAGGAGTGCATGTACTCGTTGTCAAGCTGAGCCGCAACGATTGGCCCTCCATCTTTGAAATACAAGCCGTCGAGCTGCTCGGCGATATGGCGGTACAAATCACGCACCTTCTTCAGAAAACCGGGATCGGTTGAACGCACCTCATAGGGCTTGCCGTACATCCAGTCGGGAATGCCGCCGTTGCGCACCTCGCCGTGGTCGAAAGGCCCCAAACGCACAATCACTTTGAGACCATGCTTGGTGCAGAGTTTGATGAATCGGCGGATGTTGCGACGACCTGCGAAATTCCATTCGTTTTCATGCTCTTCGTGATGGTTCCAGAACACGTAAGTGGACACCACATTGATACCGCCGGCTGCGATTTTGGCGAGTTGTTCGTCCCATCGCGCGGGATCCATGCGTGAATAATGGTATTCGCCGCAATTGCCATAGAATGGCTTGCCATCAAAGGTCATGAAATAGTTGGTGAAATCAATGGTTTCGCCGTTCGGGGCACTTCCCCAGTCTCCTCGGGTTATGGGGAATGAATTGATGGTTTTCGGAGTGAAATTGGTGAGGTTGAGGGTGTGCATGGTCAGCCTTTCACAGACCCGGCAACGAGGCCGGCAACAATCCACTTCTGACAGAAGAGGAAGAACACGAATACGGGAATGAGTGCGATAGTGGTAATGGTCATGAACAGTGGCCAGTTGGTAGAGAACTGCCCCATGGCATTGAACACTTGTAATACGATGGTTTGCTTATCCACCGAAGAAATATAGATGTTCGGGGTCATGAAGTCGTTCCACGTCCACATGGTTTGGAACACGACCACTGTGGTCATAATCGGGCGAATAAGCGGCAACACGATGGTCCAGTAGATGCGCCACGGGCCTGCACCATCGATTCGTGCCGCTTCGAAAAGCTCACTTGGCAAGCCAGACATGTACTGCACGATGAGAAAGTAACAGAAGGTGGCACCCGCTGTGTAAAGTACGATCAGGCCGAGCAGTGAGTCCACCAAGCCGAACTGAGCTTCCATTTTGTACTGAGGAATAAGCAGAGTCTGACCGGGAATCACAAAAGACAGCATAAGGAATATACCAATGGCAACGGTGAACTTGCTTTTCTTCAGGATCATGCCATACGCGGCAAGCGATCCGATCAGGGCCTGTAGCCCCACACCGATTACCGTAACAATAAGAGTGTTTTTGAATGCGGAAACAATCGGCAGGTTAGTCCAGGCATCGGTATAGTTGACAAAGGTGAAATTCTTTGGCATCCCGAACGGGTCGGACATCATATCGCCGGATGTTTTGAAGGTGTTGATCACCACCACATAGAGTGGTACAGCGCAAATCAAAGCAATGGCAATCATCACCACTGATCGAACGATAGACCCAGCGCGTTCGCAAGTTTTCATATTCATGACAGCCTCTTTCCAATAGCTCGGGTGACGATTTGCTGGATGGCAACCAGCAGGGCGCAGCACAGGAAGAAAATCACGCCGAGTGCCGAACCTAAGCCGTAACGCCCTGAGCCTATGCCAGTAACGATGATGGATTGGGTGACGGTGTAGGTTGCATGGCCAGGACCGCCGGAAGTAAGGGTGAAGGGAAGATCATAAACTTTAAGGCCACCAGTCAAAAGCATGAAAATTGAGATGCCCATAGCCGGCACCATTTGCGGCAGCGTGATGTTGAAGAACTGTTGACGCCGGTTTGCGCCGTCCACCGCAGCCTGTTCATAGATATCGGCAGGAATGGCTTGCAAATATGCCAGATATAACGTGGCATGCCAACCGACTTGTGCCCAAACGGCAATCACGATCACACACAAACGCGCAAGATTCGTATCGGAAAGCCACGGCACTGCATCAATACCGAACTTGGCGAGCAGCTGATTGATTGCGCCTGACTCCAACGGAGAGACGATGTATTGCCAGACCAATCCAAGCACGGCCATCGATGGCACGGAAAAGAAGAAGAACAGTGATCGCACAAAGTTACGGCCGAAGAACTTGCGGTTCAGCACCACCGCCAATGGCAAAGCGAGCATAGTAATGATCAACGTGGTCGTAATCGTGTAGAACAAGGTGAAACCAAGCCCTGCGAGCAGCGTCTGATCGGTGAACACAGTGACGTAGTTCTGCAATCCTACAAACTTGGCTGTGGCGAAATCATATCCCGAATAATCAGTGAAGCTGAATACGATACTCTGGGCGAACGGTATCAGCACCACAACAATGAACACTGCGAGAATGGGCAGAAGAAACCTGAATGAGGTGAAATTTTCCATGAGGTTACGCCGCTTACGCGCCCTGAGATGTTCAGCCTCGCGAAGACTGATTCGCTCCGGACCGGAAGAAGCGTGCGAACCAGATACCGTGTTGTGCGATAGCGTCCGCATGGCACCGGCATCTACTGATGGTGTGACTGACATAATCATTCCTTATGATCGAAAAATTTGATGATTCGATGTGATTCATGCAGGTCGGATGGATCCTTAACACAAGCGGTGCGAGCGGCTCACTCAACCCATGCGCATGAATCGATCGCGTAAGGCTGATGCTGTCAGGAAAGCGTCTTGATCTTGGCATCAAGATTCGATGCGGCCTGATCTGGCGTTTCGGAACCAAGAGCCACTTGCTGAAGCTGAGCGAAGGTTTCTGCTCTCAGCGTTGAGCGCCCGGAAGTAGGCCATCCCAAAGTGTTAAGGTACAGATTGCCGGTGCTAAGGTACAGCTCGTACGGCTCAGAGAAGTGCTCGTCAATTTCCGGCGTATAGTTCTTCGTGGCAGGAATAAGACCCAAGCCATCCTGCACGTTCTTCAGACCTTCCTCAGATGCGATATAGGCAAGGAACTTCTCAGCGTTCTCCAGCTTCTTGCCGCTGATCTTCGAGTTGATGGCGTATCCGGAGTCAGCCGCACCTGGAGCATAAGGAGTGTCCTCTTTGTGAAGCATTGGCAGACGGCCAAATGCATAGTTCAGGCCAGCATCATTGAAGGTATTCACATCCCAATAGCCAGAGGGCATCACCGCAAGACGGCCAGCGGCAAATTCAGTACGCACCTGATCGTCGCCCAGACCTGTAACCTCAGACCCCATAACACCTGTATCAAACAGCTTTGCCCATTCGGCATAGTATTCGCCGTATGTATCTTTAAACGTGGTGTCGCCATCGGTAATCTGTTGGTCAATGGATTTGCTTGCCTCGGAAGAATCAAAGCCAATCCAACTTTCCACCATGGCACCGAGACCGGCCTTAGGCTCCAGATAGGGCTTTTCCACACCGGCATCCTTCAAAGCTTTGAGCATCTCGATAAATTCATCCCACGTCTCGGGAATGCTGTCGTAGCCCGCCTTGGCCAGTAGATCCTTGTTATAGGCGAAAGCGTTCGTCCACGAGGTCACGGACATGGAATAAATCTTGCTATCCACCGATGATTGCTCTTTGTTTGTATCATTGAGATCCGCCATGAACGGTTCATCCGTAAGATCTTTCACCGTGTTGTTTTTCACAAGATCATTAAGCTGTTCAGGCGGAGCCACAAACACGTCAGTCAGCTGGCCTCCGGAAATGCGGGTCTGCAAGGTTTGCTGGTAGCCAGCCTGCGCACCATTGGTGGTAGAGAATTTGATGGTGATGCCAGGGTTAGCAGCCTCGAAACCATCAATAAGCTTCTGGTAACTGTCTTGCGTGTTGTTGGCAAAGAAGGTAATCTCGTTCTCATTGCTTTCTGTAGCACTACATCCAGCAAGCGATGCGGCCACGCCAATAGAGGTAATAACGGCCACAGTCCTCACCATATATTTTCCAGTTGAGCACTTCATCGTCTCGACCCTTTCAAAGTCAGTTTTTCTCAATCAATGATTTCTTAAAGCTTTAAACATCAACGTTTCAGCCCTTCAGAAAATCTTTGACACCAACATCATATTGTCGCTTTTTCTCAATCTTCATCGAGCGATTGCTCTATGATAGAGAAAAATTGCTTTCAGATGAAGCATTGCAGCATGATATGACGCTATCGACAGACGAGCCACCTTTCCGGCAGTTCGGGTCAAGTTACCCGACGCATGGTCAACATACATTGCTATGGGAGTCATCGATGGAAACGCCCTCAAAACCCTAAATTTTAGGGAAGGCATTCCTCTTATTCATCGCAACAATGCCTGCACTGCGATCCCTCGAAAATCTTGAATGCACTGATAACGCGCATCGGCTTTTGCTGGACTGCGCGTTAATGCAGTAAGCGCATACACTGCACCTGCACCTGCCGCAAGCGCAGAGGCTAGCCCCGTGGAGGAATCCTCGAAAATCACACAGTCGCGAATATCGGCCTGAGCCATGCAGGCGGCCGCCAAATACCGATCGGGAGCAGGCTTGGCGGGCAATGGACTATTCCCAGTGATAGCGAACACATTATCTGGACCGAATGTCTCAGCTGGCGCGGCAGCAAGTACATGGCGAACTATGCGCATAGGCGAGCCTGTAACCAGTACCGAATCGATATGCAGAGCCGCCAATTTGCGCAACAAATCCAAGGCCCCGTCCGCCCAAGGAATCGGCTGAGAAGTAAGCGATGCCTCCGCTGCGGAAACCAGCTGCTCGATAATCTCCCACGCGGGCAGATTTACGCCGGACTCACGCAGCACACGAGCGCATTCGGACAGGCTCGCCCCTTCCAATGCTCTGGACACATCCGGAGGAATACTGTTACCAGCCGCCGATGATTGATCTGGCGCATACTGCATATATAATTGCTGCTCCGCGTCTGCCCAGAACCGATCCGAATCAACTAACGTGCCGTCCATGTCCCACAGCACCGCTGCCGGTAATCTCAACTGATCGACAGCACTTACGATGTTCATGATTTCATGGTACTTGCAACGCGATTATGCGTATGCGCCGTCAAAACGAAAACGCAGCTTTAGCGAATAACAACGCAATTTCACAACACCAAGCAGCTTCGCCAGCCAAGGTATACGCGTCTATTTACGCTTTACGCCTTTGCTCGGCGAATCCAGATGTCAAATATTCCCGAACGCTTTGGGGTCGGAGAAGACCTGGTTCAGAGATGGCTGAGTCTAAAGTAATCACTCACGTTTAATCATTCTCCGTGACGCGGTTTGACGCACGATATTCAAGCGGAGAAGATCCGACGGCACGCTTGAACGCAGCGCCAAACACCGAGGTCGAAGAAAAGCCGCACCGCTCGCAAATCCGTTTCAACGTCGCATCACTGTTTACCAGCAGATATTTGGCGGTATGCAATCGGGCATCGATCACATAGGCGTGCGGTGTCAGACCGGTTTCCCTTTTAAATACGCGAATGAAATGATATTCGCTTAAATACGCATGTTCCGCCAGTTCCTTCACTGTGAGCGGCTCATCAAGATGCGCAGCAATATAAGCGATGGCATCTTCTATGACCCGCGACTGCCGGGCGGGGGCACCAGGCTCTGATTCCGAAGCGAACTCGGTGAGCACATCGGTAATGCACTTGGCCATACGGGGTTCGGAAAACCCTGATGGAGAAACGGCCATATCATTGATTTGCCTCAATCTGTTTGCCGCATAGCCCGGGTTGTGCAAGGAAAACACATTGCCAAGCTTGCCCGTGATGAAATCAAAGTATGCCCTGGCCATGATGCCATCGAAATGCACCCATAGCGCCTCTGTGGCTTCATCAGTACCATAGACATGCTTCGCGTAACAATCCACCAAGGCAAATTGCCCGGCCGAAGCATGGAAACGCCCTTGAGGCAGGTTAAAATCCAGAGAGCCGCTTTTTACGTAAATCACCAGAAAGCTGTCAAACGAGCTGCGCTCCAGCAAGTATCCGGACTCATAGCAAAAATTACCAGCTCTCAGCAAATACAGAAATGTGCGCCTAGCAACCGCGGAAGGCGTGTGAATAAGAAACGATGACTTGTCAACATCAACGTTCCGTTCCGCTGGCTTCATCGCCGACCTCCCTTATGCGAAGCAGTAAATCTATATACAACAATGTATAACACTTCTAATGGCTTTTATTTGCGGTGCATGATTATGGCTATTCCCAAATGTTTGACTTGGCGAAATTTCAACACAAAGACTCGCCGTGGCAAGCGTTCGCCATCAAGTTATGTAGAGATCCACACATAAGCGTAGGGGTTTGAACATGAATGTACTTCAAACCCCTACCTAGACAATATATCTGCTGCTGCCTATCGGTCGATCACATGTCGGTTCGCCAGCTCATCGGTGAACAGATTGGACTGAATATGGCTGGGATCAATAGCAAGGGCATCAGCAAGCAGCCGCTCGGCCCTATTTATCTCACCCATGCCGATGCAGGCCAACGCCATGATGTACTCGCAGTGGATGCGGTTCATCTTGGTGTAGTCCTTGTCGTAGATAAGGAAGTCCGGCAGAGAGACTGCAAAGTATTCAATCTTCACCTCATCATCCAAGTGCTGTTCGCCGAAATCGAGCAGGCGGTAGAAACGGGCATTGGCGGCACCTTTCTCCCCCAGCTCCTTGTGGGCAAGACCCTGGAAGAGAATCATCTCGGCAGGCTGATCGTTGTAATACATCGCGCCCCTCACTTCATCAGGACCGACGGTGGCCAGGCGGAACTCACGTTCTGATGCTTCTCTATTGCCCAGTTCGCGCTCAACGAGACCCAGATAGTAGTGCAGGTCGTTGTCCTTCTGCCCCTCGAGCTTGCCTTCGCCTAGGTTTTCGGGGTATGTCTGAGCTTGGGTCAGCAGCTCCTTAGCACGAGCCCAGTCGCCAGCAGCCATCTCATCTTTGGCCAGTAAGGTCAAAGCGATGCGATATTGCGTGGTAATCTTACCTTCGCCACCTTCCCATGGATGGAAGCGACGCTTACCCATAAGCTCGAATGCCTTGGCGTAGTGGCCAGTGAGGTTGAGCACGGTGAGGTATTCGATGGTCAAGTCGTCACGCCCCTGCACCACGTCAAGATGCTGCTCAAACTCCTTCAGGCGCTGCTCATAGTTCCAACCCAGCGTGCGGTGCAGCTGATCGAGTTCAAGGAATACACGGCTATCGGTGGGGTTCAAGCGGAACGCTTCTTCCATTTCCACCGAAGCTCTCTTGCTGTCGCCGCGTTTATTGTAATAGGCGAGCGAGAGGTTGCGGTGCACAGTCGGGAAGCTTGGATCGATAACCTTGCTTTGCTCCCATAGCTCAATAGCGAAGTCAGCCTGCAGACGATCGTAATACAAGCAACCGAGGTAGTACAATGCCTTGGCAACGTTCACACCAGCCGATTCTCCAAGAGCAATGGCGGCGCGCAACACAGCGATGTCTTCCAGCTTGTTTGGGAAACAGTAGGCGCTGTCCGCGGTTTCGGCAGCCTTGAGGAATGCCTTGGCGGCTTCGGCATGATTCAGCTTGGCGGAATACCACGACTCGTAATAGTTCACCATCGGGTCGCTTTGATCGGCGCGGGCAAGCAACCGCAACGCTTCTTCGTAGGCTCCGAAGGCGGCGTAGTCGCGGGCGACCTTGAGATAATTCTGGGTGAAACCTCGCATGAGGGCGAAGATTGTCTCATCGCCATTAGTCAGGAAACGCTCGAAACCGGAAACGTAATCGAAGGCATCAGCCTCGAGGTTGGCGTCTACTGTGACCGCCGCATCTTCAGTACATCCAAGCTTACGCAGGATATAGGCCTTGAGCCCGCAAGCGTGCAGGTTCTTAGCATTCTTGATTAATCCGCGTTCCACGTAGTCAAGCGCATCGGCAAAGTCACCTCGGCGAGTGGCGATGGCGGCCATCCAGTAGTAGCTCATCTCCTGCTGGGCGTTGTCCCAGGTTGCCTTGTAGAAGGCATCAAACGCCTTGTCCACATACTGCTTTGCCAAATGTTCAGGTGCAAAATCGGCAAGGTAGAGATTCACAAGGCCGAGGTTGTAATAGGCCTCGGAATCGTAGGGGTTCGGGTTGCGACGAGTCAAACGTTCGATGGCTTTGTCAAAGTACGGTCTGGCCTTGTCGAACACGCCTCGGCGCATGAGCAGACGACCATAGGCGTTGTTGATGCGCGCGTCGCCCGGATCGCGCTTCAGCCCTTCGAGATAATACGGGTCGGGCAGATAAGTGGCGTGGCGATACTGTTCAAGATGCAGGCCCGTGAGCAGCAACTCCTCATTGGTGGGCACGTCGGCTGGGTCGAGTGCGGCTTCGGCGGGGCTAGGAATCTTGTTGGTTCTTGCCGGCAGTTGAGTATAGTCCACAAGCGTTTTGCCTGTGGCGGTATCGATTACAGTTACGGTGATCTGCGTTGGGGTCACACCACTCGTGGAGAATTCGGCGGTGATAATGTTCGTCGGAGAAAGCTCTGAAATCGTTTCGAACAGCACATAGCCATTGCTCGTGGTCACAGACACGCGAGCAGCTTCGACTTTGTGTGTGCCATAGATGGTAACACGTCCTTGGCCGTCGTTCAGCCCATGACCGTCTACACCTTCGGTTTCACCTGCGGCTTTGGCTGGGTCGACCGGCCCGAACTCAAGGTTCACAACGGCGTCAAGCGTGGCGTTCTTCACCAATCCCACAGCCTTGTATGGCATGAAGTATTGCGTAAATTTCTTAGATTCGAACGGCTTGAGCCAAGTGAAGTCGGGCTGATTGTCGGTGTACACGCCTGTCATGAGCTCAGCGTAGGGACCGTTTTCGTCGGTGAGATTACGATCCCATGCCTTGCCAAAATCACCGCAGCCCCACACCCACTGCTTCTTACCGGGGCTGATGTGATGGTCGGCAATGTGCAGAATGCCCGCATCTTGCTCATAATCATAGCCACCCACGAAGTTGTAGTTGGATCCAGCGGCCATGTAGGAGGTCGGCACCGGCACGTTCTTGTAGCGGCCGATGTCTACGCCTTCGGAATAGTCGTGCTTGTAGTAGGTGCCGGTGGCAATCGGATAACGGGAAACATCACGCTTGCCGTGATCCATCACTGCAGTCACATCCGGAGGCATCACCGTACGAGTATGGTCGTTGACCGGCACGGCAGGGTTGGCCCACCACAGGAAAGTTTGCGGGAATGCGGTGCCATTGTAGAGATCGCCGGTAATGGCGATGTAGGCCTTGCCCGGATAAAGTGCCACGGTGGTAACCACTTCAGTACCATGCATCTGATCCACGTCATGGCATTGCACACACTTACCGCCGTCTTCCAAATCCACAATTTTGTAATCCACAGGCAAGTATGTGGTAGGGCGGTGATGCTGCGGCCAGTTGAACTCGATACCGCCAGAGATCCATGGACCGGTCAGGCCCACGAGAGCTGGCTTGATCACATCATTACGGTACACAAAGTCATAACCGTTGGTCTTGTCCTTGGCGTACTGAATACGGCCGCCAAGCTCAGGCAGCACAGTGACCTCGAGATACTCGTTTTCAAGAATTACCGCCTTATAAGTTTTGTCTTCTTTCTCGTCCTTGATGGATTCAATTACCGGGTATGGGTAGACCTTACCGGTTGACCCTTGGTAGACACGCTTTTCGATGAACTGCGGGTTCTTATCCGGCTCGCCGAGACCATAAGTGGGAATGATGAGCGTGGTGTCTTGAACGGTGACTGTATTAGCAGCCATAATTGCTCCTTCGCAACAGTATTTTTGTTTGTTGCTACCAGACTATGGCTTGTTTTGCTGCCATCTTTTTGTTTGTTGCTTCACTATATAGAAATACTGCTATTTGCTCATCGAATATCATCACAGCATATTGCTGTCAGCAACATCAGTCATCCCTCGCACAACTTTCGGATCCAGCCAGCCCTTTCCAATCCTCGTTCGCATCACCATAATGGCACTTCCCCATCACAGAACCTCCCTGCCAGACGGCTCAGCGAATCCGTCTTCCGGGACGAATGAACATCGTCTCGAATACTGGCGGGATGGTAAACGGGTTCGCCGTATGAATCTTGCAGACCGTCGGCATCCTTGACCAGACCAAGCGACCATTCCAGACCGCCGCAATAGACCGCGATGCCATTGTTGCCCGACACGACCACATAACACGCGTCCCGCAGCGCCAACGCATGCCCAATGACTTTCCCCTTGCGCTGCGCGGAATCGATTCCTTCCCGATAGCCAATGGACGAAATTTCACCTTGCCTCCAAGAACATCATCGTAGAAGCGGCCCGCCGGCCCATCCTTGTATGTCAGTCCGATAAGATGGCGGAAACGGTTCTTGTCCCAATGTATCTCATAGCGGGAGCCATCATCGCGGTGGATGATGGTGACGCTTCTGCCAAGAAGTTCGCGGTAGAACTGAGCACCCTTGCGCATGTCGTGGAGAATGCCCCTCTTCGAGCGTGTGCCCGACTGCGACATGATTCCCCTTCCCGCGAACAAAAAACAGGGCGCAGTTCACTTGCCGCCCTGCGCTGCTCCTCACCATACGGCGCAGTCAGCCGAAAACTTAACCTTCCCTTCTCAAACTCAAAGATAAGCCAGCCCTGTTCGTCACCGTCGGTCAGGCGGTACAAAAACGACCTTGGGGATGTTTCGTTGCGTCCGTTTTTGTACGTAGCGACACGGCAACGGACACGGCCACGACTGACCGTGCAAACCCGAAAATGGAACCATTGTCGCCATGCTCCTCTGGATTCTGATTATCTATTGGCCGACATTATTGGTTTGCCAGTTGTCAGTTCCATGTGAATCCCAATTACACAAGAAGCTCCCGACTATAGTCGGGAGCTTCTTGTTCTGTCGCATTGGATTATTCGTGGGACGGGATGGCTACCCGCCATTTGTCACGCCCTAATTTCACGAGAGTGGCGGAGAAACCCGCGGCCTCGACGTACGCCATGTAGGCCATGGCGACGGCGTACCCGGAACAGACCTTGCTCTGCGGAATCATGGCAATCACCAACCCAGCGATCAGAACTTGTGCTCGTTGATGTAGTCCCAGTTGAGCTCAAGGCCGTGGCCCGGAGCGGTCGGCGGGACCCAATATCCGTGATCGATGTTGTCGGACGGCTTGAAGATGCCCAGGGCAGTCCAAGTGCCGCCATCGGTCATTTCGGAGGCGTAGATGTTCGGGACGCAGGAGAGCAGCGAGGCGCTCAGTTCCATCACGAAGTGCGGGGTCATGGGCAGGTTGTGCGCACGCGCCGCGGCCGCGATGTCGAGGTAGCCGGTGATGCCGCCGACTCGACCCAGATCCGCCTGCACGTAGTCGCAGGAGCCCTGCTCGAAGTGCTGGTTGAACTGGTTGAGCGTGTAGGTGTTCTCACCCAAGGCGATCGGGGTGTTCACGCGCTCGCGCAGCACCTTGTGGCCGACGATGTCGTCGCTGGGCAGCGGCTCTTCGATCCACAGCAGGTTCAGATGGTCGAACTTCTTGAAGGCGCGCAGGGCGGCCGGCAGGCTCCAGCCCTGGTTGGCGTCGACGGCCAGCGGGAAGCCGGGCACGGCCTCCTGAATCTTGGTCAGACGCTCGACGTCCTCCTCAATGTCCGGCTTGCCGACCTTGACCTTGGCGCAGATGTAGCCTTCGGCCTTCCAGCGCTTGACCTGCTCGATCACCTCTTCGACGGTGAGGTTCAGGTTGATGCCGGAGCCATACAGCGGGACGCGGTCGCGCACCTTGCCGAGCAGGTCGTACAGCGACACGTCCAGCGACTTGGCGAGCAGGTCCCAGTAGGCGATGTCCAGGGCGGACAGCGCGTGGGTGGTGACGCCGGCGCCGCCGACATCGTGGATGTACTTGTAGGAGCGACGCCACAGACCCTGCGGCGAAACCTTCAAACCAATGACATCGGGGATAATCTCCTCATCCAGCTGCGCGATGGTGGCACCACACCAACCGGAGGTGTGGCTGAAGCCCACGCCAGTCAGACCGTTGGAACCCATCACTTCGGCGATGACGACCTCGATGTTCTCCACGTGGTGGATCTGGTCGCCCCACGGCCCTTCGGGCAGCGGCACGCGGGTGGGAGTGAGCTTGATGCTTTCAATGGTTGGGATTTCCTTCATGATGTTCCTTTTCCTTTATGTACTTGCTATTTGTTGCTTTGTGTTGGTTTATTGGATGGTGGCCGACGCGCCGCACGGACGCGCCGGCATGGTACTTACTTGGATTCCGCGGCTCCCTCCTTCTTGATGGTGTCCGCGGAAACCGCGTGGTTGAACACTTCGGGAAGGATGAAGGTGGCCGCCAAGAACGCGATAATCGGGAAGATGACGACGATGAGATCGGCCTTGACCACACCGAGCTGCTCGAACAGCACCGGAAACACCCACAACGTGACGAACGAGGCGAGCTTGACGAAGGTGTAGGCGATGCCGGAGGCTGCGCCACGATAGGCGGGCTTGGCAACCAGGGAGGCGACGGTCTGGCCGCTCTCGGAAGACCAGTAGTGACCCCACAGCATGATGCCGGAACCGAGGATAATGATGAACATCTGGTTGTTGGCAATGCCGATGACGGAGATGACGATGCCCACGGCCACCAAGCCGAAGCCCCACTGGCTTAGGCCCTTATGGCCGATCTTCGGCAACAGCATCGGCCCGACGAATGCGGAGATCGAGGCGAGGATGTAGACCACGAACATGGCCAGGTTGTTCTGCACCAGAGTCGCGATGCCGAGGCCGGCGAGGATGGTGGGCAGATAGAAGGAGAAAGAGTAGTTCTCAAGCGCCTGCACAAAGTTGGAGATCCAAGCGAAGATGGTGGAACGGCGGGTGAATTCGTCGGAGAACAGATCCTTGACGGTCTCGCCCCAAGTCGGACGAGGGAGGGTCATGTTCTCGTCGGGCACAACACCGGCGAGCACATCCTTGCCGTAGTAGTCAGCCGCGACCTTGCGCGCTTCCACGAAGCGGCCATGCTCAACGTACCAAGTCGGGGTCTCCGGCAGGTTGTGACGGGCGAGCAGCAGCAGAACGGCGGGAATGGCCGGAATGGCGAGGATGATACGCCACGTGATGTTCGGGCTCAGGCTGCCCAGCTCGAAAGCGGTGACCAGCGCGATGGCGCACAGGATGCCGAGCGAGAACATGAACTGCCACCTGTTGGCCATCACTTCTCGCTTGCCCTTGGGCATGATCTCCATCATGTAGGTGAAGCCGTTGGCCACATCGGCACCAACCGGGATGCCGGCGATGCAACGGATGACAGCCAGCGCGGCCATGCTCGGGGCGAGGCCTTGGGCGACGGCGCAGATGGCGAACATCGTCATGGAGGCCATGAAGATGTTGCGGCGTCCGTACTTATCAGTCAGCCAACCACCGAGAATGGCACCGACGATGGCGCCCAGCTGGGTGCCCGCCGAGGTGAAGCCCAGCAACGCGGCGGAGGGATGGAACACATCCTTCAGGTGCGTCATGATGAACGACATCGAATAGATGTCCCACGATTCGATCAGCAACGCCGTCACCATCAGCCAGCCGGCCTTTGATGCGTGCTTCGCCTCCTGACGATCGAGAATGGCCTTCGCCTGCTCGATCGTGTCGTAGATGGCCAGATTAGCTTTCGCCATATCAGCACACTCCTTTGTGTCCGGGAACAACGTCTCATCAATGAGTCATCATTCCATATTCCACGTTGGTGAACCATTGGTGAACTCCGTCACCACCGTGGTATTTTTTTCATATACGTGTGATATATTAGATACCAACAAAGGAATTTGTCAACACGACACACACGTGTCGCCGCAAAATCCTTTGATATATAAACAAAACAGCGCACCCACCGAAGTAGCTGCCAACGAAGGCGGAACTTCAATCCGCGTGCAACCTCACAGTGAAAGGAAACCGTTCATGACCGAATTCAACTGGTCCGAACTGGATACCAGAGCCGTCAACATGGGCAAGGTCTTGTCCGCCGATGCAGTGGAGCACGCAGGGCACGGACACCCCGGCTCGGCCATCTCCCTGCAGCCGATCACCTACACGCTGTATCAGCACTTCATCAAGCACGACCCGGCCGACCCGAAATGGCCCGGCCGCGACCGCTTTGTGCTTTCGGGCGGCCATGCCTCGCTGAGCCAATACATTCAGCTGTATTACGCCGGCTATCTGAATATCGACGACATCAAGAACTTCCGCGGCGGCGACGAAAGCCGCACCCCCGGGCACCCCGAATACGGCCTGACGCCCGGCCTGGAAATCACCACCGGCCCGCTCGGCCAGGGCTTGGCTTCGGCCGTCGGCTTCGCCTACGGGCAGCGCTATCAGCGCGGACTGCTCGACCCGGATGCCCCCGCCGGCACCTCGCCGTTCGACCATAAGGTGTGGGTCGTGTGCGGCGAAGGCGACGTGGAGGAAGGCGTCTCCGCCGAGGCGTGCTCGTTGGCAGGCAATCAGAAGCTCGGCAATCTCACCGTCATCTTCGACGCGAACCATATTCAAATCGAGGGCGAAACGCAGATCGCGTTCGCCGAGGACATCCTCAAGCGCTACGAAGCGTATGGCTGGTACACCGACGAGGTGAGCTTCATCCAGCCCGACGGTTCCTATAAAGAGGACACCGAAGCGCTGGCCGCCGCCCTGCACAAGGCGGAGCAGGTCACAGACCGCCCGCATTTCATCAAGGTGGACACGCTGATCGCATGGCCCACCCCCGGCAAGGTCAACGACCCTTCCACGCACGGCGCACTGCTGGGCGCGAAGGCCATTGCGGATTTGAAGAACCTGCTCGGCTTCGACCCGGAGCAAACCTTCCAAGTGGACGAAGAGGCGCTGACCCACGCCCGCGAAGTCGCGCAGCGCGGCAAGGAAGCCCACGAGGAGTGGAACAAGCGCTATGAGGCATGGCGCGCGAACAACCCCGACAAAGCGGCGCTGTATGACCGCATCAAGGCCGGGAAGCTGCCGGAAGGCTTCGACAAGGCCATCGACGATCTTGAGGCCACCTATGAAGTCGGCAAGGAAGTCGCCACGCGAGCCGCGTCCGGCGCCGTGCTCAACGCCATCGCGCCGGTGATGCCGGAACTGTGGGGCGGTTCGGCCGATTTGGGCGGTGCCAACCTCACCGACATCGACGGTGCAACCTCGTTCGCACCCGAGGAATACGCCACCTCGCAGCACCCGAAGGCCGGCCCCTATGGCCGCCAGATGCACTTCGGCGTGCGCGAATTCGCGATGGGCGCCATCACCAACGGCATTCTGCTGGATTCGGACACCCGCCCGTTCAGCGGCACCTTCTTCCAGTTCGCCGACTACGAGCGCGGAGCCGTGCGTCTCGCCGCACTGATGGAGATTCCCAACCTGTATGTCTGGACGCACGATTCCGTCGGCCTTGGCCAGGACGGCCCCACCCACCAGCCGGTGGAACATCTGGCGGCATATCGCGCCATCCCGAACCTCGAAGTGGTGCGCCCCGCCGATGAATACGAAACCGCCGAGGCATACCGTTACTTCTTCGAGAAGGACAACACCCTTCCGACCGCGATGGTGCTGAGCCGTCAGGTGCTACCGACGCTGGCCGAAACTGCCGCTCTTGCCAAGGACGGCGTCAAGAAGGGCGCCTACATCCTCAAGGACAGCGAGGGCACCCCGGATGTGATCATCATGGCCACCGGTTCCGAAGTGCAGGTCGCGCTTGAAGCCGCAACGACGCTTGAAGGCAAGGGCGTCAAGGCGCGCGTGGTTTCCATGCCGTCGATGGAGTGGTTCGAGCAGCAGGATCAGGCATATCGCGACAGCGTGCTGCCGCCCACCGTGTTCGCTCGCGTTTCTGTCGAAGCCGGCTTGGCTCAGCCCTGGCACAAGTACCTCGGCACGTTCGGCAAGGCCGTTTCCGTCGAAACGTTCGGATTGCAAGGCGAAGGCCTGCACAATCTCAAGACGCTCGGCATCAACGCGGAGCATGTCGTCGAGGCGGCGGGCGAATCGATTGAAGCGGCTTCCGTGATGAAGTGACGGCTCAACTCAAATCAATTACACAATCGAACACAGCCAGGAACACACTGAATTAACACACTGAATTAAGGAGAACAACATGGCATTCGATATGAAGAGTTTTTCGCTTGAGGGCAAGGTCGCGTTGGTGACTGGTGCTTCGTATGGCATCGGTTTCGCGATCGCTTCGGCGTTCGCGGCGGCCGGCGCGAAGATCGCGTTCAACGACCGCAGCCAAGAGGCGGTGGATCGCGGTTTGGCTTCCTACAAGGAGGCGGGTATTGATGCGCGTGGTTATGTGGCTGATGTCACGGACGAGGCGGCGGTGAACGCTCTGGTCGCGGATATCGAGCGCGATTTCGGCACGTCGCCTGACGTTCTGGTGAATAACGCGGGTATCATCAAGCGTATTCCGATGGTGGAGATGAGTGCGGAGGAATGGCGTCAGGTGGTGGATATCGACCTGACCGGCCCGTTCATCGTCTCGAAGGCGGTGTTGCCGGGGATGATTGCGAAGGGTCATGGCAAGATCATTAATATTTGTTCGATGATGAGTGAGTTGGGTCGTGAGACGGTGTCGGCGTATGCGGCGGCCAAGGGTGGTTTGAAGATGCTGACTCGCAATATTTGTTCGGAGTATGGCGAGGCGAACATCCAGTGCAATGCGATTGGTCCGGGGTATATCGCGACTCCGCAGACGGCGCCGTTGCGTGAGCGTCAGGCTGATGGTTCTCGTCATCCGTTTGATCAGTTCATTATCGCGAAGACTCCGGCGGCTCGCTGGGGGTCTCCTGAGGATCTGATGGGTCCGGCGGTGTTTTTGGCGTCGGGTGCGTCTGATTTCGTGAACGGTCATGTTTTGTATGTCGATGGCGGGATTTTGGCGTATATCGGCAAGCAGCCGGCCTGACCGGACAAGGGCGAGGTTGTGATGGCAGACGTGACCGTGAGCGGCATCCGCCCGGGCAGGGTGCTCTTGGTGGGTGAGGCGATGGCCTTGTTCGGCGCGTGCGAGGAGGGCGACCTGAGCGAGGTGCGCGGGTTTACCGCGTCGACGGCTGGCGCGGAGTTGAACGTGGCGGTCGGCCTGAAGCGCCTGGGCCAGGAGCCGGTGTATATGACCCGTTTGGGTTGTGACCCGTTCGCCGACCGGATCCTGGGTTTCATGCGGGCCAACGGTCTGGATACCTCTTTGGTGGTGCGTGATGGGTCGCGTCCGACGGGGTTCATGCTCAAGTCCAGGGTGTCTCACGGTGATCCGACGACGTTTTATCGGCGTGCGGGTTCGGCCGCGTCGGCGATCTCGCCGGCGGACGTGGAAGCGCTTGATTGGCGGGGTGTTTCGGTGTTGCATTTGACCGGGATTCTGCCGCCGTTGAGCGAAACCGCGCTTGAGGCGTCGTATGCGCTGGTCAGGGCGGCGCGTGAGCGTGGCGTGTTTGTGTCGTTCGACCCGAATCTGCGTCCCGCATTGTGGCCGGACGTGGACAGGATGCGCACGGTGTTGCGCGAGCTGGCCGCCCAAGCCGACCTGGTGTTGCCGGGTTTGGCCGAGGGACGCGAATTGTTCGGCGCCGAGACCCCGGAAGCGGTGGCGCAGGCGTTCCTGGACAATGGTGCGAGGGCGGTGGTGGTCAAGGACGGGCCGCGCGGCGCGCTGGCCGCCACCGGGGCCGGAAGCGTGTATGTGCCGGGGTTTGTGGTCGGGCGTGTGGTGGATACGGTGGGTTGTGGTGACGGGTTCGCCGCCGGCGTGCTTTCCGCGCTGCTCGAAGGCCAGGATCTGGATCAGGCGGCGGTGCGTGGTTGCGCGTTGGGTGCGATTCAGACGCAGCACGAGTCCGACAACGAGGGCCTGCCCACACCAAGCGAACTCGACGCGTTCCTCGCCTCGCACCAGCGCGCCGCATGAACGGCATGCCAATCGACAAGACAAGTTTTGTGAAGGAGATAGGACGATCATGGCAGACGATCTGATAACAGGTTTGGCCGAGGTGGGCGTGGTGCCCTTGGTGACGCTGAATTCGGTGGAGGAGGCGGTGCCGTTGGCTCGCGCGCTTGAGGCGGGCGGGGTGCCGGTGGCCGAGGTCACGTTCCGCAGCCCCCATGCCATCGAGGGCATGAAACGGATTCGTGACATGGTGCCCGGGGTGACGTTGATCGCGGGCACGGTCCACACGCCCGAACAGGCCGTCGCGGCGGTGGACGCGGGTTGCACCGGCCTGGTCACGCCCGCGTTCGACGAGGACGTCGTCGACTGGGCCCTGGAACACGACATCGCGATCCTGCCGGGCACGGCGGTGCCCTCGGATGTGGAGAAGGCCTACGACCGCGGGCTTCGTTATGCGAAATTCTTCCCCGCCGAGGCGTACGGCGGTGTCAAAACCCTGAAGGCCTTGTCCGGCCCGTTCGCGGAGATGGGCTTCCTGCCCACCGGCGGCGTGAGCCTGGACAACGCCGCCGACTACATGAGCCTTGCGAACGTGTTCGCCGTGGGCGGCAGCTTCCCCGTGCCCTCCCAGGCCCAGAAGCAAGGCGACTGGAATGCGGTCAGCGAGGCGTGCCGCAAGGCGCGCGCCCTGCTCGAGCCGGTCATCGCGGCCAAACGCGAGCAAACGGGAAACTGACAGCCGAAATACACACCAATTAGAAAAACCAATAGCCAATACGGCAAACCCATAACCATAATCGAAAGGAACGAGTGAACATCATGCGTATCGCTTTGATCAACGAGAACTCCCAGGCCGCCAAGAACAATCTGATTTACGGGGCGTTGAAGGGGGTGGCGGACGCCAAGGGCTTCCAGGTCGACAACTACGGCATGTACGCGGCCGACGACACCGCCCAGCTGACCTACGTGCAGACCGGCATCCTGGCCGCAGCCCTGCTCAACACCCGGGCCGCGGACTTCGTGGTCACCGGGTGCGGCACCGGCGAGGGCGCCATGCTCGCATTGAACAGCTTCCCCGGCGTGATCTGCGGGCATGTCGAGGACCCCCTCGACGCGTACACCTTCGCCCAGATCAACGACGGCAACGCCATGGCCATCCCCTTCGCCCTGAAAAACGGATGGGGACAGGAACTCCAACTCAAATACATCTTCGAGCAAATGTGGCTCGAAGAGCCCGGCTCGGGCTACCCCAAGGAACGCGTCGTGCCCGAACAGCGCAACAAGAAGATCCTCGACCAGGTCCGCGCCGCCGCCTACCGGCCCCTGACCGACATCTACCAAGACCTCGACCCCGAACTGGTCAAAGGCGCCTTCGCCGGCCAACACTTCAAGGAACTCTTCTCCGAACACGCCGAACCAGGCGAAATCAAGGACTACGTACTGAGCCTGACTGACTGAGCAACGTCCACTTAATGACTTGCGCCGGTCAGCCCCTTCCACTGGCCGACGCAACCCTTTGCAAGATCTCTCACGTCCAATCAACAATGAGGTCTAAAGCAATGGCTGAAACCGGCGGCTTGTCGCACCCTTGTTCCCAATGATGCGAAGAGTCGCCGGTTTTATGCTGCCCTTTTACCAACCATCGACGAATACAGGAGCGAAATTCCCCGGTATAGCAACAAATGCGTGCTATCTTGAGACAGAAGTGGCCATTTCACAACGCTAAAGGCTCATCTCGCTGAAACATAATCGAGCAGTGTGAGCATGCGCCATGGAGAGGATGTAAGAACATGGGGTTAAGCAAGCGGGATATCGCTTACGACTATTTACGCAAGCAGATAGTGTTCTGCAAACTCAAGCCGGGCGATTTGCTGGACGAAAAACAGATTACGGAACAGCTCGGCATCAGCCGTACCCCCGTGCGTGAAGCCATCAACAAACTCGCCGAAGAGAACCTCTTGACGATTTTCCCGCGCAAGGGCATCACCGTCAGCCAGATTTCCCTGCGCGACCTTCAGGACATGATTGAAAGCCGTCTGCTGGTCGAGCCATATCTTCTGCAACAGACGTTCGTCCGCCTCGACACCGATTCCCTGCAGGAATTCCGCAATAAGGTCAAGGAGAGGGGCACCGGCAGCGGCACGGACATGGACTCCATCGAGGACGATTTCGATTTCTCCTTCCACATGTATTTCGCAAAGAAAGCCAATAACCAGTATTTGGAAAGCCTGATGTCCACCCTGTTGGCCTTAAGCCAGCGCACGCGAATCTTCCTGCCATGGTCTCCCGACCGAGTAACGGCTTCGGCAAACGAGCATCTCGCCATCATCGATTGCGCATTGAACGGTGATCAGGAAGGTGCCATCGACGCCATCCGCACGCATCTCTCCCACTCGCGCGAGGGCTATATGCATGTGTTCCAGTCGCACAGCGACTTCTTCCGCGTGTAGCATTTGTTCGCCGCTTTGCGAAAAGCGTCAGGAAGAACATTCGAGCCGCATTTGCCTTAGGCAATGAGCGGGAGATTGACATCGGGCCGGACATGTGGCGCGAAAGCCGCGAGTAGCCCTCTGGCGCGTCCGGGTGCCACCGGCTAAGGTGGAGACGCGAAAGGAGGATCATGAGCGACGCATTGCAACACATCGAAGCCGAGATCTTCAACCGCCTGAGCCGGGTGATCGACCCGGAGCTGGGGCGTTCCATCACCGATTTGGGCATGATTTCCGGCGTTGATGCCGTGCCCCGACCCGACGACGGCATCGACGTGACCATTCACGTCGAACTCACCGTCAAGGATTGCCCGCTAAGCGAAACCATCATCAGGCAGATCGATGACGCGGTGGCTTCCTATTCCGATGCCACGCTGGTTCCCCATATCGAAGTCAGTTCGATGAGCCAAGACAAACTCGCCGGTCTGGTCGCCGATCTCAAGGCCGAACGCCGGCAGAACCCATTCACCGTCCCCGGCGTCAAGACACGCATTTTCGCCATCGCCTCCGGCAAAGGCGGGGTGGGCAAATCCTCGGTGACGGCCAACCTTGCTGCCACGTTCGCGGCAATGGGCTACGACACCGCCGCCATCGACGCAGATATCTATGGTTTCTCGTTGCCTCGCTTGTTTGGAGTGCATGCGCAACCCACCAACCTCAACGGTATGCTGATGCCGGTGACAGCGTGGGGTGTCAAGCTCATGTCCATCGGCATGTTCGCCGGCGCGGATCGGGCGATTCTGTGGCGTGGGCCGCGTCTGCAACGCTCGTTGGAACAGTTCCTGTCGGACGTGTGGTGGGGCGAGCCAGATGTGCTGCTGCTTGACTTGGCTCCTGGCACCGGGGATATGGCGATTTCCGTTGCCCAGACATTGCCAAATGCCGAGCTGGTGGTCGTCACCACGCCGCAACCCTCCGCTTCCGATATCGCCGTGCGTTCGGGTTTGGTGGCGCTGCAAGTGCCGATGAGGGTGCGCGGTGTGGTGGAGAATATGAGCTATTACGATCACAAGGGCGAGCGATTGCGCATCTTCGGCCAGGGCGGCGGCCAGCGGGTCGCCCAGCAGCTCACCTCGGCGTTGGGCTATGACGTGCCGTTGATGGCACAGTTGCCCTTGCTCCCCGAAATCCGCGAAGTGGGCGAATCCGGCCGCCCAGCCGTGCTCAATCAAGACGGCACCCTGACCGGCACTCCCCTGGCCGCCGAGTTCAAATCACTGGCCCAACAACTCATGCAAAGCTGACGAAGAGCACGAAGCCGCCGTTCGCCGGATGCTTATAAGCCGTATTCGGTGGCGATGACCTGCCAGAGGTCGGCGGCGGCTTTGTCGACGGTGTTGTTGACGATGACGACATCGAACTCGTTTTCGGCGGCGAGTTCGACTTTGGCGGTTTCCAAGCGCTTGGCCTGCTGTTCGGGGGTTTCGGTGCCACGCCCAATCAGGCGGCGCTTCAACTCCTCGAACGAGGGCGGCGCGATGAACACGTATACCACATCCAACCCAAGCTCGGCAGCACGCTCGCGCACGCGGCGTGCGCCCTGCAAATCGATTTCGAGAATCGTCGGGATATTGGCCGCCAAATGCTCCTCAACCGGCTTCAGCGGCGTGCCATAATGTGCCATGCCGTGCACGACGGCGGTCTCAAGGAATTCCCCTGCCTTCTCGCCGGCCAGGAACTCCTCTTCGGAAATGAACCAATAATTGACGCCATTGACCTCGCCGGGGCGCGGCTCGCGCGTGGTGGCGGACACCGACACCCACACTTCGGGATGGTCGGCTCTCAACTTCGCTTCGACGGTGCCCTTGCCAACCGCTGTGGGGCCTGTCAAAACGATAAGACGCCCGTTCGTCACTGCTGCTCCTTTGTGGTTTCCTCTTCGGCCTGCATGATGGCCTGCCTGACATCCAAGGCTATCGCCTCGGTGGCTTCGCTCAGAGCCGAGATATCAGGGCCATGCGAGGCGATGGACCGGGACACGGTAACCAGCACATTACCATGCGTGCCTTTGAACAGCGTGGTCAAATCCTCTGCCTCAGCGCCCTGCCAGCCATAGCCGGGCGAGAGAATCGGGCCGGTGAACTGCGCCGGGTCGATGCCTGTCTGGTCGATCCACTGGCCGACGGTGGCGCCGACGATCAGCCCGACCGAGCCCATGCCGTCGATGCCGACATTGTGCTTCTGCGCGGTGGCGGCAATACCGTAGGCGACGGTTTTGCCTGCATATTCGCCGCCTTGACGAATCGCGCTTTGCAAGCTCCTGCCCTCCTCGTTCGAGGTCAGGGAGGCGACGAACACGCCGCGGCCATTGTCGAGTGCGTCATTGATGAGGTTCTTCAGCGAACGCGCGCCGTAATAGGGTAGCAGGGTGATGGCGTCCGCACGAAGCGGGGCACCGGGCTTGAAATAGGCGTCGGCAATCGCGGAAATTGTGGTGGTCAGCCCCCCGTGCAAGCAGTCCACAATCGTGATGATGCCCATCTGCCGAGCCACATACAGCAGACGTTCCAGCGCCGCGAAGCCCTTGGAACCATAGCGTTCAAACATCGACATCTGGAACTTGACGGCGGCCGCGCGGCCATTCGCCGCCTGCAACATGCGCATGGCGAACATCTCCGCGCCTTCGGCGTCGACCTGATAACCCCAATCGGTCAGCAACGCCCGGTGGGGATCGATGCCGACGCACAGCGGGCCGTACTTGTCCATCGAATTGCGCAGGCGCAATCCGAAATCGGAGCGTTGCGCGTTCTGCCGCCCGTCTTCTTGGGCTGTGTCGATAACCTCAGGCATGGCTCAGCGCTCCTCATTCTCCAGCGCGAACAGCTGCTTGGCATGCTCCTGAATGCTCATCACCTGGTAATCGTTGCGCTTGACGGCTTCAATGGCCAACAACACAGCGGAGAACTCGGTGATGGTGGTGAACTGCGGCAGATCGGCCGCAATGGCCGCGGCGCGAATCGAATAGCCGTCCGAACGCGAGCCGCGCGAGTTCGGGGTGTTGAGGATCATGTCGATCTGCCCCTCCTCGATGAGTTCAACGACGTTCTTGCCGACGGAGCCTTGGGCATGTTTGACCTCGACCGGCTGATCGGGGTCGGAATCGATGCGCGAGGAAATCTTGTCCACCACCTTCGAGTCGATGCCATAACGGCGCAGCACGGAAGCGGTGCCCTCGGTGGCCCAGATCTTGAAGCCGAGCTCTTCCAAGCGCACGGCCATCAGCGGCAGCTGGCGCTTGTCGGTGTCGTTGACGGAGATGAACACGTTGCCGTCGACGGGCAGGCCACCCTCGTAGGCGGCGAGCTGGCTCTTGGCGAAAGCGTGCGGGAAATCGCGGTCGAAGCCCATCACCTCGCCGGTGGAACGCATTTCGGGGCCGAGCAGAATGTCGACGGTCTTGCCCACGGGGGTGCGGAAGCGCTTGAACGGCAGCACCGACTCCTTGATGGCGACCTGCTGGCCACGATGGATGTCGCCGCCGTCGCCCTTGGGCAGCAGCAGTCCGTTAACGCGCTGCTGGGCGATGGTCTGACCCGCCATGATGCGCGCGGCTGCCTTGGCCAGCGGCACACCGGTGGCCTTGGACGCGAACGGCACGGTGCGCGAGGCGCGCGGGTTGGCCTCGATGACATACAGCGTGTTGGCCATGAAGGCATATTGCACGTTGATCAGACCCTGCACATGGCAGCCCTTGGCGATGGCGAGGGTGCCTTCGCGCAGACGGCGAATCTGGTCGTCGGACAGCGTGGAGGGCGGCAGAGTGCAAGCGGCGTCACCGGAGTGCACACCGGCCTCCTCGATGTGTTCCATGATGCCGCCGATATACAGCTCCTCGCCGTCGAACAAGGCGTCCACGTCGATTTCGATGGCATCCTGCAGGAACTTGTCGATGAGCAGGGGGCTGGGAAGCCTGCCGGAGACGACCGTATCGGCTTGAGCCTCGGCCAACGCGCGATCGACATACTTTTCGAGCTGCGCATTGTCGTAGACGATTTCCATGCCACGCCCCCCCAGCACGTAGCTGGGGCGCACCAGCACCGGGTACCCGATGGAATGCGCGGCTTCAAGTGCCTCCTCAAGGCTCAGCGCAGTGCCGTAACGCGGCGCGTTCATCTTGGCCGCTTTGAGCACCTCGCCGAACAACTCGCGGTTCTCCGCCAAGTCGATGGACTCGGGGGTGGTGCCCAGAATCGGCACGCCCGCGGCCTTCAGACGGGCGGCAAGAGACAGCGGCGTCTGGCCGCCGAGCTGCACGATGACGCCCTTGACCGGCCCCATCTTCTTTTCGGCCTCGTAGATTTCCAGCACATCCTCGAAGGTAAGCGGCTCGAAATACAGGCGGTCGGAAATGTCGTAATCGGTGGACACCGTCTCGGGATTGCAGTTGACCATGATGGTGTCGTAATCCTTGCCGAGCTCCTGCACCGCGTGCACGCAGGTGTAGTCGAACTCGATGCCCTGGCCGATGCGGTTGGGACCGGAACCGAGGATGATGACGGCCTCACGCTCGCGCGGCTTGACCTCAGTTTCGTCGGCATAGCAAGAGTAGTAATACGGCGTGGCCGCGTCGAACTCGGCGGCGCAGGTGTCGACGGTCTTGTACACCGGACGCAAGCCATATGTCCAGCGCAGCTCGCGCACGGTGTTCTCGCCGGAATCCCCGAGATTCCTTAAGTGGGCGATCTGCAGATCGGACAAGCCCGCGAGCTTCGCCTTCTTCAACAACTTGGCCGTCAGCGTTTCGGCCCCGCGCACCTCAAGCGCCATGTCGTTGATGAGCGTGAGCTGCTTTAGGAACCACGGGTCGATCTTGGTGGCGGCGAACAGCTGCTCGATGGTGGCACCGCCCCAAATGGCGCGCATGAGCTGCAGATAGCGGCTTTCCGTGGGCACCTTGATGGCTTCGAGCAGTTGGGCGACCTCGGCGGCTTCGGGCTTGTCGCCATCCCAGTTGAAGCCCATGTGACGCTTGTCGATGGAACGCATGGCCTTGCCCAGCGATTCCTGGAAGTTGGATGCCAAGGCCATCGCCTCGCCCACGGATTTCATCGACGTGGTCAGCGTGGGGTCGGCACCCGGGAACTTCTCGAACGCGAAACGCGGCACCTTGGTGACCACATAATCGATGGTCGGCTCGAAGGAGGCCGGCGTGGACTGGGTGATGTCGTTCTGGATTTCGTCAAGCGTATATCCCAACGCCAGCTTCGTGGCAATCTTGGCGATCGGGAAGCCGGTGGCCTTGGAGGCAAGCGCGGAGGAACGCGACACACGCGGGTTCATTTCGATGACGATGATACGCCCGGTGTCGGGGTGGATGGCGAACTGGATGTTGCAACCGCCGGTGTCCACTCCCACGCCGCGGATGATGGCGATGCCGATGTCGCGCAGCTTCTGGTATTCGCGGTCGGTCAGCGTGAAACAGGGAGCCACGGTGATGGAGTCGCCGGTGTGCACGCCAACCGGATCGACATTCTCGATGGGGCAGACGACCACCACATTGTCGTTGCGGTCGCGCATCAATTCAAGCTCGAATTCCTTCCAGCCTTCGATACCCTCTTCGATAAGCACTTCGTCGGTGGGCGAATAGTGGATGCCCGCGCCGGCGATGCGATGCAGTTCCTCCTCGTCGTGCGCGATGCCGGAGCCAAGGCCGCCCATCGTGAAGCTGGGGCGCACCACCAGCGGATAGCCGAACTCGTCGGCGATCCGGTCGACTTCCTCGAGGGAGTGGGCGATGCTGGAACGCGCCGATTCGGCCCCCGCCTGTTCGACGACCTTCTTGAACAGTTCGCGGTCCTCGCCACGGTCGATGGCGTCAAGGGAGGCGCCGATCAGCTCGACGTTGTATTTCTTCAAGACCCCAGCTTCGCCCAGCGCCATGGCCGCGTTCAGCGCCGTTTGTCCGCCCAGCGTGGGCAGCAGGGCGTCGGGGCGTTCCTTTGCGATGATGCGTTCGAGAATCGGTGTGGCGATCGGCTCGATGTAGGTGGCGTCGGCCATTTCCGGGTCGGTCATGATGGTGGCCGGGTTGGAGTTGACGAGGATGACGCGAATGCCCTCCTCGCGCAACACGCGACATGCCTGGGTGCCCGAATAGTCGAACTCCGCAGCCTGACCGATCACGATCGGGCCGGAGCCGATGACCATCACGGATTTGATGTCGGTACGCTTCGGCATATCACTTACCTTCCTTGACGCTCTTCATCAGATCGACGAAACGATCGAACAGATAGGCCGCATCGTGCGGGCCAGCTGCCGCCTCCGGGTGGTATTGCACGGAGAACGCCGGAATATCGACACACTGCAAGCCTTCGACCACGTTATCGTTCAAATCGATATGGGAGACGAACACCTTGCCGTATTTGCCGCCGTCGAACGGGGCGGACACCTGCTCGCCGATGGGTGCGTCCACGGCGAACCCGTGGTTGTGCGCGGTGATCTCGATCTTGCCAGTGGTCATGTCCTTGACGGGCTGGTTGACGCCACGATGGCCGAACTTGAGCTTGTAGGTGCCGAAGCCGAGCGCGCGGCCGAGCAGCTGGTTGCCGAAGCAGATGCCGAAGAACGGATAGCCGGCGTCGAGTACCTTGCGCAGCAGGTCGACTTCCGGGTCGGCCTGCTCGGGGTCGCCCGGGCCGTTGGAGAAGAACACGCCGTTGGGTTCAAGCGCTTGCAATTGCTCGAAGGTGACGGATGAGGGCACCACATGCACGCGGCAACCGCGCTCGGCCATGCGGTGCGGGGTCATCGCCTTGATGCCCAGATCGACGGCGACCACCGTGAACAGCGGCTCCTTGCCTTCGAACTCGCCACACGGCTCGATGGTGTACATCTCCTTGGTGCTCACCTCGTCGTACAGGCTCAGGCCCTTCATCGGCGCGGCGGCCTTCACCGTCTCCATCAGCGCATCCACGCTCTTGGGTTTGCCGTCACCGCCGGCCAGCGCCTCGCCGGAGAAGATTCCCGCGCGCATCACGCCGACGGAACGCAAGTGGCGCACCAGCTTGCGGGTATCGATGCCACTGATGCCGACGATATGCTGCGATTGAAGATCGTCTTCAAGGCTGCCTTCGGCGCGCCAGTTGCTCACGTTCGGGCTGGGTTCGCGCACGACATAGCCGGCCACCCAGATGCGTGAGGATTCCGGATCCTCCTTGTTGACGCCGGTGTCGCCGATGTGGGGGAACGTCTGCACGACGATCTGGCGGTCGTAGCTCGGGTCGGTGAGCGTCTCCTGATAGCCGGTCATGGCCGTGGCGAAGACAATCTCCCCCACCGTCTCGCCGAGCGCCCCATAGGGGCTACCTACATATACCTGACCGTCCTCCAATACAAGAACGGCATCATCGCGATCGTAGGTCGGTGCATCGCTCACCGCAAACCCCCTTATTCTCTTTCGGGTATTCAAGCCAAGAGTAGCCGCCAGCGCAGACGCGCGCGCCATCCGATGGCATTATCAATCTGTTATCAATCTGTATTTATTCCACCGTGCTTATCGGCACTTGCGCGCCATTCGCAACCGGCATCTTACAAAAACGCCCCCCGTGAAACCACGGGAGGCGTTCAACATCAATCCGACGACTTGTCTTGAGCCACACACACGGCGGACAACAGCCCGTGAATAAACGCGGGCGACTCGTCGTCACACAATGTCTTCGCCAATCCCAACGCCTCGTCGATGGCGACCTTGTCGGGCACCTCGTCGTTGTACATGATCTCCCATGCCGCGATACGCAGGATGTTGCGGTCGACCACGCCCATGCGCGCGACCTTCCAGCCGGTGGAACATTCGTCCAGCACGGCGTCAATATCGCTCAGATGCTCAGCCACGCCGCGCACGATATCAACGGCGTATTCGGGCAATGGCGTCTGCGCGCCGGGAACCTTGATGCGCTCATCGAGCAGGGACAGGATGTCCTGCCCCTTCTCGTCCGCCTCATACAACGTGTTCAAAGCCCTTTTGCGGGCGGTGGAACGTGCCATGAAGTCGCCGAAACCTTGGGAAATCAGTTCTCGCGGCCGAGGTAGGAGCCGTCGGTGGTGTTCACCTTGACGCGCTCGCCCTCTTCGATGAACAGCGGCACCTGAATCTCAGCACCGGTCTCGACGGTGGCCGGCTTGGTGCCCGCGTTGGAGCGGTTGCCCTGCAGACCCGGCTCGGTGTGGGTAACGGTGAGCACCACGGAGGCCGGCAGTTCGACGGACAGCGGGGTGCCGTCATGGAAGGACACGATGCAGTCGGTGCCTTCGAGCAGGAACTTGCTCTCCACGAGGGACCTGGGCACCATGACCTGATCGTAGGTGGTCATGTCCATGAACACATAGTTGTCGCCGTCCTCGTAGGAGTATTGCAAGGTGCGGTTGTCGACGGTCTCGAACTCCATCTTCATGCCCGCGTTGAAGGTCTTGTCGACGATCTTGCCGCTCAGCACGTTCTTGATGGTGGTGCGCACGAAGGCGGGACCCTTGCCCGGCTTGACGTGCTGGAACTTCAGGACGGTCCACAGCTGGCCGTCGAGGTTCAAAACGGAACCGTTCTTGATGTCATTGGTAGTCTGTGCCACGTTTATTCACCTATACTGTCGAACTTGAAGTTAGTTCCCGGGGACTCCCCCGAAAATCGCCTCAGCCATTGTGCCACCACCCCTAGAACTGCATGTCGCGTCTCCGAGCCGTTTTCGCAAGATTATGTACCGTTCACCCCGAATCGCACTATTCTTTTATCAGGAAAGAGCAATTTACTAAATGGGAATTTATGGAGGCAATCAATGGGTGAAATATGGAATACTCTATATCACGAGGCAAGCAGGATTCTGAAACCGCGAAAGGTATCTGAAATGCTTGAAACAGCAGGCGTCGGGGCTGCAGTGGAGGCAATATCCGGGGAAATTTATGTTGGAGTTTGCGTTGACGGAGCCTGCACACTTGGAATATGTGCCGAGCGAAACGCTATTTTTACCATGCTGACAAATGGAGAAGATGCGATAAAACGAGTGGTCGCGGTGAATTGGGATGGCAAAGTATTACCGCCGTGCGGCGCCTGCAGAGAACTCATGACGCAACTTATGCCAGAGCAGTACGGAACAATTGAAGTACTGCTGGACTACGAAAATGGTGAAGTCGCCACGCTCGGAGAACTTACTCCTAAATGGTGGATATAACGAATGCAATAAATTTGATACTTTGCGGCCGCGCGCTTCAAAGCACACGGTGCGCTTTACCGTTCTGCCACCTTCGTCACGAACTGTTAAAAGATCTTTAATAGTTCGCGCTTCTGCAAGTTCGTCACTGCCATAGATTTTCTTGAGATGGTAACTGACATTGGGTGCGTCGAACCGTTCTGCCACCTTCATTCCGAACTGTTTCCATTTCCGACATAGTTGCCGGTTCGGCCAGTTCCCCCTCTTCATAGATGTTCGTGAGATGCTTGGAGATCGCGGGTACATTGACGCCGAAAAGTTGCGCTATGTTCTTTTGTGGCATCCAGAACGTATGCCCCCAGTAGGTGACTTCGACGGGCACATTCGCGCCGTTGGCCCTGTACAGCACGACCTGTGTGCGCTGGCTCGGATTGAAATCATCGGCCATAGGTCTGAATCCTTCCCTGGAAATGAACCGCACCCTGATTGTTGAACTGAAGAAATTTAGTTCAACAATCAGGGTGCGGTTCACTAAACGGCATTTCCCCATCTATAAACAAGCGTTAATCCATTTCTCGTGAAATGGGGTTCAGCGCTTCCGCTTTTGGTGGAGCTGCCGGGAATCGAACCCGGGTCCGATGACCGTACCCTCAGTCTTCTACGTGCGTAGTCTGCTGGCCGTGCGGCGGTTTTTCTGCCCCCAACTGTTGTCGCAGACGACTGTTGGCGAGCATATCCGCAGTACAAGTCCCTTGCCGACCCTGTGGCTCAGACGGCAAAGCAAGTCCTCTAAACGACGCTCAGCATCTTCCCAAGGACGAGGAAGAGTGAACGGAGCGGCTGCTCACTGTTTAGTCCCGAGCGCGAAGCATCAGGCAGCGAGAGCGAACTCAGTGCGGTTAGATTTAGCACTTATTCTTTTGCAGGGGACATCCACGAGCGGACCCTGCGTTCTCGGCACGCTTCCCTGCGACGAACAGGTCATCGTCGAAACCGATCAGCCCCATGTGTTCAATTATCAAGCCCCGACCGTTTTGGCCGGACTTTTCAGAATACACCTTGTGGGCAATCAGCGCAATACCGGGCGATATGGCGCGGAGACGTCGACTTGTTTCTTGTCTCCTATGACGTTCGGATCGCTAAGAATCTTATCGACGTCCGCTTTCTTCAGTTTCATATTCGACGAATCGCCCCACACGATCACGTGTTCTCCCCCATTGAGTTCGGTGGTGACGGAATCCTGGGTTTCGGCACTCACCTTGGTGATTTGGGTGCGCAACGATTCGGGCAGAGCGTCGAGAATCTTGAGCGCCTCTTGAATCGGCCGATTCTTCAGCCCTTCCTCGACATTGGAGACTTCGATGACGGGAATGCCGTTTGCGGAAGTCCCATCGACGGAATTAAGCGCCCGAGCCTTCGCGTCGACGGCGGTGAGTTTGTCCCCCGAGGCCTTAAGCATAGCGGCGGGGCGCTGGGCCTGAATCGTCAGGGTGATGCCGTGTGGATAGCGTTTCGTGGCTTTGGCGCTGGTGACGCCTGGAATGTCAGACAGGCTGGATGTCATTCGGGAGGTGTTGACCAGCAACAGCGAACGGCCGGCCTGACGGGTCGCAATCGCGCGCACATCGGCCTCGCTGACCCACTCGTTGGCACCTTCGACCTGAATCTGCGAGGGCTCAAGCCGCAGCATGGGAGAAAACAGCAGCAGCCATATCAGCGCCGCGAGCGCCGCGACGGCCAGAAGCGCAATGGACATACGCAACGCGGCCACCCTGACACCAACTCGCTTGCGCTCCTTGGCACGCGCAGTGAAATCCACCACCTTGGGTCGTGAAGACACTCCCAATGTGCCGGCATTCTCCCGCAGGGTTTTGGTGACGAGATCCTCGCTGACCAGCTGGCGCGCGTCGACGAACTCCCCCGGTTCGCTGTGCGCGGAGGATTGACCAGATGCCACGGCTCGGGGAATGCCCGTCTTTTCCGGCTCATTGGCCTTATTGCCTGACCTATTGGCCGCCCTGCGCTTGACACCGAACCGACCCAGTTTGCCAAGTCGACCGGTTTTGCCGGTCTTGCCAGTCTTGCCCGCTTCGGGGGAAGCGTTCGATCGAGAAGACGACACGCCTTGGCCCGCCTTGCCGCTCAGCGTGCGCGACTTGCGCTCCTCGCCCTTGTCACCGCCTGAACTAACCACCCGACCGGACATCACTCGCACCCTTCCCGATGCGCTTCAAGCGCATGCAGGATCACCGGCCCCATATCGGTGATGTCACCGGCTCCGACGGTGAAAATCACGTCGCCATGGTGGGCGCGCATTGCCATCATCTGCGCGGCGAGGCGCATGTCGCCGACCGCCTGGAACTTGGCTGAATCGGTGCCTTGCGCCTCATGCACGATGCTTAGTGGCCCCACGCCCGGAAAATCCTCCTGACGCTCGCGCGCGGGGAACACGCCGGTGACGATTACATCGTCGGCCTTGGCGAGCGCTTCGGCGAACTGGCGCGCGAAGAACTTGGTGCGGGAGAACAGATGGGGTTGGAACAGCACGCGAATCGCGCCGTGCGTGTAGCGACGGCGGGCAGCATCCAAGAGAGCCGCGATTTCCGTGGGATGATGCGCATAGTCGTCAACCACAGTGACCTGCTTGACGACGCCGCGCACCTGGAAACGGCGCGCTGCGCCAATAAATGTCGAAGCCGCCTTGGCCGCCTTGCCGGGCTCAACCCCGAGCAGCATGGCCGCGGTGAGCGCTGCCGCGGCGTTGCGCGCATTGTGCAGACCGGGAACGGCCAACTCGACGGGCAACTCGAACGCCGACTCGCCCGCGATGCCCGCAGGCATGTCGAGCGTGAATCGCTCACTGCCACTGCCCTCGCTTTCGCGTTCGGAAGCGATATGCACATATGAAGCACCCTTCAACGCAATCGAGGCGGGATCGCCGGTGCCATATGCGATGGCCCGCGAGGCCGCTTCGCCGTCGAGTGCCTGCAGCACAGCCAAGGCATCAGGGTCGTCGGCACAAATCACCACATGCCCTTTCGCGTGACCCGCGTGATTCACGAATGCGGCGCGATAATGCTCCTCGTCGCCGTAATGGTCAAGATGGTCGGCTTCGCAATTGGTGATGATGGCGATGTACGGGTGGTATTTGCCGAAACTGCCGTCGGACTCGTCCGCCTCGGCAACCAGCATGTCGCCATTGCCGATATGCCCGCCGTCAAGCACCGCGCCGTTCGCGCCCTGAATGGAGCCCCCGATGGCATAGCTGGGGTTCGCCCCGCAATGCTCAAGAATGTGCGCGAGCATGGAACTGGTGGTGGTTTTGCCATGCGCGCCGGCCACGGTGACCGCGCGACTGCCGTTCATCAGCAGGGCGAGGATGTCACTGCGGTGCGCGATGCGTTTGCCTTGCGAGGCTGCGGCGACGATCTCGGGATTGGAGGACTTGATGGCGCTGGAATACACAACGGTGTCGGCATCGGAGACGTTCTCGGCGCACTGGCCGAACCGCACGTCGATGCCGAGCGCGGCCAGGCGCTCGGTTTTGGCGCTGCGCTCCCGATCGGAACCATCAACCGTGATGCCACGTTCGGCCAGCATTTCGGCCAACACGCTCATGCCGGCGCCACCAATGCCGATGAAATGCGTGCGGCCAAGCACGTCGCACCGCTCGTCAACGCCGAAAGCCGCATGGGTCGGGTCGAGTTTGATGCCTGCAGTCACGAAAGCTCCTTTATGCCGATATGCCGAATCGAACCTTGTCCATTATGCCGCACCGTCACGCCGCGCGATTCGCAAGGTCGAGAATATGACGCGCCATGGTGTCGGCGGCGTCACGAATGCCGTATTCCCACGCTTTGCCGCCCATCCTGCGCAACCCGGGCGCATCGGACAGCAATGCGGGCACATGCTCGCTCACCCAGGACGGCGTGAACTCGGCATCGGCGACCATCAGGCCGCCGCCGGCCTCGACCACCGGCTGGGCGTTGAACCGCTGTTCGCCGTTGCCGATGGGCAACGGCACATAAACGGCAGGCAACCCCAACGCCGTGAGTTCGGCGACCGTCCCGGCCCCCGAGCGGCACACGACCAAATCCACACAGGCGAAAGCCAAGTCGATACGCTCCAGATATTCGGCGATATGATAGTCGCCTGTTCCCTCGCTTTCGGCACCCAAACCCGTGATGCAATCCTCGCTCGCATTCGCCGCGACGAGCCGGCGCACCTCGTCCGCCTTGCCTTTGCCTGTCAAATGCACCACTTGGGCGACGCGCAACAGCTCGGCGGATGCCCCCGCAACCGCGCGGTTCAAGCTCACCGCCCCCAGCGAACCTCCGGTGACGAGCACCAGCGGGCGGGCGGGATCCACACCCAGTTGCACTGCCGCCTGACGGCGCACATCCGCACGATCGTGTTCAAAACGAGCCGCCAAATCGGCGATCACCGGCCTCAACGGCAACCCGACGCGCGCAAGATCGCCGCCCTTGCGCGGTTTCAACCCGGTGCCCTCATAGACGACGCCGATGAAATCGGCCCAACGCGCACCGAGCTTGTTGGCCATGCCGGCGCGGGCGTTCTGTTCGTGAATCACCAGCGGCAATCCCATCCGATGCGCCACCGCATAAGCCGGTGCCGAAGCGTAGCCACCGAACCCCGCGACCACATCCGCATGGCGGGATTCAAGAATGCGGCGCACCTTCGCGCTCTCCCTCCTCCATTGCGCGGGAAAACGCAATGCCGCCATATTCGGGCGTCGAGGAAAGGGAACCTTCTCTATCGCGTCAAGTTCGTACCCCGCGGCCGGCACCAAGTCACGCTCCAAACCGACCGCCGTGCCGATGACGCTCACTTGGGCTTGGGGGTCAAGCCGCCTGATCGCCTCGGCGACGGAAAGCAACGGATTGACATGCCCAGCGGTGCCGCCGCCTGCGAGAACGATATGCTTCATATTGACCGAGCATAGTCTACAAACGGGAGGAATCGGCTTTGATTTCAGGCTGTTGGCGCATAAGACCCACAGCCACTCCGGAAGCCACCAAGCACATGATCATCGAGGAGCCACCCGCCGAAATGAACGGCATGGGCACACCGAACACCGGAAACAGCCCAACGACCACGCCAATATTGACCAAGGCCTGACCGACAAGCCACGTGGCGATGCACATCAGCACCATCGAGGAATAGCGATCCTTGAGCTGCAATGCGGTGAATACCAAGCACCAGCCCAGAATCACGAAGACGGCGATTACCATGGCGGCACCGACGAAACCTGTCTCCTCACCGATGATGGCGAAGATGAAATCGTTATGCGCTGCGGGCAGATAGTTCCATTTTTCGCGCGAATTGCCGAGCCCAACACCGAGCAACCCCCCGGAGGCCATGGCATATCGCGCATGCATGGACTGATAGCAGATGCTCTGCGCGTCGGAGGCGCTGCACGCCGAATACGCCGCAAGCACACGAGAACGGCGGTTCGGGCTGGAGAGGATGAGCACCGTGACCATCACGCCCATCACGCCCACCAGCACGGCCATCCATTTGCCCGGAAAGCCGGCGAGCAAAAAGGCAACGATGCCGATCATCACAATGATCATTGCGGTTCCCAAATCCTTGCCGCCCAACACCAGCAGCAGCAATACGGCATAGACGGCACCGGTGATGCCATAGGCCTTAAGCCCCTCCTTGGCGTATCGTTTGCGGGCGATGATGAGCGCCGAAGGCAGCCAGATGCACAGCGCGAACTTGACGAACTCGGCCGGCTGCAATGTCAAAGAGCCGATGGCGATCCAGCCATTGTTGCCGTATTGACCCACACCCAGCGGTGTGAAGGTGAGCAGCTGCAAAAACCCAGACAGGCACACGACGGAAAATCCGAACCGGCGATACAGTTTCGCCGGCATGAGCGCGCAGATCACCCCAAGCACCAAACCGATAATGCAAAACACCACCTGGCTCATCGAGTTAAGGAATGGCGATTTGCCGGCCGAGGCGGCGCTGACGGCGGAACTGGAGAACACCATGATCAGGCCGAAGCAGCTTAAGCCCACCACGGCCATGCGGAAACCGTGGTAGCACCACAGCGGATTGAACAGGCTGACCGCGCCGAAACGGGTGCCTTTGGGTTTGCCGCTGGTTTGCTGGGCTGAACTTTGTTTGCGATCCTGTTTGCGCTCGGGTTGCGTTTGGCTCTCGGACTTGCGTTGCACCCGGCTTTCGCTTGTGCGTCGCTTATCGCGCGTCATGATTCGCCACCCACTGTTCGGCGGCCTTGGCGAAGGCCTCGCCCCGGTCGGCATAGGACTTGAATTGGTCGAACGAGGCACAGGCGGGCGCCATCAGCACCACGTCGCCGGGCTGGCTCATTCGGCCCGCGGCTTCGACGGCACGGGTCATCACCGTTTCGTTCGGCTCGGGGTCGATGGGCACAACCGGAATATCCGGCGCTTCGGCGGCGAAAGCCTCAAGCATGGGGGCTTGATCCACTCCGATGATGACGGCGGATTTGATGGCCTCGCGCTGGGAGGCAACGAGATTCTCGAACCGGCTTCCCTTGGCCAATCCGCCCGCAATCCACACCACGGACCCGGGTGCGAAACTCGAGATGGAGGCCTTGACCGCGTGGGCGTTAGTGGCCTTGGAGTCATCCACGAATCGGATGGTGTTGCCGAGGGCATCCGGCGCGGTGGCCGCTACGGTGGCGATGCGGTGGCCTCCCGGGGCAAAGGTGCGCAACGCTTCAAGCGCTTGCTCAAGATTCGCGCCAAACCCCAGCACCAGCGCAAGCGCGGTCAGGGCATCGGCCAGCAGATGCGGGTAGATGGTGCCATCCGGCTCGCACAGGTGCGAGAACTCGCTGACGGCGGCCAATCGGTTCGCCTCCCCCGCCTTGCCCGAGACCACGCCGCTCATATCGACGATCCAGCCGTCCGCGACGCCGATCTGCCCCGTTGACGGCTCACCGAGCGTGAACCCGATGGTGCGCCCACCCGGCGCAACCCGCGCCTGACGGGCCTTGTCGCTCACCACCGGATCGTCGGCGTTATAAACCAGAGCTTTTTTGACGCCATGGAACACCTTGGCTTTGTCGGCGGCGTAATTGTCGCGCCCGCCATGCCAGTCGAGATGATCGTCGGCGATGTTGGTGATGGCCGCGCAGTCAAGTTCCAGCGAATCGGTGAAGTGCATCTGGAAGGAACTCAGCTCCACACACAGCGCGTCATGCGCAGGGTTCGTGGCGCAGCCGGACAAGCTCATGTCCATATTGCCGGAGGCGATATTGCCCGCGGTCGGCGCGTCGAAGCCACAAGCACCAAGCATGGCGGAGGTCATTTCGGTGGTGGAGGTTTTGCCGTTGGTGCCGGTGATGCCAATCCAAGGGGCCGGCTTGCCGGTGCGGGCGTTGTTCACCCGCAACTGCCAGGCGAACTCGACCTCGCTCATCACGGCAATGCCCCGACGTTGCGCCTCAAGAATGAATGGGGTGCGCGGGTTGAACACGGGAGAAGCCATCACGTAATCGATGCCCTGCCAATCGATGTCACCGAAGGAATGCAAATCCGCTTCGCTCTTGTGTTCGTCCACCGTGATGACATGGGCGCCACGTTGGTTGAGCACCCGTGCCAGGGATGAGCCGGAAACGCCGAGACCGGCGACAAGCACCGTCGTATTGGCGAAGTCCATAATGTCTCCCTTCCGTATGCACTCAGAATGCACTCAGATGAACAGCGGGCCGGATTGGGCAATCCAGTCGCCATAGAAAATCATCAGCCCGATGAGCACGAACATGAATTCCACCATCCAGAAACGCACCACGACCTTGGATTCCTGCCAGCCGAGCAGTTCGAAATGGTGATGGATTGGTGCCATTTTGAACACACGCTTGTGTGTCATCTTGAAATAGCCGACCTGAATCACATCGCTCACCGCCTCGACCACATACAGGCCGCCGATGATAATGGCCAGAAACTCGGTATGGGTGGCGATGGACAACGCGGCGAACAGGCCACCGAGCGCGAGAGAACCGGTGTCACCCATGAAAATCGTCGCGGGATTCGAGTTGTACCACAGGAAGCCGAAGCAGGCGACGGCTGCGCACACCGCTATAATCGTCAGGTCAAGCGGATCCGAAACGGTGTAGGAGAAACCGACTCGTTGCACACCGACCAGATGATAGCTTTCCCAAAATGCGACGAGACCATACCCGGTGAAGGCAATCATCGATGAACCGGCCGCCAGGCCGTCCAGTCCGTCCGTCAGGTTCACCGCGTTCGTCCATGCGGCCATCAGGAAATTCACCCAAATCACGAACAGGATGATGGACACGAGCCGACCGGCGAAAGCGAAGTCGAAGAACGGCTCCTCGATGAAGCTCATGCCCGCTTGGGCGCTCGGGAAACCCGATTTTGTGGGCAGCAACAGCGCGAGCACCGCATACACCGTGGCGAACAGGAACTGGCCGAGGAACTTGCCGCGCACCGTCAGGCCTTCGCTTTGCTTCTTGCGCACCTTGGCGAAGTCGTCGATGAAACCAAGCAAGCCCATGGACAGCATGGCGAACAGCACGAGAAGAGCCGACGAAGAGGGTGCGGTGCCACTGCGCAGATGGCGGTATATCGCCGAAGCGAGCCAGCCGAGCAATACGGCGAGGTTGATGACGACGCCTCCCAGCGTCGGTGTGCCGCGCTTGATCTGATGTGATTGGGGTCCATCCTGGCGGATGTACTGGCCGTAATGCAATCGATGCACCAGACGAATCAACAGAGGGGTGCCGATGATCGTGACGATCAGCGACACCAGAATTCCGATGATGAGCGCGATCACTTGACGTCTCTTTCTCTTATGGCCTTGCCTTCATCCGCCGACCAGCGTTCGGCAAGTGCGCTCAGTCCGGAAGCGTGCGAGCCTTTGAGCAACACCACGGTGCCGTCATGCTCACGGGCAATGTCGGTGACGAGCGCATTCGCTTGGTCGGTGTCGTGCACCCAGTCTACAGAAACCTGTTCCCTCGCGCCGAGCGCCCCCTCGGCTAGTGCGCCGGCCAATGCGTCAAGCGACGAATCCGTGGGGCTGCCCACGGCGATGACGTAATCAACACCGAGTCCCGCCGCGTATGCGCCGATGGAGCGGTGCAGTTCCCGCTCATCGCCGCCGAGTTCAAGCATCGCGCCGAGCACCGCCACTCGATACGGCTTGGGGCGGCCCGCCCAACGGGCCAGCCCGTCGAGACCGGCGCGCATGGAATCGGGGTTCGCGTTGAAAGAGTCATCGATCAGTGTGAAATGCGCTTCGCCCAGCGCGACTTGGGACACGGCCATGCGGTGCGGGCTGATGCGCCTCTGCTCGCCAAGCACGCGGGCTATCTCGTCCAGCGGCATGCCGAGCGAATGGGCCACGGTGGCGGCGGCCAGCGCATTCATCACATTGTGCGCGCCGGGGATGGCCATTCGAACCTGCGCGCGCTCCTTCTCATCGGCACCGGCTACCAAGGTGAATGACGGCCTGTCGTTCTCATCGACGCTCACATCGCGCGCGAACAGTGCATGTGTATCGGTATTCGCCCCATCGACGCCGAAACGGAGCACCGACCCCGGGGCGATGTCGGCCATGGCCTCAACATGCGGATCGTCGGCGTTCAGCACAGCCACCCCATCGCTAACCAGCCCGCGCACGATCTCGGATTTGGCCTGGGCAATACGTTCCACGGAGCCGAATTCTCCCAGATGCGCCACGCCCACCTTGAGCACCACGGCCATATCAGGTGGGGCGATGGCTGTCAGATGCGCAATCTCGCCGATATGGCTCGCCCCCATCTCGGCCACGAAATAGCGGGTATCTTCCCCCACGCTCAGCGCCGTCAGCGGCAATCCGATTTCGTTGTTGAACGAACCCACCGGAGCGACGGTGGGCCCCAATTGGCCGAGCAGTTGTTTGAGCAGATCCTTGGTGGTGGTTTTGCCTACCGAACCGGTGATCGCCACGATGGTGAACGGTTTGCCCGTGGCGCGACGCCGAACGATATTGGCTTGGGCAAGCTTGCCGAGCGCTTCAACGGTATGGCCCACGACAATCTGGGCGACATCGGCATCGGGCATCACATGATCGACGATTGCGGCGAGTGCGCCGGCGGCACCGGCACCCTGCACGTAATCGTGCCCATCCACACGCTCGCCCTTGATGGCGACGAACACACTGCCCCGCCGAATCTGACGTGAATCGCTGACCACGTGCAGGGCGACCCCGCCATCGTGCGCGCCACCCGCGGCGGGAACCACTCGTCCCGCAACCGCCTCGGCGATCTCATCGATGGTCATCGGCATCATCGTGTCCGTCACTGCTCACCTCATCTTCCTTCGTCCCCAATATTTCGCCGTGTGCGCGACATCCGCGATACGCCCGCGTCTAATGCAGATCATCCGACACCCGCAACGCATTGCGGATGCTGGATCGCCGAACGCCCGCCGCGAGCATCATGGAGATGGCGAGTGAAAGGTGCCTCTCGTCGAGAGGATCCAGCGATTTGGCTGCAACGCGGGCAAGCGTGTTGGATTCCTCCGTGCATATGGTCAAGCGCATTTTGTCATCGAACAGAAAACCGTACTCGTTCTGCAACCGCTCGATGTACGCCTGATCCGCACGCGGCGGCGCCGGCTGCAGGGAGCCGAGCACATCGATGCTCACCGCCTGCAACCCTTCGAGAGCCACGGTCTGGCCGTCAAGCGCAATCACCGCCGCGGCCGCGCCATCCTCACAACACACGGCGAGGCACTGCTGCATGTCAAGCGCGTTCAGAGGATAGGCAAGATTCAAGGTGCGTTCCAGCGAATAGGAACCGTCCACACTCAGCAAGCCCACCGGATTGCCGAGCATATGCAGGCAACGGGCAAGCTGCTCGGCCACTTGGGTGCTCTGGTTGCCGCACACAGCAAACACAGCCAAGGAGCTTGAAGGCTCGCCCGCCATCAAACAGGCGAGTTGCCCAAGCTGTCGCGCGCCCATTTCACCGATGAGCAACGGCAGATCGAAGTCGGCAGGCAACATTTCGCGCACCGCGGGCGACACGACGGCCGCATAGGCGCCTCGGCAGCGTGCGCGATATAGCGTTTGCGCATTCGCCTTATCACCGAACGCCACCAGCGCGCCGGGGACAATCGAATCGAGGTTGTCGGCCAAGGAGGTGACAGTGACTCCGGTGGCAAAAGAGGGCACCAGCTCCCAGCCATACCGCTCAGTCAGATCCCCGAGGGTTGTCCTGCGGGTGATGGATTCGCTTACCGCGCTCATATTCGCCTTCTCACCTTTCGGTTTGCCATGGGCTCACCATTCCACCGGAATAGCATCGGTGCGCTCCGCGGAGTTCGGCACATCGTACTTCTGCATAAGGAATTCACCGATTTGTGCGAATACCTTGCCTGCCGTGGTGCCGCCATGGACTCCAGCGGGATCCTTCATCACCACCGTCACGACGAAACGGGGATTGTCGGCGGGGAGGAAGCCCACGGTGTCGGCGACGATGGATGTCAGGGCGCCGCTGTCTCCCGCGACTTCGGCGGTGCCGGTCTTCATGGCGATGCGATAGCCGCTGACGTTGATGACCTTGTTCCACCTGTCAGCCACGGATTCCATGGCATTCTTGATTTCATTGGCGGTGTTCTCGTCGATCACCCGGGTTGCGGAGGTATTGAGTTTGCTGGTCTGCTTGCCGTTCGAGGTGCTGACGGACTTGATCAGCGACTGCTGCCGATTGATGCCGCCCGTCGCGATGACGGATACGGCACGGGTCAGCTGCAGGGCATTGACCGTATACCCTTGGCCGAACAGGACGGTTTCCTTCGAGCGGGTATCCCATGATTCGGGGCTGGTGAGCACGCCGTTCGATTCGCCGGGGAGGTTCAGCCCGGTGGACTGGCCGATGCCGAATTTGCAGAGCATGTCGTAACGCTGCTGATTCGTCACGTTCGCGGCGGCGGTGATCATGCCGACGTTCGAGGAATTCTGCAGGATGCCGGCCAACGTCCAGTGTTCAGCCCCATGGGAGCTGGCATCGTGGAATTTCTGGCCGTCCTTCTCCATCTCGTAGGGGATGGTGAATTGGTCGGTTATCTTGACGCCGCTCTGCATGATTGCGGCCAACGCGGGAATCTTGCCGACCGAGCCGGGTTCGAAGGTTTGGCTGACGGCCCGCGATGAGCCCAGTTTGGCTTCGTCGGAACCCGCCTGGATGGAGTCGCTGTCCTCCAAGGCGATGATTTCGCCGGTCTGCACGTCCTGAACCACCGCAACGCCCCATTGGGCATGCTGTGCGGAGACTCCCTCGCTCAGCACCTTTTTGACATACCAGTCCACGTCCGCGTCGATGGTAAGGCTCACGTCCTTGCCATCCGTGGCCTCCTGCGTCTTGGTGACGGTGCCGGGAATCACTTCCCCGCCGTTGCCGCGCTGGTAGACGGTGTATCCGTCCGTGCCGGCAAGCTCGTCGTCCAGCGAACTTTCAAGGCCGGACGCGCCTTTGCCCTCGTCGTCAACACCGCCGAGAAGCGCGCCTATCAATGTGTTTTCCGCATATACGCGCTCGCTGCTCAACTCGCCATAGACGATGCCGCCCAGATTGAGTTTGTCGATCTCGCGTTTGACTTGCGGGGTGACCTCTTTCTTGAGGACAACGTACTGGTTCGTGCCGTTCAGCTTGGCACCCAATTCCATGGCGTCCATGCCGAGCAGCGGGGCCAACAGACGCGCCACGGCCGCCGCTCCGGTGGCCCCCACCGGCTTATCGTCGATGGCGTGGCAATAACCCAGCGACTTGGCCTGCTTGCTGCCGCAGGTGACTGGGGTGAACGACGTGGCCGCATCCGGCACGCCGATGATGTTGTATCGTTCCACGCTTTGGGCGAGCACGGTGCCGTTGGTGTCGAGGATTCGACCTCGCTTGGCGCTGAGCGTGACCTTCGATGTGCGCGAGTTGGTGGCTGCTTCGGCGGTGGTGCGCCCGTCAAGCAACTGCACGTTCACCAGCTGAACGAGGCATGCCGAAGCCACGATTGCCAGCACCACGCTCACCGCGAGGCACCGTTGCGTAAAGGTGTCGAACATGCGCCACCAAGCCTTCAATCGCGGAATCATTGCTGCCCACCTTCCTGATATCCGTTGAGATCGATGGACACCGAACCGTGTTGCGGTATCATGCCCATATCGCTGGCCTTCTGCGGCAATGAAGCCTGAAGTTGGTCGAGTTTCGCTTGATCGTCCTGCACGTCCTGCGTGAGGCTGCTGATTGAGCTTTCCAATTGGGAGGACTCAAACGAGTTCTGCACCATCTGGGTTCTGAGCATCAGCGCGCCGATCAGTGTGCTTGCGAGGAAGACGACGGAGATGACGATATGCAGGGTGCGGGCGCTGCGGGCGCGCGCCCATTCAAGCACGCGGCCGAAGCCGTCCGTAACGCTGCTTTTGCCGCCCGCGACGACGTGCAACTGGGGACGGGCCTCCGGCCTTACCTCCGGTTGGGGTCGTCTCGTGGCCGGCATTGCCGACGAACGTATCGTTCGTGCTGTCATCTCACTTCCCTCTCCACTTGTTCTTCAAAGCGACGCCGCGCGCGCTCGGGCAGGGGCCTGACGAGTTCCACCGCGCGCAGACGCACCGATGCGGATCGCGGGTTGTTCGCAATCTGCGCCTCGTCCGCTTTGATCGCGCCTCGCGTCAGCTCCTTGAAGAACGGCTGCGCCTCGTCCGGCACGACCGGCATGTTCGCCGGCGCATCCGCCTTCAATCCCCGCGCCATGAAAGACTTGACTGTTTTGTCTTCCAACGAGTGATAGGACTCCACCACCAAGCGGCCGCCTTGCCTGAGACGCAAGGCGATCTGCGGCAGCGTGCGGGCAAGTTTGTCCAGTTCGCCGTTGACTTCGATGCGCAACGCCTGGAACACGCGCTTGGCCGGGTTGCCGGCCGGGCGGTGGGCTTTGGGAACCACGTCGTCCACCAAGGCGTTGAGCTGGGCTGATGTTTTCAGCGGCCCTTCCTGAGTGCGGTACGCCACGATGCGACGAGCTATGGGGCGGGCGAACCGCTCCTCGCCATAGCTCGCGAATATACGGCTCAGATCCCGTTCGTCGTATTCGGCAAGCACCCGTTCGGCGCTCAGTGATTGACTGACGTCCATGCGCATGTCGAGCGGGGCGTCATGTGCGTAGGAAAACCCGCGTTCGGTTTCGTCGATTTGCAGGCTGGACAGTCCCAGATCCATGAATGCGGCGTCGATACGACCCACTCCCCGCTCGTCCAACGCGGCGTCGAACTCGTCGAATGCGGCATGCACCGGCGTGAAACGGCTTTCAAGCCCTTCGTCGCGCATGCGCTGCGTCGCCAGTTGCAACGCCTCGGCGTCGCGGTCGATGCCGATAAGCCGTGCAGTGGGCGCGGCTTTGAGAAATGCAGTGGCATGGCCGGCGAGACCCAACGTGCAATCGACGATCACCGGTTCGGTTTTGCCTTCCAACCCGCCGGTGACGAGCCGAACGCAATCGTCGAGCAGCACCGGCTGATGGATGGAGGAAAGGTCGCGGATGTCCATCAGAATTCCACCTCCGGCAACACGTCGTCGGCGATATCCGAATATCCCTGTTCCTTGTCGGCCAGGTAGTTCTCCCAAGTCTTGCGATCCCAGATTTCGGCGCGAGTGCCGACGCCGATCACCACGATGTCGTCACCCAGATTGGCGTAATCGCGCAGCATCTGCGGTACCAGCACACGCCCCTGCTTGTCGGGGTCCTGATCGACTGCGCCGGAAAGGAACACACGCAGGTATTCGCGGGCGGCCTTGTTGCCCATTGACGTGCGCTGAATCTGCATGGCGATGCGGCGGAACTCGGTGGCGGGAAGCAGATAGACACAGCGCTCCTGGCCACGGGCCATCACGAGACCCTCCCCCAGTTGCGGGCGCATTTTGGCGGGAAGCGCCATGCGACCCTTTGCATCGATTTTCGGTGCATAGGTGCCCAGCAACAGCGGAGGCAGGCTTGTCATGCCGCCTTGCGAAGCGCCCTCAACAGGGGCGGACGTTGCATCTGACAGGGGTGCATCTGCCATTGTTTCCGCCTCCTTTCGCGCTATTTGACGGCTATACTGGAACACACCGGTTCCCCACTATACCCCACTTCTCACCATTTTCCCCCACTTCTAATGATTTTTCCATGTTTTTAACAACCAACCACCACCCGCCGCACATCACCCCGCTATTGCCACAACCGAACCGGCAACCCGAATGACATGGGCACGCAGTAGATTGGAACCTTACGTTTCAAGCACCGTCAGGAATGGGAAGCCGAAAATATGTCGAGCTATGCCGCGCAACTTGAGGAAGAGCAACGTGCGGTCAGTCGCGCCTACAACCGTCTGGACACCTTGCGCTCCGAAGCGAAAGCCCGACTGGATGCCGTTCGCGCCGCAGGTTCGCACGGCTCGCCCACGCAGCGCACCGAGCGCGACTCCTTCGCCACCATGTATGAAGACAGGCTCGTGCAATTGCGGGCCGTCGAAGACAGACTGGTGTTCGGGCGTCTTGACGACACCGACGGCAACCGGCGCTACATCGGGCGCATCGGATTGTCGGACGAACGCCACGAGCCGTTGCTGACGGACTGGCGCGCCGAAGCCGCGCGACCCTTCTATGAGGCAACCCCTTCGCACCATGGCGATATCGTGATGCGCCGTCATATCACATTGAACTTCCGTGAAGTGGTGGCGCTGGAGGACGAGGTGCTCGATGTCACCGCCGAATCCGCGCGCCGCGCCCACGACACCGGCACATTGACCGGAGAAGGCGCCCTGCTTGCCTCGCTGACTTCACGTCGCACCGGCAAAATGACCGACATCGTCGCCACCATCCAAGCCGAGCAGGATCACATCATCCGTTCCGACATAGGCCGAGCCGTGGTGGTGCAGGGAGGCCCCGGCACCGGCAAAACCGCCGTGGCGCTCCACCGCGCCGCCTATCTGCTCTACACGCATCGCCGCACACTGTCGCGCTCCGGCGTGCTGGTGGTGGGGCCGAGCGCGGCGTTCCTGCATTACATCGACCAAGTGCTGCCGTCACTGGGTGAGACCGGTGTGGTCAGCCGCACCATTGCAGACCTTGTTCCCGGCGTCACCGCCACGGCCATCGACACCCCGAAAGCCGCCCGCCTCAAAGGCGAAGCGCGCATGGCCGAGGCCATCCATAACGCGGTGTCCGCCCGCGAGCGCGTGCCCGACAATCTACCGGTGGTGCAGATCAACGGCATTCAGGTGCCCATGCTCGCGGTCGATGTCGAGCAGGCCCTGGCCGACGCGCGCCGCACGCGCCAGCCGCATAACAAGGCACGCGAAACGTTCGTCAAGTCGATGCTGACGGCCATGCGCATACGCTATGAGGAGCAGCTCGACTACACGCCCGACCCGGAGGAAATCGCGCGCACGACCTCCTTGTTGCGCATGAACGAGAAGGTGCGGGTGGCGTTGAATCTCGCCTGGTTGCCGATGACCGGTACCTGGCTTATCGACGACATGTTCTCCAAACCGGCCAGATTGCAACGCTTCGCCCCTTGGCTGGCACAAGACGAGGTGCGCGAACTCGTGCGCGAAAAAGGTTCCCCGCTCACCAGATCAGACGTGCCGCTGCTGGACGAGGCCTTGGAACTGCTTGGAGAAGATCCAAGATTGGCCGCACAGCGCAGGCGCAACGAAGCGAAGCAGGCGGCGGACATGCAGTTCGCCCAAGACACCCTTGCCCAAGCGGGCATTGGGACGGGAATCGTCACCTCGCAGATGCTGCTGGACAACATCAACGGCGAAGACGGCGCTTCCACCGCCGAGCGCGCCGGAAGCGACCGTGAATGGACGTATGGGCACATTGTGGTGGACGAGGCGCAGGAGTTGACCGCAATGGATTGGCGCATGCTGATGCGTCGATGCCCGTCGCGCTCCTTCACCATCGTGGGCGACGTGGCGCAAACCTCCGCGCTGGGCGGCACCCGCTCGTGGCCCGACACGATGAACCGGCTGTTTGGCACCGAAAACTGGGATTTGAACGAACTGACCATCGACTACCGCAACCCGCAGGAAGTCTCTTCCCTGGCCTGTGATTTCGCCTCCAGGCAGGGGCTGTATATCTCCACCGTGCACGCGGTGCGAGCCGTGCCCGATTCGGTGCGGCGCCTCGTCGCGGGAAGCCGGCCCGCGCTGTTCGACGCCGTGGGTGCCGAAGCGGCGGAGCTTGCCAAGCGGTTCATATCCCAAGACGGCACGGGGCGCGTGGCGGTGATCGCGCCGCGGGCATTGCTGGAACCCGTGCGCCAATCCGTGCACGCCGCGTTGACGCGCGAACTCGGCGAACGCGAAGTGCGGCGGTTGGACGAACAGGATTCGTGGGACAGCCAGATCGTGGTCTGCGACACCGAATCGGTGAAAGGCTTGGAATATGATGCGGTGATCGTCACCGAGCCGGCCGCCATCGACCAGGAGTCCCCCAGCCGCCTGACATCCGCGGCGGATTTGTATGTGGCGATGACCCGCCCCACACAACAACTGGTCATTGTTCGGACATCACTGGACGAACGCGAACTCGAAATCTAAGGTTAGGAACCATGCCTCAAGCACTGTTATTGGAGAACATTCACCCGGACGCGGCCGCATCGCTGCGCGAACACGGCTTCACCGTGAACACACTGAAAGGCGCCTTAAACGAAGACGAGCTTATCGACGCACTAGACGGGGTTGACCTGCTCGGCGTGCGCTCGAAGACCAACGTCACCGCGCGGGTGATCGACGCGCGCCCATCGTTAAGCGCCATTGGCTGCTTCTGCATCGGCACCAACCAGGTCGATCTCGATTACGCGGGCAAGCGCGGCATCGCTGTGTTCAATGCGCCATATTCCAACACCCGCTCCGTGGTGGAGCTGGTGATCGGCGACATCATCTGCCTGTTGCGCCGCATTCCCGCGCACACGCATCACATGAAGCATGGCCTGTGGGATAAGTCCGCCTCCGGCTCGCACGAGGTGCGCGGCAAGACGCTGGGCATCATCGGTTATGGCAACATCGGCTCCCAGCTGTCGGTGCTGGCCGAGGCGATGGGCATGCGCGTGGTGTTCTATGACATCGAAGAGAAGCTTGCGCTTGGCAATGCACAACGTTGCGACACACTTGACGAGCTGCTCGAACAGTCGGATATCGTCACATTGCATGTGGACGGCCGCAAGTCCAACACCGGGTTCTTCGGAGAGGACCAGTTCGCCCGCATGAAGCAAGGTGCCATTTTCCTCAATCTGTCGCGCGGTTTCGTCGCCGACTTGGGCGCGTTGAAACAGCACTTGCAGTCCGGGCATCTCGCGGGCGCGGCGGTGGATGTGTTCCCCGTCGAGCCGAAGAAGTCCGGCGACCCATTCGAGACGGCGCTGGCCGATGAGGACAACATGATCCTCACCCCGCATATCGGCGGTTCCACCCTGGAGGCGCAGGAGTCCATCGGTCATTTCGTTTCGCAGCGCCTTGAGGATTACTGGTCGAAGGGTTCCACCTCGTTGTCGGTGAATATGCCGCAGATTAATTTGGGAGAGAATCGCGGCGTGGCACGCATCGCCCACTTGCATGCGAACCTGCCGGGTGTGCTCGCGCATGTCAACCGCGTGCTGGGCGAGGAGAACATCAATATCGCCGCGCAGTCACTCGGCACCGAAGGGGAACTGGGCTACGTGGTCACCGATGTGGCCGAGCGCCCCAGCCAAGCCACGCTGGAGGCCCTGCGCGCCATCGAAGGCACCATTCGCATGCGCGTCATCAGCTGACGCAGCCGGGAAATCTAGCTGCGGGGGTTGCCGAACCAACCGCTGTAAATGAGGGCGAAATTGCGGTTGCCGTAGCTGGAGCAGGAGTCGCCTTCGCCGCTGCCGGCCGCCAGCGCGGCCGTGTTCGGCTGATAGGGCGTGTAAATGTAGAGCAGCGCCGTCGCTTTGTTGCGAATGTACACGTTGGTCGCACCGCACGCCTCGTTTGGATGATAGCGGATGGAGGCGAGCTGGCCGGCGTGATAGTCGTATTCGCCGCCATGGTTCAGGTAATAGCGGTATCGCTTCGCCGCGCCGAACACCTGTTTGAAGAAGCCCGCGTATGTGGGGTCGCAGTCGGCATCATCCGGGCAGCTTAAGCCCATGGCGGCTTTGAGCTCGAATTCGGTGGGCGAAGTGGCGGTGACCAAGTGCTGTTCCTTCTGCAGCACGGTGAGCAGCACTTTCTGGCTCACCTTGCACGCGCGCGCCGATTTGTCGATGATTGAAGCGGCGCTCTCCCCCTGTTCGCCCTCATAGACCGCGCACAGGTCGTCCGCCAACTGGGTTTGCGTATCGAACGTCATCGAAGCCAGCGCACCGCCTTTGGATTCGAGGAACGACTGCACTTCGGCCTTGCTCATCGCGTTCGCATTGAAAAACTGCGAGTCGGAGATAATCTCGCCCGGATCGAAATCGTACTGTTGGGCAAGCTCCAGCTGACGCGCTTCGGCTCGCTTCACATCGGCGTACCACTGGCTGAAACGAATCAGTCCCATCACCAATGCAATCACGCAGATAGTGGACACCACGGCAACCAACACCATAGTGACGCGAGTTTTCAATCCTCCACGACGCCACATGCGTACAAGCGAATGCTTACGATGCTTGCGTCGAGTACCTGCGGAATGCTGTGAAGCCATACGCCTTATAGTAACGGATGAAACTACAGCTTGGGCAGATACTTGCGCAACTCGAACGGCGTGACCTGACGGTTGTATTCGTCCCATTCCTGACGCTTGTTGGCCAGGAAATATTCGAAGGCATGTTCGCCGAGCACGTCGGCCACGAAGTCGGATTTCTCCATGATCTTCAACGCCTGGCCGAGGGAAGCAGGCAACGGCTCGATGCCCATGGACTGGCGCTCCGCGTCCGTCAGCTCCCACACGTCATCGCTGGTGGGCTCGCCCAGCTGCATCTGCTTGTCGATGCCGTCGAGGCCAGCCGCCAACAGCACGGAATAGGCGAGATACGGGTTGGCAACCGGGTCAAGCGCGCGGAACTCCATGCGCGCCGAATTGCCCTTGCCGGGTTTGTATTGCGGAATGCGAAGCAGGGCGGAACGGTTGTTGTGGCCCCAGCAGATATAGCTCGGCGCTTCGTTGCCGCCCCACAGGCGCTTGTAGGAGTTGACGTATTGGTCGGTGACGGCGCAGATTTCGGCCGCGTGGGCGAGAATGCCGGCGGCGAACTGGCGAGCCGTCAGGGACATGTTAAATTCCTGACCCGCTTCATAGAAGGCGTTGGCGTCACCCTCGAACAGACTCAGGTGGGTGTGCATGCCGGAGCCGGGAGCATCGGCCAAGGGCTTGGGCATGAAGCTCGCATGCAGGCCGCGTTCGAGCGAAATCTCCTTGACCACCGTGCGGAACGTCATGATGTTATCGGCCGCGGTGAGCGCATCCGCGTATCGCAGATCGATTTCGTTTTGGCCGGGGCCGCCCTCGTGATGCGAGTATTCCACGGAAATGCCCATCTGTTCAAGCATGTTCACCGTGGCGCGACGGAAGTCCATGCCCGGGCTGCGCGGCACGTGGTCGAAGTAGCCGCCTGCGTCGATGGGCGTGGGGGCTTGGGACCAATCGTCCTGATGTTCGAACAGATAGAATTCGATCTCCGGGTGCACGTAGAAGGTGAAGCCCTTCTCCTTGGCCTTGGCCAGCGCGCGCTTCAGGACATAGCGCGGGTCGCCCAAGCTCGGCTCGTCGTCGGGAGTGAGCACGTCGCAGAACATGCGGGCGGTGCCTTGCGGGCCGCCGCGCCACGGCAGGATCTGGAAAGTGGAGGGGTCTGGTTTGACGATCATGTCGTCTTCGGAAACGCGGGTCATGCCCTCGATGGCCGAACCGTCGAAGCCGAGCCCTTCCTCGAAGGCCTCTTCAAGCTCGGCCGGCGCGATGGCCACGGACTTCAACGTTCCCAGCACATCGGTGAACCATAGGCGAATAAAGCGCACGTCGCGTTCTTCAACCGTGCGCAGGGCAAACTCCTGCTGCTTATCCATAAGGTCTTATCCTCACACCCGCGTGTTATGGCTTTGTTACTTTGCACACGCTCTATTGCTTATTATTTGGCGACGACGAGCGCTTCTTCGAGACTGAAGGCGCGGGCATAGAGGGACTTGCCCAAAATCGCCGAATCGACGCCGTATTGCGCCAGCTCCTTGATGGCTTTCAGATCGTCGAGCTTGGCGATGCCGCCGGAAGCCGTCACTTTCGCGTTCGTACGCTCGGCCACCTCTTTGAGCAGCGCAAGGTTCGGGCCGGACATCATGCCGTCCTTGGCCACGTCGGTGACCACGTAACGCGAGCAACCGGCATCGTCGAGCATCTTCATCGTCTCGAACAGGTCGCCGCCCTCGCGTGTCCAGCCGCGCGCCGCAAGCGTGTGCCCGCGCACATCAAGTCCGACGGCCACTTTGTCGCCGCACCGGGCAATGACCTCGCGCGTCCATTCGGGATTTTCCAACGCGGCGGTGCCGATGTTCACGCGAGCCGCGCCGGCTTCAAGGGCCGCGTCAAGCGAAGCGTCGTCACGCACGCCGCCGCTCATTTCGATATTGACTTCTCTGCCCAGCTCGCGCACGATTTCCTTGAGCTGGGCGCGATTGTCGCCCGTGCCGAAGGCGGCGTCGAGATCGACCAGATGAATCCACTCGGCTCCGGCCTCAACCCACGTGCGGGCGGCCTCAAGCGGCGAGCCGTAATCGGTTTCGGAACCGGATTCGCCCTGGCGCAAACGCACGGCCTTGCCGTCGCGCACATCGACGGCGGGAAGCAGAGTGAGGGACATATTCTTTTTCTCCTTGACAAACTGATTTGGGATGGTTTGGAATGATTTGGAAATGTTTCAACGCAATTTCAGAACGTGGCGATCCAGTTTTCCAACAGCTGGGCGCCTGCGTCCCCGGATTTCTCCGGGTGGAACTGTGTGGCGAACAATGCGCCGCGCTCATAGGCCGCGACGAAACGACTGTTGTCATACTTGCACCATGCAACATGTTGCGCATCGGACAACTCGACCTGCTGGTCGGCGAGATCGAGAGCACGCGCCTCATGCGCGGCATAGGAGTGGACGAAATAGAAGCGCTCCTTTTCGACGCCTTTGAGCAACGTCATGCCGGGGTCGGCTTCGACGGTATCCCAACCCATGTGCGGCACCACATCCGCGTCCAACGGATCCACCCAGCCGCCGATCAGGCCGATGCCGGGTGTTTCGGTACCGTGTTCGCGGCCGATTTCAAACATCACCTGTTCACCGACGCACACGCCAAGCACCGGGCGGCCGGCGCGCAGGCGGTCGAGCACCACCCTGTCGCCACCGACCTTCTTCAGCCCCTCCATGCAGGCGGCGAACGCACCAACGCCCGGAACGACCAGGCCGTCCGCTTCAAGCGCCTGGCGATAATCGGAGGTCAGCGTGGTATCGACGCCGAGGCGCGTGAGCGCACGCACCATGGAGCGCACGTTGCCGAAGCCATAGTCGAATACAACAGCGGTGGTCATCTGTGTCTTCCTTACTGCATGTTATTTACTGAACGTTATTTGATACTCGAACCGCGGGTGGAGCCGCCTTTGCCGAAACGGGTGTGCTTGGAAATCACCCGCATGGCCGACGCGCGATCGTATCGGCCGGAATCGATGACCTCGAACCCGCGTGTTTTCAGCTGGGCCACGGTGGTGATGCCGAGCATCAGGTCTTCAACGAAACGCGGCGTGGAATTGAACAGGACGGGCGGGGCAAGTTCGGAGCCCGCCTTGCCGCCGGCGTACAGCATAATCTGCAGCTTGTCGGCGCGGTTGACGCCGAGAATGACGGACATGCCGGACACCACAGTGGTGATGTCCTTGGCCGCGGCCTCGGGCGAATCGCCGTCAAGGTTGCGCAACACGGCAATGGCACCCTGATTGGAGCCCACGCAGTCGGCGGAGATATCGGCCAGCTGGCAGAACGCGGCCAACAGCTCGGCGGAAGCCACGCGGGTGACCAAGGCCGCCATTTTGGCCTTGTCTCCCAGCAGGCCGGCCAAAGCCTCGTCGAAGCCCACGGAGGGGTCGATTTCGGAGGCGTCGTCGGGAATCTCGACATTTTCCATATCCGGCGCGCCCAGCGCATCCGGCGCATCCGTCACACTGCCGCTGGTCTCGCCCGATTCTCCAGCGAATTCCTTCTCGAAACCGGCCACGGCCGCCTCGAGCTCCTCGTCGGAGAAATGCTGACGAGCGAAGTCCTTGCCTTTGTCTTCAGATTCGTCGCTCATCACAGCGCACCTTTGGTACTGGGAATGCCGTCCACGCGCGAGTCGAGCTCGACGGCGAAACGCAATGCCCTGGCCAGCGCTTTGAACTCGGCTTCGGCGATATGATGCGGGTCACGCCCGGCGAGCACCTGCATGTGCAGGCAGATGCCGGCGTGCATGGCGATGGATTCCATCACGTGACGCACCAACGAGCCCGTGAAATGCCCGCCGATCATGCAATATTCAAAGCCTTCCGGCTCACCGGAACACACGCAATAGGGACGCCCCGAGACATCGACCACAGCCTTGGCCAGCGCCTCGTCCAACGGCACGGTGGCGTCAGCGAACCGGCGGATGCCGCGCTTGTCGCCCAGCGCCTGCTTCAAGGCCTCGCCGAACACGATCGCGGTGTCTTCGACGGTGTGGTGCGCATCGATATCGGTGTCGCCGTGCGCGCGAATCGTCAGGTCGATCAGCGAATGCTTGCCCAGCGCCGTCATCATGTGGTTATAGAACGGCACGGACGTGTCGATGTCGGTCTTGCCGGTGCCATCGAGGTTCAGCTCAAGGTCGATGCGCGATTCGCTGGTCTGACGAACGATGTGTGCTGTTCTTGCCATGATGCTCCTTTACGCCGCTTCCACTATACGTAACACTTGGGTCAATGCCTCGCGGAAGCGCGCCATCTCCTCATCAGTGCCCATGCACACGCGCAACCAGCCGGCGGGGCCGACCACGCGGATAAGCACGCCGCGCTTCAACAGTTCGTCGAATATCTCGTCGCGCTTGTCGAAATGACCGCCGAACAGCAGGAAGTTCGAGCCGGACTCGGCCACATCAAGCGGCTCGCCTTTGTAGGTCTGGGTTTCAAGCCACGCGGCGGTGGCTTCGCGGGTTTCGCGCAGGTGCTCGACGCGGCTCAGCTGCTCGTCGGTGTGCTCGAACGCGGCCAGCGCGGCGGCCTGGGTGACGGCGCTCAGGTGATAGGGCATGCGAACGATGCGCACGCAGTCGATGATGCCTTTGCTCGCGGCAAGATAACCCACGCGCGCACCGGCGAAGGCGAAGGCCTTGCTCATGGTGCGCGACACCGCCAGATTCGGGTGCGCCTTGATGAGGCTGACGGCACTTTCGGTGCCGGATTTACGGAACTCCACATACGCCTCGTCGATGACGACGATGGGGTGCACCCCCGCGTTCGCGCCCGCGACTTCGGCGGTTTCGCACACTTCGAGCACGCGCTCGATCTCGTCCATCGGCAACGGCGTGCCAGTGGGGTTGTTCGGGCTGGTGAGCAGCACCATCGAAGGCCCGACGGCATGAATCTGTTCGATCAGCGCTTCGATGTCCAGCGTGAAGTCCGCCTTGCGGTGGGCGAGTTGCCAGCCGGTGAAGGTGTCGCGCGCGTATTCCGGGTACATCGAATACGTGGGGTCGGCGCCGAGGGCGGTGCGCCCCGGGCCGCCGAACGCCTGGAACAGCTGCAACATGATCTCGTTGGAGCCGTTCGCGCCCCACAGCTCATCCACGTCCAAGCGGGTGTTCGATTCGCGCGCCAGATAATCGCTGAACGCCTGGCGCAGTTCGATGTGCTCGCGGTCGGGATAACGGTTGAGCGTCGGGGCGATGTCGCGCACACGCCTGGCGATGGCCTCACACACGGCCGGATCCGGCTGGTATGGGTTCTCGTTGACGTTCAGGCATACGGGCACGTCAAGCTGCGGCGCACCATACGGCTCCTCGCCGATCAGGTCGTTGCGCAGGGGCAGATTCTGTGGAATCGCACTCATCGAAGGCCGGCCTTCTCTTCCTGTTCGACGATGGTCTCTTTGTTGTACGGATCATCGATGAAACGGCTCAACACGCACTCGCCGTGCGCCGGCAGGTCTTCGGAGACGGCGAAGGCGTTGATGCGTGCGGCGATGGCCTTCAAGCCTTCCTCGTCGTATTCGATGACTTCGACGGGCTTCATGAAGGTGTGCACGCCAAGGCCAGCGGCGAAACGTGCAGTGCCGCCGGTGGGCAGCACGTGGTTCGAGCCGGACATGTAATCGCCCAGCGGCACCGGGGAGTAGGCCCCGCGGAAAATGGCGCCCGCGTTCTTGATGCGCGGCACGACGGCTTTAGCATCGGCGGTCTGGATCTCCAAGTGCTCGGCGGCATAGGCGTTGGCGGCGTCGATGGATTGGTCAAGCCCGTCCGTCAACACAATGGCCGACTGCTTGCCGGACAGACTGGTGCGCACGCGCTCGGCGTGCTCGGTGCGGGGCACACGGTAATTCAGGCTTTCCTGCACCTTGTCCGCCAGTTCGGTCGAATCGGTGAACAGCACGGAGCCGGCCAGCTCGTCGTGTTCGGCCTGGCCGATCAGATCCGCGGCCACCAAGCTGGGGTTCGCGGTTTCATCGGCGATAATGCCGATTTCCGTGGGGCCGGCCACCGCGTCGATACCCACGAATGCGGAAACGAGCGACTTGGCCGTGGCCACGAAAATATTGCCCGGGCCGGTGATCTTGTCAACCGGGTCGCACAGCACTTCGCCGTCCTGCGGTTCGGATCCCTTGGCACCATAGGCGAACATGGCAATGGCCTGAGCGCCGCCCACCGCATACACTTCATCGACACCGAGAATGGCACAAGTGGCCAGAATGGTCTTGTTCGGCAAGCCATCAGGGTCACCCTTGCTGGGAGGCGTGGCAATGGCCAGCGATTCGACGCCCGCAGCCTGTGCCGGCACCGCATTCATAATCACGGACGACGGATATACCGCCTTGCCGCCCGGCACATACAATCCCACGCGCTGAATCGGCACCCAGCGCTCGGCCACGCGCGCACCGGCGGCCAAATCGGTATAAAAGTCCTTCGGCACCTGATTGGCCGCCACTGCGCGGGCACGGCGCACGGATTCCTCGATGGCCGCGCGCACCTCAGGGTCGAGCGTACTCAGCGCGGCGCTCATGGCCTCGGCCGGCACGCGCAGGTTCACCGGGCGCACGCCGTCGAACTTCTCGCCGAAGTCGCGCAATGCCGCCGCTCCCCTGGCCTTGACGTCCTCAAGAATGGGACGCACCAAATCGCCGGCCTCCGAGGTTCCCATCTCGGCGCGCGGCATGGCCGCCAGCAGCTCGGCTCGAGAGAGCTTTTCCCCCCTCAAATCAATGATTCGCATAATATTCTCGCTCATAACCCTTAAGTCTATGTGCTCTTCGTGACGGAATCACTACGATAGCCCACTGGCACCCAAATCGTGAGACACCTTTCAGCGGCAAACGCGACATGAATGACGGCCATTCAACCTAAACTGGCCGAAGCTTACATCGTTGGGAGGCAGCATGGCGAAACAGGGCGCAAGCCACTTCATCACCCGCGATATGGCGCTGGTGATGATAGCCACGTTCTGCTTCATGGTCACCAATATGCTCGCCAATCCGCTCGTCGCAGGCTATGCGGAGTCGCTGGGCGCACCCGGCGCGATGATGGGTGTGGTCGCGGGCGTGATGAGCCTCGTCTCGCTGTTCTGCCGTCCCATCGCCGGTAATCTGTCGGACAAAACCAGCAAACGCGCGCTGGCCGCGGTGGGCACGCTGCTGTATTTCCTTGCGGGATTGCTGTATTGCTTCGCCAACTCCCCCGCCATGCTGATTGCCGCGCGCGTGGTCAACGGCCTTGGGTTCGCCTGTTGCTCGGTGTGCTTGGCAACGTGGATGTCGCTGCTGCTGCCGCTTCACCATATGGGCGCGGGCATGGGGTTGTATGGCACGGTGAATGCTCTGGCCATGGCGGTCGGCCCGGCCATCGGCATTCGTCTCAAGGACATCATCGGCTATCATCTCGCGTTTTTGGGTTCCCTGATATTGCCCGTCATTATGATCGCCGCCGTGATGCTGGTGAGGAACGGCGGTCAGCCCGTCGCCAAGCCCCGCGCCACGACCGGACGCTTTTCGATTCGCACCATCGTCGAGCCGCGCGTCGTGCCGCTGTCGTTATCGTTCATGATGTTCGCCATCCCCTATTTCGTCAACCAAGCCTTCATCGTGAACTATGTGCAGTCGCGGCATCTTGCAATCTCCTCCGATCTGTTCTTCACCTTCTATGCCATCGCGCTGCTGGTGATGAGGCTCACGATGCGCAATCTGTTCGACCGCAAGGGCTTCCGTTTCTGGATGGTGGTGTGTTCGCTGTCGATGATTGCCACACTGGCCACGCTCACGTTCATGTCGAACAACTGGTTCCTGCTGTTCGCGGGCATCTTCATGGCCGCCAGCTATGGTCTGATGAGCTCGGTCACCCAAGCACAGGCCGTGGTGATCGCGGGTCGCGAGCGCAGCGGCATCGCCAACAGCACGTACTACATGGGACTCGACCTAGGTATGGCATTGGGCCCGATGCTGGCGGGCATCTTCTACGGGCGCATGCCGATCAGCTGGCTCTATCCGGCGTTCATGTTGACGATGCCACTCGCGTGGATCATCTATCTGGCATTCGCGAAAACAATTGACGGCGGACACCAAGCGGCATCAGGCATCAACTAGGCGCTTTGTCGATTCTCCAGACAGGCTTCGAAGGAGCGGCGCGTGAGATGGCCGCGGTTGATAACGCCGACGAGTCTGCCGTCATCGACAACCGGCACCTTTTTGTATTGCTGGTAGCCGAACACTTGGCAGACTTCGGCGATGCTGGCGTCGGCACGAACGGTCGTGACCTTACTGGCGGCGATGCTCATCACGTTCTGTTCAAGCAGTTGCGCGTGGGAGAGTTCCGGAAATTCGCCGCGGGCCATGCCGGTGATCAGCGTGGAGATGTCGGAGACCGGCAGATTGTCCTGTGCGAAGCGGCGCAGCACATCGCTGTCGGACACGAAGCCAACCACGGCACCCGTTTCGTTGACAATCGGCAAACCACTGATATTGCAGTCGAGCATCACACGGACGGCGTCACGAACACTCGCCGTGTCGGCGACGGTATAGGCATCCTTCTGCATGACATCGGCGACGGTCTCGACATTAAGTTTCGGGGTGCGTTGCTGTGCGGCCCTGTTCCAGCCGGCTTTATCGCCGACGGCGTGCACGATTAGGCCGGAAAGCGGTGCGACGATAAGCATCTGGATTGGCAGCGCGATGGTGAAGTTGTAGGGGAACATCGAGAAGAAGCCGGTAACGGCATCCGTCGAGAAACCGAAAGCCATAATCGCACCGAAGATGGTCATGAATATGGTCATGAGCACGACCATGAGGAATTTGACGGTGATGCCCTTCCACACAGCACGGTCGGTTTGCGTGCAGCAGCGATTCATGATGGCCCGCGAACTTGGCGTGCAGATGCACAGATCGCAGATCATCCCGATCACGTAGGCCAGCGGCCAGCTGAAGAATGCGTAGCTCCATGCGGCGGCACCGACGTCGCCGGTGCGCACGCCGTAGTTGAGCGCCGCCATCACGTAGATCATGATGGCCGACATGATGAAGCTGAAGAGAATGCCTTCCTTGCCGTTACGAGGCATGATGAGGTTCCTTTCGTTATGTTGTCCGGCCCACTTGTCTGCCCGCTGTAGCGGACGACGAGGGGGCGCATAACGATCGGTTCGAGATGGCGACTTCCTGGCAGGCGAATCGGCGTTGCTTACGTTGGATTCGCACGTCGGGGCCGCTTGCAGATTCCGTATTGTTCGCTGGGGTTTGGACAAAGCTGTTGCGGGGCGTCGTGAAAGTCGAAGAGGGTGCCGTCGGCGAGGGCGCAGATGGCCGGCCAGTCGGCTTGGGAGGAAGCGTCGTGCATGGCCCATACGCGCATGCCGACCGACTTGGCGGAGCGCATGCCAACGAGCAGATCCTCGAACACCGTGCAGTCCTGCGGCCTCACGCCCAGCTTGCGGGCGGCCAGCAGATACACGTCCGGGCGGTCTTTGCCCACGTCACCGACGTCGTCCACGGATACGGTCACGTCGAACAGATCGAGCATGCCGGCATGTTCGAGCGCAGGCTCGCGCAGCATGGGCGGCAGGGATGTGGCCACGGCAAGCCCCACGCCGGCGGCGCGCAAGCTCCTGAGGTATTCCAGCGCGCCGGGTTTGGCTTCGACCGTGGTGCAGTAGGCGACGAGCGCCATTTTGTTCCATTCGTCCATCAGCTGCTCGGGGGTGTCGTCAAGGCCGAAGCGGGCGATGGTGTATTCGGCTATCTGGCGGAACTGCATGGCGGCTATCGTGGTCAGGTAGTCTTCCGGCACGTCGAAACCGCGTTTGGTGAGGAAATCGACATCGACCTGATCCCACACGCCCATCGAATCAAGCAGGGTACCGTCGAGATCGAAGATGGCGGCTGTGGTGCGTTGTGGTGTGGTCATGATGGCCTAGGACAGCTTGGATTCGGCGAGCAGTTCGCGGGCATGCTCAAGGGAGGTTTGCGACTCGCTGCCGGCGAGCATGCGCGCGATTTCGCCGACGCGCTCCTCGCCGCGCACCTCGCTCACCGTCGTCTCGTCGCTCTTGGTGACGACGAACTGGCTGGATGCCCAGGACGCGACCTGCGCCAAATGCGTGACGACGATCACCTGCGAACTTTGCGCAAGTTTGGCCAGGCGTCGCCCAAGTTCCACCGCGGTTTTGCCGCCGACACCGGCATCGATTTCATCGAAGATGAACGTCATGCCGTCACTGTTGCCACGCTCGGCGGCGGCGACCAGTTCAAGCGCCAACATCAGACGGCTCAACTCGCCACCGGACGCGCTTTTGCCCATCGGCAACTGCGGCGAGCCGGGGAACGGGGTGAATAGAAACTCGATGCCGTCGCGGCCGTGGGGTCCAAGCGAGTCACGGTCGCTGACGCGCACCTCAAGCGAGGCACCGGACATTGCGAGCGCCGTCAATTCGTCACTGACTTGCCCGCCCAGACGTTCGGCGGCGGCGCGACGCACGGCGCTCAACGTTTCGGCGGCGGCCAGCGCTTGACCGTACAGCCGTTCGCGTTCGGCTTCAAGCTCGGCCACCTTTTCGGGCGAAGCGTCAAGATCCTCGACTTCAAATACGGCCTTGTCCCGCCAGGCAATGACATCTGCGATGCTTGGCCCCCAGCGGCGCGTAAGTTCGTTCAGCTCATGGATGCGGGCGTTGATCTGGTCGAGATCCTCCACGCTGGCCTCGTCGTCGATTTCGGACGCGAGCGCGGACACCACGTCGGACAGATCCGCGTTGATGGACTCCAATCTGTCGGCTTGCTGGCCGAACGCATCCCCAATATGAATGGCTCGCAACGACTGCACGGCACGGTTGACCAAGTCGACCGCCGAAACGGCATCATCGCCTATTTGCGAAGCGTCGAGCGCCGCCAGCGCACCGCCCACACCCTGCGCAATATCCGCGGCGTTCTCGATGCGATCGCGCCGCGCTTTCAGTTCCTCGTCCTCACCGGGCTGCGGGTTGACGCGGTTGATGCGTTCGATCGATTCGCGCAGGTAATCGGCACGGTCGTGCACGGAGGTTTCCTGCGAGCGCAGACGCTCCAAATGTTCGTCCAACGCCGTGAGTGCCTCCCACGCCGCACGATAGGACGAAAGCTCCTCGCCGTCACCGGCGAACATGTCCAGAAACTCGCGTTGGCGGGATGGCGAGGCGATACGCAGCTGATCGGCCTGCCCGTGAACCGTCACCAACTCGGCCGACACTTCCGACAGCACCGAACGCGGCACCGTCTTGCCGCCCAGCACGGCGCGCGAGCGCCCGGACGCGGGCACGACACGCGAAAGGAACAGCTCGCCGTCTTCCGGCTCGACGCCGGCCTGCCGCGCAATGTCAGCCGCCTGACTGTTGTCGTCATCCACTGAGAACACGCCTTGCGCCCAAGCCTCATCGGCATCAGAAGCGACCTTCGACGATTCAACCGCACCACCGGAAATCAGACGGATGGCCGACAGCAGCATGGATTTGCCGGCACCGGTTTCGCCGGTGATGGCCGTCAAACCCCGAGCGAGCATGATTTGCGCGGTGCGAATCGGCCCCAAATTGCGCAGGGAAAGCTCTTCAAGCATCAACGCCCGCCTTCCTGAACGCGCGATGCCTGTTCGCGCCAGCCGACGACCGGCAGATCGAATTTCGTGACGAGACGATCCGTGAACGGCACGCCGGACAGACGCGCGAGGCGCAGGGTGTCGCGCGAAGCACGCACTTCGATGCGCGTGCCCTTGGGCAGGGCGCGTTGGCGACGCCCGTCGCAGCAGATCCACCCGTCCGACATCGAATCGTCGAGGATGGTCATGGCGAATGAGGAATCCGCGCCAATCACCAGCGGGCGGGCGAACAGGGCGTGCGCGGCCAACGGCACCAGTTGCAGCGCCTGGACGTTCGGCCAAATGACCGGCCCGCCCGCGGAAAAAGCGTAGGCCGTGGAGCCGGTGGGAGTGGAAACGATAACGCCGTCCGCACCGAAGGAGCTCATCTCCACGCCGTCAACGCTGATGGACAGCTCGACCATCTTGCCGCGATCCGCGCGCTCCACGGTGATGTCGTTCAGCGCCCAGTCCTCCAACGGTTCGCTCGCACCGGGCAGCCACACATCGACATGTGCGATCATGCGCTCGTCAATCGAATAATCATGGTCGGCCACACGGCGAATCGCCTCGCTCATCTGGAAGCTCTCGAACTCCGCCAGAAAGCCGACATGCCCCAGGTTCACGCCGAGAATCGGCACCTGCGTGCAGTGCACCAGCTCGGCGGCGCGCAGAATGGTGCCGTCCCCCCCAAGCACGACGACGATTTCAGTGCCGTCGTCCATCCTCGGCGTGCTCGCGCCGAACGCGGGCGGATCAACGTTATCGACGACCCTGACCTCGAAGCCCGCCGAACGCAACTGCTCCACGGCCTCACTAATCACCGTGCCGCTGTGGCGTAACCGGCTATGCGTCACCACCACCGCATTGCGTGAAGCCATATCGCCTCTTCCGTTTGCTGGATTCATTCACTGCTGACTATTCCCATCCTAGCCGTTGCCGCGCCGTCAAAGACATACTTCAATGTCGCAGCGTAAGACAGTCCGCGACAACACTTCAGAACGCGGGGAACCAGAACGCGGGGAACCAGCGTAAATAAAACCAAAGAGCCGAAATAATCTCAGCTACTCCCCGCCAGTCACCTGAACCACATCGGGCGAAACCAGTTCATCAGCAGACGAAAGTCTCAGCAGAAGGGTGTCTTCGTCGCTCTCGTTTCTAAAGCCAGCGGCACAGAAAGAGTCAATCAAAAGGCCGTTGCGGTCTGTTCGCTTTCCGCGCAGTTCGATGGCCTTAACGCCTTCCGGCTCAAACAGCTCCAGCAGTCGCATGGCAAGCGCCGCCTCAACGCATTTGCGCGCAACACGGCATGAGAGCGCAAACTCGTCAATCACAAGAAGAGAAGAGTCATCCGAATTAACAGACGCCTCAAGATATAAAACCTGTCCGTAGTCACCGAACCGATCAGCGCAGGTCATCGCAAGATGCGTGGCTCGATCCTCCCGCATCTTGGCAAAGAACGATTCCTTGTCATAGCGGTTGCCGGAAAGGTTCAGCTGATTGGTACGCTGCAGCAACTCATACGAACGACTAATCGAGGCGTCGTCGTTCGGCGTAAACAGACGGGCACGCAGCTTGCAGGAACGCAGGAAATCAAGCTGGTCGCCACCGCTCTGGCTTGACGCCTCCTTGCGGACCATCTCAGTTTTATACATGTGACGACGCCTCTTGCCTTCCGCGGTTGTCGGAACATCAAACTCCGGCAATGCAAGAATGGGGGCGCCGATCATCCCGTCGGCTACAGTCTGGCCTTTGCCGCCACAAGACACCACACTCTCGTCGTACACGCGAACCATTGGAAGGGAAAATGCAACCTCTTCGCGTTCGAACGAGGAATCGTCAATCAACGCGAAGCTATCTATGTTGATATTGAGCAACTCTGCGGCGGCCTTCAGGTTCTCGCTCTTCGGTTTCCAGTTCACAAACAGCGCGACAAACCAATCTGAAATGCCGAGACGGTCGAGGGTGGATCTCACCTCATCCTCGGTGTTCTTGCTCACCACAATCTGAATGATGCCGCGCTCATCAAGAGCCTTCATGGTCTCAAACACGCCCGGGCGCACGGCGAGTAGCTCGGGGTCGCTTTCTACAAACGTCCCGTCCCATACTGTATTGTCAAGATCCCAAGCAACACACTTGACCTTCTTTGCAGGTATGGCTTGGGAGGAGTTGCCCGACGCGATAGAAGCAGCACTCGCAGAGGTGTTCACAGCCGGATACTCAACCGGAACAACTCCATCCGCAAACTGCACAAGCTCGCAAAACAGAAGGACAATACGAGCCTCACGATTGTTCTCCGGGTAAATCTTCATGCGCAGTTTGTCTTTACCGGGAAACACACGTGACGCGTCGACCACATGCTGGTTATAGCCGGGCTCGATGCGAATACCCTCACGGAAAGCCAGCGCATCGCCGTCGGTGATATCGAAGAAGAGGGTAAACGGTTCAGCTTCAGTTGAGTAAAGCTACAGCAAGAGAAATGGCGTATCTCTGACGTTTTCACGATTGACGGCATCGGCTTGACCGTATTTGTCGGAATCAAATCGTTGACGCTCCTCGATGGGGTAGATGCAACGCCCCAAAGCACCCAACCTCATAAGCCGACGTCTTTTGGCACATCGGTCTTTCCAAAGGGAATTAAATTCAATTGCTTCTTTTGGCGTCATAGAGCCGGGATACACAATGCTCTCGAGCTTCCCCCACTTACGGAATGCTATCTCAGATGCAAAAGGGGCATCAGGAAAATGAGGGTTGTCGTATATTCCGAATGCAAAGCGGCGGCATCTGCCGTCGTCACGCCGGGCAAACAGCTCACAGGTCTCATAGCACAGGGGCTCCGCACTCCAGGCAATGCTCAGCCCAATAGCTGGAACGAATCCACATGATGTCATCGAGCTTCACAAAGGAAGACGGCATAGTGCCCTGCGGCCTAGAGTCACCTTCACGAAGGGAACGGTTGTAGAACTCGTACTGATACACCGTTACATTCTCCCATCGGCGGTATGCCAGTAAGAAGCCGGCTCCTTCATAAAGGCATCGAACTCCCCCGTTACGGAATGGTATCCGATGGCATAACGCCCAACGCCAGGATCCCAGAAGCAGTATTGCGAGACGGCACTCGTAAGACCGGCCTTCTTAAAACCGTCGGCTGCAACATGCGACAGCTCGACATCGGGGTTTTCCGAACGAAAAGCCTCCAGGCAATACGGCTCTACGAAAAGATTCAAGCGCCGTATGCGGCCCTTGCGCCAAAGCTCAACCGCGGCTTCGCCCAAATGACGATGGTCACGATGCTGTGATTCGCCAACAAGCGGACTGATAGTACATACCTCGGCTCCGGGAAATACATCGAGGTACCGCTGAATGATAGCAGAGGCCTCTTCCCTGGAAAGTGAGCCATCTACAGCACGCCTTGGGGCAAAGTGAATCCTCGAAGGCCGATACCCGATCGCCTGACAACTGGCAAGATATTCCCTGTCCCTTGCGTCACTAAATGCGGCTTCGTCAAGGCGATAATCATGCAAGCCATCGTGCTTGTCGCAACTATGAGCGTCCCCAAGGATTTGTCTCACGCACGACTTTGTTCCGTCAGAGCAGAGTACGACGTGGGCATCAGCGCCTTTTGAGATGACATGCTGGGCGTACGCGCCCAAGGCAAGCAGCTCGTCATCCTGGTGCGGAGAGAAAAATAGGACAACCCCACCTCCACTAATAAGCTTTGAACTGCACCCCCCCCCAATTTTTCTGTCAAAACGTGGAGGATATCTGCCAATCGACGCATGGCTCTTGCCCCTTTCACCTTCTTCGAAGAGTATAGCAAAGGGGGTTATAGGCCAACCCCGTTGTCTAATTACAAGCGCAACATCCTTTCAGACTGGATTTACAGCAATTTCCAATCTAACGGGTGTTGCACCTGTAATTAGACAACGTGCAGCCGAGGCGTTCGTCAACGAACTGCCAGACTTACAAACCCAACAAGGGTGTTGCACTTGCAAATAGACAACGACGCCGCGCCGTCAAGGGCGAACAGGGCATACAATGGCTTGCGGCATATCACAGCAAGGAGGGATTATGGCGCGACTGCCCAAGCTGTTGCGACGCCCGAAGAATGCGCTGTTGCGACGCCCGAAGAATGCTTTGTCGTGGTGGTATAACGACGTTTCCGACGACGAGAATCGCGCATCCGGCCGGATTCGCCGCATCAGCGTGACCGACCGTCTGCTCAAGCATCCCGGACGCCTGTCCATCGTGTATTTCGGGGTGTTGATCGTCGTTGTCACCGCGCTGCTGATGATGCCGTTCGCCACGCGCAGCGGGCATTCGACCAGCTTTCCCGTGGCGTTCTTCACCGCCGTGTCCGCCTTGTCGACCTGCGGCATTCAAGTGGTGAACACGAGCGCCTATTGGTCGATGTTCGCCCAAGTGATCATTCTGATTTCCATCCAGCTCGGCGGGCTGGGGGTCATGACTTTCGCTTCCATGATCGCGTTGGGTGTGAGCCGCCGATTGAAGGTATCGCAGATGATGCTCACCGCCAACGAGCTGGGCACATCCAAATTCTCCGAAATCAGGGGCGTGATCGCCGTGGTGCTCACCACGACGGCCATCACCGAGGCCATCACCTTCACGCTGTTGCTGCCCGAACTGCTGCGCGTCAACGATGGCGACCCCGGGCGCACCTTGTGGCAGGCGATGTTCTACGCTGTGTCCGCCTATAACAACACCGGCTTCACCCCGGACACCTCCGGCTTGCACGTGACCAACGTGGGCGTGGGCTTGCCGATTCTGATCAGCGCGTTCATCGGCACGCTGGGTTTTCCGGTGGTGCTCAACGTCGTGCAGTGCGCGCGGCACAAACTCAGCCCGAAACGATGGACGTTGCACACCAAGCTCACACTCGTCACCACGGCCATTCTCGTGGGGGTGTCGCTGCTGTGGTTCCTGCTGGTCGAATGGCACAATCCCGACCTGTTCCCCTCGAACGACCTGTCCATGAAGCTCAGACGAAGCGCGGTGGCCGCGGTGATGCCGCGTTCGGCCGGTTTCGATATTTCCTGGGTTCCCGGCGTCAGTGATGTCAGCAAGGTATTCATGAGCGCGTTGATGTTCATCGGCGCGGGTTCGTCCTCCACGGCCGGCGGCATTCGCGTCACCACGTTCGCGGTGATCATTCTGATCTGCCGGGCCGCGTTCACCGGACACCGCGACGTGACGGCCTTCCACCGGCGCATTCCCCGGCGCATTCAGATGACCGCCATCAGCGTGACCATGTCGTGTTTCTCGCTGGTTGCGGTGGGTTCCATGGCGCTGATGTTCGTCACGGACTGCGGGTTCGGCGACGCGATATTCGAGACCTGCTCGGCGTTCAGTCTCGGTGGCTATTCGGCTGGCGTGGTCAGCGCAGGCAATCCGGCTTCGATGTTCATTCTGGCGGCGGCGATGATTGTGGGGCGTTTGGGTCCCATGACCATTGCCTACGCGATCAGCCGCCCAATGGCACCGGAGCCGATTCGTTATCCGCAGGAAAGCGTGATCGTCGGCTAATCTTGCCGGTCTTCGGCACGCATCGGTCTACGATGAATCACGACAACACAATCAAGGAGCATTTCATGGCACATACGAATGGCAGCAAAAGCGTGCTGGTAGTCGGGCTGGGCCGCTTCGGCAGCTCGGTGGCCGCCACATTGAACGATATGGGCCAGGACGTGCTCGCCGTCGACAATGATCCGGAGATTGTGGCGCGCTGGTCCGCGCATATTCCCGTGTTGCAGGCGGATATGACCGATGCGATGGCGATTGAGCAGATCGACGCGGCCCAGTTCGACGCGGCTGTGGTGGCCATCGGCGACAGCATCGAGGCGTCCGTCATCACCGCCGGCAATCTGCTTGACGCCGGCTTGACCGACCTGTGGGCGAAATCGGTGTCGGCGCAGCACGCGCGCATCCTGCGTCGCATTGGCGCACGCCATGTGATCAACGCGGAGAACGACGCCGGCAAGCGCATCGGCCATCTTGTGTCCGGCAACTATCTGGATTACATCGAAATCGAAGGCATGCACACCGTCGTCAAGGTGCATACGCCGTTGCATGTGGCGGGCAAGACCATCGCCGAAGCGCAGGTGCATGACCGCTACGGCATCATCGTGGTGGGCGTCAAATCGCCCGGTCGCGAGTTCCAGTACGGCGAGAACGACTTGGTGATGCGCCGCAACGACGAACTCATCATCGCCGGCAAGCAAACCCAAATCGACAAGTTCCTCGCCGGCTAAACATAAGAACACTAGGACTGCCGCGCGTAGAGGAGGTACTCGCTGTTGCCGTGGGTGCCTTCGATCGGGGACGGGGCTGTGACGACGGGAGTCAGGCCGCTGGTTTGGGCGCATTGCTTGACGGTTTCGAGGGCTTGCTCACGTAAAGCGGGATCGGCGACCACGCCATGGCGGTCGAGGCCGGATCGGCCGACTTCGAATTGGGGTTTGACGAGCAGCACCACGTGTGCGCCGGGCGCGGCGATGCGGGCGATCACCGGAATCACGTAGGTCAGTGAGATAAAAGACACGTCGGAGACGACCATCTGCGGGCGGAACGGCAAATCTTCAGCGACCACGTCGCGGATATTGACGCCGCTCATTTCGATGATGCGAGGGGATGCGGCGATACGCGGGTCGAGCTGGCCGTGCCCCACGTCGAGCGCGATGACGCGCCTCGCTCCCCCGCGCAACAGCACGTCGCAGAAGCCGCCCGTGGAGGCACCGATATCGAGGCAATCCATGTCCAGCGGCTCAGGCAAACCGTGCGCGGCGAAGCACTCGAAGGCCCCGACCAGCTTGTAGGCACCGCGCGAAACGTAATCATCGCCCTTGTCCACACTGATGCGAGCCTGCTGCAAACCGCCGACCGCATACGACGGTTTGGTGACGGGCCGGCCGTCCACCAGCACCTTGCCCGCTTTGATCAGCCGTTGCGCCTTGGAACGGCTGTCCACGAGTCCCGCCGCGACCAGCAGCAGATCAAGCCGGTCGGGCATATCGACAGGCTGCGTCACTCGCTTATCTCGTTCAGTTCACGCTGCAGCGCGTCGAGCACGCTTTGGAAGGTTTCGATGCGCTGCTCGTCGCTCTGCTCGCCAAGGGTGGAAAGCTGAGTGAAACGCTCGGCAAGCGGCGTGCGGTCATCCATTGGTTAAGCTCCTTAAAAACTATTAAAACTGTCTTTCTATGACACCCGCATATCCGGCAAGGCGACGGCCGACATGTCGACGCCCGAATCGGCCAACTGCCAAGACAAGCAAATGGCGGCGCGCAGAGCGTTCATCGACGTCTCGTCATTGACTTGTATGCTGTTGGCCGCCTTGTCGAACGCGGCTTCGCCGTCGGCGCATGTCCACCGGTTGCCGCCGCAGTCGACGGGTGCGGGCATCGGCTCGTTCAGCCCGCGCAAATCCTGCGCCACATAAGTGGGACGCAAGTGGGCGGGGGCGAGCATGAGTTCGCGCGGGTTCGTCACGCCGGTCAGCACGGCCAGGGAATCGTAGCCGCCGCGGTTGCCGGCCTCGATGTCGGTGTCGAGTCTGTCGCCCACGGCAAGGGATTCCTCCTTGGGCACCGCGTTGCGCCCGTCACGCGCGTTGAGTTCGCGCGCCTCATCGTACATATACGGTTCCGGCTTGCCCGCCGAGGCGACCGGTTCGACACCGGTGGCATTGATCACGGCCTGAATCATCGAGCCGCATCCAGGCGCCGGGCCGAACTCGCGGGGAATGGTCAAGTCTCGGTTGGTGACGAAATACCGGGCCTGCGCCTCGACGGCATGCGAAACGTTTTCCAGCATCTTCCACGTCATGTCTGGGTACCAGCCCTGAATGACGGCCACGGGCCCGTCGCACGGGTCGTCACTGACCGCCAGCCCCGCACGCGCAACCTCCTGGCGCAAATGCTCGGCACCCAATACCAGCACCTTCGAGCCAGCCGGCAGTGCTTTGGCGACCATGCGCGCCGCCACCACCGACGAGGTAATGACCTGCCACGGCTCGACTTGCAATCCAAAACCCTGAAGCTGGTCGGCCACCACCTGCTGGAAGCGCGACGAATTGTTCGTCGTGTATTCGATCATCATGCCCGACCGCTCGGCCTTGTGGACGGAATCGGCGGCGTGTTCGACCGGCGCTTTGCCGCGGTAGACCACGCCGTCAAGATCGAGCAAGGCGAGCTGATAGCGCTCGGCCAGCGGGCGCGAGGAACCTGAAAGATGTTCGTTCATGCGTCACTCGGCGTCTTGCAAAGGTTCGTCACTGCCCGGCCCAGCCGCGTCGTCGCCTTCCTCGGGCGCATACTGCGCGGCATCCGGGTCGATGCCCAACTGTTCAAGCAGTTCCTCGTCGTCGGCGAGCTCGGCCAGATCGTGGTCGATCACCGCGTCGTCCATGTCCTCGTCGAAATCGGCGTACTGATCTTCCAGCTTTTCGATGGTGCGCTGGAGTTTGTCGGCCTCGTCACCGCGCCCGGCCTCCTCGAGGAAGAGCTGTTCGGCCTGCAACGCGCGCATACGATAGCCTCCGGCCAAGCCCTTGGAATGCCCCAGCGTGTGCGCCACCTTGATGGCCTTGCTCCACTGCTCCAAGTCGGCGAGCGCACCGGCATATACCAAGAACATCTCGGCTTTGGCCTCGCCGCCGAGGCGTTTGGCGTCGTCTCCCAGCGCCACTTCGATGGCCTTGTTCGGATTGCCCACGCCACGCTCGCAGTCGGCGATGAACGGCAGATAATCCGCATATCCGTTCATGCGATAGGCGGTGCGGAACTCACGCAGGGCGAGCTTGTAATCCCCCATGCGATAGGCCACGAACGCGAGCGTCTCGCGCGCGAAATCGATGCGCGAGGCCTGCTTGGCAACCCATTTGGCATGTTCGAGCGCCGCTTCGGGGCTGTCATCGATCAGCGTATAAGCGGCCAGAATATGCAAGCCGACGTTTTCCGCGTGCTCCTTGGCCAGGCCGCGCAGTCGTTCTTTCTCATCTTTCGACAGCATCGACCATTCGAGGCCTTTGGGCATCTTGGGCTCGTCTGGGCGGCGGTTGGTATAGGGATTTTGCGAGGGGAAGCTCATCGTGCCGTCGGAATTGCGGCGCGGCTTGTCCATGTATTCGGTGCGCTTGTGTTCGCGGTATTCGCGTTTCTCGTCGTCCGTGAACTGGCGGCGCTCGCCGTTGGAGGCGCTATGGGCATTGTGCCGATCGTCACGGTAACGGGAGTTGTCTGCGCGACGCTCATTCTTATGGAAACCGCCACGCTGCTGACCGCCTTTGCCGCGCGGCTTGAAGCCTTTGCCTCCACGCGAGCCGGAGTGGCTTGAGCCACCGGGCTTGCGCCCGCCGAACGACTTGTGTTCCTTGCCTTCTGCCATGTGTGTTCCTTACGTCTTCACTTGCACCGGTTTGAAATACGCAACCGCGCGTGCCCAACCACCCGCGCCGGCTACTGATGTTCCACCACGCCCAGCGCCTTCTTGCCGCGCCGAATAAGCGCGAAGCGACCGGCGAGAAAATCCCCTTGGCCCAAAACCGCTTCGTCGTCCTCCACGCGCGCGTTGTTGAGATACACACCACCGGACTTGATGGCGCGCCGCGCCTCGGATCCGGACTTGAACAGCCCAGCCTGAACAGCAGCATCAATCACGCGATCGCCAGGCCCCCCTTGCGGGAACATATACCCGCCCTGCCCATCGGCCACCTTGAAACCCTCAAGCACCGATTCGAGCGTATCGGCGTCGATGGCGCCAAGATCGCCACCGCGCCCGAACAGCGCGGCGGAGGCGTCGATGGCCGCTTGGGTGGCCGCCTCGCCATGCACGAAACTGGTGACCTCCCAAGCCAGCGTCTTCTGCGCCTCGCGCGCACCCGGATCGGCTTGGCTCTGCTCAATCAGTCGCTCGATCTCACTCTTGGGCAGGAACGTGAACGCCTTCAGCAGACTCTCCATCTCGGCGTCGGGACGGTTGATCCAGAACTGATAGAACTTGTAGGGGCTGAGCATCGTGGCATCGAGCCAGACGGCGTTGCCCTCGGACTTGCCGAACTTCTTGCCTTGCGCGTCGGTGATGATCGGGCTGGTGAACACGTTGACGTCCACCCCGCGCACCTTGTGGATCAGGTCGAGACCGGAGGTGAGATTGCCCCACTGGTCGGAGCCGCCAAGCTCAAGCGTGCAGCCGTACTCATCGAACAAGTGCAGGAAATCGTTGCCCTGCAAGACCTGATAGCTGAACTCGGTGAACGAGATGCCTTCCTCGGAGTTCAGGCGCCTGGCCACGGTGTCTTTGGCGAGCATGGTGCCCAGCCGGAAGTTCTTGCCCACATCGCGCAGGAAGTCGATCACCGACATCTGCGCCGTCCAGTCGTAATTGGACACGAAACGCACGGCGTTGGGGCCGGATGTCTCAAGAATGCCGCCAATCTGCGCTTTCAGACGCTCGGCCCAACCGGCCACCACGTCCTTGGGGTTCAACGTGCGCTCACCCGACTGCCGCGGGTCACCGATCAGGCCGGTCGCGCCGCCGACCAATGCAATGGGCCGATGCCCCGCCAACTGCAAGTGGCGCATGTTGATCAGCTGCACGAGATTGCCGATATGCAGGGAGGCGGCGGTCGGATCGAAGCCGCAATAATACGTGATCGGCTCGCCGTCCAACGCACTCGCGAGTTGCTCCCGGTCAGTGGACTGGGACACCAACCCGCGCCATTCAAGTTCCTCAAGCAGACTGTCAAAACCCGCCTGTCTGAAATCCATGACGTGAGCCATATCTGGTTATTCTCCCCTATCGAATTGTTGACACAACCGCGCACATAGCGCGCGTTCCAGTCTCGCAGGACGCGGCGACAGACTAACGCCCCCTAAGGCGCGAAGATACGGGCGGCCACTACAATGGGAGCCGAGAAGCGACGATAGGGGAATCATGAACCGCAAAGTCCTGAAAGAACTCGCCAAAACCACAGCGGAACGCCATTACTGGCTGTTGGTGGTATTGTGCCTGTTCGCCGCGTTCCTTGGCGCGGAATACACCTCCGCCATGTGGGCGGTGAACTACTCCACGTCACCGAGCTCCATCGCAACGGCGGATGCTGATGATTCTGCGTCCACAACGTCCGTGACGAGCATGGATTGGGCGAACGTGGTGATGGATGTGCTCTTCGGCGATACCACTTCCTCGCAAGCCCCCGGAGCCGCGCAGGAGACCAACCCCATGCTGGGCCGTTCGCGCGGCGTGTTCGCCGGTGTGGTCAACACCGTTTCCAACGGCAGCATTTTGAGGTCGGTGGCCGAGGCCGTGCATTCCATCGTGCACTCGCGCGGCGCGTCGGTGGCGGTTGCGGTGCTGCTCAGCTTGGCCGTCTACTTGTTCGTGTGGCTGTTCATCCGCGAAACCTACCTGGTCGTCTCGCGCAGGATGGTGCTCGAAGCGCGCGTGTATGAGCAGGTGCCGATGCGCCACATGATGTTCCCCATCCGGACGCGCCAATGGCCGCGCATCGCGTGGACGATGTTCGTCGAGAACGTGTTTCTCACCCTATGGTGGCTCACCATCGTCGGCGGCATCATCAAAAGCTTCTCATACCGGCTCGTGCCATACATCATCGCAGAAAACCCCTCGATGAAGGCGTGCGACGCAATCACCCTGTCCCGGCGCATGATGAAAGGCCACAAGTGGGAGGCCTTCGTGGCGTTGTTAAGCTTCCTCGGCTGGAATCTGCTGGCATGGCTCACGTTGGGCATGAGCGGCATCTTCTATTCCAACGGCTATCAGGCGGCGTTCTGGGCCGAGTATTACACCTATCTGCGCGCGCTCGCCAAACAGCAGAACATCGAGGGCGCGCAGCAGCTGAACGACGAGTATCTGTTCACCACCCCCTCCCCCGAACTGCTCGCGTCGACATACGCCGATGTGGCTGAACACATCAGCGAAGTGGATGCTTCCGGCACCACCGTGAGCAAGCCCACCGGTTTCGCCGGGTTCCTGTGCGAGTGGCTGGGCATTCGTCTGACTCACTCCCAGCAGGTCACCGATTGGGAAACCTATAAGGCGAACATGACGGCATTACGCGCCGCCCGCGCCGTTCTCGACGGCAAAACCTATCCCAACAGACTCGCGCCGAACCAGCGGCAGCACCCGAACCAGCGCAAACGCAAGCCCAACTCCGGCTCGCTGCTGGACGCCATGCGCAGCTATTCGGTGCTGAACCTGACGATGATGTTCTTCATCTTCTGCTTCATCGGCTGGCTGTGGGAAGTGGCGCTGGCGTTCATCACGGAGGGGCACTTCGTCAATCGCGGCACCTTGCACGGCCCGTGGCTGCCGATTTATGGCATGGGCGGCATCATCATCCTCGTGGTGCTGAAGAAGCTGCGCGACAAGCCGCTGTTGGAGTTCGTCGCGGCGGTGGTGCTGTGCGGCGCGCTGGAATATTACATTTCGTGGTATCTGGAGATGACCCACGGGCAGCGTTGGTGGGATTACACCGGCTATTTCCTCAACCTCAACGGGCGTATCTGCGCCGAGGGGTTGCTGACCTTCGGTCTTGGAGGGTTGGCCATCGTGTATCTGCTGGCACCGGCGCTCGATCAGTTGCTCAACCGTGCCAATCGCAAGATTCTGGCCGTGGTGGCCATTGCGCTGGTGGTGGTGTATGTGGGCGACCAGATCTATTCCGGCCAGCATCCGAACGCGGGTCACGGCATTACGGATTACAAGGACGAGACGACTTCGCAAACCAAATAGCCATGGCTCATATGGCCTTATATGGCTATATGGCTTAATGGCTTACTCAGCGCTTGGGGCGCATCAGCTCGCGCAAGGAGTTGAGAACATCATCCTTGCCGGGGACCTTGAGCTTCGGGAAGGATTCGAGCATACGTCGTTGCTGCGCATTGATGGTGCCTGAAACGGCCTGACGCATATGTTTGAGCGTTTCTTGCGAGCCGGTCGACCATTCGCGCATCTTCGCGGAAACGGCACCGCTCCCCCACTGCCAGGTCTCTCCGGCGCGGGCGGCGATATCGCGCAGGGTTTGCGTCAGCGCATCGAGAGTGGAGGCGAAATCGCTCATACCGGCGACAGTGACGGCCAAATCGACAATGCCGAGCACAAAACACACCAGTGCAGCCGCGCAAAGCGCCTGACCGGGAATCATGTCGGTGACGTCGGCCACCCAAGGCTGTATGCCGAAAACAATAACCACGCCGCCGATGCCGAACACCACCGCCCCCAGCAGGCAGACGCGGCCGTTGAGGTTGAACTTGAAATCGGAGTAATCCCACCAGCGCGCGTGGAACAATCGCTCCATCGCCCACGAGGTGACATATTCGAGAATCGTCGCCCCCATCGCGGACACCAGGAACACGACCACCGGGTTGCGAACCTGACCGAGAATAAGCGTGGCGAGCACCGCACCCGTGCCGTAGATCGGGCACAGCGGGCCGTTGAGGAAACCGCGGTTGACCAGTCTGCGCTCCTGAATCGAAACGAGAATCGACTCATACACCCAGCCGCAGAAACTGTAGAACAGAAACCACAGGAACAGCTTGACCAACCCCATCAGCATGCGCGATCACCTCGGGCGGGAGGGCTTGTTGAAGCGGTCGAGGCTGAGCGTTTCTTTGGTGGCGCTCAATTTGTCTGCCAGAGTGACCAGATAGCCTTCGATATAGCGCGGTGGCATCGGTGTGAGCGGGAACATGTGCCGGGCGATGCTGTCGCGCTCGATTTCGTTGAGTTCAAAATCGCTATGCGCGTTGGCGAGCGCGGCACCGCCGTGGGTGAAGCCATGCCAGCGATGGGTGCCGTCGTCCCAATCATGCCAGTCGTACAGAAAATAGTCGTGCAATAGCGCAGCGCGAATCAGCGACTTCAGGTCGACGCGACGCCACAGACGCGCGCGGTCAGCCATCCATACGGCCAAGCAGGCCACGCGAATCGAATGTGCGTAGGTGGTGACGTTGCCGTGCTGATAGCAGCCGCGCTCGATTTGCATATGCTCATGTTCGAGCACTTCACGACCGTGTTCGGCGACGAGACGCTGAATCTCAACGCGGGTGAGCAATCTCACGGCTTCGGTTTCCTTTGTTATCTTGACGATATTGCCGCGTCCGATTGTAGGACGGGCATGTTAATGCCATGCCCGTTCGCACGGATGATTTGATTTGGGAAGTATCAGAACGTTCCCGGCGCGCGATAGGCGGGGCCGTCCGACATGGAATCGGCGAACACCTTGAACTCCTCGATTTGGCGCTTGGCATCCGCGATCTGCTCGCGCACGCGGCCATAGGCGGTGCCACCCTTGCCGTTGCGGGAGGCGACCGAGCCTTCGCTGGAGAGCACCTCGCGCACCTTGGGGGCTTCGGCGGCGGGCAGGAAGGCCGCGAACGTTGCGATGAAATCGTCGTCAGTCAAGTCCCACAGCTCCTGGCCGCGGGTTTCCGCGATTTTCACGCACGCGCCGGAAAGCTCATGGGCGTGGCGGAATGGCACGCCGTGCTTGACCAGCCATTCGGCGATGTCGGTGGCGAGGGCGAAGCCGGTGGGGGCTTCGGCGGCGAGACGCTCGGCGTCGAAACGCATGGTGGTGACCATGCCGGTGAACGCGGGCAGGAGTACTTCGAGGGTGTCGACCTGATCGAACACGGCCTCCTTGTCTTCCTGCAAATCGCGCGCATAGGCGGTGGGAAGGCCTTTAAGCGTAGACATCAGGCCTGTCAAGTCACCGATCAGGCGGCCCGACTTGCCGCGGGCGAGTTCGGCGATATCCGGGTTCTTCTTCTGCGGCATAATCGACGAGCCGGTGGAATAGCCGTCGTCGAGCTTGACGAACGCGAACTCCTGGGTGTTCCAGATGATGATTTCCTCGGACAGGCGGGAGATATCCACGCCTGTCATGGCGGCGATGAAGGCGAATTCGGCGACGAGGTCGCGCGCGGCGGTGCCGTCGATGGAGTTGTCACTCACCCGTGCGAAGCCGAGTTCGCGGGCCACGGCTTCGGGGTCGAGGCCGAGCGTGTTGCCGGCCAACGCGCCGGAACCGTACGGCGAGGCGTTGATGCGTTTATCCCAATCCATCAGGCGCTGAATGTCGCGCAGCAACGGCCACACGTGAGCCATGAGCTGATGTGCATGCAGCACCGGCTGGGCGTGCTGCATGTGCGTGCGGCCCGGCATCACCGTTTTGCCGGCCTTCTCGCTTTGCGCGATCAGCGCGTTGATGAGGCTTACCAGTTGTGCGGCGATCACGCGGGCGTGGCGGCGCAGCCACATGCGAATCAGGCAGGCGATCTGGTCGTTGCGCGAACGCCCGGCTCTGAGCTTGCCGCCCAGTTCGTCGCCGGCGATGTCGAGAAGGCCGCGTTCCAGCGCGGTGGCCTCGTCTTCGTCGTCCTCAATCGGGGCGAAGGAGCCGTCGTCCACATGGCGCTGCAACTCGTCAAGCGCGGCTTCCATGCGGTTCAGCTCGTCGTCGCTCAACAGCCCCGCACGCCCCAAGGCACGGGCGTGGGCGCGCGACCCTGCAATGTCGTCGTCGGCCAGTCGCCAGTCGAATTGCGTGGACTTGGACAGTTTCGCCAGTTCGGGCGAAGGGCCGGAGGTAAAGCGCCCGCCCCACAGCGCCAGATGCTCATTCTTTTCACTCATAAGTCACTACCTTACTGCGCTCCCTATCACCTAAAATACCGTCGAGTTATAGCAATATCACGAGGGTCAGGCAGCCGGCTGTTTCGTTGTGAGACGTAAGACTTGGCCTACCGGCCTGGAGGGTGTCGAACAACGAAACAGCCGGCTACCTGACCCGGCCAGTATGACAACCTATTCGACGGTATTCTGGGGCACCTCAATGCCTTGGCCGAATTTGACGTCGCGGGCGGCGGCCACGCGGGACGGCAAGCCGTAGATGTCGATGAAACCGTTGGAGGACTTCTGGTCGAAGCTGTCGCCGGAATCGTAGGTGGCGAGGTTGTAGTCGTACAGCGAGCTGTCGGAGCGACGCCCGGTGACCACCGCGCGGCCGCCGTGCATGGTCATGCGAATCTCGCCGTTGACGTACTTCTGCGTATCTTCGATGAAGGCGTTGAGCGACTGGGTGGCCGGGCTGAACCACTGTGCGTCGTAAACCAGTTCGCCCCAGCGCTTGTCGATGTCGCGCTTGATGCGGTGCTGTTCGCGCTCAAGGCAGCAGTTCTCCAGCTCCTGATGGGCGGTGATCAGCGCCACCGCGCCCGGGCACTCATACAGTTCGCGCGACTTGATGCCGACCAAGCGATCCTCAATCAGGTCGATGCGGCCAATGCCCTGTGCACCGGCGCGACGGTTCATCTCCTCGATGGCCTGCAGCGGGGTGACATCATGGCCGTCGATCTTGACGGGGATGCCCTGCTTGAACTCGATGACGACCTCGTCCTCGACGGGCGGGAACGCCGGGTCGTCGGTGTAGGCGTAACAGTCCTTGGTGGGCGCGTTCCACGGGTCTTCCAGGAAGCCGGTTTCGATGGCGCGGCCCCACACGTTCTGGTCGATGGAGTACGGGCTTTTCTCGGTCTGAACGATGGGCAGCTGATGCTCCTTGGCGAACGCGATTTCGACGTCGCGTGTCAGGGACAGGTCTCGAATCGGGCTGATGGCCTTCAGCTTGGGGTCGATGGAGGCAATGGACACCTCGAAGCGCACCTGATCGTTGCCCTTGCCGGTGCAGCCGTGGGAGATGGTGTCGGCACCGAACTGGTGGGCGGCGCGCACCAGGTGCTTGGAGATCAGCGGGCGGGAAATGGCGGAAACCAGCGGATACACGCCTTCATACATGGCGTTGGCCTTGAGCGCCTTCATGCAGTATTCGTTGGCGAATTCGTCACGCGCGTCCACCACATAGGCTTCAACAGCGCCGCACGCGAGCGCGCGCTCCTTGATGGTTTCCAGGCTCTCGCCGCCCTGACCGACGTCGAGGGACACGGCAACAACATCCTTGCCGGTGCGCTCCTTGAGGTACGAAATGGCCACGGAGGTGTCGAGGCCGCCCGAATAAGCCAGTACGAGACGATTCTTATCTGCCATGAGTTGCCTTTCTTACGTTGAGCTGATGCAAGTATATACAGACCACCGTATATTTATGCACGGCGTGTCATCCCCGTCGCTCAACACGCAGCATCCTTCCCCCACAACTCGCTTCTGAAAAACATACACCGACCGTCACTCAGCGTACATTTTTCCACAGTCGTGTCCGCCGCTGCCAAGCCAAGGACAGATTCTTTCCTCACAAAAACCAACGTCCCTTTGAATTGTTAACCCATATGGGTTATCATGACGATGAAGCCAGTCGCCTGCGGGTGGGCTTGGAAGTGGAAGTCGGTGACCCTGTGACATGATAGGGCCCGGCTTCCGCGCTATTCAGCAACAAATAATCTCATCCAATACCTTCTCATTAAGAAAAGTCGCAAAATCCATCTCACCAGACTTCGTATCACCGTATGCACCAAGTATCTGATCAGGCAACCACAGGCATGGTTCGCAATCACCACGAACATGGTCAAGACGAATGCTCCTGAGCACATGGCTGGTGTACAGATAGGATACCAAGTGCCTGTCCCGCGCATCCTGCGAGGCGGTTCGACTTTCAAGAACAAGCCTATCAACGCCATGCTGTTCAAGAAGCTGCAATAAACGCTCCAAGCATTTGCGACGAGCGCGCTCATCATTGATTGTGCTCATCTGTTCGGCAGCAATAATAAACGACAACGATTCCAGGCTTTCAAGTGCAGCCATGGCTTTTCTCTTATCCCTACTCGTCATCTGCCGCCAGTGCAGTTTGCGCGCACCTGACGGTTTCAAACTTTCGAGCAGACTGCGCATTCCTGCCGTATCAGCGACAACGCAAGCACATATCAGATAAGTCGGGCGCAACATTCCCTTATGGCGAATACTCTCATCACCCCATGCCAGATTTGCGTTTGACAATTTCCCGCCATTCCTCATCGTATGTGCAGTTCATCGAGAATACCACTTCAACGGGAAACTTCGAGAGTCAAGGCATGCGGCTACTTGGAGGCGAGAGTGAGGAGCCAGGTGGCGCGGGCGGTGGCGGTGGGGTCGTCGGCGCAGATGACCATTACGGTGTCGTCGCCGGCGATGGTGCCCAGCACGCCGTCGACGGGCTGCTTGTCGATGACGGAGGCCACGTATTGCGCGGCCCCCGAGGGCGTGTGCACGACGATGAGATTGCGCGCGGTGGCCACCGAGGTGATCAATCCGCTCACCGCGCGGGACATCTGCTGCTCGGCTTTGGAATCGAGCGGGCGACGATCGTCCGAATCGACCTGCACGGCGTAGGCCATCGTGCCGTCCGGCAGGCGCTTCTTGAACGCATGCATCTCGTCGAGGTCGCGGCTCAGCGTGGCTTGGGTGACGGCGATGCCCTCGTCTTCAAGCAATTGCGCGAGCTGGCTTTGCGATGTGACGACGTGAGCCGAAAGCGCCTGTTCGATGGCGCTCAGACGCGCGGCTCTGGAAGCCGGGCGCTGCAACGGCGACGCCTCGCTCATGACAACAGGCTTTCGTCGCCACGCGCCTTGCCCGTCAGCCACGTGAGCAGCGCTTTCTGCGCGTGCAAACGATTCTCCGCCTCGTCCCACACCACGGACTGCGGCCCGTCGATCACTTCGGCGGTGACCTCCTTGCCGCGATAGGCCGGCAGGCAGTGCTGGAACAGCGCGTCCGGCTTGGCGAGCGCCATCAGCGCGGCGTTCACCTGATACGGCCAGAACGGCTTGGAACGCACGGCGTATTCTGCTTCCTCGCCCATCGACACCCACGTGTCAGTGAACACGCAATCGGCGCCCTTCACGGCTTCCTTCGGGTCGGTAGTGACCAGGATGGAGCCGCCGTTTTCGGCCGCCAAGCGTTCGGCGTCGGCCACGATTTGCTCGTCGGGCAGATAGCCGTAAGGCCCGGCCACGCGCACGTTCATGCCCGCGATCGCACCGGCGAGCAGATAGGAGTTCGCCATATTGTTAGCCGCGTCGCCCAGATAGGCGATGGTCTGGTTCTTCAGGTTATCGACGCCGCCACGATGTTCGGCGATGGTCTGGAAGTCAGCGAGCACCTGGCAGGGGTGGAACTGGTCGGTCAGGGCGTTGACCACCGGATGGCTTGAATATTTCGCCATTTCCTCGACGCGCTCTTGGCCGAAGGTGCGCCACACCACGCCGTAGGCCATACGGTCGAGCACGCGGGCGGTGTCGGCCACCGGCTCGCCGCGCCCCAGCTGAGAGCCGGACTTGTCGATTACCAGCGGGTAGCCGCCAAGCTCGGCGACACCGATGGAGAAGCTGGAGCGGGTACGGGTGCTCGGCTTGTCAAACAGCACGGCCACGGCTTGCGGACCGGCGAAGGGCTGACGATAGAAGCGGTTCTTGTGGAACTGGATGGCCAGTTCGAGCACCTGGCTTTGCTCCTCGTGGTTCAGGTCATCGTCGCGCAGCATGTGGCGCAATTCGGGTGTTGCCATAATTCGTATTCCTTCTTATCTACTACTTACGTCTCTTCTTTATCAGTCGTCCGGCAGATCGGCGGGCACGTTCTTCAGGATGGCGAGCGCCTCGTCCACGTCCTCGGCGCTGACGATCAGCGGTGGGGCGAAACGCAACGCATCGGCGCGCACCGCATTGACGATCAGCCCGCGCTCAAGACACCAGTTCATCACCGCGTGGGCGCACGGATGGCCCAGTTCCACCGCATCGAGCAGACCGCGGCCTCGCACCGACACGTACAGCGGATTGCCGCAAGCCATCAGCCCCTCACGCAACTGGGTGCCGCGCGCTTCGGCGTTGGCGAGCAGATGCTCGTGTTCGATGACGCTCAGCGTGGCCAATCCAGCCGCCGCGCCGAGCGGGTTGCCAGCGAACGTGGAGCCGTGCGAACCCGGGGCGAACAGCGCGGCGAGCTTGCCGCCGAAAGCAATCATGCCGCCCATCGGGAAACCTCCGGCAACCCCCTTGGCGAACGTGACCATATCCGGCGTGACGCCGTCAGACAGGTCTTCGCGCTGGAAGGCAAACCATGCACCAGTGCGACCGATGCCCGTCTGCACCTCATCGAAAATCAGCAACGCGCGGTTCTCGTCGCACAGCTGACGCGCCTGCTTGACGAACTGCGCGCCGACCGGCCGCACGCCGGCTTCGCCCTGAATAAGCTCCATAATCACGGCGGCGACAGGGGCCTTATCGCCCTTTCCGCTCGCCTCAAACGCGGCCTTCAGCGCCTCGGCGTCACCCGCTTCGACGAACTCGACATTCGGCATCAGCGGCTCGAACGGCTCACGAATGGCGGGCTTATACGTGGCGGCCAGCGCGCCAAGCGTGCGCCCATGGAATCCGTCGACCAGCGCGATAATACGCGACGAACCGTCGGCCGCCAGCGTGCGCCCATGCAGCTTGGCGAGCTTCAGCGCCGCTTCATTGCCCTCAGCTCCGGAATTGGAGAAATACACGCGCGAGCCCTCGGGCGCACCGGCAAGTTCAAGGAGCTTGGCGGCCAACTCGATTTGCGGCTCGGAGGCGAAATAGTTGCTCACATGGGCGACTTTCGCGGCCTGTTCGCTCACGGCCTTCACCCACGCGGGGTGCGCATAGCCGAGCGAGTTGACGGCGATGCCGCCGAGGAAATCGAGGTAGCGGTTGCCATCCACGTCCCAAACATACGTGCCTTCGCCGTGATCCATCACGCGCAACGGCGTGCCGAACACGTTCATGTGCACACGTGAATACTCCCCCAGCCATTTGGCATCTTTGGAACCAAGCGTTTCCAGTGTCTGATCTGCGCTCTCACTTGCCATAGGAACTCCTCATCTCGACGCCCTCATCGGCCACCACCATGGTGCCGATGCCGGCGGACGTGAATATCTCGTTCAAAATCGAATGCGGCTTGCGCCCGTCGATGATGTGCGCTTGGGGCACACCGCCGTCGATGGCGCGCACGCACGCCTCCATCTTGGGCCTCATGCCGGATTCTAGGTCGGGCAACATGTCGCGCAATGGCTCCACGCCGATGCGGCCGATCAGGGAACCGCGGTCGGGCCAGTCGGCATACAGGCCGTCCACGTCGGTCAGAATCACCAGCTTATGCGCACCCACGGCGGCGGCGAGGGCGGCGGCGGCGGAATCGGCATTCACGTTGAGCACTTCGGTGGCATCTTCCTCGTTCGGCGCTACGGACGAAACCACGGGAATACGCCCGGCGCTCACCAAATCCTCCACGGCGGAGGCGTCCACGCTCACCACGTCGCCCACCAGGCCGATGTCGGCGGGCTTGCCGTCGATGACGGGGCGGCGCTGCATGGCGGAGAACAGGCCGCCGTCCTCGCCGGAGAGCCCCACGGCGAACGGGCCGTGCGCATTGATCAGCCCCACCAGTTCACGCGACACTTTGCCGGTGAGCACCATGCGCACCACGTCCATCGCCTCGGGCGTGGTGACGCGCAGGCCGCCCTTGAACTCCGACTTGATGCCCAGCGCCTTGAGCATCTGGGAAATCTGCGGGCCGCCGCCGTGCACGACAATGGGGTGCAGCCCCACTTGGCGCAGAAACACCATATCCTCAGCGAAGCATGACTTGAGATGCTCGTCGATCATGGCGTTGCCGCCGTATTTGACGACGATGCGCTGGCCGGCGAACTCCTCCAGCCACGGCAGTGCCTCGATAAGCACTTCCGCCTTCTGGTCGGCGCGCAGATCCGTGTGCACGTCGAAGTGGAATCCGGGCCCTTTCAGTTCGCTCATATTCCCATATTCCCTTTCCTGCTATCCGTAAGCGAAGTCTGTTCCTATATCGTTATAAGCCTGTCTCGGGTCACGTCCGGGCTGGATTGGCGGCTGTCTTGTTATTCGACACCCTCCAGGCCGGTAGGCCAAGCTTTATGTCTCATAACAAGACAGCCGCCAATCCAGCCCTCGCTCCAGTGCCATGTTACGCGGACATGAGGGCTGGGTGGTTGGCAGACCTGTTGTGAGACGTAAGACTTGGCCTACCGGCCCGGAGGGTGTCGAACAACGGGTCTGCCAACCACCCAGCCCGACACCCGTAACACACTAGCTTTCGTAGTCGGCGTTGATGTGGACGTATTCGTGGGTGAGGTCGTCGGTCCACACGGTGGCTTCGGCCTCGCCGGCGTTCAGATCGATGTCGATGCACACTTCGCGCGGCGTCATGTCGACTTCGCTGCGATCGCGCCCTGCCCCTGCGTGTTCGCAGATGCGCACGCCGTTGACGTCGACGGTCACCTTTTCGACATCGTATGGCGCGACATCAGGCGGCACGGTGCCGAGCGAGGAGACGATGCGCCCCCAGTTCGGATCATTGCCGCTGATGGCGCATTTGAGCAGGTTGGACGCCGCCACGGCACGGCCACAGGCGAGCGCGGCCTCTTCGGTGGTGGCACCGGTGACGGTGATTTTGATGTCGTGGCTTGCGCCCTCGCCGTCACCGATGATCTGACGAGCGAGGGATGCACAGGCTTGACTGACGAGCTTGTTGAACTCATCCGAGTCGGGTTCGACGCCCGAGGCACCGGAGGCGAGCAGCAGCACGGTGTCGTTGGTGGACATGCAGCCGTCCACGTCGATGCGGTTGAACGAATGCTCGGTGGCAACGGCGAGCGCGGCTTGCAACTGGCCGGCGGAAACAACGGCGTCGGTGGTGATAACGCACAGCATGGTGGCCAGCTGCGGGGCGATCATGCCCGAGCCCTTGACCATGCCGCCGATCTTGAAACCGGTCGAACCGGTCAGCTCCACGGTTTTCGGCTTGGTGTCGGTGGTCATGATGGCTTGCGAGGCGTCGGCTCCGGCTTGCTCGGTGCTGGCAAGCGCGGCGTGCGCGGCCTTCGCGCCGTCGAGCACACGGTCGAGCGGCAGGAGCTCCCCAATCAGGCCGGTGGAGCACACGGCCACGTCGTCGGCATCACAGCCGAGCAGCCCGGCAACGGTTTCGGCGGTGGCCTTGGACTGGGCGTAGCCGGCTTCGCCTGTGCAGGCGTTTGCGCCTCCGGAGTTCAAAATCACGGACTTAATATGCCCGTCCGACACCGCGGCACGCGACCAGACAACGGGAGCGGCGCAGAAACGGTTCGGGGTGAATACGCCGGCCGCCGCGTCGAGCGGGCCGTTGTTGACCACGAGGGCGAGGTCTTTTTTGCCCGCCGCCGAGATGCCGGCTTCAATGCCGGCTGCGGAAAATCCTTGTGCGAATGTGACGCTCACGGTGCGACTCCGATCTTGCTCAGGCCCTGATCCTCGGGCAGCCCCAGGGCGATGTTCAGTGACTGCACCGCTTGCCCGGCGGTGCCACGGTTGAGGTTGTCGATGGCGGCGAAGGCGATGATGCGCCCGGCCTTACGGTCGGTGACCACCTGCAGGTGCGCGGCATTCGAGCCGATGACGTTGCCGGTGGCGGGCAGTGCGCCTTCGGGCAGCAGCACAATGAAATCCTGGCCTTCATAGGCCTTGACCCATGCGGCGCGAATCTCGTCGTCGCTCATTTGGCGCGCTTTGTCGCTCATGGCAGCGCTGACGGTGGCGAGGATGCCTCGCGACATCGGGGCCAGCACCGGCGTGAAACTCAACGTGAACTCGCTGGCCGCGGCCGCGTTTTTGCCGGCCGCATGGGCGAAGTTCTGCAGAATCTCGGGGATATGCCGATGCGTACCGCCCACGCCATACGGCAGCGCGGATTGCAACGCTTCGGCGGCAAGCAGGTTGGTGCGTTTCAGATTCTTGCCCGCGCCAGAATATCCAACGACGAGATCGGCCACGATGCTTTTCGGCTCGACAAGCCCTTGCGCGATGCCCGGTTGGATGGCCAGCGTGGTGGCGGTGACGTTGCAGCCGGGGCCGGCGATGCGCTTGGTGCCAGGCAGGGCCGTGCGCTGACGTGCGTAAGTGCCGTCCGGATTGGTGCCCACGATGAGTTCGGGCATGCCATACGTCCAGTGAGCATAGAAGTCGCCGCCATAGAACTCATCCCACGCACTTTGCTCTTCGAGGCGGTGGTCGGCGCCCAAATCAACAACGATTGCGTTGTCGTCAAGCTGCGAGGCGAGCTTGCCCGACGCCCCGTGCGGCAACGCGAGAATAATCACATCGTGCCCGTTGAGCACTTCGGGCGTGGTGTCTTCCACAACCAAATCGGCCAATTGGGGAATATGAGGCATATGCTTCGCCATCGATTCGCCCACCGAGGAATGCCCGGCCACGCAGGTCACTTCGAAATCGGGGTGCCTCGCGAGAATGCGCAACGCCTCACCGCCCGCATACCCCGTGGCTCCCGCCACAGCAACCGTATATTTCGCCATATTCACGTCCTTTATCGTTTATTCGATACGACTGAGCATACAACGGTATACAGACTACTGCATAATTATGCATTCAGTGGCGTAAGGCGAACTCGCCTCCATATTCGCCCAGACCCATCAAACAGCTCACGAGGCTGTTGTGCATGAGTGGGCGGCATGCACACTGAGAACGATGGTAAGAGACGCTGCAACCGGGATGGGCCAAGGACGAACTGTTATGTCGGCGGAATATCACGAAAGACACGGGAGAGACTTGTTACGGTCAGATGAGTTCGTCCGTTGAGGGCGAGGCGGATAGCTCACTGGGCTGTCCGCCATCAAGAAGGGCTTGGAACTGGGCTTCGTCGAGCATTGGAATGCCGAGCGCCTCGGCTTTGGCGGCTTTGGAACCGGCATTGGCACCGACCACCACGTAATCGGTCTTCTTGCTCACCGAACTGGCAGCCTTGCCGCCGCGTTCCACAATCGCCTCCTTGGCGGAATCGCGCGAGAAGGCCTCCAGCGAACCGGTGACGACCACGGTTTTGCCAGCCAAAGTCTGTGGCACATCGCTTTTGCGCATCTGGCCGACCCCGACACCGGCGGCCTGCCAAGCCGCCAAAATCTGCCCGCGCCAATCGTCGGGATTGCGGGCGGCGGCAAACCAGCTCACCACCGATTCGGCGATTTCCGGCCCCACGCCGTCAATCTTGGTCAAATCCTCCACACTCGCTTGGGAAATGGCCTGCAACGAACCAAAAGATGAGGCAATCAGCCGCGCGGTGGGCGGGCCGAGCCGGCGAATCGACAAGGCGACGAGCACGCGCCACAGATCGACATGCTTGGCCTTGTCGATCTCCTTGAGCATCTTGCGCGTGTTTTCGGTGGGCTTGATGACGATCGGCACCACCTCGCGCGCTCCGGTGCGCGACACCTTCGTATCCTCACGCACGACAACCGCGCCATCGGGCAAGTGATAACCGGGATAGCGTTCATCGCTTTTGCGCACCTTGCCGGCCTTGAGCGCCACCAAGGGCGCGGTCCAAAACGCGGGAACCCGGTGCCACAGGCCGGAACCGCCAAGGTTCTTGCGCACCTTGCGCGTCTTGCCGTTCTCGTCCGCTATTTCACGAATCTCGATGATTGCTGTCTCGCGCCACACGTGTATGTCTTTGAGATCTTCGATTTTCAAATCGAAGAGCCCCGCTTCGGATGTCAGCACCGGCTGTTGCACCGGCGGCAAACTCAGCCCCGGGGCCGGCTCGTAGACCGGGGGTTCTTCGCCGGGAGCGACAAGAAACTCCTGGATATTCGGCGCGTAAGTGTCGACTGAATCGGGGCGATTCTCTTCGGGGTTGGTCAGCGCGATGGCCGACTGGATCCCCAAATGCTCGATGTCGAAGGCCTTGCGCATGGACATTGAAATCACGCGCTCGGTCAGCTGCGCGGGGCAGCTTTCGACGTTCGGGCAGCGAATGTCCTTGTCCCCTTGCTTATCCGGAGCCAGTTTGGCACCGCAACTCGGGCAATGCTCGGGCATGACGAACTCGCGTAGACTTTCCTCACGCCCTTCGCGCCGCTCCAACACCGGCCCGACGAGTTCGGGAATCACATCGCCCGCCTTGCGCACCACCACGATATCGCCGATGAGAATGCCCTTGCGTTTGACCTCGGAAAGATTGTGCAACGTGGTGCGAGCCACCGTCGAACCGGCCACATGCACGGGCTTCAAAATCGCAACAGGCGTGACGCGCCCGGTGCGTCCCACTTGCACGGTGATGTCCAGCAGCTCGGTGTTCACCTCTTCGGGCGGGTATTTGTAGGCGATGGCCCAGCGTGGCGCGCGCGAAGTGGCACCCAGCGAACGTTGCAGCGCCAAGTCATCCACTTTGATGACGATGCCATCCAAGGCGTGCTCGATGTCGCCGCGATGCTCGCCGTAATAGTCGATCATCTCCAGCACTTCGTCAAGGGAATTCACCGTGCGGTTGTGCGGGGAGACGGGGATGCCCCACTTGGCATACAGCGCGTAGGCTTCGGATTGATCATTGACCTCGTCGTGCCCCCGGTGGCCCGGCCCCCACTGCAAGCGCCCCAAGCCATGCGCGTAGAAGCTCAGTCGTCTGGTGGCGGTGATGCGTGGGTCTTTTTGCCGTAAGGACCCGGCGGCCGCGTTGCGCGGATTCGCAAAAGGCGATTGGCCGGCATTTTCATGCTCGGTATTCAGCGTTTGGAAGTCATCCCAACGCATGAACACTTCGCCGCGTACTTCCACAAAATCGGGGATATCTTCGGCCGGTCCGCCAAGATTGGCCGGAATCGAGCCGATGGTGCGCACGTTCAGGGTGATGTCCTCGCCGGTGACGCCGTCGCCACGCGTCAGCCCCTGTTCCAACACGCCGTGACGGTAGATGAGGTTCAGGGCGAGGCCGTCGATTTTAACCTCGCAGCTCATCGGCAACGATTTGCCTTGCGGCCAATCGAGATCGCGAAGCATGGAATCATACCAGTCGCGCAATTCCTCCACGGAGAACACATCGTCAAGGCTCATCATGCGCGAAGGATGGCGCACCGACGTGAAATCGTTGGAGAACGTGCCGCCGACGCGATGCGTGGGCGATTGCGGATTGTCCAGCGTGGGGAACGTCGCCTCAAGACGCTCAAGACAGCGCATGCGCGCGTCATACGCGGCGTCGGAACTCACCGGCGCGTCGTCGATGTAATAGGCAATCTGGTCGGCCTCGACCCACGCGGCGACCTTCGCCCACAGTCTGGCCGCCACCTGCCCGTCCATCGAAGTGACATCAAGACGATTCAGACGCAAGGCGTCGTCGTCGGTGGCTTGCAATGCGGCCACCCATTGCGCGCAACCTGGCGCAAAGCGGGCGACCCCTTCATTGCAAACGGCCTCGCCCCCCGCCGTCATATTGTCAAAATCCCAAGCCAGCTGTTCGGTTGTGCTCATAGTTGCCGATTCTAATGCCCTATATACCTTATACGCCTTATACGATGCCTTATAGCCCTACTCGCTCAAGGAACGAATGAACTGGGCCTGAACCACGTCGATGCCGTTGGCGTCATCGTCGTTCATGCGCGCGGCGGCCACCGACAAAGTGCGGGCCGGCACGAATAGCCCCTCGTCCACCGTCAGGCGCGCCGCGTCACGCACAATGCCGGCCGCCTCGGTATGTGGCCAAACAGGCAGACCCTTGCGATGCAACAGAGGCGCGGCCTCCGCGACGGTCGCCGGCACCGATATGCACTGCGATTCGGCACGGGAGAACAACTCCTGCAACTCGCCTTGCAGCGCCCCAATCTGGCCGGGGGCAATGTAGTCGCTCATGATATAGGCCGCGGCGGCGGTATCGAAACGATCCTGCATCCACTCGGCATAAGCGAGGCGATAATAGGCGAACGCGGCATCGTCACGGTCAAGTGCCACCAGCAAGGCGTTCAGGCATGCCGCGCGCGCCGAATCCCAATCCTCGTTGCGGGCAAGCTGCACGGCGAGCTTGAGATGGGGCAACGGATAGGCCGGTGCATAGGCGACCGCCGCGTTAAGATGCCCCAGCGACGCCTCGGCCCCTTTAAGTTGCGAGAGCACGTCGGCCATTTCCATGTGCGCATAAAACAGATTGTCGGGAATGAGCACCGTGCGCTCCCCCGGCGTGGCGAACAGGCGGTTATATACCACACGTTCGGCATAGGAGTTGAAGTAGCGCGGCACCCCATCATTGCGCGCAAACAGCGCATCGAGCCGTTGCAGAATCTCCTCGCCCGACTGGATGGCCTGATCGGCCTGCCCGGAGAACAGCAGGTCGCGCACCCTCGCGCGCTCTTTGTCCAGATCGTAGGACAGTTTCAACGACACCGCAGGAGTGTCGTGCCCGTCAATCAGGGCACTGGTGATGGTGGGTGCCTGCTCGCTGAGCTCCGGGTCGGCGATGATATCGACGATTTGCATGGCGTGGCGGGCCTTGGTGACGCGCGGCAGCGATTCGTCGGTGGCCAGACGGTGGAAATCGCCGTCCGCGCGCTCGATCAGGTCGGCTCGTTGAATGGACAGACCCAGCGCATTCGCCGTCCCTAGCACCTGCGCCGCCTGTGGGCTGAACTTATGGTCGGCCATTTCAGGCTCCCGCTGGGACCCAACCGGAGCGAACATGCCATCGCGCAGGTCGAAGTCGGCGGTGATCGGCTCCAACGCACCGTCCCCGTCCACATCCATGGTCGCCTCGAACATGCGGTAGGTGTCTTGCGGGTGCTCAAGCCCGTCCTGTGCCATTCTGGCCAAGAACTCCTCGCGCGTGAAGCGAACGGTGGCCAGACACCGCACTGTGGGATTGCGCCTCAGGACGTTCATCGGGTCGTCGGAGGCATCGTCATTGTCGTCCCCGTTTTCGTCGGCATCATCCGGCACATCACCGGGGGCGCAGAACACCGTCTCATCGATGTCGATGTCCTTGACCAAATCCTCGAAACGCCGTTGCATGGCGTCGTCGGAGCCGTCCTCATCCTCCAAATCGGCCACCGAAGACGACGAAGTACGCATGGGGTCGCCGTGAAAATCACCGTCTTTGGGTTCGCCACGCCCCGAGCCCATATCGCCGGATTGCATGCGTTCAAACGCGCCAAGCGCCTCACTCATCATTTGTTGGATGGCGGAATCCTGTTCGGCGATGGCCTCCTCCAACCCCAAGGAGTCGACGCGCAACGACACCTCGTTCACCTGATCGGAGGCACCGAAGCTCAGCATGGCCAGCATCAGTCCAACCCGCAGATTGTAGGCGGCGCTCATCACCGCGCGTTCACGATCATCCAGCTCGATCCACGAACTCGACTGTTCGTCGTACCGGCTCGCCGGCATCATCGACACGCCCGCCGCCGTGAATCCGACGGCCACCCTTCTGTCGGCAAGATTGGAACGCACCGAAACATCGAAGCGATATGGCAGACGCAAGCGGCGCACCAGCAGCGACATGGCCTGCCGATACCCCCACTCGGAATCGTTCGGGCCGAGATCGTGCGCGGTGCGATGCGCGGCATCAAACAACGCCCACATCGAACTGCTCCCGGGATCCGGCGCCTCGTCGACTCCCAAAGCGAGCAGGGCCGGGTTGTCGAGCATATGCAAATCGATGGCGGAGGCTTGGGCGCGCGACACCGTTTCCTCGGTGGGTTCAAGACCCAGTCTCGCGTTGCGTTCCAGCCAGGCGCTCACCATGGCGAAACGGTTCAGATTGCCTTCGATGGCGAGCGCGCGCAATACAGGCGCCAATTCCAACGACGAATCCCAACTGAAGAAATATCGCCCCGAGTAGCTGGAAGTGAACAAATGCAATGGCTCCGCGCCATGCATGGCCTCCAGGCCGGGCACTTCGTCAAGCGCTCCGGCCTCACGCATCAGCTCGGCGAAATGATCCTCCAAACCGGACACGCGCATGCCGTGCGCGCGGGCATCATGCATGTCGCTCACCGAGCGGCGAATCGCCCCTATCGGCGCCTCGCGGTTGAGCCGGCGAAAGATATTGCCCGAACCGAAACCAATCAGGGTGCCCTGCATCTGAGGCAACACATAAGCGGCAAAGAAGGAGATGGCCATGGCGTCACGATATTCCAGACCTTCGCGCATCGATTGGGGCAGCTTGTGACGCATCTGATCAAGCCGATACCCACTCTTGGAACGCGACCAGGAGGCGAGCCATGTCATGCGCCCGTTGGCTTCACGCCCAACAACGTCACCGTAATTCGAGCGTTCCTTGATCAGCATGAAACGCGGCTGGCTATTGTGCAGATCCGCCCTCGCCTCGGTGCTGAAAAACACGCGCCCCCTGCCGTCGGCCACGGCGATCTGCGAGAAATGGTCGCGGTCGGTGAACACGCCCAGGGCGAAAGCGTTGCCTTGGAATGCAGGCAACTGCGCCCATCCCAAGGTCAGATGCTCGGGAACGTCGTGAAAATTCAGCAGACGCCGCTTGATCAACGGCCCCAATCTCACGCTGTTCTCGATGAGTTGGGCGAGCAGTATGGCCAGTTCGTCGGAACCGGTGCTTTCGACATGCTGCTGTTCAAAAGTGACTGCGAATGGATCGACGCGACGGATGATCGTCTTCAATTGGCGAGACAGTCGCGACGTCCACCGCCGCGCGCGCTCAAGGGCACTCGCCATGGAATCGGAGTGGAACTTGCGTGCTGCCATGTTTTCCATTCTTCCAACGCAACCAGACATGAGCACGAGAACTGCCTGTGTGCTGACGGTAAGTTACCCGATGGTTGCTGGTGGGTTTGCTTATGGGTTTTGTATCCTACCGGGTTTGGCTCGTGGGTTTTACCTCCTATGGGTTTTTCGGCAATCTGCCGCGGGTCTGCTGCCAGTTCGCTATGGTTTTGTCTCCTATATGGGTTTACCTCCCTTAAGTTCACTTCCAGGGGTTTGCCCCCACGGGTTTCTTTTCCCGAAAGGTCGTCGGCGGGCGGACCGCCTATAGGGTGCAGGTTGCTCATGGGTTGCCCATAGGTTGCCTATAGAATGATGGAGTGCCCCATCTGCCATCCCTTCTCTCCAGCCACCGCCGCGCGATATTCACCGCATTGGCGGCGCTGCTGGCCATTCTGCTCGTCGAATGCGTGGCGTTCAATCTGCCGTATTGGCGCACGCGCGGGGCGAGCACGGATTCGGCGGCGTATGAGAACACGCTGGGCGCAGGCCTTGAACGCACCGACGACGGGATGCTGCGCATCACCGACCCGACCGCCGCATGGCTTGAGGTCAAGGCGGACGGCTCGTCCGATTACGCGCGCATCGACCTCGTCTCATCCGCGAACGCTTCCGATGATGCACTGAGCACCGTGCATATCCGCGCTTCGGTGAACGGGGCGAGCACCGCAGCCACCTCGTTCAGCTCGCAATCAGAGCGCTCCCTGTTCTTCCGCGCACATGGCGCGGGAACCCTGCGTGTGAGCATCGAGGAGCCGAAAGGGTCGATTGTTCCGATTCGCGCCGTGCGGGCGAACGTGCACGTGCCGTTCTCCGTGAGCCCTCTGCGAGTGGCGATCATGCTTGCGATATTGGCCGCCGTGGCCTGCTGGCGCCCCGGCTCGAAGCTGTGGCGCATCCGACTGGATCCCTCCAGCCGCGCCCAACGGCTGGCGTTCGCCGCCCTGGTCGCGCCATGCGCACTGGCGACGGCCATATTCTGCATCCGGCAACTGGGCGGCAGCACCGCTCTGGTGTTCCATGAACAGGGCGGATACACCTATGATTTCGACCAGTACGGGCATATCGCCAATGCCCTGCTGCACGGCCACACATGGCTGGATCTCGACGTGCCGCAAGAGCTGGCGCACGCCGCGAACCCCTATGACCCGGCAACCCGCAGCCGTCTGCTGGCCGAGGGGGTGAGCCCGATCTATTGGGATTACGCCTACAAGGACGGCCATTGGTATTCGTATTTCGGCGTGCTGCCGGCCGTGTTGCTCTATATGCCATACCAGTTGCTCACCGGCCGCATGCTGCCCACCAGCGCGGCTGTGCCGACACTGATGCTGTTTGCGCTCATATTCCTGGCATTGCTTGTAATCCGCCTTATCGAACGCATCGCCCCCGGCACTTCCCTGGCCGCGACGTCAATCGCCGTCTGTGCAACGATATTGGGATCGGATGCCGTCTATCTGCTGTTTCGCCGGAATTTCTATTCCGTGCCGTTCGCGGCCTCGATGGCTCTGACCTCGCTGGGATTGTGGCTGTGGCTGGGGGCCCAGACCCCGCGACGTCCGTTGCGTGCCGCCGGGATATGGCATGTGCCCGGCGCGCCGGGGCTGTCGTTGCCCCACCTTGGGCTGGGGGCTTTGTGCATTGCGGCGAACTTCGGGTGCCGCCCCACTTTCTGCCTCGCCGCGCTGCTGGGCATTGCGCTGTTCTGGCCGCAGATTCGCGCGGCGGCGACCGGCGTGCTGAGCGGGCGCGCTCCGTGGCGCAAGGCCGTGCAGGCACCGGCCGTCGTGCTGGGGGCCGCGCTGGTGCCCGTGGTGCCGCTGATGGCTTACAATGCGGCGCGGTTCGGCTCGCCATTCGACTTCGGCAACGCCTACCAGCTCACCGTCACCGACATGACCCACTTCCACACGCCGCTTGTCGATGCACTGCCCGTCATCGGCTACTACCTGTTCCTGCCGTTGCATTTCATCGCGCGCTTTCCCTGGGTGGCGCTTTCGCCCACGCCCATGCCCGAATGGGTGTTTGCGGAGCCGATGGTCGGCGGCCTCATCACCCTGTGCCCCTTGCTGTTGCTGGCGTTTGCGCTGCCGTTCCTGAAGCGCGGTTCGCGCGGCGGCGGGTGCGGCCCGACGCTGTTGTCCGCCTTGGCTCTGGCGATGGTCATAGTGGTGTTCGACGCGATGAGCGCCGGTCTTGGCTGGCGCTATATGGCCGATTTCGGTTGGTTGCTTTCCCTCGCCGCCCTGCCTGGCCTGCTGCGGGTGCTCTCGGAACCATCTCGCGGCGACGAGCTGGTCGGTGACGACACCATTTCGCTGCCACGCCGTCTGCTTCGTGCCGTCATTGCGCTGGTGTTGCTATGGTCGGCGCTTATCGCCGTGCTGTCGCTGTTCACCGTGGGGCGTCAGGACAATCTGATCGGCAATAATCCGGGGCTGTTCCATGACGTCCTGTCTTGGTTCGTTCCGTAGCGTCGAATACCGTCTAATTCCAACAGACTCTAAGAAAAATCCAAGCAAACCATAAGGGACACGCGCCCGAATCCCAAGAACCACAGGAACGGGAGTGCCACACTTGTAGAGGACACACCACGTCACTATCGGAAAGCGCAGCATGAAACCCCGTGCCATCAAAACCACCATCGTCAGAGCCGTCGCGCTGATCACCGCCGTAGCCATCATCATCGTCCTATATCCCATTGGCGAGCGCAACATCAACGCCGCAGTCAAACAGCGTCGCATCGAACGGCTGAACGCGGCCATTGAGAACATCTACACCACGGATTACCAGCAGATGGCCGACGAAACGCTTTCTTCCAAGCGCGAAGCAGCCGAAGCCACACTCGACGAGCCGTTCGTGACGGACAATCCGTACGGAACCAACACCACCAGCCTGTACGTATATTTCACCACCGAAACGGCCACCAGCGTTTCCTACACGGTGCACGCCGAGGGCTACCCCGATTTCTCGGCCACGGCCAACCAAGGCGAGGACTTTTCGACCACCCACGAGTTTGTGGTGCTCGGGCTCATTCCGAAGGCTGACAACACCATCACTTTTACGCTGCGTGACGAAAACGGCGCGACCGTGGCTTCCAAGACAATCAACCACCAAGGCCCCTCACTGCTCGGCGAGGAAGAGGTGCGTCTCGAACAGCCCATGGAGCCTTCGTCGCCAGCCACGCAGACCGTGGGCAATGGGCTGTATGCGATTCTCGGCAATGATTCCGACGATCAGGATTTCATGTACTACTACGATGTCAACGGCGTGGTGCGCGGCGAAGTGCCGGTGAAATTCTACCGATCGCACCGTCTGCTCTTCCATGACGACCTGATGTGGTTCTCGGCCTCCACGCACACGATGGTGGGTATGAACCGTCTCGGCAAGCTCGAAAAGATACTCGATCTGGGCGATCAGTTCATCCTCCACCACGATTATGCGCTCGACGCGCAGGGCGACATCGTGCTGCTCGCCACCGACCTGACTCGTTCCGACCATGCCGTGCAGGATCAGGTGATCAAACTCGACACCGAGTCCGGCAAGGTCACCCAACTGCTCGATCTGGGGACGATGTTCGCCGATTACAAAGCACTCACCGACCATTCGGGCATAGACGAATCGGATTCCGGTGCCAAGAGCCGCTGGGACTGGATCCATTGCAACACCATCCAGCTGCTTGATGACGGTTCGGCCCTGCTGTCGGCGCGAGAAACCTCCACGATCATCAAAATCGCGAATATCGAGACGAATCCCGAGCTGCAATACATGATCGGCGAATCGAGCGTGTGGAACAATACCTCCTACCAATCCTCCTTCCTGACCAAGCTGGGCGATTTTTCCGACACCGGCGGCCAACACTCCATCACCTTCAGCACTGACGATTCCTTGGGCGAGGGGCAGTACTACCTCACCTTGTTCGACAATGGGTTCGGTTACGCCATGACCCGTCCCGACTATGACTGGACAACCGTCAGCGGCATCAGCACCTCGCAGAATCCCAAGGACGAAAACTCGCGTTCCCACTTGCGCAAGTATCTGGTGGACGAGCGCGCAGGCACCTACAGCGAGGTGAATTCCTTCGACGTGCCGTATTCGCCCTACGTCAGCTCCGTGCAGGAGATCGGCGACAACCTCAATCTTGTGGACTCGGGCATGCAGGGTCTCTTCGGCATATACGACAACGCGGGCAACTTGCAGGCGCAATACAGCATGAAGCTGGCATCCTCATACATCTATCGCGTGTACCTGTACGACTTCCAAGGCTTCTATTTCGCCTGAACCGCCGGCTCGAACGGCAGGTGCGCCGCGCATGCCGACAGGCAAACAAGGCGCGAACACCCGCGGATTGCGCTATTCCAACAGCGCGTTGACGGCGGAAAGCAGGGCGGTGATGCCACGCCGGAATTCTTCAGGCTCCGGCAGCAGGGATACGGCCAGATAGCCGTTTGCTGGCATGTCGAAAAAATAACCCGGCTGGCCGGTGAGCCGGTGCTCGGCAATGAGCCGCAGCACCAGCTCGTTTTCGTCGATTACGGCGGGCACGCGCACCAGCACGTTCCAGCCGCCCTCGGCGCGCAGGACGTCGACCACTCCTTGTTCGTCGGCGGCAAGCAGCGCGTGCAGCGTGGCGAGATTGGCGCGCACGCGTTCGCGCACGCGTGCGGTTTGCCCGCCAGCCGCGGCCAACAGCGCGGGGATGCGCTCGGCGATCAGGTCGCTCATTGGCAGGTAGTCGTCGGCGATCACGTCCAGTCTGCGCTGGGCTTCAGCCACCTCTTGCGGCGGGCCGGACACGCGGATCCAGCCCACTTTGGCGTGCGGGGCGGCCAGCATCTTGGAGAAACCGTCGAGTGCAAACGTGAGCACCCCTGTCTCGCCGGCCAGACGCCTGTTGCCGGCAAACGGTTCAAGGTCGTAATCGTAGAACACCTCATCGGCGATGATGGCGATGCCGCGCTTGCGGCACAAGGCGACCAACGCTTCGCGCTCGGCCTGTTTCACATAGGAACCGGTGGGGTTGTTCGGGTTGATGAGCACCAGCGCGCGCACTCGTTGGCCTTGGGGCGTGTCGAGCAGCATCTCGATGTCGACCGGCTCGATATACCAGGAACCGTCATAGCGCAACTGATAGTCGAACGTTTGCACGCATTCGAGGCCGGCGATCGAGGCAATCAGCGGATAGCCGGGCTTGGGGGCGAGCACGACGTCGCCCGGGTCGCACAACAGTTTCATCAGCCACGAATAGGCTTGGGACGTGGACGAGAGCAGATAGAGACTTTCCGGGTTCACGCCGCCGAGGAACTTGGCCAGGGCTTCGCGTGCGGCGCGCGGCCCGCGCGGATCGGCTTCATAGCGGCCCGGCATGTCTTTCGGCGCCAAGCCGTGGTTGGTGGGATTGGAGTCGTTGAGCTTGGCCAGCGCGACGCCTTCGCGCTTGGTCAGCGCCTCGGCTTGGGCAATCGGATTGGGCGCACTGACGTTCACCCGCGACGAAAAACGAACACTCATGCCCACCAGCCTACTCAGGACATGCCACAGGGCATATCGCGGTAACACCATCAAGCGCCACAATAAAAACGGAGGTTCCGGCTATCCCTAGGAGCCAGAACCTCCGAAAAAGTAGATGCGCAAGTTCAGCGCTGTTTGACGCTGGCGTAATAGGCAGCGCCGATGATGCCAGCCTCGTTGCGCAACATGGCGGGCACAACCTTGGTCTTGACTTCGATGAACGGAATGAACTTGTCGGATTTGCGGCTCACGCCACCGCCAATCACGAACAGATCCGGATTGAAGTACTTCTCCAGCAAGCCGTAATACTTGGTCAGGCGCTTGGCCCACTTCTTGTAGCTGATGTCTTCCTTGTCTTTGATGGAGGAAGCGGCGTATTTCTCGGCGTCCAAATGCTTGGCGTCGAGAATGATGTGGCCGAGCTCGGTGTTCGGAACCAGCACGCCGTCCATGATCAGGGCGGTGCCGATGCCGGTGCCCAACGTGGTGGCGACGACCAGGCCATCATGCCCCTTGGCCGCACCGAACTGCTGCTCGGCCAGACCGGCGGCATCGGCGTCGTTGACCACGGTAACCGGGCGACCACAAGCCTCGGAGAACACGGCGGTGACGTCGGTGCCCACCCAGGACTGATCGAGGTTGGCCATGAAATCGAGCGGTTGACCCGGCTTGATGGGAGCGGGGAACGCCACTCCGACAGGCGCGGACTCGGGAACTTCAAAATGTTCGAGCTGCTGCTTGACGATGCCAGCCACAGCTTCGGGGGTGGACACTTCCGGAGTGAGAATCTTCAGACGCGGCTCGGCAAACTCGCCTTTTTCCAAATTGACGGGTGCGGCTTTGATGCCGGACCCACCGATATCGACACCGAACGCCTGTGCAGTTTCAATCATCATTGCCTCTCTTCGATAGAAGGTGATGTTCTCGAACCGGTACTTGCAATACTAGCCCGCGCGCCACGGGGCGCTCAATACCCCACATTCTATGCAAACGTATGCACCAGTTAACGGCATCGGCGTGGCGCGGGGTTCACCCCCGGCGAACACGCCCAATAATACGCAAATAGCTCAATACTTTTTCGTCGTCTCGCGGTTAGCGTATAGATTGCCCTATCAGTTTCAGGGAAGGTGCAATTCCTTACTGGCGGTGATCCGAAGCCCATCCGATCCACAACGGGCCGTCGGCAAGCCCGCGAGCCGCGCAAGCGGCCGATTCGGTGAGATTCCGAAGCCAACGGTGACAGGCCGGATGAAAGAAACGAGGGCTCGCATGAGCGTATCTTCTGATAATCAACCGCGTCCAACACGCAACCATGCCAACGGATCGCATTCCACTGGCGTGGCCGATTCGGGGCGCTGGTCAACCAGACGCATCGCCATCTACGCGCTGTTCGTCGCGCTGGCGATGGTCTTGAGCTTCATCGAACTGCCGATATTCCCCGCCGCGCCTTGGCTCAAATACGATCCCTCGGGCATTGTCTGCCTGATTGCGGGGTTCGCGTTCGGGCCGTCCGCCGCCGGCATTGTTTCGGTGCTTGGTTTTCTGCCGCATGTGTTCACCAATCCGTGGGGCGCGCTGATGTCGATGGCGGTGGCGGTGGCGCTGAGTGTGCCCGCCGCGCTCATCTACCGGCGCATGCGCACACGGGCGGGTGCCGCGTGGGGCATGGCGGTTGGCATGGTGTTGGCACTGATCATTGCCATCGTTGGCAATTTGCTCATCACGCCGATATACGCCCATATGAGCACCGCGCAGGTGGCGGCCATGATTCTGCCGGTTCTGCTGCCGTTCAATCTGCTGAAATTCGCCATTCACGCGGTGGTGACGTTCCTGATCTACAAGCCCATCACCACACTGCTTGACCGATGAACAACGTTATCGGGGGCACCGTCCACCTCGACGATGTGCGATTCAGCTATGACAACGGTGCCACTTGGGTGCTGGATGGAGTGGATTTGGACATCCGCTCCGGTGAATGTGTGTGTCTGATCGGACCCAACGGCGCGGGCAAATCGACGCTCGCGCGGCTGGTTGCGGGATTGGCCGCACCTGATTCGGGTTCGGTGCGATTGCTGGGCTGTGCTGTGTTTGGGGACGATGGGCCGCACGCCGAGTCCTATCGCACCGCGCGGCGCGGCATCGGCGCGGTGTTCCAAAATCCCGAAGATCAAATCGTGACTACTGTTCTGGAAGATGACGTGGCATTCGGCCCGGAAAATCTGGCGGTTGAGCGGGACGAAATCGGGCGGCGCATCGACAGCGCCTTGCAGTGTGTTGACCTGACGGATTTGCGCATGGCAGACCCGACGCGTTTCAGCGGTGGGCAGCAGCAACGCGCCGCCATTGCCGGCATGCTCGCCATGCATCCGCGCCTGCTGGTGTTGGACGAGCCGACCGCCATGCTCGACGCCGCTTCGCGCGCCGAAGTGATGGCGGTGTTGGACACGTTGCACGCATCCGGCACCACCATCGTGCACGTCACTCACCGCACGGAGGAAACGCTTCACGCCGACCGGGTGCTGCAGTTGGAGGACGGACGGATTGCCGATGTATCGCCGGGAAAATCTGCGGCTGCGATCAGGCCTTCACACAGGATGACGGAACAACAGTCACCTGCGCCCGGAGCGACGGAACACAGCCCGTCCATGTCCAAAGCGAAGGAACAAACCCCACCCGCACCCAAGATGGCATTGCAGGAGCCGACCACTCCCCTCGTCTCGCTCGACCACGTGACGTTCGCCTACCCCGATGCCGTCTCCCCTGTGCTCGCGGACGTGTCGCTGCATATCAACGCCGGCGAAACCGTGGCGCTGATGGGCGCGAACGGCTCGGGCAAATCCACGCTGGCGAAGCTGGTATGCGCGTTGGGCAAGCCCTCCTCGGGCGATATCACCGTGGCCGGCATCGCTGTGGCCCGTCGAGACGGCCGACACATGAGATACGCCAACCGCCGCCAACTCAAGGCCTTGCGCGGGGCAGTCGGCTATGTCATGCAGCACCCGGAACGCCAACTGTTCGCGCAAACTGTGGCCGAAGATGTGGCCTATGGCCCGCGCAATCAGGGGCTTGGCGACAAGCAAGCGACCGAACGAGTCGGGCAGGCGTTGCGTTTGTTGCATATCGAGCACTTGGCCGAACGCTCGCCGTTCGCGTTGTCGGTCGGCCAGCAGCGGCTTGCAGCCATCGCCGGGGTTATCGCCTGTCGCCCACGTCTGTTGGTAATGGACGAGCCGACCGCCGGGTTGGATGCGCGGGCACGCGCTTACGTGCGCGAGCTGATCGACTCACTGCACGACAGTGGTGTGGCCGTATTGCTAATCACGCACGATTCGGACGAGGCGCGCCAACTCGCCGACCGCGTCATCGAGCTTGGAGGGGAATCCGAACAAGATAAGTCCTCACACCGCCGTCTCAAGCAAGACAATACTTCTCGTCATTCCGAGCAAGACCAGCCATCACGCTGTCATTCCGAGCGAGCGAAGCGAGTCGAGGAATCCCCCATCGCCCGCCTCGACCCGCGCGTGAAACTGCCCGCCCTGTTGGCGCTGATGCTGTGTGCGTTCGCCATCGGCAACGCCACGCAGCTTGCAGTGGGGGCGTTGGCCGTGCTGGCCATAGTTATCGCCTCACGCATCAAGCCCGGCCGCTTGCTGCGTTCCATTCATGGTTTTCTCGTTCTATTCGTGCTGATGGGCTTGCTGAACGTTTTCTTTGTGCGCACCGGCACAGCGCTGTTCACTTTCGGCTCGTTCTCCGTCACCGATGAGGGACTGGCGACAGCGGGCTTATATATCTGCCGTTTCGCAATGGTGATCATTCTGGGTGCGGTGTTTTTGGAAACCACCACACCCACGGCCATTACAGACGCGCTCGCCTCGCTGCTCTCCCCCTTGCGGCGATTGGGATTGCACACGCAGGAAACCGCGCTGGTCTTAAGTCTCGCCCTGCGTTTCATCCCCACGCTGGTCGGCGAGGTGCGCTCCATCTTCGATGCGCAATCGGCTCGCGGCGGCTCCATTGAGACAGGTTCCGCGTTTCAGCGCATACGCGCAATGGGCGCGATCATCGTGCCGGTATTCGCCGGCGCCCTGCGTCACGCCGACAACCTGAGCCTCGCCCTCGACGCCCGCTGCTACGAACAAGGCCTGACCCGCACCCACTGGCACCTGCTCCGGCTAGGCTTCAACGACTGCCTATTCGCCCTCTTCACCCTAGCGGCCATCGCCGCCATCCTCCTCCTCGGCCTCCTCCCGTAACAAATCAGACACTCGATGTGCCGCCTCGTACCCATCTCCGCGAGCGCGGGAAGCACCGAAATAGGTTATAAATCAAAACTCTGCGAAAAGGAGCCTTGCTCCGCATACGATAAACGGCTCGATCGAAACGGAAAGATCATAAGCCTTCGCTGGACGATATCTCCTTCCAAGCCGGCAAGAATACCTGCTCGTATCGATAGGACATGACTTGCTTGTGGTAATCGCGAAACCCTGTGGGAAGCACCGTCAGGCCGAGGGACTGTTCGGGAATCGAGTCGATGAGTTCAACGAACCCGGACGGCTCATAGCGTCCCATAAAACGCTCCAGCGCTTTGTTGCATTCGATATCATGACCTGACGCAATGTATTTCAATGGCGCAATGGGCTTGCCTGAATCCGTCACATAACAGGAGCGCACGTCAAAGGCGTCCTGCCTGATCAGATCGTCATCGAGCAGACGTTTTCCGATACTGGATTCCGTGCGCTTGTTATTGAACGAATTGCCATTAGCATACACAGGCGCAAGCTCGTAATGTCCTTGCCCATCGGAAAGCACTCCCCAATTCGAATTGTTGCGATCTATGTTGCGAATGAAGGCATCCGTCACGAACATATCCCAGAAGCGATCCTCCACACCGGTGATGCCGGCGAGTTCGGGGATGCGATGGATCGCCGCGCGCACATCGGCAAGCACGACTCCCGCCCCCGTAGATGCGGATTCGGTGAATCCCGGCTCGTCATCGGATAGGGAGTTCTTCAAGTCATGAAATTCAATCAGATACTTGCCGCCAGTGGAAAAGTCCTTGCAAGCACAGACGACCTTGCCGTCGCGCACACCGAGAACCGTTTCATGAACCGGGATGCCAAGCATCTCATACACATGCGATCCAAGATACTCACTCAACGGGGCAGTCGTGTACGAAGGGACGGAGCCTTGTAATTTGCCGGTGGAAGCGGGGAATTTCAACAGCCAGTCGGACTCACGCCATTCGATGCCGACCTTACGCCCGGCGTTGCCGGCATAGAACCGGCCGGACTTGGGACAAACCTCGAAATTAATCAATGCGCTCATACCCGATATCCTAACCTACACGCTTGGGGTTATCCGCTTCCAGTGATTTCCGATAATCTCACCGAGAGCCGATGCCGTCTTATCAACGACATTTCACATGATCCCGCCGGTCGATGTCTCCTGCGCGACCATGTTCATCGAGTCGGCAGAATCCTGCCCCTGCCACGGATCGCCGGCGGACGATTAGCCATATCGGGGACTTCGAGAACAACGGCCTTTCCGGGCTAAACTTCGGTTATCTTGTGGAATCATCCCCGCGAGTGCGGGGAGCACGCTTCGGCTTGCGCTCGGGCTTCTTCGTCGGCCGGATCATCCCCGCGGGCGCAGGGAACATGAGCAGGTCAAGGACGGGAATACCGTCGAAACGGGATCATCCCCGCGGGCGCGGGGAGCACCCACCCTGCCTATTCTTCTCCTGCTCGGCACAGGGATCATCCCCGCGGGCGCGGGGAGCACCATCAAGAACAAGTACCAGCTGACCATGAGCAGGGATCATCCCCGCGGGCGCGGGGAGCACGATGGCCATCGCGTTGGGTTTCACGCCAGCCTGGGATCATCCCCGCGGGCGCGGGGAGCACCGTCGTCGAGGAGGTGCAGGCCGACGGCACGGGGGATCATCCCCGCGGGCGCGGGGAGCACACCGGGTCGAAAAGGCTGCCGATATTGGCGTGGGGATCATCCCTGCGGGCGCGGGGAGCACTTCAAGATAGTCCTCCATTGCTATCTCGTCCAGGGATCATCCCCGCGGGCGCGGGGAGCACACCGGGTCTACGAGAAACTCGGCGGCAACGGTGGGATCATCCCCGCGGGCGCGGGGAGCACACGTTCACCCGGGCTCGGATGGACGTCAAGTCGGGATCATCCCCGCGGGCGCGGGGAGCACGCTCTGGCCGAAGTCAATACGGCAATCGAAAAGGGATCATCCCCGCGGGCGCGGGGAGCACATCGACTATGGCGGTTCCATCCATGTTTGTGTTCAATGGGAAGTTATGTTTTTAGTCACGAAAATTTTTCGGGTTTAGGCAGGGAGCATGCCGACCACCTACAGGCCTTAACTGGATGGTGCTTCATATCTCCAGTGGAAAGGGCCGGAAAGGCAAATGATCAGCATGTCCCAGATACAGTCTATTCGCCGTATGAGAGGGAACGGCGAATCCATAGCGTCGATAGCGCGCAAGCAGCGCGTGAGCGAACCCACGGTGCGCAAATACCTCAGAATGGACGACCTGTCCGAGAAACCGCCCGTCGGAAGGCGGCGCGGCTCGGTGATCGACCCGTACCTGCCCCTGATCGAGCAGTGGCTCGCCGAGGACCGCGGCAGTTGGCGCAAGCAGCGGCATACCGCGACCCGGGTCTGGGAGCGTCTGCGCGACGAGCACGGCGCCGGGGTGTCGCTGTCGGGCGTGACGCGGGCCGTGGCCAGGCTCAGGCGCGAGTCCGCCACGGAGCCCGGTGATGCGTTCATGGACCTGGCGTGGCATCCGGGCGAGGCGCAGGCCGATTTCGGCGAGGTCGACGTGCTCGTCAGGGGCGCGGTCCAGCGGATGCACCATTTCGTGCTGGACTTCCCGTACTCGAACGTCGGCCTGGCCCAGCTCATGCCCGGCGAGAACGCGGAATGCACGTGCCGGGCGCTGCAGGACCTGTTCGAATGGCTCGGTGGCGTGCCCGGGCGCATCGTGTTCGACAACGCCGCGGGCGTGGGCCGCAGGACGCGCGGGGACGGGACGCGCATGGCGCGCCTGTTCCAGGCGTTCCAGGCGCACTACGGGTTCGACAGTTCCCTGTGCAATCCGCATTCCGGCCATGAGAAGGGCGCGGTCGAGGCGAAGGTCGGCATGATCCGCCGCAAGCTGTTCGTGCCCAGGCCGAGCGTGTGGAGCCTGGAGAACTTCAACGCCAAACTGCCCGACCGGTGCCTGGGGCTCGGCATGAAACCGCATTACGCCAGGGACGGGGAGGAGCTCGGCCTGTTCGCCGAGGACCGCGCGGCCCTGCTGCCCCTGCCCGGGAAACGCTTCGACGCGGTCACGTGGAAACGCATGAGGACCGACAAGTACGGCATGGTCACGCTCGAGGGCAGGCACCGCTATTCCACGGACGCGTCGAACGCGCGGCGCGACGTGCTCGTCGGCCTGCGCGCCCTCGAGGTCGAGATCCTCGACGCGCGGGGAACCCGCCTGGCCACGCATCCCAGGGCGTACGGGCAGGCCAGCACCAGCAGCGAGGACCCATCCATGCAGCTGGCGCTGCTGTGCAACAGGCCGGGCGCGTGGCCCAACAGCCTCGTGCGCGACATGCTGCCCGACCCGCTGCGCGAATGGCTCGACCGGCAGGACGAGAGGGAACGGCGCGGGGCGCTGCAGACCCTCAAACACGTGGACCGGGAATCCGGCTGGGCCAACGCGGTCGAGGCGATGCTCGCCACGCTCGAATCGACCGGCGGGGTGGGCAGGTCCGGCGTCGCGCTCCTCGCCGCCAGGCTCGCGCAGGGCGTGGAACGCATCGAATACGACGACGAGGAGCCCAACCCGGGCGAATATGACATCGCGTTCACCGCCACGGACACGAAAGGGCGCAATGATGGCCGCGAGGAACGACGTCGGACTCTACGCGAAGGCCCGGAGCCTGTTCATCTCCAGAGCCACGATGGACGATTTCTCGGGCTGGGCCACGCCGCGGCAGGCCGAGGCCGTGTCCAGGCTGTTCGACACGGAACTGGCCAACAGGGAACGCTCGAAACGCGAACCGTTCCCGCGCCGGGCCAGGTTCCCCGTCGTCAAGGGCCTGGACGGCTACGACTTCACGAACGTGAGGCTGCCCGACGGCTACACGCGCGACGAGCTGGGCGGGCCTGGATTTCGTGCCGCGCGCGCAGGACCTGGTGTTCTACGGCAAGACCGGCAGGGGCAAGACCCACCTCGCGATCGGGCTCGGCATGAGGGCCGTGGAAAGAGGCATGAGCGTGCGGTTCCACCAGACCGCCGAGCTCGTGCTCCAGCTCGGCAAGGCCAAACGCGACGGGAGCCTCGACCCGATGCTCAGGGACATCGGCAGGGCCGACCTGATCATCCTGGACGAATTCGGCTACGTGCCGTTCGACATCGACGGGGCGCGCCTGCTCTACCAGATCATCGCGGGTAGCTACGAAAGGAGGAGCATCGTGTTCACCACGAACATCGAGTTCGGCAAATGGGGCACGGTCTTCGCGGACGACAAACTCGCGGCCGCGATCATCGACAGAATCGTGCACCACGGGCGACTGCTGGAGTTCACCGGGCAAAGCCGCCGCGTCAGCGAGGCGCTCATGTTCGGCAGAACCACCGCGGAACACCTGCCCGAACCCAAGGAGAAAACACAGGAACAGGCCGGAACGCTCCCTGACTAAAACCGAAAAAACTTCGTGACTATTCACGAAACACCAACTTGACTAAATACATCCATCCAGAACATCGCGGGATCATCCCCGCGGGCGCAGGGAGCACATTTCCGGCACAATCAACGGCATTTCCAGCCAGGGATCATCCCCGCGGGCGCGGGGAGCACTGTCGTCGCCGCATGTGCGATTACCTTAACACTCATTTTCCCGAGGGATCATCCCCGCGGGCGCGGGGAGCACCGTTGTACCCGGTTTGCAAGTCCGGCGCGTCTGGGATCATCCCCGCGGGCGCGGGGAGCACCATTAACCACACTCGCCGTGGGGGCATCTGTGGGGATCATCCCCGCGGGCGCGGGGAGCACGGAGAGCCTATAACGATACCCAGTACAAGCGGGGGATCATCCCCGCGGGCGCGGGGAGCACTGGTGCATCAATCAGGTGTACGAGTTCGACATGGGATCATCCCCGCGGGCGCGGGGAGCACGCGTTCGACGGTGAACACCTCACGCTCGGCGCGGGATCATCCCCGCGGGCGCGGGGAGCACGGCCCCGACACGGCCAAAGTGTTCAGCTTCCAGGGATCATCCCCGCGGGCGCGGGGAGCACCACAAAATCACCATTTTCATCCATAACTTGCAGGGATCATCCCCGCGGGCGCGGGGAGCACTGGTGTCTTAATCGCGTTTACGAGTTTGATATGGGATCATCCCCGCGGGCGCGGGGAGCACTCTTCCCATAACCTCGCGCCGTGATAACCATCGGGATCATCCCCGCGGGCGCGGGGAGCACTCGTCCACCACACCGTCGCCGTCGTTGTCCTTGGGATCATCCCCGCGGGCGCGGGGAGCACTCGCGAGTCGGCGCGGAATTCCCAGAGTGGAGGGGATCATCCCCGCGGGCGCGGGGAGCACAGATGGAACGGCCGGATGGAATCGCTTGGTATGGGATCATCCCCGCGGGCGCGGGGAGCACATAATCCTCGCCTGCGCCTTGGCCACATCCATGGGATCATCCCCGCGGGCGCGGGGAGCACGCACGCCGAACATGTCGGGAGTCACATCGCCGGGGATCATCCCCGCGGGCGCGGGGAGCACGTGGGATTGAGATAAGTGCTGGAGGCGAGAACGGGATCATCCCCGCGGGCGCGGGGAGCACGAACGAGGTTGAGTGGTGGTGTCTTAATCGCGTGGATCATCCCCGCGGGCGCGGGGAGCACCCGGGTGTAATACCGGGTGGCATCAGGCATGAGGGATCATCCCCGCGGGCGCGGGGAGCACCAATCCATCGCGCTCTATCTGTGTGGTCGGTGGGGATCATCCCCGCGGGCGCGGGGAGCACACTTCCAAAGTATACAATTTCCAAGGCTTACATCGGGCACGACTTTCATTTTCATTCACTTTGCATACCGCTTGACGCGACGATACTTACTGGCATTACTCCACCCACGTCGCCTATTCCGATTGCCGGAACCGCCCTCAGCGGCAGGCCTCTTTATCAGTTCCAAACCGTCACAATCCGTCGGCACCCAATCTGACTGATGAACTCTAAAGGCCAGATGTTGCTCGTTACGTGCCGAATAGACCATAATCGCACGACCGTTTTTGCATAAATCAGTGATGCGTTCCCAAAGGCGCTCTCGTACTCGTGCACTTATGCGTCCCACAAACACACCAGGAGATATTTCCAATAGCCAACGCGTTAGATCTCCTCTTAATCCAACCGGGCACGCCGTCAACACAATGACAATCATCATGCCCCATCTTCCTCGTCGATTCCGTAAGCAATGCCGGCAGCCACCTCACCTTTGTGGTCATCCCACAACCCCACATGGTCTTGTTCGAAAACTTCATCCGCCAACCCATCAGCACCAAGCAGTGAGCGTATATCGACGACCATTCTTTTCATCAACGACAAGTCATACACTGCGTCCCGCATACGATGTCTCGTCGCAGAACCAATATCATCCGGCATCATCGCCGCGGTCTCAAAAGCGACAGGTATTGAAAGCTCAGCTTTATACAAATCCGCAATATCATACACGAACGATCGTTCATGACCGACGTGCACAAAGCCCAGCCCCGGGGAACAGCCCAAGGCAACAATCGCGGCGTGAACCAAGCCATACAGACAGGTATGCGCAGCCGATAAGGCCTTATTGATTTCAGAGCCGAAGTCAAAATCATCATGATCATAGGTGCGTTTATCCCAATCGACACCAGTACGCGCAGAGCACTCCCTATATACTCGCCGAACACGTGCCCCCTCGCGCCCACGGAGCTGCTGCATAGTCAGTCCGCTGACATCTTCGCCGGGAAAGCGCATTTGATACATCTGCCGCGCAACGGCGAGCCTTTTGCGAGTATTGGACACCAACGATGCCTGTCGTTGCAACAATAGCGACGAATGGGTAAGCGGTTTGCCGAACGCGTACATACGTACGCCACGCTCACCTACCCAAATTACAGTCGCGCCGTTTTCTCCGATTACCGTCATCGCTTGATGCGTGATATTCGTACCGGGACCGAGCATAAGCACACTGAGTGAGGCCGCGGGCACATGGATCGTCCCCGTATCGTCGATAACGGTGATGGCATTATCGGCACGGTTAATAAGACAATGCTCGAAGTAAACAAACGAGAGACGGTCTTCGGCTCGAACCAATTCGTTGAGTTCCGGAGGCGGAGTTCCTAAACCAGCACGCATTCAGCGACAACCTCCATTAAAAAGCCATTAGCCAAGCCAACGGCGCAACCTCTCAGCACAATCACTTGTTTCTTACCGGCGCGACTGTGAGCAAACCGCAGCCGAAGCCCTTGGCCCTGCCAATGCCGCAACATAACGCGCGCCTGAACAAATCAGCATCCGTCACTTCAAGGCCCCCTTCAAATACCGCCGTCGTCAAGGTCACTGTACCGCCACCGCGTTTGAAGCTCTCCCGATGACGCTGTTTGACTACGACATCCGGCTCGCCGTCAGCCGTCAGGATTTTGAACCCGTTCTTCTCAGCACGATCCAACAGCCATTGCAGTTGATGAGCCACCGTAATATGCCCCTGGATTTTCCCGATAATCTTGTCGCTGTTGGCTCTTGAGCATTTCCCTTCATCAGTGCGCGCCTTACGAACAGGGTTTGCCCTTAGGCGGAACCGCCACTGCTGCCCCTTGGCCACACGGTCAAGCAACGGTGAGTAATCCTTAGTCTCCCATTCTGCCCGTAAGGGCCAGCCGGCCTGTTCCACAATATGCGTGAAGTCCGGTTTCTCCGGGCTGACCACATACAGCCAAACGCTGTGGTCACTCTCCGATAAATCAACGCGCCACAGAATACGCCCCTCGCCGCTCTCGCGCACACTTCCCGGAGGAAACGCGCTCTCGACAGCCGCATGCATGCGATATGGGGAATCCAACAACTGCTTGGCGCTGAGTCTCGCCATGTTCAGCGGAATTCTGGAAATGAACATCTTCGTATTCCTTACGCAAAACCAAGAGGATCGTCTTCACCTGTAAACAACGGCGGCATGTCACTCCGCCCGTTATGGCCATCCTCATCATTCAAAGGCTTATCTGGATTGGCAATCTGATACCGGTGGACGGCACGTCCAGCATATTTCCTGCCGTTCTGGCTAAAGGACAAGGGAATATCCGCTTGACTTGAAGCGGTTTCGCCTTCATCGGAGTCACAGGCAATATTCAAATCCGGGAAATGGTAACGTTTCCTGTACCAACCCGAGGCGTGCCATCGCTCCCTCTCCAGGGCTTGCCGCACGTTCTCATATTCCTCATGAACTCCCAAACTAATCGGAAATTCAGGGGGGCAAGACCGTCGCCCCAGATACAACGGCCATCGAGGTGACCGCAAAGCCTGATCCAAGGATTCCAGCAAAGAGACATCAGCACCTAGCGCAACCAAGAAACGAGCGTCGGCAAGATAATAGCGGTTGGTCAGCGGCATTACCTTCTCGAATTTCCCTGTTTTTGTGCGGGTCAGGGATTTCTCCGTTTGCAGATCGCACAATAGCCGCCCTTCCTGCTCGACACGCACTCCGAAAGACAGCTTGAGCAAGTCTTCAATCGACTCTTCGCGGGCCCTTCCCTGAGCCGACGCCAGCATTCCAATCACGCCGCTCTTTGTAGGTTCTCGCTTTGTCTCCCGCCGGATGAACCTAGACGAATCACCCCACGACTGCAGGGGACCCGCCAACTGTAACAGCAATACGCTCATACGAATTCTCCTGTTTAATCCGCAATAAGCTCATCGAGCTTCTCACTCAGCTGCTCTTCGAGTTCGGGAATATTGACCCGTTCGCTCCAACCATCAAAGTCACTAACAGGCTCATCCATCACTGCGTTCCATGCGGCAACCGGCTGTTCGCCATACATCTGTTGCACCTGGGCCAGTTTCTTGGCCAGCGCAGCGGTCGCCTGCCGCGAGATGGAAGCGTCGGAGCTCGGCTTGATTGGCTGCTCGAAAGCCTGCGGAACATTGATGGGCTGGGAATCTCTGATTACCACCACGCAAGATTCAGGCAAGGTGCGATTGGCAAACGTGTTCTGCTTGCCGGTCGGCATGGAGCGCAGGAAGGCATCAACGAAAGCTGACACCGCGCGCACAGTGGCTTCTTTGTCCTGCAACTGTTCGTGCAGAGAGTCGATATTCACCGTTGCATATCGATACAGCGTCGAGGAGTTGAAGCCCACGGTATCCAGCATTGCGGCACCGGCATTATCACTCGAAGCGCATTCGTCAACTGCAGTGAAATAGTCGTATTCCGGCGTGATCTGGTTGACCGAAATCGCGTGGGCAACTTGTGCGGCGGCGTCGGTATTGAGCTCGGGGGCATCGGCCAGCATGCGTCCGAAAAGCGCAATATCAATGGCTTGACTGCCTTGAAACGCTTCATTGACTTTTTTCTTCAAGACCGATTCACTGTATTGCCCTTCTTCCGACTCCACCGCCAGGTCAGCCAGCTTGTCAATCTCCTTGTTGGCAATGAAAACCAGATATTCGGTGACCTGCTGCCCTTTATCTTCACCAGCACGATCAGATTCCTTGGTTTTCACACCAGTTGTTTTCAGTATTTGTACTGCAAGTTCTTCGGCCTTTTCGGCGAGTTCAGGCTTCTTTTTGATAATCGCATCACCGATCAAAGAAACCGCATTCTTGGTGCGTACCCCCAGTTGACCGGCATCAACGCTTTTTTTGAAGGTCTCGCGCATTGCACGTTTCCATGCCTGGCTGGAGACACGTGCACGCAACACACCTCCGTACAGTGCGGTCTTTGGACTGCCGGTGTCATCGCGATTGATGTTGCTCGGCGGAACGGATTGGATGGCGTAAATGTCTACGAACATAGTGTGGTTCTCCTTCTAAATAAAATGCTTTCTATTTTTCATCGGCTATTTTTCTGAAATAATCACTGGCCCAGCGTTGGAAAATTTCATCACGGAATTCGTCGAACTGCATAAGATACAGATCCTGCGCCAGAGAATAGTAGTTGAGACGAATCCGACTATCCCCCGCTTTGCTTTTCGCACTTCGCATCAGCATGACCAGAGCACGCATACCACGCACCGCCCCGTCAAAGTCAGTTGCTGCCTGAACGGAATTCAACCTGCGCTTGACCCCATTGGCATCCTCCAACTTAGGGCATATCAATCTGCACGAGCGACCGAAGGTAGCCCATTCACCCTGATCGTCCGGCAATTGCGCAACGCCATAGTCTTTCGACTGCTGATGCACCGCATAAAGATTCAAAGCTGTCTGCACTGCGCGCACGGCTTCAATATCATCGCCAGGTGCGCCTAATTCCTGCGGCCAATCCGAGAACACATCCTCTCCGATGTCCATCCATGTCGACGAGCGCTGTCCGAGCCCTCGCCTCAACATGGCCACTCTGGCGCGTCCTTGCGCAGTACCGCCATTACGGGTGTATTGATTCTGTATTTCCAGAACCCGCTTACATACGAATCGGCCAATTGCCTTGGCCTTTCCCCTACGATTCAACACCTTACTCTCCCCTCTGCGCATTCCGCGCTTCAGTTGGCAGCGAACCCAATACTGAATTGAGCCTTCCCCGGAACATGCTCAATGCTCGCGCCGCGCTCATGACCATGCCTTTGGACTCATGTTCCTGGAAGGCCGACACCTGCGATTGGCCTGCATATTCATCACTTATTGTGAGCAGGATGCGATGGATTTCATTCTTCCACGCATTGCTGTACGCAGTGACATCCTTGTCTTCGGCGAATCCGGCCAGACGATTCCTGAACAGCAAGTCCAGTCGCGCGTACGCCGCTTCTCGCACCGTATTTTTGTAAGCTTGAACGCTCGCTTTTGAGGCCTGGCTTCCAGCCGCAATCTGCAGATTCACAACATATTCCGCCAAAGCATTTACGGCATCCTCGGCGCAGGACACCACTTCCATCACATGGCCGACGGCCTTACTGTCATGTCGCAGCATTGCGATGGGAAGACATAGCGAATCATCTATTCCCGTTTCAAACACACTGTTCTGAGTGCCATACGTCATGCCTTGCACATGAATGGTCACGGCATTCATCAGATGTTCGCTATGTCCAAGACAATTATAAGGGGCAAACGCTTGAACACAGTCAGTTGCGAACCAATTCCAGCCCACTGGCCTTGGAATAAACCAGCTTCTGCCCACAAAGCGTGGTCTCAAAACAGGTTCCATTTCCATCGACGTCAGCCAGAAACAGTGCCAATTTACCTGCAAGCCAAGGGGATTCCTGCCATGGCTCCGCCTCATCGGCACATCCATCTTCAAGCTGGGCGATAAGCTCGTCCAGCTTGTCGGAAACGCATAGACTCGCAGGCAAACGAACCGTGGATTGCGCCATCACCTTTGCGAGCGGCTCCTCCGGAACCAGCCTCGAGGGAATCGACTCTCCCCCAGGCACACCGCGCCCATCCGACACCCATGGCAACAGGCGCATTTGCCCGGAGTCCTTCACCAGCAGCATGACCTCAACCGTCTCCTGCGTGTCACGCACCGCACGCGACCCTTCGTCATCATTCGGATTAACCACTTTGCGATCCGAGAACCACTCCGTAAGCGACTGTCGATTGCTGTTCATTTCCTTCAAAGATCTCATGAGATAGCCGTGAGCGCGGTTCTCTTTCTCCTTCTGCCGTTGCATACGAATCTCGCTGGCTTTGAGATACTGCGTCCTCCAACCTTCGGGAACGAAGGCTAATCTCTTGTCCCCATAGGCATCCCTCACCGTTCTGGCGATATCCGACGGCAACTCCTGCAACGATTGCGCGGCAGGAACCGTCAATCCCAAAACCGCAAGGGATTCCAGCAACGACGCCTCGTCATAGACTGCAGTCAGCCCCTTGGCGAAATGAGGAACGCCATCATCATCCCAGAAATCGACGCCACGGATATAGCAAGTCGCCCGCCTCAGCCCCCGCGGCCTGTCACACTCGCCGTCCCCACGGCGGTGCCTGTGCACACGCCCCAAACGTTGCATCACCAAATCGACCGGAGCGATGTCAGTGACAAGAGCATCGAAGTCTATGTCCAGAGACTGCTCCAACACCTGAGTTCCGACGACGATTAACCGATCCGGCCTTTTACCGTTCCGCGTGGTGCTGTTCTTACCCAAGAGCTCTCGCAACTCCTGCTCGTTGTCCATTCGGTCGATATCGATGAATCGCGAATGCGTGAGCCGCACAGTGTCACTGCCAAAATGCCGTTCCATCAACGATGCGGTCGATTGCGCGCGGTGAACCGTATTGCAGACTATGCCGATACAGCCGCCATCTTGCAGGAGATTATCCACCACACCGATCAAGCTCTCATCCGCATCAGCAATAACCTGACAACGAACTTCCATGCTTCTGCCGGACGGATTGATATCGACGCTCCGCACATGAGCACCGTCGGTGTACGTAATCAGCGGATAGCCATTCGCGTCATTGTAATTGCTCACTTCTGTCTTGACTAAGTCAGGGCGGCACCCCATTCCAGGTTTTATTCCCCGCGTCCGAACATCCAATTTGATGGGCTTGGATTTCTCTTTCGGCAAAGCCGCGGATTGCCCAAGCTGATAAGCTTCGATCATTGCCGACCGCTGTTGCTCCGGCAAGGTGGCCGAGAGCAATATGACCGGAGTGCCACTGCCACCCAGCCACTCCAAAATACGATTAAGATACTCCCTCATATATGAGTCGTAGGCATGGCATTCATCGATGATGACCACCTTGTTCGCGAGGGCAAGCTGCCTGAGCACGACGTGTTTCATCTGCAACGCACCCATAAGCACCTGATCTACCGTGCAAATCAGAAAGTTTGCGAGCAATCCTTTCTTACGCCCCCACAACCAATCAGAAACAACGACCTCAGAGGTTATTTTCTTGAATGGATTCGGATTGCGGGTTTCAGATGAATCGTCATCCATCGAAGAGAAATGTCCATGAGACGCGGAAATGATTCCCCGAAACTCATCGTTCAGTTGGGCTTTGCCGTGCGCCAGCCAGATTGACTTCTCCGATTCAGCATCCTGTTGTGGCAAAGATTCCAGCCACTCATGGACACGGCCAAACATTGCATCCGTTGTTGCCATCGTGGGTAAAGCGACACACACCCCACCGCGACCAGTTCGACGAGCCAGTATCTCCGCGGCCGCAAGAGCCGCCTCAGTTTTCCCTTCACCCATCGGCGCTTCAATCACCATCAGTCCCGGAGATTCAACGGTGTCGGCGGCACGAATCGCCTCCAATTGCACCGGCCGCGGTTGTGCTCCTTCGGGAAGGGAAAAACGCGACCGGAAAAAATCGCGGTAGTCCCCATGAAGTCGCAATGGTTTCCATGCGGCAGGCAAATCAAGGTTTTGCCAAGCCCGTCGTGCGCGCTTGTCAAGCCCCGACCAAGTCGCGATATCACATCCGTTCCGATCCGCTGTGGGATCAGCACAATCCGAATCATCTTTCTCAATCTGACTGGGGATCAAGGGCACCAGCGGGAACATATCGATGTCACTATTGCTAGCTATCCAATCCGCCATAATGGTCAGCCCTGTCAATAGCACAGCCGATTCGGCACTCAACAGATGCTGGCCCAGTGAGCGCAAGGCATCGTTATGAAGATCGGCACGCCGTAATGCGAACTCGATTAACTCATGTTGTGTATCCGCCCATTTGACATTGTTGACACCAGTCCTGTCCCCTTCAACCTCAGTTGCGTCCCACACTTTTCCGTTTGTGGGAGGCGTGCCATGATGGCCACCGACCACGCTGGCATACGACCGGGCGGCATCATTATCCCACCCATTGCCATCTTCAAGAAAAGCCTCAAGGATGGTCTGTCCTGCAATTGGATGGCTGGGACGGTTGGTATTCCTGAAATCATCCACCATTAAGCCCACTTTTCTCGGCTTCCATGCCAAGTTCAGCCCATTGCCTGAAGGATCAAAACAGATAGGCTTGGATTGGAATATCGGTGTGGCCTTGCCGATATCATGCACTCCAGCAAGAAATACGGAGACCTTCTTCGCCAGTTCCTTGTCGTTCCCAACATCCCGGGCGATAACATTCTGAGTGCCTTCCGGTAACCAATGTTGCCAAATCCGCTCCGCTATAGCCGCAGAATCAGCCATATGCACGTACAGAGGCAGCCATTCGCTCTCATCTTTACGGTTTGTCTTTCCCCACAGGGAACGAGCTTCAGCGGATAGATTCAGCTCATCATTCATTGTTTATGCCTTTCACCGCCAATGCCGCATGTCTATCAGCAATATAGCGCCTTCCCATTCAATGTACCGTCTGGTTCGTCACGAAGAGGGCTATCGCGAAGAAACTGTTGCGTGACCAAACAGACAACACAGTGTCCGATCCGTAACGAGAACAGCCCATCCCAATACCAATCGGACGTAATACTGTCCGGTTCGTCACGAACTAGGGTCCGACCAATACCAAACGGACGTAATGACGTCTGGTTGGTCATGGGGAAATCTGCCCCAATACCGAACGGACGTAATGATGTCTGGTTCGTCACGGGATGGGGTTCGGCTGTGACCAAATGGACAAAGTGTCGTCTGGTTGATCACGGAATGGGGTGCCGGCACGGGTTGGGTTATGCTGGGGACGGCATTTACGAAACGGACAACAGAGGGGCGAATATGACACTGACCAAGAAGCAGACCAAGCAGTTGCGCGGGTTGGCGAACTCGCTGAAGCCTCTGTTCTACGTCGGCAAAAACGACCTGACCGAGGCGGCCATCAAACAGGCCGACGAGACCATCGAAAAGCACGAACTCATCAAATGCGCCGTGCAGGATGGGTCGGGGTTGACAGCCAAAGAGGCTGCGGCTCAACTCGCCGAAGAGCTGGGCGCGGACGTGGTGCAGACCATCGGCAACCGTTTCGTGCTCTATCGCCGCTCGCAGCGCGATGACGTCGAGCACATTCGGCTGGTCAGGGAATAGGGGGCGTCAAGCGGGCTCATTCAAGCGTTTCGCTTGGCCCGAATACGCAGGGCCAGGGCCAAGCAGCTCCAGCCGATCAGACAGATGACGGTCATGGTGGCGAACGTCCAAGCGCCGCCCACGGCTGTGGCATGGGCGAAAGCGGGCGTGCCCTCGGCACCGGAGCCCGCTTGGGCGACGGCCAGAATCGTGGAGAACAGCGCAGTGCCGGCCGCGCCGCCGAATTGCAGGCAGGTGTTGAAAATCGCGTTGCCGTCCGGCCTGAACTCGCCCGGTACTTCGGACAGGCCGCTGGTCATCACATTCGCGTTGCCGATGGCATAGAAGAGGCCGAAGATGAAATAGAAGCCGGCCAGCATCGCCGGGGTCAGACGCATCGAGAACACCAGCATCAGCACCGGCCCCAGAATGCAGATGCCCAGCGGAATCAGTATCGGCTTTCTCGCGCCGAACTTGTCATAGCACCAACCGCCAAACGGCGCGCACACCGCACCCACCAACGCACCAGGCAACACCAGCGCACCCGCCACGAACGCGGAGGCCCCCAAAGACAGTTGCGCCACATTGGTGATCACATAGCCGTAACCGATGGCGACCAGCGGCAGCAACAGATACGCCAGCGCATGCAGCAGCACAGCCGGATCTTTCAAAATACCCAAACGCAGCAACGGGGAAAACGCCCTGCGAGACATCAACGCGAACAAGGCGAGCGCGCCCAGACCAATCACCAAACTGGCAATGGCGATAATCCCCGATTGCGTCGCATTCCCCCCGGCGACTAGGGCGCTGATAGCCACGCCGCCCTGATTCAGAGCCAACACCAGACCCACCAGCGCGGCGACGATGGACGTCAGCTGCAATGGGCTGAGATACGCCGGCTGGGTGGGCACCTTCTGCTCGATGCACCGGCAGCCAATCACCGCCGCAATCAGCACCAATGGCACCGCAATAACGAAAATGGCGCGCCATGGCAAAATGCTCGTCACCGCGCCGCCGACGGTCGGCCCGATAGCCGGCGCCACGGTGATCACCAGGGAGCCCACGCCCATCAGCCTTCCGATTTTCGTGCGCGGCGACTGCTCCAGAATGATGTTGATCATCAGCGGCGTGGCAATGCCGGAGCCGACGCCTTGGATGACGCGTGCCACAAGCAGCAGCGGGAAGGCTTGCGCGACAATCATGATCAGCGAACCGATGACGGCGAGCGCCACCGCCGCGAGGAACAGCGCTTTGAGCCGGAAGCGGCGCTTGAGAAACGAGCTGACCGGCATGGTGGCGGCCACCGACAGCAGGTAGATGGTGGTGATCCATTGCACGGTGGCGGTGTCGACGTGGAACTCGCGCATCAGGGCGGGGAACAGCACGGTCATCACCGTTTCGGTGAGAATGCCGATGAAGGCCAGCGAGCCGACGGCCACAATCGCGCCGATGAGTTTGCCGCTGATCTGCTCCGGGTCTGTATTGGCTGCATTGGCCGGATTGACTGGATTGGCTGACAGTTGTGCCACGCTTTCGTCTGTTTCGGTTTGCTGGTGCATGGTCTCACGTTCCATGATGCGCATACGCTCCGTTGTCCTCGTCAGTGGATGGTCGTGGAATAAAGGTTTGCCAACCGGCGTATGTGTCCCTGCACTCCCTGTCTGAACATGTTTTAAGACATGTATCAAACATGACGAGTGCTCCGTTGATAGCCATCCTGCAGTCTAGCGCGTCGAGCTGGACAAGCGCGGAATCATGCGACTTTACGCGCGCGGGTCATCTTGGTGGAGGATGGGGCGGATGCGCTCCAAGCGCTGGGCGACTTCGTGCTCGTAGCCGCGGTCGTTGGGGTGATAGTATTCGCGACCTTCAAGTTCGTCGGGCATGTATTGCTGGGAGGCGACGGCACCGGGATAGTCGTGCGCGTATTTGTAGCCCTCGTGATTGCCCCATTCCTTCATCAGTTTGGTGGGGGCGTTTCTCAAGTGCAACGGCACGGCTCCGATATGGCCGGCGTCCACGTCGGCGAGGGCATCGTTGATGGCTTTGTAACTGGCGTTGGACTTGGGCGCGGTGGCCACGGCGATGGTTGCCTCGGCCAGAATGATGCGCGCCTCGGGCATGCCAATCAGCGCCACGGCTTGAGCTGCGGCCACGGTGACCTGCAGAATCTGCGGGGCGGCCATGCCCACTTCCTCCGCTGCCGCAATCATGATGCGACGTGCGATAAAACGCGGATCCTCGCCGGCACGCAGCATACGCGCCAGATAATGAATGGCCGCATCCGGGTCGGAGCCACGCATCGACTTGATGAACGCGGAGATGACGTCGTAATGGTCGTCGCCATCCTTGTCGTAGCGCACCGTGGCGGTGTCCATCACCTTGGAGACGACATCGGGGGTGATGATGGGCTTTCTCGCGCCTTTTTTGCGTGCCTGATCGCCGGTGACGGCACCCGCCGCCGCCTCCAGGATGGTCAGGCTCTTGCGCGCGTCTCCCCCGGCCATGCGCACGATTTCGCCAATGGCCTCGTCGCTGGCCTTCACCTCGCCCTTGAGACCGTTCGGACTGTCCAGTGCACGGGTGACCAGTTCCTTGAGCTGGCTGGGTTCGAGGGATTCGAGCTTGACCACCACGGAACGGGACAGCAGCGGCTTGATGACGGAGAAGCTCGGGTTTTCGGTGGTGGCGCCGATGAAGGTGACGTCACGGTTCTCGACGGCAGGCAATAGCGCATCCTGCTGGGACTTGGAGAAGCGATGCACCTCGTCGATGAACAACACCGTTTCCTTGCCTTGGGTGACGAGGCGTTCGTGCGCACGTTCCAGCACGTCGCGCACGTCCTTGACGCCCGATGTGACGGCGGAAAGTTCCTCGAACACGCGCCCCGATTGGCGTGCGACGATGGTGGCGAGCGTGGTCTTGCCCACGCCGGGAGGTCCGAACAGAATAATCGAGCTGGGTGCGGTGAGCGATCCCTTGGAGGCGGGATTGGCGAGACGGCGCAGCGGAGATCCCTCCCCCAGCACGTGCGACTGGCCGATCACCTCGTCAATGGTGTGCGGGCGCATGCGCACGGCCAACGGCCGCGTCACATCCTGCGGCGCATCCGTTGCACCAAACAAATCCTGCTCACTCATATTTCACAATCCTAATCTTTCGTGTTGGTATGGATGAGCGGCGCATACGCGATTCATGCATTGGTCACTTCATACGTATGGAAGACGACTTCACCGCTGTCCTGCGTGGCGTCCAAGTCGACAATGCCTTCGATGGCCCAGTTGTGGTCACCGTCCGAATCGTCAATGATCTGACGCACCTTCCAAGTGTGCTCGTCCCGTTCGTGCGAATCGTCCAGCATGAACAGATTGGCCGAACGCGCCTCAGCGTCGGTGCCCACGTATTCGTGATCGTCGTAATAGTCGTCGAGCACATCCTCCCACTCGTGCACGCCGTAGCCCCAGTCCTTGTCGAGCGCACCCAGTTCCTCGGGCCTGTCAAGATCCATGAGTTGCACGCGGCGGAACAGGGCGTTGCGCACCAGCACCGTCAGACCGCGGCGATCCTCAACCACTCTCTCTTTGGCACCCGGCGCGGCGAGCGAAGCCGCAGCTTGCGAGGCATCCGTCTGATCGCCCGCGTTTTCCCATTCGTCGACCAAGCTGGAATCAATCGAGCGCACAAGCACGCGCAGCCAGGCGATGATGTCCTCAAGCCGTTCATCGCGTTTTTCGGCGGGCACGGTGCGTGCCAGTGAGCGGTAGGCATCCGACAGATAGCGCAACAGCGTGCCTTCACAGCGGGCGATGTTGTATCTGGCGATGTAGCCGGTGAAGTCGGAAGCGGTCTGAACCATGTCGCGCACTACGGATTTGGGGCTGAGCCAATAATCGTTTGCCCATGGCACATCGCGTCGATATTGGGTGAAAGCGGCATCAAGCATGTCTTCCAGAGGTTTCGGATACGTGATTTCGGCGAGTCTGTCCATGCGCTCGTCGTAGTCAAGCCCGTCCGCTTTCATGTCGGCCATGGCCTCGTCTTTCGCCGCGCGTTCCTGGGCGCGCAATACCTGGCGCGGGTCTTCGAGCGTGGCCTCCACCATCGAAATCACGTCGAGTGCGTAAGTGCTGGACGCCGGGTCGAGCAGTTCCAGCGCAGCCAACAGGAAAGGCGACAATGGCTGGTCGAGCGCGAAATCGTCGGGCATGTCAAGAGTCATCAGATAGTCCGCATTGCCGTCCGCATCGATTCGCGTCTCGATGACCTGCGTATCGAACAGGGTTTGGAATATCTCGTCAGCGCGCTGGTGCAGACGTTCCTTTTGCTCGGGTGTCTGCGCGGAATCGTCGATGAGCTTGTCGATGCGGGCGCGGGCGTCGCCGCCCTGCTCCACCTCGTTGAGCACCATGGAATGTGTGATTTTCAGATGCGGCGTCAACGTTTCGGGTTCAGCGTCGATCAGCTTGTCGAAAGTGCCTTGGTTCCATGTGACAAAGCCTTCGGGAGCCTTCTTGCGCTTGACCTTCTTGAGTTTTTTCGGGTCTCCCCCGGCTTTGGCTATGGCCTTCTGGTTCTCGATTTCAAACTCGGGGGCTTCGGCTATTACCAGCCCCTCGGTGTCGAATCCCATGCGCCCGGCGCGCCCGGCGATTTGGTGGAACTCGCGAGCCTTGAGCCGCCGCATCTTGTTGCCGTCGAACTTCGTCAGAGCCGTCAGCACCACGGAATGAATCGGCACGTTGATGCCGACACCGAGCGTATCGGTGCCGCAAATCACCGACAGCAGCCCCTGCTGTGCGAGCTGTTCGACCAAGCGACGATACCGGGGCAACATGCCGGCATGGTGAACGCCCACGCCGGTTCGCAACAAGCGTTGCAAGATCTTGCCAAATGCAGTGGTGAACTTGACACCCTTGATGGCTTCGGTAATGGCCGCGCGCTGCTCTTTGCTCGACACACCTGCGGAAGACAGCCCCTGCGCAGTTTCCAGTGCGGCATCCTGCGAGAAATGGACGACGTAAATGGGAGTGGAACCCTCACGAAACGCAAGTTCGACGGTTTTCTCCAATGGGTCGAGCGTGTACTCATAGCTCAACGGCACAGGCCTTGGAGCATCGGCAATGACATCCACATCGGCAACGCGGCTCAGTTCGGAGAGCTTATCGGCTATGGCATCCACATTGCCAAGGGTGGCGCTCATCAACAGGAATTGCGTTTGCGGCAAGGTGAGCAATGGCACCTGCCAAGCCCACCCGCGCTCGGCGTCACCATAATAATGGAACTCGTCCATCGCAACCATGCCCACATCCGCTTGGCTTCCTTCACGCAAAGCCTGGTTGGCGAGAATCTCGGCGGTACAGCAGATGATGGGCGCATCGGCGTTGATGTGGCTGTCGCCGGTGATCATGCCCACATTGTCCCTGCCGAACACCTCGACCAAATCGAAGAATTTCTCGCTGACCAACGCCTTGATCGGAGCGGTGTAATACGAACGTCTGCCCGTACACAGCGCGGTGAAATGCAGTCCCAATGCCACCAAGGACTTGCCCGAGCCAGTGGGGGTGTTCAAGATGACATGGTCACCGGCGAGCAGATCCATGATGGCCTCTTCCTGATGCGGCCAAGGTTCGATGCCTTTGACACTCGTCGCCCAATCGAAGAAGCGTTCATAGATGTCGTCCGCCGTGAGATTACGCTCAACGGCTTCGCCCCACCAATCAGGAGCCAGACGCCCTAATGATCCGTATGCCTTCTCGTCGCTCATATTGCCTACCTTAGATCTGCTGATCCGAGCGGGGAACGCACGCCCTCACTGCTCGCGCAATTCATTGATTGCACACTGGAAATCGTCCAAATTCTCAAACCCCTGATACACACTTGCGAAACGCAGGTATGCCACTTCATCCAAATCGCGCAACGGCTCCAGAATGGCCTTGCCGACTTCATCGGACGTGACCTGGGCCTGGCCCGTGGAACGCAAACCCTCTTCGACGCGTTGACCAAGCAGTTTGAGATCGTCTTCATCGACGGGCCGGCCCTGGCAGGCCTTGCGCACACCGGAAATCACCTTGTCACGGTTGAACGGTTCCAAACTGCCGGAACGCTTCTCCACCAGCAATGTGGTGGTCTCCAACGTGGTGAACCGCTGATTGCAATGCAGACACAGACGGCGCCGGCGAATGGAATAGCTATCTTCGCTCACACGAGTTTCGATGACCTTGGTATCGGCATAGCGGCAGTACGGACAATGCATGCCCCTAACCATACCTGCAATGGCCGGATTTCGCACCACACCGTCGTTTTGCGTCATTCCGCCGGCACGATGATGCGTTGCCCGGCCGTCAATGCCGATGAATCGAGATTATTCAGATTCATCAGCTCATCAACCGTCTGAGACACATCACCGCCCCGCGGCGTGATGGATTCGGCGTATGACCACAGCGTGTCCCCCGGCCTGACCGTATAACTCATCACTTCGCCCGGCAATGTCGCCGAGTCCGCACGAGACGGGGCAAACATCGACAAGCCGGCCCAAGCGACGGCGGAGACGACCGCCACGACCAGCACACGCATCGCACCGGACCTGTGCCACACACATTCGGCAGCAAATACATTCTTCATCATCAACCATCCTTCTTCGAACGTCTGTTCTATCGAACATCTGTTCTGATTGTTGCACAGATGTTCGAGCAATGCAACTCGCCGCGTCGAACAAATGTTTGATTTCACATGAGATTCACGTTATGATTCAACAAGACGACGAAAGGAAAGCCCATGAGCACTGTCCCCCTCAAACCAAAGGGCACCGCAGCAGTCGAGGAACTCACCGACCGCCAGCGTCAGGTGCTTGAGGCAATCACCACATACCAGAACGAGCGCGGGTTCGTCCCCTCATTCCGTGAAATCGGCGAAGCGGCAGGGCTGAAAAGCCCGTCGTCGGTGAAGCACCAACTGCAAACACTTGCCGATAAGGGCTTCATCCGCCTCAACGCCAACAAAGGTCGAGCCGTGGAGATTCTCAACGACCCGTTCTCACAGAGCAAAGGCGAGGAAGCCCCGGCGCACACCCAGGAGACCATCGGCACACGCATCATCCCGCTTTCCCAAGCCCAGGAAAGTGAATCGGTGGCCCAATCGCGCGACGTCCCCCTGGTCGGGCGCATCGCAGCAGGAACCCCCATCACCGCCGAACAGCATGTGGACGATGTCATGCGCCTGCCCGAACGCCTCACCGGAACCGGCGGCAATCTGTTCATGCTTGAAGTGCATGGCGATTCGATGATCGACGCCGCGATTTGCGACGGCGATTTCGTCGTGGTGCGAGAACAGCACACCGCCGTCAACGGCGACATTGTGGCGGCCCTGCTTGACGACGAAGCCACGGTCAAAACCTTCCGCAAGGAGAACGGGCACGTGTGGCTCATGCCGCACAATCCCGCCTATTCCCCCATCGACGGCACCTATGCCACCATCATGGGCAAAGTCGTCACCGTCCTGCGCAAGCTGTAGCCTTACCCCAGCGGAGTCAAACCCCGGCCAATGTGCCGGGGTTTCGTCGTATCAGCCCATAAATGGTATTGAGAAACAATCTCAATTCTTAAAATAAGGAGGCCACATGGCGCACGATCATTCCTCCCCAGTTGCGGCGCAGGGTGCGGGGCACCAGAAGCGGCTTGCCGCCACATTGTGCGTGACTTCGACGGTGTTCCTCGTCGAAGTCGTCGCGGCCATCGTCACCGGCTCGCTGGCGTTGCTGGTGGATGCCGGCCACATGCTCACCGATATGTCGGTGCTCATCGCCTCCACCATCACGGCGATGCTGATGCGTGAGAAACCGAGCGAAAAACGCACCTGGGGCTGGGCACGTCTGGAGGTAATCACAGCCGCGGGCGGTGCCGTGGTGCTATTACTGGTCGGCATCTACGCGTTGTTCGAGGCCGGGATGCGCCTGTTCGGCGGTTCGCCAGCCGAAATCGGAGACGTGAGGCTACTGCTGTTCGTCGGCATATTGGGCTTGACGGCCAACATCGTCTCGATTGCGATTCTCGCCTCCCAGCGCGGCGACAACATGAATATGAAGGCGGCCTTCCTTGAGGTGATGAACGACGCGCTCGGCTCTCTGGCCGTAGTGGCCTCCGCGTTGGTGATGATTTCGACCGGCTGGGATCAATTCGACGCCATCGCCGGTGGACTGATCGCTTTGCTGATGATTCCGCGCGCGATCAAGCTGTTGCATCACGCCGTGCGCGTGTTGCTTGAAGAAGTCCCGGAAGGATTGAAGCTCGATGAGGTGCGGCGGCATCTTGAAGGCGTGCCGCACGTTCTGGCGGTGCATGATCTGCACGCCAGCACCGTTTCCACCGGCATGCCGATCCTCATGGCGCATGTGGTGGTGGAGCGCGGGCTGACCATGGAACAGGCCGCGGACATCTTGAGCCAATTGCAGGATTGCCTGCGCAAGCACTTCCCCGTCTCCGTGCCGCACACCACGTTTCAGCTCGAACCGGAAGGCTACCGATCCCCCTCAGACGACGACCTGCATGAATAAAAAACAAGGCAACGAAGCAAAACACTCCGCTGCCTTGTGCAGTATCAGAACGCTTATCAGAAACCGAACTGGGCGGCGGTCTCGCGCAACGTTTCGGCGGAACGCTTCAGAGCCGCAAGCTCGCGGTCGGACACCGGGGTGTTGATGGCGGTGTTGACACCCTGACGGTTGATGAGGGTGGGCACCGACATGCACACGTCGGAGATGCCATGGAAGTCTTTGAGCATGGAGCTGACGGGCAGAATGCGGTTGGAATCCTTGAGGATGGCCTCAATGATGTCCACGCCGGACATGCCGATGGCGTAGTTGGTCGCGCCCTTGCCGTTGATGATCTTGTAGGCGGCGTTCTTGACCTCCTCGTGAATCCGCTCGCGCATATCGGCATCCAACGGATCGTGGCCGGGCAGCGGGGCCCAGTCGCACATGGGGACACCGCCGATGGTGGCGGAAGCCCACAGCGGCACCTCGGAATCGCCATGTTCACCGGCGATGTAGGCGTGCACGTTCTTGACGTTGACACCGGTCTGCTGCGCAATAAGGAAGCGCAAACGAGCGGAATCGAGGTTGGTGCCCGAGCCGAAGACCTGATTCTCCGGCAGGCCGGAGATCTTCTGCGCCACATGGGTGGCGATATCGACCGGGTTGGTGATGAGCATGAAGATGGCGTTGGGGGCGACCTTGACCAAGCCGGGAATGATCGCCTGAAGAATCTTGATGGTGGCGCCGACGAGTTCGAGGCGGGTTTGGCCGGGCTTCTGACGGGGGCCGGCGGTGATGACGATGATATCGGCATCGCGGCAGATTTCCGGGTCGTCGGAGCCATCGATGGACACGGTCGGATAGAAGCTGGAGCCATGCTGCATGTCGAGCACTTCAGCCTCGACACGTTCCTTGGCGATATCCTCCAACACAATTTCGCGGGCAATGCCACGCTGGGCGGCCGCGAAAGCAAGGGTGGAACCAACGGCACCGGCACCAATAACAGCAAGCTTTGTGGGCTTTGCGACTGTTTCTGCCATATCTGATGAACCTCTCTTAGATCAGATGCTTTATGCAATCAAGCATCACTAATCAAATCTCGCCTTCACTGTACTCACACACTCTGACTTCGCGGCACTTGTTCCGACAGCATAAAAAGGCCGTATTCCCATCGTTATGCGAGCGTGAGCAATACCCACAATCGGCTGTATCAAGCCAATTTCAACCAATTGGATCAACAAGAGAAAAACTAGTCGATCGCCGCGTCGACCACTTGTGCGGCGAGACGGTCGTCCACATCCGCCACGACTTCAACCCCCTCATCCAGCCACTGCACATCAGTCACATGCCCGTATTCGCGGATGCGAGACAGCAGCGAGCCGGCGGTGTATGGCAACAACGCCTGAACATGCACGCCGGGTGTGGGCAACAGCGATTCCACCGCCGCACGCAACCCATCCACCCCTTGCCCGGAATAGGCGGAAACGATATGGGCGTCGGGCTCGAGCGCGGCGAGACGCCCCAATGTGGCCGCATCGCAACAATCGGCCTTGTTGAACGCGAGAATGCGGGGAATCGAAGCCGCCCCATCGATGTCGGCCAGCACATCGTTCACCGCATCGATCTGCGAGAACGGATCGGGGTGCGAGCCGTCGACCACATGCAGAATCACATCGGCCTGACCGACCTCTTCCAGCGTGGATTTGAACGCCTCGACAAGCTGCGTGGGCAGACGGCGCACGAAGCCGACGGTGTCCACATAGGCGTACAGACGCCCGTCCTCGGAGCGCGTGCGGCGCACGGCGGTGTCCAGCGTGGCGAACAGCGCGTTCTCCACCAGTTCGGTTGAGCCGGTGAGCCGGTTGGTCAGCGACGACTTGCCCGCGTTGGTGTATCCCACCACGGCGATGGTGGGCAACCCATAGCGCCGGCGCGAACCGCGCTTGACTTCGCGGGCAGGGGCCATCTGGCGAATCTGCTTCTTCAGGCGGGCGATGCGCGTGCGAATCACGCGACGGTCGAGTTCGATCTGCGTTTCGCCGGGGCCTCTCGAACCGATGCCGCCGTTGACGCCGGCGGCCTGGCCACCCGCCTGACGCGACAGCGACCCACCCCAGCCGCGCAAGCGGGGCAGCATGTATTCCAATTGCGCGAGTTCCACCTGTGCCTTGCCTTCGCGCGAAGTGGCGTGCTGGGCGAAGATGTCGAGAATCACGGCGGTGCGGTCCACCACCTTCACTTTGGCGGCGTCTTCCAAGCCGCGGCGCTGGCTGGGCGGCAAATCGTCGTCCACCACGATGGTGTCGGCCTCTTCACGCGCCACGATATCGGCGATTTCGCGGGCTTTGCCGGAGCCGACATAGGTGGCGGCATCAGGCTTCAAGCGGTGTTGCAACAGCCCATCGCACACTTGGGCACCGGCGGTTTCGGCGAGCGCGGCAAGCTCGCGCAGCGACTCTTCCGCTTTGGCTTGGGTGGTGAGCGCGCTCGACCACACTCCCACCAGCACCACGCGTTCAAGGCGCACCTTGCGGTATTCGACCTCGGTGACATCCTGCAACTCACCCAAACCGGCGACATGCTTGAGCTGATTGCGCGATTCGCGCTCGGCCCATTCCTCATCGCCCGATGCGTCGAAATGCGCACCGTGAGTGCCCTCGCCCAGCAACACTTCGGAGGATTCGGCCAAAACATCCGGCTCGCCATCGCTCTGGCGAGGGAATGTGGTTTCGTCGCTATGGCTCAAATTATGGCTCGGGTTGTGACTCAAGTTATGGCTCAATGGCACCTCTTGCCGATTGGTCGATTGATCGATTGGTTGGTATGTTCGCTTCCCTATTATCATCAGGTGAGGTGACATGAAGGCATCTGTCGGATGCAAAAGACAAGAAGCGCGCACGCGGGAAAGGGTGACGGGCCAGTCATGGCGGAACAGTATTTTTCAGCCGAACCTGCTTCTCAAGACGTGCGCCGCACCTTGCGTGTGACGTTGCGCGGGCGCGAGGCCGAGGTGGAGGTGTCCAACGGCGTGTTCTGCGCTTCGCGCCTCGATTTGGGCACTTCCGTGCTGCTTAAACATGCTCCCGAACCGCCCGAAAGCGGCGCGTTCCTTGATTTGGGGTGCGGCTGGGGGCCGATTGCGCTGTCGCTGGCATTCGCCGCCCCCGAAGCCGACGTATGGGCGGTTGATGTCAATGAGCGCGCATTGGAGCTGACGGGCGTGAATGCCGAGCGCAATGGTTGCGGCAACGTGCGCACCGCGCGCACCGATATGGATGGGCGCGTGGTGGATGGTCGGCAGATGGAGGACGATCTCGCCTTCGATCTCATCTGGTCGAACCCGCCGATTCGCATCGGCAAGGAGGCATTGCACACGCTGTTGATGGCTTGGCTGCCGCGCTTGGCTCCGGGTGGCGCGGCGTATCTGGTGGTGCAGAAGAACCTTGGGGCGGATTCGCTGACCGGCTGGCTGACCGAGGCGTTGGGGGCGGGATTCAGCGTGGGCAAGATGGCCAGTTCCAAAGGGTTTCGTATTATTGAGGTTTTGCGCGAGGGATAAGGTTCGGGTCGCCATACGGAGCTGATTATCTTTGGGAATTGTCCGGCTTTGGGGTCGCCCTTCCGTCACGCTTTGCGTGGCACCTGACACCAGCGGGAAGTAAATCATCAATAGAGGCAAGGTTATGAAATTCGAATATCCACCCGAACTGCCGGTGTCGGGGAGTCGCGAAGCCATAGCCGAAGCCGTGCGTTCCAGCCAGGTGGTGATCGTTTCCGGGCAGACCGGCTCGGGCAAAACCACGCAGCTGCCGAAAATCCTGCTTGAGCTTGGCCGCGGCTCGCACGGCCGCCAAATCGTGCATACGCAGCCGCGCCGTATCGCCGCGCGCACGGTGGCCGAACGCATCGCCTCCGAAATGGGAGTGCGCCTGGGCGACGAAATCGGCTATCAGGTGCGTTTCACGGACAATACCTCAAAATCCACGCGTCTGAAGGTCGTTACCGACGGCATTCTGCTCGCGCAGATACAACGCGATCCGAGATTAAGCGCATATGACACCATCATCATCGACGAGGCGCACGAGCGCAGTCTGAACATCGATTTTCTGCTCGGCTACCTGACGGCTCTGCTTCCCAAACGGCGCGATCTGAAGCTCATCATCACTTCAGCCACCATAGATTCGATGAAGTTCCGCGAACACTTTGAACAGGCGTTGCATGCGAAAGTGCCGGTGATCGAGGTGTCCGGGCGCACCTACCCGGTGCAGGTGGTGTACGAGCCGCTGGGTGCCGCGCCTGCGTTGATGCATGACGTCCCCGGTTTCGCGCGCGGCTTTGACCCCGGCAGCGATGAATACGGCGACGACGATGGCGGCATCGATATGCCCACTGCGGTGGCGCGCGCCTGTGCCGAGCTGATCATCCATTCAGCTCACGAGCGAGGCGAGCGTGACATTCTCGTCTTCGCTTCCGGCGAGCGTGACATCCATGAGTTTGAAACGGCGCTACGCCGCTATTTCGGGCCGCGAGCTTCGGATATGCGCCGGGCCGACGCCATCGAGATCATGCCGCTGTTCGCCAGGCTGTCCGCCGCCGAGCAGCATAAGGTATTTGAATCGCACGCACACCAGCGCATCGTGATTGCCACGAATGTGGCCGAGACCTCGCTGACGGTGCCGGGCATCCGCTATGTGATCGACCCTGGAACCGCGCGCATCTCGCGTTATTCCAAGACGGCGAAGGTGCAGCGCCTACCCATCGAGCCGATCAGCCAGGCGAGTGCCGACCAGCGTTCCGGCCGATGCGGGCGCGTGGCGGACGGCATTGCGATTCGTCTGTATTCCCGTGAGGATTATGAGACGCGCCCGCGCTTCACCGAGCCGGAAATCCTGCGCACCTCGCTGGGTGCGGTGGTGTTGCACATGCTCAGCGTCGGCGTAGCGCACACCGCCGAAGACGTGACGAATTTCGGCTTCATCGACCCGCCCGACATGAAGGCGGTGTCCGACGGTTTCAACGAGCTGACCGAGCTCAAAGCCGTTTCGCGTAAATCCGGCGAGACGACGCTGACGCATATCGGCCGCCAGTTGGCGCGTATTCCCATTGACGTGCGTTTGGGGCGCATGGTAATCGAGGCCGCGCGTTCCACTTCCCCGAACACGCTGGCCGCCGTGCTTGTGGTGGTGGCTTTCTTGAGTTTGCAGGATCCACGCGAGCGCCCGGACGACAAGCGCGAGGAGGCCGACCGCATTCATAATCGCTATGCCGACCCGACCAGCGATTTCCTGACGGCGCTGAACATCTGGGATCGCGTGTTCCAAGCGGACGGCGAGCCCAGCAACAATGCGTTGCGCCGCATCTGCAAAGCCGAGTATTTCAGTTGGCTTCGCATGCGCCAGTGGAAGGATCTGGTCGCGCAGTTACGCCAGATGTGCAAGGAGCTGAAGTTCAAGGTGGGCGACCCCCTGCCCGCCTCGCGCGCTGGATTGGAAATTCGCCAACTGCCGCTGAACCAGCAGGCGGCGCACAGCCTGTGCTGTTCGTGGGACGCGGAGGGCATTCACAAGTCGATGCTCGCCGGATTGCTGTCGATGATGGGCATGCAGGTGGTGCGCGAGCCCAAAGCCAGCGACTTCGCGGGGTTGAAGGGCGCGGCGAAAGCCAAGGCGATCAAACGCGCGCAGAAAATGGCGAAGAACGATTATCAGGGGGCGCGCGGCACGCATTTCGCGCTGTTTCCCGCCTCCGCCGTGGCCAAGTCCACACCGAGCTGGGTGATGAGCACCGAATTGGTGGAAACTTCGCGCCTGTGGGCACGCTATTGCGCGGCCATCGACCCGGCTTGGGCTGAGCCGCTGGCCGGCTCGCTCACTCGCACCACCTATGCCGAGCCGCACTGGTCGGCTTCGCGCGGAGCCGCCGTAGCCAGCGCGAAAGTGCTGCTGTATGGCTTGCCGATTGTGGCGGATCGCACGATATTGTGGGGGCGCATCAACCCTGGCGAGGCGCGTGATTTCCTGATTCGTCAGGGGCTGGTCGAAGGCGATATCCAACAGCGGTTCAGCTATGACGACTTCGTTGCGAAGAACCTTGCCGTGCTTGAGGATGCGGCGGACGATGCGAACCGCACGAGACAAATCAGCCAGACCATCAGCGACGAGGATCTGTTCGATTTCTACAACTCGGTGATCCCCGCCCATGTCACCTCGCTGGCGGGGCTGGCGAAATGGTGGAAGGACGCGCATGGCGAGAATCCGCATCTGCTGGACTTCGACCCTGTGCAGGTGGAGCGGCTGAAGACGACCGAATCGTTAAGTCTCGACGATTATCCCGACCGTTGGCACACCCTCGGCACCGACGGCCAGCCCATCGATTTGAGGTTGTCGTATATCTACGACCCGCGCAATCCCGATGACGGCGTGACGGCGCATGTGCCGCTCAAGGCGCTCTCGCGCATCACGCCCGAGCAGTTCACGTGGAATGTGCCGGGATTGTTGGACGAGCTGATTCTGGCCATGATCAAGGCGTTGCCCAAGCAACTGCGCGTGCAGTTCGTGCCCGCTCCCGACACGGCGCGCGCCATCCGCATGTGGATCGACGGGCATTATGCACAGTTGCCGGGCACCGAGGCAGGGCTCGACTACCCCGATTTGGCGCATGCCTTCACCCAGGCGGCCATTGAGACCGTGGGCGCGCAGATTCACCCGGAGGTGCTGGGAGATGAGCTCACCGAACGCCTGTCGCCATATCTGCGGATGACTTTCGCTGTGGAGCAGCCGGTTTCAGGCGGCGGGCATGGGCGGCGGCATGGCAGAAACGCGGTGAAGGTGCTCGGCAAGTCGAAGGATTTGAAGGCCCTGCAGCGCCAGTTCGCCGCACAAGCCGAGGAGTCAGCACGCCGAATGGTCAAGCAGCAGGCCGACCGTGCGGCAGATCAGGGCAATATCGTCCAGCAGGCGAATCTGCTGCACCGCTCGGGCGCGACCAGCGAATCGCGCGCGTCGATGCTGTGGCGCGGTGCTCTCGACCAGTTGCGACTGGAATCCGAACGCATTTCCTCGCGCTGGCTTGGCGGCGAGGCGCTGATGCTGGCTTCGGCACCATACCGGTCCACCAAGGAGCTGGTCGAGGACTTGCAATTGGCCGCCGTCAAACGGCTGTTGCCCGACGTGGCTCAACTGCCCGACGACGAGGCACTGGCGAACGCGGTGCTCGACGTGCGCGAGATTTACGAGGACACGGTGTATCAGGTGTCGCGAGACGTGATTGCGTTGCTCAAGCGTTATGCCGAAGTCGACAAGGCGGTGAGCGGCAAGGCCGACCTGCCCATGCTGTCGGTATTGCAGTCGATTCGCGAACATATCGCCACGCTGGTGTTCCCCGGGTTCATCGGTGCCGCCGACCCTGCGGCGTTGAAGTCAATCGAACGCTATCTGCACGCGGATCTCATGCGGCTGTCCAAGGCGAAGAACGACAAGAATCGTGACGTGCGCTGGGCATGGCAGGCCGACGAAGCCAAGCAAGTTGTGGACAAGGCGATGGCAGCCGCCAAGTCCGAACCGGCCGGGCCGCGTCATGAGGAATCGATGGGCAAGGCGGTTGAAGCCCGCTGGATGCTGGAGGAGTTTTATGTGAGACTGTGGGCGCAGGAACTCGGTACGCCCAAGCCCGCGAGCCTCAATCGCATTCGCAAAGCTCTTGCCTAGGCGCGGATCATCGGGTGCCAGTGTCACAATGTGACACATGAGCGATACCAACCCTTGCGCATCCATATATGACTCCACATATGGCCGTCCGCTCGGCACGCCATTAGGCAAGCGCGCCACCCGCGTGCTGTTTCTCGGCGCGGGCGAACTGGGCAAGGAAGTCGCCATCGAGCTCATGAGGTTGGGCGCATGGGTGTGCGCCGCCGATTCGTATGCGGGGGCACCGGCACAACAGGTGGCGCACGAGGCGCGAGTGCTGGATATGGCGAATTCGGCCGAACTCAAGGCGCTACTTGCCGAAGTTGAGCCCGACATCATCGTGCCTGAAGTGGAGGCCATTGCCACCGAAGTGTTGAGTCAGGCCGCGGCAAGCGGAATGCAGGTGGTGCCGAGTGCCTCGATCGCGGGCATCTGCATGGATCGCGAGCGCCTGCGCGTGCTCGCTCATGAAACACTTGGATTGCCGACCACCACATATCGTTTCGCCGGTTCGCTGGAGGAACTGCGCGCGGGGGCGAGCGAGGTGGGCTATCCGTGCGTGGTCAAGCCGGTGATGAGTTCGTCCGGCCACGGCCAATCGGTGGTGCGCTCTCCGCAAGCCATCGACGCGGCTTGGCGTGAGGCGCAGGAGGGGCGACGCGCGGCTGGTGAAGGTGATGTATCCCGGGTGATCGTCGAGGCGCTGGCTCCGCTCGACCACGAGCTGACGGTGCTGACGGTGAGTTCGTCGGCTGGCATCGTCGCCTGCGCGCCCATCGGGCAGCGGCAGGAATCAGGTGATTATCGCGAAAGTTGGCAGTCCAACCAACCTCAGAACACCGCCGACCCCGAAACCGCCGAGGCGCAGCGCATTGCCACAGCCGTGGTTCAAGGATTGGTCGATCTCGCCAAGCAATCCGGCGAAACCGGCTGGGGTGTGTTCGGCGTGGAACTGTTCGTGCTCACCGATGGTTCGATGCTGTTCAACGAGGTCTCCCCGCGCCCGCACGACACCGGCATGGTGACGATGATTTCACAGCGTTTGAGCGAGTTCGCGCTGCACGCCCGTGCCATTATGGGGTTGCCTGTCACCAAGGAGCATGTGGCGCTGTGCATTCCCGAAGGTTCGGCAGCCGCCAGTCACGCCATCGTGGTCGAAGGCGAGGGCGAAGCCGTATTCTCCAATGTCGCCGCGGCCTTGGCCGAACCGGGCACTGACCTGCGTATCTTCGCCAAACCCGAAGTGCACGGCCACCGCCGCATGGCCGTAGCCCTCGCCATCGCCCCCACCGAGCCCGAAGCCCGCGCCAAAGCCGCCCGCGTTGCCGACAAACTGCGCATCGACGTTCTCTAGCCGGCACAATATAACGACATCCAACGGTGCGCACATTCTTCGGACCATTCCATACGCTCATGAAATGTGACGAATCAGCAGAAATACCCTCATAAAATGTGGTGAATCAGCAGAAATACCCTCATAAAAGAGGATATAGCCCTCTATAATGAACTCACAGCAAGCAAAATATCGCAATTCCTTGGAGGGAACCATGACGGCCTATCTCAAACGCAAAGCCGACGATTATCTTGACCGATGGTTGGCCGACGCAGACCGTAAACCCCTCATCGTCAAAGGGCCTCGCCAAGTAGGCAAAACCGCGACTATCCGCAGATTCGCCGAACGGCATTACGACAATCTCGTGGAAATCAATTTCGCAGAGGAACCCAAATATAAGTCCATCACGGCAGACGGATACGACGCTGCGTCGATCATCCGCAACATTTCCCTGATCGACCCATCCAAACGCTTCGAGCCTGGCCGCACGCTAATCTTCTTCGATGAGCTGCAGGACCATCCCGACATCGCCACTGCATTGAAGTTCCTCAAGTTGGACGGACGGTTCGATGTGATTTGCAGCGGATCGATGCTTGGCGTGAATTACAATGCCATCGAAAGCAACAGCGTGGGCTATAAAAGCGATTACAACATGCATTCGCTCGACTTCGAGGAATTTCTCTGGGCCAGAGGATATGGAGAAGATACCAGGGAAGATATGCTCAGCTGTCTGTGCGAAGCCCGGCCGTTCTCCCGCACCCAAATGGACGTGTTCGGCTCGCTGTTTCTGGATTACTGCACGCTCGGAGGCATGCCCGAAGTGGTGTCCACATTCACCGCCAAAAACACATTCGAGGGAACCTTGCAACTGCAACGCCAACTGGTGCTGGATTACAGCGAGGACATCCGCAAATACGCGGACGGTATGGATCAGGCGCGCATTCTCAACGTGTTCAACCACATCCCCGTGCAACTATCCAAGGAAAACAAGAAGTTCCAAATCAGCAAGGTTGCCAGCGGCGCAAGATTCAAAGACTACCGCGGCTGTGTGGAATGGCTCGAATCCTCGGGAATGACGCTCATCTGTCGGTGCCTGCAATTTCCGCAACTGCCGCTCAAAGGCAACTACGACGAAAACAAATTCAAGATATATTTCGCAGACAGTGGCCTGTTCGTCTCCATGCTCGACGACGAGGCAAGCGACGACCTGCGCGCAAACCGCAATCTTGGAATATACAAAGGCGCGCTGTATGAGAGCATTGTGGCCGAGGCACTGTCGAAGTCGGGATATGGCCTGTATTACTTCAAAAAAGACAACTCCACCTTGGAGGAGGATTTTTTCGTGCGCACCAGAAACCATCTCGTGCCGGTCGAAGCAAAAGCTCGCGGAGGAAAGACAAAATCCATGCGGACGCTTATAGGATCCGGCGCATATCCGGATATCAGGTTCGGCATCAAACTTTCCGCCGGCAACATCGGCAGCAGCAACCATGTGTTCACCATGCCACATTTCACCGCATTCCTGCTCAGGGACCTGCTCAAGGCTTACGACGAGGGAACGGCGCCGCTGCTCGACAACCCCGAACGCTGAAGCGTCCGACGGAACACACCCCGCAAAATCGCACATGGGGTGCCCGGTTGCGCAAGACGAATAGAAAGCCTGCAGACGGCACAATGTAGCGCGCGGTTGTTATGTTGTAAGCGGCAAGTTCACCTGACTATCTACCTCCTTGTGATTCATAGGGAAAGGCGAGTAATGGAGAAGTTGGAAAAGCTCTACGAGGGCAAAGCCAAGCAACTGTTCGCTACCGACGATCCGGAGGTGCTCTGGGTCGAATACAAGAATTCCGCCACCGCCGGCGACGGTGAGAAAAAAGAGGATTTTGAAGGCAAAGGCCGTCTGAACAACCTCATCACCACCCTGATCTTCTCCCTGCTGAAGGCTCGCGGCATCGACAGCCACCTCGTCAAGCGCGTGGATGACACGGCGCAGCTGGTGCGCAAGATGACTATGTTCCCGTTGGAAATCGTGTTGCGCAACACGGCAGCCGGCCATTTCTGCTCGCGTCTCGGCGTCGAGGAGGGCCTCGAGTTCAAGGAACCGGTGCTCGAATACTTCCTGAAGAACGACGATCTGCACGATCCGTTCGTCAATGACGACGATCTGGTGGTGCTTGACGTGTGCACCCGCGAGGATCTGGCCGAGATCGCCCCGCTTGCGCGTCGCATCAACGAGGCGCTGATTGACATCTTCTCTAAGATCGACGTCAAGCTCGTCGATTTCAAAATCGAGATGGGTCGAACCAGCGACGGCACGCTGCTACTGGCCGACGAGATCACCCCGGATTCCTGCCGTCTGTGGGATCAGCGCGACAAGTCCGGCAAAGTAGAGCATCTCGACAAGGATCTGTTCCGCCGCGACTTGGGCGACATCATCCCGGCCTACGAGGAAATCGAGCGCCGTCTCGCCGCGCTTGCCGAGGCCGAAGGCGTTTGCGTCGAATAACGTTTTCGCCGTTCGCCAATCACCTTACGTCAGCAGAAACTCAGTGACACGAAGGAGCCAGACGTGGTCTATCGCGTGTATGTGGAGAAAAAAGCCGGTTTTGATATCGAGGCGCGCCAGCTCGCCAACGAGCTGAAGACGATTCTGGGCATCAAGTCTCTGACGGGCGTGCGCATCGTCAACCGCTATGATGTGGAGGGCATCGGCGCCGAACTGTTCGAGCAGGCCACCGGGACCGTGTTCAGCGAGCCGCCGGTCGACAATGTATACACCGATCTGCCTGATTTCGGTGAGGCGCCTGTGTTCGCGGTGGAGTTCCTGCCCGGCCAGTTCGATCAGCGCGCCGATTCTGCCAGCGAGTGCATCCAGCTCATCTCCCAAGGCGAGCGGCCCACCGTGCGTTCCGCAAAGTTCTACGCGCTTGAGGGGGCGTTGAGCGAGGCCGACGTTGAGGCCATCAAGCATTACGTCATCAACCCGGTGGAGGCGCGCGAGGCCTCGCTGAGCCCCAGGGAAACGCTGAAAACCCGAGTGCCACAGCCCGGCAAGGTGGAGGTCATCGAGGGTTTCCGCTCGATGGACGACACGGCGCTTAAGCGCTTCATCGAGACGCGCGGACTGGCGATGGACCTGGCGGATCTGCAATTCTGCCGCGACTATTTCACGGAAGAGCAGCGCGACCCGACCATCACCGAAATCAAAGTAATCGACACCTACTGGTCCGACCACTGCCGTCACACCACATTCGGCACCGAACTTGACGATGTGCAGATTGACGACGCGGCGGTAAAGGCGGCTTTCGACAAGTACCTACAGATGCGCCACGAGCTGGGCCGCGACGGCAAGCCGGTGTGCCTGATGGATATGGGCACCATCGGCGCGAAATGGCTCAAGAAGAACGGCGTGTTGACAGGCCTTGACGAAAGCGAGGAAATCAACGCCTGCACCGTCAAGGTGAAGGTGGATGTGGACGGCGAGATGCAGGACTGGCTGTTCCTGTTCAAGAACGAGACGCACAACCATCCCACCGAAATCGAGCCGTTCGGCGGCGCAGCCACCTGCATCGGCGGCTGCATCCGCGATCCGCTGTCCGGCCGCTCCTATGTGTATCAGGCGATGCGCGTCACCGGCGCGGGCGACCCGACTGTGCCGGTTGCCGACACACTTAAGGGCAAGCTCCCCCAGCGCAAGATCGTCACCACGGCCGCGGCCGGTTATTCCTCATATGGCAACCAGATTGGCTTGGCGACCGGTCAGGTGAACGAAATCTACCACCCGGGCTATGTGGCCAAGCGCATGGAGGTGGGCGCGGTGGTGGCCGCCACCCCCGCAGATCACGTGCGTCGCGAAACGCCGGCGCCGACAGACAAGATCGTCCTGCTCGGTGGGCGCACCGGACGCGACGGCATCGGCGGCGCAACGGGCGCTTCCAAGGCACACAACGTCGAATCGCTCGAACTCGATGGGGCCGAGGTGCAGAAAGGCAACGCCCCCGTCGAGCGCAAATTGCAACGTCTGTTCCGCCGCGGTGATGCCTGTCGGCTGATCAAGCGCTGCAACGACTTCGGCGCGGGCGGCGTGTCCGTGGCCGTGGGCGAGCTGGCCGACGGACTGCACGTCGACCTCAATCAGGTGTCCAAGAAATACGAAGGACTTGACGGCACCGAGCTGGCGATTTCCGAATCCCAGGAGCGCATGGCCGTGGACGTGGCCGCCGAAGACGTGGACGAGTTCCTCGGCTACGCACGGGAGGAAAATCTCGAAGCGAACGTCATCGCCACCGTCACCGAGGAGCCGCGCATGACGATGGTGTGGAACGGCGAGGCCATCGTTGATCTGTCTCGCGAGTTCCTGGCCTCCAACGGTGCGCCGAAACACCAGCGGGCGCATGTCGTCGCGCAACAGACCTATGTCATCCCGTGGCCCAAAGGCACGCTGGGCGAACGCATGCATGCCATGCTCACCGACCTGAATGTGGCCTCGAACAAGGGGCTTTCGGAACGTTTCGACTCCACCATCGGTGCGGGTACGGTGCTGATGCCGTTCGGCGGGCGCACGCAGCTCACCCCGGTCGAAGCCATGGTCGCCAAGCTGCCGGTGTTCGGCGAGACCACCACCGCTTCGGCGATGGCTTGGGGATTCAACCCGTACATCATGGAGAAGAACCAGTTCACCGGCGCGTATCTGTCGGTGGTCGAGTCGCTCGCCAAACTGGTGGCAGCCGGCTTCGAGCATGAGAAGGCGTACTTAAGTTTCCAGGAGTACTTCGAGAAGCTGCGCGACGAGCCGGAACGTTGGGGCAAACCGATGGCCGCCGTGCTGGGTGCGCTGATGGCTCAAGTTGATTTGGGCGCAGGGGCCATCGGCGGCAAGGATTCCATGTCCGGCACGTTCGAACAGCTCGACGTGCCGCCTACCTTGATTTCCTTTGCCGTGGCAGTGGGCGATATGAGACGCGCCACGTCCCCCGAGTTCAAGGGTGCCGGACATCGTGTGATTCGCATCGCGCCGCGTTATGAGGCGGATGGTTTGACACCGGATAAGCGCGGCCTGCTTGAGGCGTTCCGCACGGTTGAAGAACTCACCGATTTCGGTGACGCATTGGCAGTGTCCACACCGGGTTACGGCGCCAGTGCCGAAGCCCTGTTCAAGATGTGCGTGGGCAATCAGTTGGGGATCACGCTGGCCGACAACATTACAGCCGACGATCTGTTCGCTACGGCGTATGGCTCGTTCATCATCGAGCTTGCGGACAATGCCAAGGTTCCTGCCGTGTCCAATCTGGTTGAGGTCAACGAGGTCGGCGAGACGACTTCGGATTATCAGTTCGTAGCCGCGGGCGAGACGCTGGACTTGGCCGAGCTGCAGGAGGCATGGGAAGGCGGCATTGAATCCGTATTCCCCTATCGTTCCACAGCTGACAGCACAGACAGAAACGTCGAAATCATCTCATTCGACGCTCCGAAGAAAACCGTCTACACCGGCACCGGCGTGGCCAAGCCGCATGTCGTCATCCCCGTGTTCCCGGGCAATAACTGCGAATACGATTCCGCCGCCGCTTTCGAGCGCGCGGGCGCGGATGTGAGCACACTCATCGTGAATAACCTCACGCCCGCCGCCGTGGCCGAATCCACCGAGGCGCTGGCCAAGGAAATCAAGAACAGCCAGATCGTCATGATTCCGGGTGGTTTCTCGGGTGGTGACGAGCCGGACGGCTCAGCCAAGTTCATCACCGCGTTCTTCCGCGCCCCGGCCGTCACCGAGGCCGTGCGCGACCTATTGCAGAACCGCGACGGCCTGATGCTCGGCATTTGCAACGGTTTCCAGGCGCTTATCAAGCTCGGCTTGGTGCCCTACGGTGACATCGTGCCAATGAACGACGAATGCCCGACGCTGACGTTCAACACCATCGGACGCCACCAAAGCAGACTTGTGCGCACCCGCGTGGCTTCGAACCTGTCTCCGTGGCTCGCGCAAACGCAGGTCGGTGACGAGCACACCATCGCCATCTCCCACGGCGAGGGTCGTTTCGTCGCCTCCGACGACGTGCTGGCCCAGCTTAAAGCGAACGGTCAAATCGCCACGCAGTACGTGGACGAACACGGTGCGCCCGGCATGGATCTGGACGTGAATCCGAACGGCTCACTGCTCGCCATCGAAGGCATCACCAGCCCCGATGGCCGCATATTCGGCAAGATGGGTCACTCCGAGCGCTACAGCAACGGCACCTTCGTCAACGTCCCCGGCGAGCACGACCAGCCCCTGTTCGCCGCCGGCGTCAGCTACTTCGCCGCCTGACGAGTCCTTTGTCATTTCGACCGAACGTCAGCGAGTGGAGAAATCTTGTCGGCGGGATAAGAACGCCACCAACAAGATTTCTCGACTGCGCTCACTGCGTTCGCTCCGCTCGAAATGACAAAAACCGATCCGCACGGCACTGGCCTGAGGGGATAATCGCCCGGCCCGGTATTGTTGCCCCTGATTGGTAGGGTTGAGACGTAGAAACCAGTTGCGCGTAAAGGAGTTCTGGTTTGTCCGCTGAGCTTGAAGACATTCACGAGGAATGCGGCATCTTCGGCGTCTGGGGGCACCCCGACGCAGCCCGACTTACCTACTTCGGCCTTCATGCCCTGCAACATCGCGGCCAAGAGGGCGCGGGCATCGTCGCGAACGACAACGGCCAGCTCACCGGGCATCGCGGCAAGGGCCTGCTCACCCAAGTGTTCAACGACGAGCGCGAAATCCAGCGGCTTGCCGGCGACCGCGCCATCGGCCATGTGCGTTACGCCACGGCCGGCTCCGGCGGCAGCGACAACATTCAACCATTCATATTCCGTTTCCATGACGGAGACATGGCGCTGTGCCACAACGGCAATCTCACCAACTGCCCATCCCTGCGGCGTCAATTGGAAGATGGGGGCGCGATCTTCCACTCGAATTCCGACACCGAAGTGCTCATGCACCTGCTTCGCCGCTCGTCCCAGCGCACCTTTATGGACAAGCTCAAGGAAGCGCTCAACACCGTGCACGGCGGCTTCGCCTATCTCATCATGACCACCGACGCGATGATCGGTGCCCTCGATCCGAACGGTTTTCGCCCGCTGTCGCTGGGCAAGATGAAGAACGGCGCCTACGTGCTCGCCTCCGAAACCTGCGCGTTGGACATCGTGGGTGCCGAGCTGGTGCGCAACATTCGCCCCGGCGAAATCGTGGTGGTGGACGACCACGGCTACAAGATCACGCAATACACCAACCAGACGCAGCTGGCCATCTGCTCGATGGAGTTCATCTATTTCGCCCGCCCCGATTCCGATATCTACGGCGTCAACGTGCATTCCGCCCGCAAGCGCATGGGTGCGCGCCTAGCCGTCGAATCGCCGGTCGACGCCGATATGGTAATTGGCGTGCCGAACTCCTCTCTGTCGGCCGCCTCCGGTTACGCCGAGGCCTCCGGCTTGCCGAACGAAATGGGTTTGATCAAGAACCAATATGTGGCGCGCACGTTCATCCAGCCCACGCAGGAATTGCGTGAACAGGGCGTGCGCATGAAGCTGTCCGCCGTGCGCGGCGTGGTCAAAGGCAAGCGCGTGGTCGTCATCGACGATTCCATCGTGCGCGGCACCACGTCCAAACGCATCGTGCAACTGCTCAAAGAGGCGGGCGCGGCCGAGGTACATATGCGCATCAGCTCGCCACCACTGAAATACCCATGCTTCTACGGCATCGACATTTCGACCACCAAAGAACTCATTGCCGCGAAGAAGTCCGTCGATGAAATCCGTGACTTCATCGGCGCTGATTCGCTTGCATTCCTCTCGCTGGACGGTCTGATCGAGTCCATCGGCTTGGGTGCGAAAGCCCCGTATGGCGGCCTGTGCGTCGCATATTTTAATGGTGACTACCCCACCGCGCTCGACGATTACGAAAGTGCTTTCCTGAAGTCGCTCACCCCCGAAGACCGCGTGAGACTGCCTGAATTCGCGCTGTACAAAAGCAAATATGAAGGCAACGAATACCATGCGGGGCCGCCGCAAAGTGAGCAGCCGCAAGACCAATAGCTTAAGAAAGCCAACCGAACCAATCCCACCAACAGGAAGGCCACCATGCCCAAAGCATACGAGAACGCCGGCGTGAACGTCGAAGCCGGTTACGAAGTCGTCAAGCGCATCAAGTCCCATGTGGCGCGCACGAGCCGCCCGGGAGTGCTTGGCGGCATCGGCGGCTTCGGGGGGCTGTTCGATCTCGCTTCGCTCGGCTACCGCGAGCCGGTGCTGATTTCCGGCACCGACGGCGTGGGCACCAAGCTGATGGTGGCGAAGATGGCGGGCAAACACAATACCATCGGCATCGATTGCGTGGCCATGTGCGTCAATGACATTGCGGCTCAGGGGGCCCAGCCGTTGTTTTTCCTGGATTACATCGCGTGCGGCAAGAACGATCCGGCATTGCTGGAACAGGTGGTTTCCGGCGTGGCCGATGGGTGCGTGCAAGCCGGGGCCGGTCTGATTGGCGGGGAAACCGCCGAAATGCCGGGCATGTATGACGAGGACGAATACGATCTGGCCGGGTTCGCGGTGGGTGCGGCCGAAAAGTCCGCCATCGTGGATGGCTCGGGCATCACACAGGGCGACGTGCTGATTGGCTTGCCGTCCACCGGCGTGCATTCCAATGGTTTTTCGCTGGTGCGCAAGGCGCTGTTCGTCGACGCCGGCTACACCGTGGATACGCGGCTTGAGGCGCTCGGCGACGCCACGCTGGGCGACGTGCTGCTCACCCCCACCAAGATCTACGTGAAAGCGCTCGCTCCCCTGTTCAAGGCCGGCGTGGTCAAGGGTGTGGCGCACATCACCGGCGGCGGCTTCATCGAGAATATCCCGCGCATGATTCCCGATGGTCTGGCGGCCCACATCGAGCTGGGTTCCTGGCCTGTTACGCCGATTTTCGACGTAATCGAGCAGGCCGGCGCAATCGACCATATGGAGATGTTCAACATCTTCAATATGGGTATCGGCATGGTGTTGGCCGTCGATGCGGCGCGTGCGGACGAAACGATGCAGCTGCTAGCCGGCAACGGCGAAACCGCCTACAGGATCGGCACCATCGTGAAGAACAACGGCAACGACGTGGAACTCGCGTAACGCATAAGGAGACGATATGGGTCAGAAGGTTCTGGTTATCGGTTCGGGGGCGCGCGAGCACGCCATTGCGCATGCCTTGCAACGGAGCGCGAGCGTCGATGAGGTGACCGTCGCCCCGGGCAATCCGGGCATGGCGCTCGACGGCATCCGCGTGAGTGCAATCAACCAGTCGAATCATGCGGCGCTCATCGAGTTCGTGAAGCGCAATGACTACGACTGGGTGTTCGTCGGCCCCGAGGTGCCGCTGATCGAAGGTCTCGTGGACGATTTCGCCGCGGCAGGCATCAAGGCGTTCGGCCCGAATAAGGCCGCCGCCCAGATCGAAGGTTCCAAGGACTTCGCCAAGCGGCTCATGGCCCGTCATTGCATCCCCACCGCCGAATATCGCACGTTCGATCAGCTTGAACCGGCGAAGGCGTATGTGGCAGAACACGGCGCACCGATTGTCATCAAAGCCGACGGCTTGGCGGCCGGCAAGGGCGTCACCGTCGCCATGGATATCGAGACGGCGAACGCCGCGCTTGACGACATCTTCATCGACCACCGTTTCGGAACGGCCGGCGCAAAGGTCGTCATCGAGGAATTCCTCGAAGGCCAAGAATTTTCGTTGATGAGCTTCGTGGATGGCACGCGCTTCTGGCCCATGCCCATCTCGCAGGACCACAAGCGCGCCTACGACAACGACGAGGGGCCGAACACCGGCGGCATGGGCGCATACAGCCCGGTGCCGCAAATCGGCCGGGACGTGATTGAGCGTGCCATCGAAACCATTGTGCGCCCCACCGTTGAGGCCATGGCCGCCGAGGGCACGCCATTCACCGGCATTCTGTACGCGGGTCTGATCGCCACCGCAGACGGCCCGAAGGTCATCGAGTTCAACGCCCGGTTCGGAGACCCGGAAACCGAAGTGGTGCTGCCCAAGCTCACCTCCGATCTGGGTGCCGGCATCAACGCAACCCTCAACGGCGAAACCCCGGAATTCACTTGGGACAACGACAACGCCACCCTCGGCGTAGTGCTCGCGGCCGAAGGATACCCCGTTAATGTCGTCAAGGGTGCGCGAATCCCCGAGATTCCGGTCGACGAGGATTCGCACGTGTACTATGCCGGCGTGGCCAGCGGCGAAAACGGGCTCGTGGCAAGCTCCGGCCGCGTGCTTCTCGTCGAAACCAGCGCGCCGAGCATCAAGGATGCGCAGAACAAGGTTTACGAAATCCTCGACAAGCTCGATACCACCGGAATGTTTTATCGTCACGACATCGCCTCAAAAGCGTTGAAGGCGTAGCAATGGTGTGTTAGCCGCGTTGCTCCTCACTCGACGTACCCTCGTACGCCTTCGTTCGGTGCGCCTTGTTACCACACACATTGCTACACCTTTCAACCAAAGGATGTGTTAGCGGCGTTGCTCCTGAAGTCGACGTAAATATACAAATGGACCCGCAGTTCATCAACCGCGGGTCCATTGTATTCGCATAACCGAAGCGAAGCTTTACTGTTGCTCCCCCGGCTTCGGAATGAGCAGGGATGCGCAGAACGCAAGGGCCAGCAACACCACGCCACCGATCATCGCGCCAACGTAGCCGTTGGTTGCGCCACCGGAAGCACCGAACGCGTTCTGCATGGCGTACAGCACCGCATAGCTCAGACCGGCACCCAGATTGAAAGCGCCGGCGTTCAGGCCGGGCAGATAGCCCGGATTGTCTTCCGGAGAAAGCACGATGCCCAGACCGTTGAGCATGATATTGGCGGTGCCGGCGTAAGCAACGCCAAGAACCAGAGAGACGACCACAAGAGCCCAGATGCTCGGAACATGGCACACATAGATGCCAAAGACCACGCCGACCGCGGAAACAACCAAACCAGTGCGCAGAACCGCGCGGTATCCGAACTGGGAAGCAAGCACACCCGCAATCGGGCCGAACACCAAACCAACCAGAGCATACGGGGTCAGAGTGGCAAAGGAAACCACGGAAGCGCTCATGCCGGCACCAACCTCGGCATCCTGCGCAAGAGCCGGCACAATGCCGTTCATAATGGCAAACACGCCGGTCATGGTAAGCAGGGTGGTCAGCAACAGACCCCAAGTGCGACGTTGCTTGAGGTAATGGGTGGTGACCATCGGGGCCTTCTGGCGCTTCTCGATATTCCAGAAGACGGCGAACAGCACGGCGGCAACAACCAGTTCGACCGCAACGAGAGCCCAATTGGCGGAAGCGAGTTTCTGAATCTCGGTGATGGCCAGATACGCGGCAAGGAATGCGGCGGCGAGGGAAACCACTCCAGCCCAATCCATCTTCGGGGTTTCGGACGCAGTGGATTCCTCAGCGTAAACGAACACGAGTACGATGGCCACCACAGCCACGCCGACCATAACCCAGAAGACGGAGCGGAAGCCGAAAGTACCGGCAAGCCAACCGCCAAGAATGGCGTCGACTCCGCCGATACCGCCGTTGACGGAAGTCAGGATTGCCATCAGCTTGGCGTATTTCTTGTCTTCGGTAACCTTGGCATGCAGCATGATCAGAGTCATCGGCACGATCGGGCCGGCAACACCCTGAATAACGCGGCCAATCATCAGCATCGGCACGTTGACCGCAAGCGCGGAGACCACGCATCCCACGGCAGTCAGCGAGAGAATGCCCAGCAACACCTTCTTGCGGCCGATCAAATCACCCAAGCGAGGCAGGAACAGGGAGAACACCGCGCAGGCCGTGAAGAACACGGTCTGGGTGAGGCCGATCTGCGAATCGGTGGTGTTCAGTTCGATGCGCATCGTCGTCAACGCCGGCGAAAGCATCGAAGCATTCAGCTGGAAAGCGAAAATGGCCGCCGCCAGCGCCGCCATCAACGCGACTATGGACTTACCGCCCGTATCGAGCATCTTATCGTTTTGAGTTTCAGACATCTCTATCGTTCCTTAACTTATTTTCCCTTAAGTTATTCTTCAGAATTCTCTGCTTCATCCAATGGTCTTGATGGCTTCGGTGACCAAATCCCAGAACTTGTCGAAATCAAGCTTGGTGGCCACCTGCGTATGACAATCCTGCGCGCTTGGTTCCGGACCGCGCAGGTCAGCCACGGTCATGCCAAGAGTCAAATCGCCCTTGATTTCAACGTCGACGGGGCAACGGCGGGTCTGCACGACTTCCGGATCGATGAGATATGCCACAGTGCAAGGATCATGAACCGGCGGATCGATGAAGTCCTGGTTGTCCTGGTAGGTTTTGCGGAAAAAGTCCATCAGTCCGGAAACGAACATGCCCAGATCGGTGCCGACGCTTTCGATGCGTTGTTGCACGGCGGGAGTGCACAGTGCCTGATGGGTCAGGTCGAGCCCGACCATGGTGACCGGCCACTGTTCATTGAATACGATGTGCGCCGCTTCGGGATCAACCTTGATGTTGAATTCCGCCACCGCGCTCCAGTTGCCGACGTGGTATCCGCCGCCCATGAGCACGACTTCCTTGACGCGTTCGACGATGCGCGGTTCAAGACGCACGGCCATGGCGATGTTGGTCAGCGGCCCGGTCGGCACAAGGGTGATGGTTCCCGGCTCGTTGTTCATGATGGTTTCGATGATCCAGTTGACGGCATGGCCCTCATCCAGCGGACGGGTCGGCTCCGGCAACTCCACGCCGTCGAGCCCGCTTTCACCGTGGATGGATGCGGCGACTTCCTGCTCGCGAACGATCGGACGATCGCATCCGGCGTGCACCGGAATGTCGGTTGCATGGGCCTTTTCCAGCACGGCACGCGCATTGTACGTAACCTTGTCGAGGCTCTGATTGCCGCCGACGGTGGTCACGCCGACCAAATCGATGTTCGGATTGCCGACAGCCAGCAGAATTGCAACAGCGTCGTCATGCCCTGGATCGCAATCCAAAATAATCTTCTTTGCCATGGTTCTTCCTTCCCTGATGGTCAACATTTCATCGTGTCAACGAATCCCGACAGCAGCTCCCGCACCGTTGCGAAATCAATGGCTCGGTGGGTTTCAGTGTACCCCCACTCAGGGCTGGCTTGTTGCCGACATGCGCCCGGACCCAACCAAATGATGCGTGTGTCAGCAAGGCGCACCGAGGGAAGGCATACAACAGTACGTCACATCACCGCCCCCACACGGCCCAACCCAACAACGCGTGCGGCACCCGCACCGCAGAAGACGAAGGCGTACAAAAGTACGTCACCACACCAACACCCCGGACCCAACCAAATGATGCGTGTGTCAGCAAGGCGCACCGAGGGAAGGCGTACAAAGGTACGTCGACCGAGGAGCAACGCCGCTGACACTCCATCATTTGGTTGGGAGGTTCATGAAGGAGGTGGATTTGAGATAATTCTTGCCCGTCGTAATGTCGTATTGAATGAGTTTGTAATCGGCGAGAAGCTGCTTGGTTTCGGAGTCGAAGTCGCTGGCGGAGAGGGGGTTGCCGGAGGAATCGAGGTAGACGGACTGGCCTTCGGGGATGCGATCCCAGCCTTGGATCTTGTTGACGACGGGCGGCTCCATGGCGGCGATCTTCTGATGCATGAGGGTGAGGAAAGCCAGATAGGGGGACACCTTGGCGTTCATGTGTTCGGCCGTCTGGGCGACGAAGAAGTTGGGGGAGGAATAGTCGGCGGAATCGATCTTCTTGCCTTGGCAGGACGACGCCTTGTTCGACCAGATGAAGTAATCGGTCAGGTGCAGGGCGAGCGAGTTGTTCAGATCCTGGCTGGCCGAGGTGTAGATACCGGGCAGATGGTCGCCATAGAATACGACGGTGATGGGCTTGTCGACTTCATCGAGCTGCTCGAGGAAGTCGGCGGTGGCTTGATCCGTATATGAGACACCCTTCTGATACGTTTCGATCGATTCCCGCTCACTGTTGCTCAGCGATTGGTTTGTAGTGGATTCGACGGTGAAGTCATTGCCCTCATACCAGTTGTGGTAGGGCATGTGGTTTTGCATGGTGATGAGCTGTATGAACTGGTTGTCGTTGGTGTAACGAACCTGTTCCAGCGTGCTCTTGTAGGCCGCCTCGTCGGAAACGTAGGGGCTGGTGCCGAGCTTGTCCTGATGCGAGATCACGTCGGAGCCCGTCAGTGTATAGAAGTGCGAGAAGCCGAACTTCTTGTAGTTGGTGGCACGCGAATACATCGACGATTCGTATGGGTGCAAGCCGATGGAGTTCTCGGCATCACCCCACATGCGGTTGATGGTGGGCGCCCAATGCTGGCCGGGAACGAGCTGCTGGTAGGGGCTGGTCAGCGAAGAATCGAAGTTCGCCATCGAGAGCCCCGTCAGACCCATGTATTCGAGATTTGCGGTGCCGCCGCCATATCCGGACGACAGCATCAGCCCCGAAGTGGTGTTCTCTTTGATGGAGCGGATGTTCGGCATCGAATCCTTGTTGGTCTTCAGCCCCGGCACACGGCTGGGATCGGAGAAGGATTCGGACAGCACATAAATCACCGTCGAATCGTTCAGATTCGCGTCACGCTCCGTATTGATGGACTCCGCGGCTTGTTCGTAGCGCTCGGCAATCTCTTTCATCGTCTCTTCGGAATAGTTGTCCGGCTTTTCCATCACTTTCGGATTGAGTTGACGTATGAAGGAGACGAGCGGGCCGTTGCGTTGCGCATCATAGACGGAATCCCACATTGAAGGCGTGTCGCCCATCGCGCTGGAGAATTTGTTGGCCCAGGAATCCACGGTGCCCGCCTGAGCCGCATACAGCGCAAGGAACAATCCCGGCACCAACACCAGCAGCAGGCGCGTGACGGCGCTCAACAAGTGGCTCTGCTGATCTGTACCGCGCAGCATGAGACCATGACGCCCATCAATGCGATTGAGGAACACGCACAGCGCAACAAACAGCATGAATATCACAAAGACCCAAAGAATGATCCATTGCGCGCCCGCGGGCATGAAGCTCATCAAGTTGCCCGCGTCGGTTTTCAGGAACGTCAGGTCGGCGGGGAGCACGGCCTCATAGCGAATCGAAACCTTGAATCGCTCGACGACGGCGGCGATTAAGGTCAACGCCAGATAAATCGGCGTGGCGACCCAGAAGCGATTGGAGATCATCAGCACAACCAGATACACAATGCCGCACAGCAGCAGATTCAACACCGCCACAAAGTTCAAATCCGTCCACATTTTCGAGACGAAGCCCCAGCCGACTGCGGGGCTGGAAAGTTCCACGCGCGACGAAAGCGTGACACCCCATTCGAGCGCGGCCACGCCAATCGCGTCAAAGAGGACGAACAGCACCCCATACAGCCATCCTGGGAAAGGTTTGCGCGCTTTGGCGGCCTTCGTTTCTTCAATTTGTGTATTCATCTGCCTGTCTTCAGTAGTCATGGTCGTCTATTGTCGGTATGTTGCCTTGGAAAATCCTTAAGTCCACGTGTAGTTGCGTGTAGTTGCGTGTAGTTCCCGTCACCCCATTCCCATCACTGTAGTGCATGCGCAGGAACGTCAGACCATCTTACTTAACATTACTGCCGCTCATGGGTTTTTGGTTTTCGGCAATCGGGGCACAGGCCGAACACTTCGATAGTGTGGCTGGCAATGGCGAAGCCGTATTTGCTTGCCAGACCGCGCAACCAGCTTTCACCGGGCGATTCGATCTCCACAGTACGTCCACACTCAGTGCACACCATGTGATGATGGTGCACGTCGTCGCCGCACAGGCGGAACAGTTGTTGACCGTCGAGGCGGATGGTGTCGACCGCGCCGGCCTCGGCCAAGGCATTGAGCTGGCGGTAGACGGTGGCCAAGCCGATTCTTGAGCCCAAGTCCTTCAGCTGTCGGTGCAGTTCCTGCGCCGAGATGAAGTCGTCGCAGGCGGCGAGCTGGGCGCGAATCGCGTTTTTCTGTTTGGTCTGACGTTCGATATGTTCGCTCATATAGGCGCTCCTCACGCCTTCGCGTCCGTTTGATCCATGCGCAGGTCGTCCCAGCAGCCGGTGGCTTCCAACTGCTCGACCGTTCGCGCGGGATTGTCGGTGAGCACGGTGACGTGCCCCATTTTGCGGTCGTGACGCGCTTCGGCCTTGCCGTAATCGTGCACGTTCCATTCGGGGTGTTCGCCGATCAGCGCCTGCACGGGCGCGACATGCTGGCCCAGCACATTGACCATGACGGCCGGCTCAAGCAGTTTTGGCTTGGGGCACGGCCAGCCGGCGATGCCGCGGATATGCGCGTCGAACTGGTCGATTGAACACGCTTCGATGGTGTAATGGCCCGAGTTGTGCGGGCGCGGGGCGAGTTCGTTGACGATGACGCGGTCGTCTTTGGTGACGAATAGTTCGATGGCGAGGGTGCCTGCCAGCTCGAACCCCTGCGCCAGCCGGACGGCCAGCTCGTGCGCCTGCTTGGCAACCTGCTCGCTGACCTTAGCCGGGGCGATGGTCATGTGCAGAATGTTATTGCGATGCTCATTGCGCACGATTGGGAAGGTGACGTAATCCTTGCCATTGCCGGACACCAGAATCGAAGCCTCAAACGCGAAATCGACGAATCCTTCGAGGATGGAGGGTGGCATTCCCCCGCGTTCGCGCACCTGCTGCAAGTCGCCTTCGTCGCGCAACACCGTCTGCCCGTGGCCGTCGTAGCCGCCGGAAACGGTTTTGAGCACAGCCGGGTAATGGATCTCATTCAGCGCGGCTTCAAGCTCATCGACGCTGTTGACGGCTTTCCATGGCGCGGTGTCAGTGCCATGTTCGTTGATGAATTGCTTCTCGCGCACACGATGCTGGGTGACGCGCAACAGGTCGGTGCCTTGGGGCACGGCGACAAGGCCACGCACTTCATCGATGGCGTCGGCGTCCACGTTCTCGAACTCATAGGTGAGCACGTCGCAGCGCTCGGCCAGTTCGCGGATAGCGGATTTGTCCGCGTATTCGGCGGTGATCTGGAAGTCGGCAACCTGCGCGGTCGGGCAGTTTTCCGTAGGATCGAGCACGCCGATTTTGAAGCCCATGTATCGCGCGGACAGCGCCATCATGCGGCCGAGCTGGCCGCCGCCGATGATGCCGATGGTGCCGCCGGGCATCAGCATCGACTGCGCGCCGTTGGTTTCCTCAGACAAGCTGGGCATTGGACTGAGCCACCTTTTCCTTCAATGATTCGCGATATTCCTGCAACGCCTTAGCGAGACGCTCGTCGCTGACCGACAGGATGGAGACGGCCAGCAACCCGGCGTTCGTGGCACCGGAGTTGCCCACAGCGGTGGTGGCCACCGGAATGCCGCCGGGCATCTGCACGATGGACAGCAGCGAATCCCAGCCCGACAGGGCGTGCGAGCGCACCGGCACGCCAATGACGGGCAGTGTGGTCTGCGCGGCGATCATGCCGGGCAGGTGAGCTGCTCCCCCGGCACCGGCGATGATGATCTTGAAACCGTTGCCGCGAGCCTCGTGAGCAAACTCGCCCATCAGTTCGGGGGTGCGGTGAGCCGAGATGACCTGCTTGTGATAGGGCACATCAAATTGGTCCAGCATCTCGCAGGCATGTTGCATCGTTTCCCAATCGCTGGCGGAACCCATTACCACGGCGACTTCGGGCTTGCGTTCGCTCATTATCATCTGCCTTCCTTATTGAGAATACGGATTCACTCTACCCTTGCCGCACGTCATCCGCCGATTCACAGGTGTCGCAGCATAGCCTCATTGCATTCGCCCCACTTGGGAAAACCACTTAAGCGTACGAAATTTCACAAGAAAACGGTCGTTTTGAGAAGAACGTACACTGACGGCTGCTTAGCGCACGAAATTTCCAAAACCGGCCGATTTATATGAAAATTCGTACATTGGCGGCTGCTCAGCGCACGAAATTTCATACAGACTTCAGCTTGGCTGGGAGCACGGCGTATTGGGAGATGTTGGGAGTATTCGGCGGATGGTGGGTATCGGATGGCCGCGGCCTTGTAGGATAGCCCCCTTGGAAACGGATATATGCGAACGCTAAGGAGAGGGCATGGGCGACGGGCTGCTATCCACCATCACGGATCCGGACGACGTGAAGGCACTGCCCGCCGAGCAACTGCCCGAACTGTGCGCAGAGATTCGCGCCACGTTGCTTGATTACGGCCATCGCCACGGAGGGCACATCGGCTCCAATCTGGGATTGGTGGAGGCCACCGTCGCGTTGCATCGCGTGTTCGATTCCCCGCGTGACCGCATCGTGTTCGATGTGTCGCACCAAAGTTATGTGCATAAGATGCTCACCGGCCGCGTGACCTCGTATCTTGACGAGACCCAAGCCGATGAGACGACCGGCTTCACCAATCCCGACGAAAGTGAGCATGATCAGTTCGTACTCGGCCACACCGGCACGTCGGTCTCGCTGGCGTGCGGTTTGGCGAAGGCGCGCGATGCCGCGGAGGCTGCGGGCAATGTGGTGGCGGTGATCGGTGATGGTTCCTTGAGTTCCGGCGTGGCGTTCGAGGGGTTGAACAACGTGGCCGAACAGGGCGGCAATCTCATCGTCGTGTTCAACGACAACGAAATGTCGATTGCCGGCGATTTTGGCGGCATGTACGGGCCGCTCGCACGTTTGCGCGAATCGGGTGGCACAGCGCAGCCCAATATCTTCAATGCGTTCGGTTTGGATTACCGCTATGTCGAACATGGCAACGATGTGAACGCACTGACGGCGGCGTTCGAAGATGTCAAGGACATCAATCATCCAGTGGTGGTGCATATCCATACCACCAAAGGGCTTGGTCTGCCGAATTGCGACGCGGCGAAAACCGGCACGACCGCCGACCCATGCGACCTGTCGGACAGCCATCCGCACGCCGGGCGCTGCGAGGCATCGCATTGGCAAACACCCGATTCGGCGCTGAACAACCCCGACGACCCGCGCAAATACTACGGCAAACTCGCCATGGCCGCGTTGGAACAACGCTTCACAGACGAGCCGGGGCTGGTCGTCATCTCCCCCGCCACGCCCGGGTCGAACGGCATCACACGCGAGTTCCGCGACCGCGCGGGCGCACATTATGTGGACACCGGCATCACCGAATCGCACGCCGTGGCTTACGCGGCGGGCATCGCGCGCGCCGGTGGCACGCCCGTCGTGGCCACCACGGCCTCGTTCTTCCAACGCGCCTACGACCAGCTGTTCCAGGAAATGGCCTTGAATGCGCAACCGGTGACGCTGTTGTCGTTCCTCGGTGGACTGTCAGGCTCGGACAACACGCATTCAGGCGCTTATGACATCGCCATGTTCGGCAACATTCCCGGCATCACCTGCCTCGCCCCAACCAGTGGGCGCGAGCTTCTGGGCATGCTCGCGTGGTCCACCGATCCAGCGCGACGCGATTCGACGCGCCCTGGCCCTGTGGTGATTCGCATGCCCGGCGACCCGATTCTCGCGGCGGAACGCGAAACCGGAACCGCGCTGTCCGCTGAGCATCTTCCGCTTCCCAAGCCTTCCGTGAACTGGACGCAATATGACATCACCCGCATCGGTTCCAAAGCCGCAATTCTCGGCCTTGGCAACACCTATCCGCTGGCCGAGCAGGTGGCGCAAAGCCTGCCGTTCGACGCAACCGTCATCAACCCGCGCCAGTTCAGCTCGCTGGACATCAGCACGTTGGAAGCGTTGCGCACCGACCATCAACTGATCGTCACACTGGAGGACGGCCAGCTCGAAGGCGGCTGGGGCGAGAAAATCGCCACCTATTACGCCAACCACCTCGACACCCAAGGCCGCACCCCGCAAACCCTCGCTTTCGGCGCCGCCAAGGAGTTCACCGATCGCGTCCCCCTGCACGATCTGAACCGCCGTTACAGCCTCACCCCAGAGGCCATCACCACCGCCATCCGCAACCGACTGAAATATATGGAACATGCTCGCTCGAAACGACAGTAACCAGGATTGTCATTTCGACCGAGGCGAAGCCGAGCGGAGAAATCTTTTTACCAGCAGATAAACACGCCACCAACAAGATTTCTCGACTACCCTCACTGCGTTCGCTCCGCTCGAAATGACAAAGACGCGGCACAGCCGGCTCGAAGTGACGAAGGACGCGGCGCAAAGATCTCTTTATCTCGCATTCAGCCAGACACGCATTTCCGATTCGCCACGATTCGCCCAAGCGAAGTACGGGATGAGCGTGGCGGTGACGGAGGTGACAGCGGCCGGCTTGTACGCAGAGTACAGCGGGGTGCGCGGGGCATCAGCAGGGGCATCGTCCGCTGTTTCACGCTCAACGGCCACGCGCAGTGCAGGCACCTCAAGCTTGACCATGGGACGGGTAACGGCTTCGACTTCACCTGTGCCGCGTTCATCAACGCCCTTGGCACCGGCAACAAAATCAAAGGGCACAGCCTTGACTCCGGAACAATCCGCACCGACGGCGGTGGTGTCCACGACCAGATTCTGCAACAAATCGCCATTGTCGTGACCTTCGGCGGCGAAAGTGATCGGGCCTCGCACGAACGCCACCTTGCCGACGTTTTCGCACACGCGTGGGTTGGTGGCGACCATGTGAACAGGCATGGGGAAGTCGAAGACGACGGCGTCGCCGTCACGCCATTCGCCGGTCAGGTAAAGATAGCCTTCGTGAATCTCGCGGGTTATGCGGTTTGCGGCCTCACCATCCACTTTCACTGCCGCCGCTGCCTCCTCGCCACCGGCCCAAGCGGGAAGACGGAAGGCAAGAGTCGCCGTGGCGGCATCGCCCGCGATCCTTCCCTGTTCAGGTTTGTCGCAAGATTCAGAGGAGAAATGGAGCGCAGCACGGCCAGCACCAGACCACGGAAGACCAGCCTCCATGGACAGCGTCACCGGCACGCCTGCCAGCTCACAACCGACGCTGCCACTCATATAGAGATGGGTGAACAACGTGTTGCCGTCGTCAGCAAGGGTGTAGGCATATTCCTGCACGGATTCGACGAGGCGGGCGATATTCGGCGGGCAGCAGGCGCAACCGAACCACTTCTGACGCACGGTCTTGACATGGGAGAAATTCTCGTCGCGGTGATGCGCGGTTTCGGGGCGTACTTCAAGGGGATTAACGTAAAAGAAGCTCTTGCCGTCGAGCGCCATACCGGAAAGCACGGTGTTGTACAGCGCCGTCTCCATCACGTCGCCGTATTCGGATTTGGGCTCGATTTCAAGCATGCGGCGAGCGAAGAACGCGAGTGCAATGGCGGCGCAGGTCTCGCTATAGGCCAGATCGTTGGGCAGGTCATAGTCGTAGGAAAATGCCTCGCCGTGGCGTGTGGCACCAATGCCGCCGGTGATATAAAGCTTTTTGTCAACGATGTTGCGCCACAGCTTGCGCACGGCACTCAGCAGGTCGGGATCGTCGGTAAGGCGGGCAACGTCCGCGACGCCGGCATAGAAGTAAACGGCACGCACGGCATGACCCACAGCCTCATGCTGGTTGATGACCGGTTCGTGCGCCTGATAGTAAGCATACGGCTTGGGATCGTTGGCGTTTGGCTGGTATCCCCATCCCTCGGCTGCGACACGAGCGCGATCCTCGCGTTCGAAATACAACGGTTCCTGGCCGCGCTGACGCACGAAGTAGACGGCCAGATCGAAATACTTCTTCTCCCCGGTGACTTCGGCCAGCTTCACCAGCGCCATCTCGGCGATTTCATGCCCCGGATAGCCATCAAGCTTGCCTTCCTCAGTGCCGAAACGGCAAGCCACGTAATCGGCGAAGCGACAGGCGGCCTTCAGCAACTTGCTCTTGCCGGTGCCTTGGTAATAGGCCACCGCTCCCTCGATCAAATGACCGAGGCAATACAACTCGTGATGATCCTTGAGGTTGGTGAAGTGGCGATCCATGCCGTTGAGGATGTAATAGGTGTCGAGATACCCATTGTCAAGCTGCGCGGCGCACACGATGTCGATGGCGTCATCGGCGGTGGCTTCCAGTTCGGCGTCGGGATGATGGGCGAGCGAATAGCCCACGGCTTCGATCCACTTGGAGAAGTCTGTATCTTGGAAGACAAACCCATAGAACTTGTCGGGGTCAGGATGAGCGGGATCTTCGGGCAGCGCATTGAAGCCACGGAACGTGTAGGTGGGCGGCACGAACCGCTTGCCTTGGGTCGCCTTGCTGGCGTTCTGCGCGGCGGCGGCCTTGAAGTTGTGCATGCAGTAACTCGCGTCCGCACCGGGCACCTGATCGTTGAGGGCGCGCCACTGGTAGGGAATCACCTCGGTGCGAACGAGTTCCTGCTCGGTTCGCCAGAAATCGTCGGTGATGGTGACGCGCTTAAGGTCGAGAGGATGGCTGTGTTGCTGCTTCGGGGCATTCGTCGTCTCCTAGGGGTTACGCGGCTATCAGTGCGCCAAGGCATCTGCGACCCACATTATATTACTGTCGGAATACCTAACTAATGTAGCTTGCGAATTCCCCCAATGGGCCTCTCCGGACGGTCTTTGACTGAGCCGTGATGCACTGGGTTTTTTCTTTTAGGGCCTATAGGAACCGTGGGGGTTATAGGCCGAAATGTGTGCTTGGGATTCGGCCTAACGCGTTGTAGCGGTATGCGTGACAGGTATTTGAATGTGATTGCCCAAGCGATATGGAAATCCTCTTGAGACGCTACCTCCCAGATTGTTGCGCACGGTTTTGTATCCACCGACATCCGCAACCGACTGAAATAGCCTAAATGAAAATGACATTTTGCATAAGCGACGTTTTGAGGCATGCCTCGATCATTGAAAACATGACGGCTACTGATTGGGACAACAGTACTCCACGCGACTTGGTGAGATAAGAGCTCTCTCCAGCCCACAGCGATTACGAAATGGCCAATCCCCTGGAAGCCAATGTTTCCAAGGGATTGGTTATATATCCAGTGACCCCGGGGAGACTCGAACTCCCGACCTTGAGATTAGAAGTTCTCCGCTTTATACTGGGGTGAAGCGGATGTTATTCCGAAGAATGGCTAAATATCAACGATTACAGCCTACGTAGACCCTACGTAATGACTAGGTAGGGTGTAGTAGGATGAGGTACAAATGAGGTACAAAGTCCGAAAATCATGAAATACCCCTTGGGGTACAAACAATGAGGTACAAACAGGAGGCCGGGAAACATGGCGAAGAGAAGGGCGAAGGGCGCACAGAAACCGTACCTGTTCTGGCACACGTACAGTTACGTGAACAAGGACGGCGAGCGGATCACCAAGCGCACGCAACGTTGGAAGGTGCGTCTGGAACTTCCCCCTGACGCTGACGGCAAACGCCGCTACAAGACGTTCGTCGGCAACACCAGCGGCGAATGCATGAGGAAACTGCGCGAGGCGCGAGACCTGCTCAATTCCGGCAAGGCCATCAGCCCGGCCAAGTCACCGACCCTGCGAACGTATTCCAGATTGTTCCTCGAGGACGCATCCCATCGGGTCTCAAGCGGGACGCTGGACGGGTACCGAACGAAGCTCCTGAAATATTGCGATGCGTGGATGGACATGGAGATGAGATCGTTCGTGCCCAGCACCATCCGCACGATCATCAACGAATGCGGCAAGAGCCTGAGCTATAAACACATTCTTTGGACTGCACTCAATCAGGTCTTCGACATGGCCGTGGAAGACAAGGCGATCACGTCGAACCCCGTGAAAAGCGTGAAACTGAATGGCATGAGCCTCGTGGAAACCGGGCGCAAGGCCTATTCCGTGCCCGAGCTGAAGTCGATGCTGTTGGTGACGTTGGATGATCCGATATGGCTGGCGGCACGGAAATGGTGGCGTATCTTCACCGGAATGCGCCAGGGCGAGATTCTTGGCGCTCCGCTGGAATGCCTGCACCTTATGTCGAGAGAAGACGAGTCCCGCGGCATCGGATCGTGGTTCGACCTCGAATGGAGCCTGGCCGAAATCCCGAAGAAGCATGGGTGCGGGCAGCCGGTGAAAGGCCGGTACCCGTGCGGAATGAAGCGCGGCGGCAACTGCCCGCAAGGCGAATGGGCCGTCCCGGACGGTTTCAAGATGCGCCACCTCGTGAACCGGTGGTGTTTGAAGTCCACGAAATCCAAGAAGGGGAGGATGGTGCCCATCGTGCCCGAACTGGCCGAGGTGTTGCGCCGTTATCTCGATGCGACGAGGGACTGGCCGAACCCTTACGGACTGTTGTTCCGAAACCCGGACGGTTCCCCCGTCACGCCGAAGCAGGACGCCGCCGAGTTCAAGCAGTGGCTTGAGCGGGCGGGGCTTGACCCCAGCACTCGCTTCGGCCATGAGACAAGATACTCCGCCGTCACGTTGATGCGTCGGGGCGGAGGGGACCAGAAAGCGGTCGAGGAGATAATCGGCCACACGTCAATCCAAGTGGACAACATCTATCGCACGGTGGACATGGAGGAAAAGCAGCAGACAGCCGGACTGATCGGGGCGGCGTTGGACATGCCGAGAGGATTGCTGCCGTCAGCGGAGGGGCACAGCATCGAGGACGCGGAGGAATCGTTAAGGAGACTCAAGGAATCGCAGCGCTTGGAAAAAAGAGAAAGAGACAGACAACGCAGGAACAAGAAGAACGCCGAGGAATGAGGCATAACTATGTTGACTTTGCATCACATGCGGGCCAGCGCCGGACTGTCCCAAGCCAAGCTGGGCGATCTGGCCCACGTCTCGCCTGTTTGAAAACGACGAAAGACCCCTCGCCCAAGACGCTCACCCAGTCACTGGGTCAACGAAGCTTGGACGAGGGGCCTTGGTGTTCAGCTGGGTCAAACCGTTTTAGCGCGGATCGCGGAAACACCGATCACAGCGCCGAAGAACAGTGCGACAGCACTAATTGTAGTCACAACAGCGTCGGTCATCGTCAACCCCCAGACGGGGCCAAGCGCTCCGACCAGCACCGCGAGCGCGGGCAGGACGGTGAGGGTGAGCCACTTGAGCACCTGATATGCCTTGTCGGGCAGGAGCCAGTCCGGCATCTGCCCGTCGGTCGTGTCATCGGTGGTCATGGCGGTCGCGGTGCCATCCGTGGCGGCATCCGTGGCGGTCGCGGTTTCGACGGTCGCCAGCGTGGCAAGCCTTGCATCAGTCTGCTCGTCGGTTTCGGGGGTCGTGCCCTCGGCGTGCTTCAACTCACTCATTGGCTGCTCCTTTGCTTAGCGCGTCCACCTTGGCCGTCAGGTCGGCCACCGCCGTGCCGAGGTCGGTGATGAGCTGGTACACGTCCTTGTCGCCGTTCATTTTGGAGTTCTTGTAGTCCATCACGTCGTGCGGCATCTTCGTGAGCAGGTCGTAGGCGTCGCGCTCACCGTTCACGTTGGCGTTTTTGTACGCCCACACAAGGTGCGCGACATCATTGCGCAGGGCGTTGATCTGGTTGCGGTTCTCGATCACCTCATCCCACAGGTTCCTGCCGTCGTTGCCCTTCGCGCCATAGAGTTCGTCAATCGTCATATCGTTTTCCTCGCTTTCTCCCGCGTACCTGAGGTAGCAGTCCCACGGGTAGTTGTAATAGGCTGAGACGTTCGTTTCCCAGCCGGTTTGGTCGCCGGCGTTTCCGGCGATCGAATTGTTTTCGCTGATGCTCGCCTGAGCCAGCATGCCGCCGCCGAGATAGACGGCCACGTGATCGGCGTCGTTGAGCAGGATGTCACCCGCCTGCGGGTCGCCGTCAGCCGCGACGCGCGCCCAGCCGCGGGCGGTCAGGTTCGCGCTCAGATTGCCGGTGTAGGTCGCGTCGCCGGTGTCGAAGCCCGCCTCTTGCAGGCAGTGGATGACGAGGCTGGAGCAGTCGCAGTTGCCGGCGGATGGATCGAAATCCCACCTGTCGTACTGCGAATATCCCATGTTCGCGTCCACGCACCAGTAGCGCATGCGTTCGATCAGTGTGTTGATGTTTGGCACATTTGCCCTCCTTCAATAGGAAAACCCCTCGGTTTCGAGGGGTTTGATGCCGCCGGCCGGGTTGGCCGGAGGCAGGTCTTAAAAACGCCTATAAACAGATTTCGTGTTTATAGGCGTGCCGGGCGTGGCAGGGGCGGTGAGGGATGTCACGCCGTTTCATGCCCGGGTTCGCCCGTGTCGGGCAGGGTTTCCGGCGCGATTTCCGCGCGCAGCTCGTCCGGCAGGCGCGGCTTGGGATGGCGCACGAGGAAGTCCGGCTCCACGATCTCGCAGAACTGCTGGAGCCAGTGGAACAGGTTGCGCGTGTAGGCGGCCAGCGCGAAGTACTTGCGCTGCTGCTTTTCCAGATGCGTGATCTGCTCCTCCTGCGCTTCGACCTGCTCGCGCAGGGGCGCGATCACCTTGTCCGTCAAAATGTCGCACGCCTGCGCGGCGATGTCGGCGGTGTCCTTGCGACGGCTGCTCACCGCGCCGATCAGCGCGCCGACGCCGCCACCGCCGACCAATGCGACGATGACCGCCGTCCAGAACTCCTCGCTCGAAAACAATTCCAAAGGCATCGGTTGAATCTTCCCTCTCTAAACGAAAGCCCCGCCTTGGGCGGGGCCGTGATGTCACTGCGCAATATAAGCAGTGTTGGCGTTGAAACTCGCGTTTGCCGGGATCGTCTTGCCGCTGTCGTTGCACAGGCGCATCGACCCGTTGGCGTCAATAATGAACCTCACGAACCCGGTCACGGAAGACGAGACGGCCGAGCCCGCGAAACAGACCCCGTTGCCGGCGTACGGCTTGTCGGCGGACGCGATGCCCAATGTGACGACCCCGCCCGCCGCCAGATCGGCGGACAGAAGCTTCGCGTTGCGGATGACGAGTTCGCGGATTCGGCCAGTCCGGGCCAACGTCACACCATCCGACAGATTGGTTTTCTCAACAATTGAGGGGGGGTGATCATGATTCGTGTCATTGTTTCTCCTTAGTGTG
>NZ_JAAIIJ010000030.1 GCF_012932445.1 Bifidobacterium panos
GGAAGCGTCGTTTTGTGTTGGGGGAGGGTTGGTTGAAGAATAAAGGAATTTTTAGGAGTTTCTTATGGTGAGATTTTCATCTCATGATGGTTTGGGGCGTTGGCTGGCGGCCATACCGGCCGCCATACTGGCCGCGCTGATGGTGCTGGCCGTGGCCGTGCCTTCCGCATGGGCGGAAGACGACCCCGCCGACACCGGTGACACCACCAAGCCGGTGGTGACGCTTAACGAGGACAAGAAGACCCTGGTGAGCTTGGGCACGGCGACCGAGGGCGCGTCGTACCAGCTGGGTCAGGCCGAGGTGAGCGGCAAGGCGAGTTCGTATGTCGTGGTGCAGGTCGACTCCGGCTACTTCAGGTCGACCTTGAAGGTGCCGACTGGCGCGAAGATCGTGGACGCGTTGGACGATAGTGGCGCGTATGTGAAGGCGGACGACGTGGTTGTCGGCGGCAATTATTCGTATATGGCGTTCAGATCGCTGGACGGCGATGCGAGCATAACCGCGGAGAATTTGCAGGCGTATCTGCGTGATTTGACGTTCTACATGAGCGGCGACACGAAGCAGAACATCACGGTGAATGCGGTGAGTGAGCCGTTGAAGGCGAAGGCCTCGAACGGCATTGACGAGTATGACGTGACCCTGTACAACAATCACGCATACACGTTCGTCCCCGGCGAAAACATACATTGGGATGCTTCGTATGCTGCTGCGAAGGGCATGACGTTCGCTGGGAAGAAGTTGGGTCATTTGTTGACTATTGAGTCGGCTGACGAGCATAACCTGATCTACCAGTCGTTTAAGAATAAGCAGGGTTGGCTTGGTGGAACCCGTTTTACGTCTTCTGCTACTGCGGGTCTTGATCCTGATACGTTCAGTGTTTCCAAGAATGGCAATGGCGAGGATGGTAGTGATTGGGGTACGGCTTGGTATTGGGTGACGGGCCCGAAGGCCGGAACGAAGTTCTGGACCACCGCCGCAAGGACGGGTGGTAAAGCCGTCAATGGCGTATACGTCAACTGGACCGACGGTGAACCCTCCGCTAATGTGTACTCAAGCAAGGCCGAAGGTTGTGCCCAGTACGGTAAGGGAACTAAGGGTCAGTGGAATGATCTGCTGAATGCCCCGGAGGGAACGTATAGCACCACCAACATTGAGGGTTACTATGTTGAGTTTGAGGGTTTCGATCTTGCTGAGGTTGGTTCGACAACGTCTGCTGCTGTTGAGCCTGTGTCTGTGACGTATGATTTGCCTGCGGGTGTGTCGACGTCTGATACGTTGAAGAGGGCTGTGACTGGTGCGGATTATTCCGCGACGTTGACGGCCACGGCTGCGTCGGGCAAGTTGGCTGCGTCGTTGTTGACGGTGAAGGTCAAGGACGGCGATACCGAGAAGACCCTTACGACCAGTCAGTTCAAGTTCGACGAGAAGACCGGCCTGTTGACCATTCCGGGCGAATACGTGACGGGTGATGTGTCGATTGCGGCGAATATGAAGCGTACGTTGACGTTCGTGGTCAACCCGGATTACGATCCGGAGAACCCGGATGCGAGCAAGCTGTATGGTTCGATGACGGCTCCTGATTCGTTGGATGCGACGAATGGTTTGAAGGTGTCCGAGGGTGTCGAGGATTATGCGACGCCGACGGTGACGTTGACCAAGGCTGGTACGGCCGCGGGTAAGAAGTTCGTCGGCTGGAAGGCGAAGGCGGATGGTTCCACTGATGTGGATGGTGCTGTGTTCCCGGTTAACGCTGATGCTGGTACCGATGCTCTGGCTGATTTGGTGGTGACGTCTGATGTGACGTTTGAGGCGGTGTATGAGGATGCGGACAAGGTGTTGGTCCAGTTCGACTACAACGGCGGCACCTCCAGCGTGGACGGTAAGTCGCGTTCGTTCGAGGTGCTGACGGGTCTGAAGGGCGCGTCGTACACCACGACCGCGGCCGAGCCGACGAGGCCGGGTTACAAGTTCGACGGCTGGAAGGCCAGCCTCACGGGCGCGGCCCTGCCCACGAAGGATGCGGCGACTGGCAAGTACACGGGTACGTATGACAAGGATGTGACGTTCACGGCCCAGTGGACTCCGGCGACGGATACCGAGGTGACGTTCGACAAGGGCGATCACGGCGAGTTGAAGGCTGATACGCCGGCCACGCTGGTGGTCACGACCGAGCAGGCCGTGAGCAAGGGCGTTGGCAAGGATGATGGCAAGGCGTATCCGACGGCGACCGGTCCGACGGTGACTCCCGAGGCCGGTTGGCGGTTCCTGTATTGGCAGTCGAGCGTGACCGACGCGGCCGGCAATACGGTGAATGGCGCGGTGTACCAGCCCGATAAGGTCGGCGCCGTTCCCGCCGAGTATGGTTTGAAGTTCACCGCGGTGTACGAGCAGTTGCCTGAGGTGACGGTGACGTTCGACTACAACGGCGGCAAGGACACGGACAAGGCGGAGAAGTTGACGGTCAAGGGTCGTCAGAACACCACCGCCGCCGTGCCGGTCCCGACGCGTGAGGGTTACTCGTTCAAGAGTTGGGTGTCGACCCCGTCGACGGTGGACGCGCCGGCCAAGGAGGCCACGACGGTGACGTTTGTGTCGGATGCGGTGTTCACGGCCCAGTGGGACGCGTTGCCCCAGTCGGTGGCGTTCAACCCGAACGGCGGCACCCTGGACACGGGCGTGAACGCGTCGTTGACGGTGAACACCGGCGAGAGGCTGGACAGCACCACCAAGGAAACGTATAAGGAGCCGACGGTGACGGCGCCGGCTGGTAAGAAGTTCACGGGTTGGCTGTCCATCGTGACCAAGGACGGCGAGGACACGGAGGGTGCGATTTACCAGCCGTACCAGATCGCCGGCCTGCCGGCGGAGCCTGGCCTGTGGTTCAAGGCGCAGTACGCGGATTTGCCGGATGCGGTGGTGACGTTGGATTACAACGGTGGTCATGACCAGGACGGCAAGACGACGGTGACGTTGTCGGGTACGGCGAACGGCGAGTACGACGCGGAGGCCAAGGCGAAGGTCGCGGAGAAGCCGACGCGCGCCGGCTACACGTTCAATGGCTGGGACACGGAGCCGTCCGGCAAGTACGTGAACGTGAAGTATACGGCGCAGTGGACGGCGAATGAGAACACGGTCACGTTCAAGGATGGCGATCACGGTACGATCGCCGCGGGCGAGACGACCAAGTACACGGTGAACACCGGCAGCCCGGTGAACGGCAAGCCGGCCGCGCCGACCGCTGATGGCGGCTGGCGTTTCACCGGTTGGCTGTGCGACGAGGACGACAGGGTGTACTCGCAGGACAGCGTGGACAAGTACGTCGTCGCCGGTACGAACACGGGCGATGAGTTCAAGACGGTGTCGTTTACGGCGCAGTATGTGCCGGAGTCGAGTGTGCAGGTGTTGTACAACTACGCCGGCGGCCTGGACGCGGACAACAATTCGTCTCTGGTGCTGACGGGCCGTGACGGCCAGGAGTACACGGCTGCGGATAAGGCGAAGGTTCCGTCCTCGTTGTCTCGTACGGGTTACACGTTCAAGGGCTGGGACAAGACCCTGTCCACGACGTATAAGTCCGTGACGTATACCGCCGTGTGGGAGAGGACCGTGAACACGGTCGTGTTCGATAAGGGCGACGGCACAGGCCTGGACGGCGAGTCGACCTACCAGGTGGCTTCCGGCGACAAGGTTCCCGGCGAGCCGACGGCGACTCCTGCGGCTGGTTGGACGTTTACGGGTTGGAAGTGCGATGCGGACGATCTGGTGTATGGCAAGGACGGCGTGAAGGGCAAGTACCTGGTTTCGGGCGCGCAGGACGGTTCGAAGCAGACGGTGACGTTTACGGCGCAGTATGCGAAGAATGATGGCGCGACGGTGGTGTTCAACGCCAACGGCGGCCAGGTCGCCGGCCAGTCGCTGCTGTCCGAGTCCGGATTGAAGGGCGGCGCCTACACGGTGCCCGCCGAGAGCACCCTGTCGTGCGAGGGCTACGAGTTCGCCGGCTGGACGAACGCCAACGGCGAGACCGTGACCCCGAGCGGTACGTACGAGTCGGACGGTGTGACCGTGTATACGGCCCAGTGGAACCCGGTGTCGCACAAGTTGACGTTCGACAAGGGCTCCAATGGCACGATTTCGGGCACCCTGTCCTACGACGGCGTGGCCACGGACGCGAAGCTGTCCGACGCCGGCGTGACCGCCCCGACCGCCACGGCGAACGCGGGCTGGTCGTTCGTGGGCTGGCAGTCCGAGGAATTCGGTCTGGTCACCAGTGATCAGTTGGCCGATCTGGTCATGCCCGCCAAGGACGTGGAGATGACGGCGGTGTGGACTGCTAATGCGTTGGGTTCGGTGACGTTCGTGTTCGATGGCGGCACCGATGCGGACGGCAACCCGTCCAGGACCGTGACCGGCGCGTTGGGCACCGCGTACGAGATTCCCGCGGATCCGACGCGTGCGGGTTGGGAGTTCACGGGTTGGGACACGCCCCCGTCGGGTTCGTTCGACAGCCCGTCTCTGGTGGTGACGGCCACGTGGAAGGAGGCCGACAACAAGGTGTCGTTCGATAAGGGCGCGCATGGCAAGCTGTCGGACAATCCGACCTACAAGGTCAAGACCAACGCCAAGCTCACCGGCGTCAAGGCCCCGACCGTGAGCGTGGACGAGGGTTGGACGTTCGTGGGCTGGCAGTCGGACCAGTACGGTCTGAAAACCGCGGACGAACTGGATGATCTGACGATGGTCGCGGGTGACGTGACGTTCACGGCGCAGTACGCGCCGGCCGCCGCCAGCGTGGTGATCTTCGCCTACAACGGCGGCACCGACACGGACGGTAATGCGTCCAAGGTCCTCACCGGCGCCCTGGGCACCAAGTACACCATCCCGGCCAACCCGACGCGCACGGGCTACACGTTCGTAACCTGGGACCGCAACGTCACTGGCACGTTCGACCAGGCCCTGTTGCAGGTCAACGCCACGTGGAAGGCGAACACCTATAAGATCACGTACAAGCTCGACGGCGGTTCTGACCCCAAGAACCCGAGCACCTACACGTACGGCGTGGGCGCGACCCTGAAGAGCCCGACCAGGAGCGGTTATACGTTCGCGGGTTGGGTTGATGCGAAGGACAATCCTGTCACCGGCATCGGCGCGTCCGACACGGGCGACAAGACCCTGACCGCGACCTGGACGAAGAACGCCAGCACCGACGGCCTGAACCCCGACGGCGGCACGATCCCGTCCGACTGGACCGGCGCCGACGGCCAGCTGCCCATCCCCACCCGCCCCGGCTACAAGTTCGATGGCTGGTTCGACGAGGACGGCAACCAGGTGACCACCCTGAAGGACGCGGTGGGCAAGAACCTGACCGCCAAGTGGACCAAGATCGACGACGCGTTCGACCCCGCCGGCGGCA
>NZ_JAAIIJ010000031.1 GCF_012932445.1 Bifidobacterium panos
GCCAGCAACTTCTTCAGTCCGTCGTTCTCGGCTCGCAGCGTGGCGATCTCGATGCGCAGTCTGGTGTTCTCCGCTTGCAGCCCGTCCGTTTGCGTGATGGTTTCATCTGACCGGTCATGACCGGTCACGTGACCGGTCACGGTCTTGAGCACGCCGAGCGCCTCAAGCGTCGTGACCGGTATCCGCCAGCCGCGTTTGAGTTTGGTCGCGCCCAGTGAACTGCCTTGTTCGTTGAGTTTCCTGCGTAATGTCGATTCACTGCAATCAACCAGTTCGAGCGCCTGACTGAAACTGTACTCATGTGACGAATCGGTCATGGTGCAATCATATGACCGGTCATGACCGGTCAATCCTCCAAGCCGTACCGTCTGCGCATACGTGAGACGAATTCATTGTCGTCTATAAGACCTTGGGCGTAAGCGTCCGCATCCTTCAGGAGCGCTGGCGACGGAGCACCGCCCTCAAGTCGTGCCGACGCTATGGCCAGTCCCAGATGCTCGCGACGGCGAGCGGCTTCTTCCTCAGTAATCAACACAACCACCTCATGTTGTTGCCGCTTCAGCGAGCACGGGCGACGAGCTCCCTGTGTGATTCCGTGCGAGAAAAATTCGGCAGCGGAAACTTTTTCATTCCCGATTCGATTTCGAATCTGGGAATAGCAAGCGACGTGAATGAGGCCTCATTCACTCGATTCGCGGTGCGAACCGGCTTGCCCGGGAGACCCAGACCCCTTAGTCGGCAGGAGCCTCCAGACCGCTCGCGCGGCCTGCACGCGTCTTTCAGACGGTGTGTGCCGCGAGCTTGCGGCGCATGTATTCGCTGCGGCTGATGTGGTAGCGCTTGGCCGTCTCGGTCAGCTCGTCCAGCGTGCTTCTGGGCACGCGGATGGACACGTTAATCATCTGTTCCTCCGGCTGGGCGAGGTGCAGGCCGTAGTGGACGCGTCCCGTCAGGTCGTCCGGTATGGTCTCGGATTCGGCCATCCGCTCGTCCTCCAGCACCTGTTCCTCGGTCATGCCGACCATTGCCAGCAGCTCCCTGTCGCGGTCGCTGAATCCGGTCGCGTCGCTCATCACTGCCTCCTTAGCTGCTCGATTTCACGCCTGAACTTCTTGGTCGGCGGCGTGAACGCGTGGTAGATCACCACAGTCCCGCGCACGACCCTGTACAGCATCTCGACGTTCCTGCCGCGCCCGTCGAGCCCTATCGCCATCCACGCGCCGGACGGTCGTTCCGCGTCGACCATGACGCTGCGGAACGCCGTCACCACGTCCTCCTCGGACAGTTCCGGATGCCGAACGGTCACCCTGTCAAGCACTTGGATTCTCATGGACACCACCTGTGGCACGAACGTATTACACGCACAATCATATTCGTGTTCAAAGCAGGATGCAAGCGTGATACGCACGCATTAGCGAACCGCGCGAGCGGTCTGAAGGCTCCGCCGACTAAGGGGTCTGGGTCTCCCGGGCAAGCCGGTTCGCACCGCGAATCGAGTGAATGTAGCTACATTCACGTCGCTTGCTATTCCCAGATTCGAAATCGAATCGGGAATAAAAAAGTTTCCGCTGCCGAATTTTTTTCGCGCGGATTGGCGGTCGGTTTTGTCCAAACCGACCCGCTTGTTTCGCGCGCATAATGATGTTCAAAGCGGAAAAAATGTTCGGTTCAATATTGAACCGAACATAGGCCGTGTCGTTAAAAAGAAAAAGACCCGAACACTGGTAATGTTCGGGTCAACGAAATAAAAGCACAGCCAATACTATCACACTGCTGGTAACAGGCGTGTTGGTGACACAGCGTGATTTGCGACTTAACGCGCTGTATAAAATTGTCGCCCCGACTAACACTCGGGAGATGCGGTTAGAGCGCTAAACATCAACAGACCTCGCAGACGCGCGTGGCATAAACGAGATGCCCGACACGCGCTTTAGTATTCCAGTGCTTCAAAAATGGCTCTACGAGGGTATGCCGGCTTCTGATTCAGTTAATTACTTAATCCGCGGGTTGAAGGGCGTGGCTCCAGACCAAACCTTTAGACTTGTGCTCTTTCCCACAAGGCACAAGTCTCGAAACGTTCACCACCCAAACTCCACATGAAAATCACATGACGGTGTTTCGGGATATGAGACGCGGGTCTGTTCAGGATGTTTTCCAGCGTGACCACCATGGTTTTCGTGATGGTCTCGCTTCGAGCAACGCCACGACTTTCTCCCGTTCCGCCAGCAACTTCTTCAGTCCGTCGTTCTCGGCTCGCAGCGTGGCGATCTCGATGCGCAGTCTGGTGTTCTCCGCTTGCAGCCCGTCCGTTTGCGTGATGGTTTCATCTGACCGGTCATGACCGGTCAGATGAAACCATCACGCAAACGGACGGGCTGCAAGCGGAGAACACCAGACTGCGCATCGAGATCGCCACGCTGCGAGCCGAGAACGACGGACTGAAGAAGTTGCTGGCGGAACGGGAGAAAGTCGTGGCGTTGCTCGAAGCGAGACCATCACGAAAACCATGGTGGTCACGCTGGAAAACATCCTGAACAGACCCGCGTCTCATATCCCGAAACACCGTCATGTGATTTTCATGTGGAGTTTGGGTGGTGAACGTTTCGAGACTTGTGCCTTGTGGGAAAGAGCACAAGTCTAAAGGTTTGGTCTGGAGCCACGCCCTTCAACCCGCGGATTAAGTAATTAACTGAATCAGAAGCCGGCATACCCTCGTAGAGCCATTTTTGAAGCACTGGAATACTAAAGCGCGTGTCGGGCATCTCGTTTATGCCACGCGCGTCTGCGAGGTCTGTTGATGTTTAGCGCTCTAACCGCATCTCCCGAGTGTTAGTCGGGGCGACAATTTTATACAGCGCGTTAAGTCGCAAATCACGCTGTGTCACCAACACGCCTGTTACCAGCAGTGTGATAGTATTGGCTGTGCTTTTATTTCGTTGACCCGAACATTACCAGTGTTCGGGTCTTTTTCTTTTTAACGACACGGCCTATGTTCGGTTCAATATTGAACCGAACATTTTTTCCGCTTTGAACATCATTATGCGCGCGAAACAAGCGGGTCGGTTTGGACAAAACCGACCGCCAATCCGCGCGAAAAAAATTCGGCAGCGGAAACTTTTTTATTCCCGATTCGATTTCGAATCTGGGAATAGCAAGCGACGTGAATGTAGCTACATTCACTCGATTCGCGGTGCGAACCGGCTTGCCCGGGAGACCCAGACCCCTTAGTCGGCGGAGCCTTCAGACCGCTCGCGCGGTTCGCTAATGCGTGCGTATCACGCTTGCATCCTGCTTTGAACACGAATATGATTGTGCGTGTAATACGTTCGTGCCACAGGTGGTGTCCATGAGAATCCAAGTGCTTGACAGGGTGACCGTTCGGCATCCGGAACTGTCCGAGGAGGACGTGGTGACGGCGTTCCGCAGCGTCATGGTCGACGCGGAACGACCGTCCGGCGCGTGGATGGCGATAGGGCTCGACGGGCGCGGCAGGAACGTCGAGATGCTGTACAGGGTCGTGCGCGGGACTGTGGTGATCTACCACGCGTTCACGCCGCCGACCAAGAAGTTCAGGCGTGAAATCGAGCAGCTAAGGAGGCAGTGATGAGCGACGCGACCGGATTCAGCGACCGCGACAGGGAGCTGCTGGCAATGGTCGGCATGACCGAGGAACAGGTGCTGGAGGACGAGCGGATGGCCGAATCCGAGACCATACCGGACGACCTGACGGGACGCGTCCACTACGGCCTGCACCTCGCCCAGCCGGAGGAACAGATGATTAACGTGTCCATCCGCGTGCCCAGAAGCACGCTGGACGAGCTGACCGAGACGGCCAAGCGCTACCACATCAGCCGCAGCGAATACATGCGCCGCAAGCTCGCGGCACACACCGTCTGAAAGACGCGTGCAGGCCGCGCGAGCGGTCTGGAGGCTCCTGCCGACTAAGGGGTCTGGGTCTCCCGGGCAAGCCGGTTCGCACCGCGAATCGAGTGAATGAGGCCTCATTCACGTCGCTTGCTATTCCCAGATTCGAAATCGAATCGGGAATGAAAAAGTTTCCGCTGCCGAATTTTTCTCGCACGGAATCACACAGGGAGCTCGTCGCCCGTGCTCGCTGAAGCGGCAACAACATGAGGTGGTTGTGTTGATTACTGAGGAAGAAGCCGCTCGCCGTCGCGAGCATCTGGGACTGGCCATAGCGTCGGCACGACTTGAGGGCGGTGCTCCGTCGCCAGCGCTCCTGAAGGATGCGGACGCTTACGCCCAAGGTCTTATAGACGACAATGAATTCGTCTCACGTATGCGCAGACGGTACGGCTTGGAGGATTGACCGGTCATGACCGGTCATATGATTGCACCATGACCGATTCGTCACATGAGTACAGTTTCAGTCAGGCGCTCGAACTGGTTGATTGCAGTGAATCGACATTACGCAGGAAACTCAACGAACAAGGCAGTTCACTGGGCGCGACCAAACTCAAACGCGGCTGGCGGATACCGGTCACGACGCTTGAGGCGCTCGGCGTGCTCAAGACCGTGACCGGTCACGTGACCGGTCATGACCGGTCAGATGAAACCATCACGCAAACGGACGGGCTGCAAGCGGAGAACACCAGACTGCGCATCGAGATCGCCACGCTGCGAGCCGAGAACGACGGACTGAAGAAGTTGCTGGC
>NZ_JAAIIJ010000032.1 GCF_012932445.1 Bifidobacterium panos
TTATTTTTTTTTTTTTTCAACTGAGAAGACCGCATACGAGATATTGACCGCTCTCGTGGGCTCGGAGATGTGTATAAGACAAAGCCCCAGTACACCGGCCGGCCGGATATTCCGGCCGGCCGGTGTACTGGGGTTTCCTCCTCCCCCGATTCGGGAGGGCGCTTTTCGCGCGCGGGTTCGCGCGGGAAAAGCGTCTTCTGTTGGGGGAGGGTTGGTTGAAGAATAAAGGAATTTTTAGGAGTTTCTTATGGTGAGATTTTCATCTCATGATGGTTTGGGGCGCTGGCTGGCGGCCATACCGGCCGCCATACTGGCCATGCTGATGGTGCTGGCGGTGGCCGTGCCTTCCGCATGGGCGGAAGGCGACGGCGACGAGGCCACCAAGCCGGAGATCACGCTTAAAGCGGATCAGAAGACCTTCCTCGGCTTGGGCTCGAAGACCGAGGGCGCGTCGTATAAGCTGGAGCAGGCTGAGGTGGGCGGCAAGGCGAGTTCGTATGTCGTGGTGCAGGTCGACTCCGGCTACTTTGTACCGAACCTGAAGATGCCGACCGGCGCGACTGCCGTGGACGGTTTGAACGAGAAGAACGAGTATACGGCCCCGGCTGCCAACGGCAAGTACACGTATGTCACGTTCAGGTCGGCGGACAACACCGCGAGCATACAGCCTGCGGATTTGCAGACGTATTTGCGTGGTCTGACGTTCTATACGGACGCTTCGGAGAACAAGACGCAGAACATCACGGTGAGCGCGGCGAGCGAGCCGTTGAAGATCGAGGACTCGACCGGCAACGATACGAACTATAGCGTGACCCTGTTCAACGGCCACGCATACACGTACGTCAACACGAAGAAGAATTGGGATGCCTCGTATGCTGCTGCGAAGACCATATCGTTTCTTGGTCAGAAGGGTCATTTGCTGACTATTGAGTCGGCTCAGGAGCATAACCTGATTTACAAGTCGTTTAACAATCAGTCTGGTTGGATAGGTGCGACGCGTTGGACGTCTGCGAAGCATGCGGGTGATAATCCCGCTGATACGTTCTCTCTCGACAATGATGGTGAGTCGGATTGGGGTACGGCTTGGTATTGGGTGACGGGCCCAAACGCCGGTCAGATGATCTGGACCAACTCCACGGCGAAGAACGGTCATGCTGTCGATGGCGTATACACCAACTGGAACGTTGGTGGTATATACGCAGAACCCACCGGCTACGGCGACACTGAGGAAGGTGTTGCCTTCTATGGTTTTGGATCTGCGGGTCAGTGGAATGATGGACCAAATGTCAGCAGCTCCGTTCCTGGTTTTTATGTTGAGTTTGAGGGTTTCAAGCTTGATGAGACTGAAACTGGTATGATTGCGTCTGCTGCTGTTGATCCTGTTGATGTGACGTATAGCCTGGATGCTCGTGTGACGACGACTGACACGTTGAAGCGTGCTGTGGTTGGCGAGTCGTATTCTGCGACGTTGACTGCTTCGGAGGGTTCGTTGGATTCTTCGTTGGTGTCGGTGAAGGTCCAGAATGGCGATGCGACCACGACGTTGGTGAGTGGTACGGATTACACGTTCGACGCTGACGGTGACAGTGGCCTGTTGAAGATTCCGGGCGATAAGGTGACTGGTGCGATTGAGATTACGGCGACGGTTGGTCGTACGGTGGAGTTCGTTCTCGGCGTTGAGGGTTATGGCGAGATGAAGAACGGTACGCCTGAGTCGTTGGTGGTGACGAATGGTTTGGCGGTGTCGAAGGGTGCGGACTATGCGCTTCCCGAGGTGAACGTGACGGATGCGGGTACGAAGGCTGGTAAGAAGTTTGCCGGTTGGCGTCTTTCCGCGACCGATGAGGGTACTTCGACCGGTTCGGATGATGGTTTGTTCTCCCCGACGGCCGCTGGCGCGTGGGTGGTCAGGTCGGATGCGACGTTCAAGGCCGAGTACGTGGATGCGGACCGGGTGACGGTTCAGTTCGATTACGCCGGCGGCACGGCTGATAACGCGTCGTCGAAGACGTTGTCTGGTTTTGAGGGTGTGGAGTATGATGTGCCCGCCCCGACGCGTGCGGGTTATGAGTTCGCTGGTTGGACCACGACCGCGAAGGATGTGACCGTCCCGTCCAAGACGGACACGAAGGCGGCGTATGAGGCTGATGTGACGTTCAAGGCCGAGTGGACGGCGAAGGACAACACGGTGACGTTCGCCAAGGGCGACAACGGTTCGTTCGCCGGGGATGCGAAGACGTCGTTCACGGTGAAGTCGGGCCAGAAGGTGGAAACCGGCAAGGACGACGAGGACGGCGAGTACGCCGAGCCGACCGTCACGCCGAAGGCGGGCTGGTCGTTCACGGGTTGGCTGTGCGACGAGAACCAGCGCGTGTATTCGACGGGCGAGGTGAAGGACTATCTGGTGTCGGGTGCGGCGAGTCCGGTGACGTTCACGGCGCAGTATGCGAAGAACGATGGTTCGACGGTGGTGTTCAACGCGAACGGCGGCACGGTTTCGGGCGAGTCGAGCAAGGTCGTCTCCGGTCTGATCGACCAGACGTACGACGTGCCGGAGAAGACCGACATGAAGCTCGACGGTTACGAGTTCAAGGGCTGGCAGGACGCGGACAAGAAGGACGTGACCCCGACTGGCACGTATGCGACCGCGGGTGTGACGGTGTACACGGCCAAGTGGCAGGCCCAGGACCAGACGGTGACGTTCACGGTGAAGAACGAGACCGAGGGCGAGGCCGGCGACGGCACGCTGGACACGGGCGTGAACCAGTCCCTGACGGTGAAGACCGACCAGGCGCTGAACACCTCGACGGAAACGTATAAGGCTCCGACGGTGACGCCGGTGGCGGGCAAGGAGTTCGTGGGTTGGAAGTCCAGCCTGGACAACGCGGTGTACCAGCCCGGCCAGATCGCCAGCCTGGTCGCCAAGCCGGGTTTGGGTTTCACTGCGGTGTATAGGGATTTGCCCGAGGTGACGGTCACGTTCGACTACAACGGCGGCACGCTGAATGGTGAGACGTCCTCGACGCTCACGGGCGTCAAGGACACCGCCTACACTGACGGCGACGCGGTGCCGACCAATGTGACGCGTGATGGTTACGAGTTCAAGGGCTGGACGCTGGACGGCAAGGACGCGACGCCGACGGGGAAGTACGAGTCGGCGACGTACAAGGCCAAGTGGCAGGCCGCGGACGTGACGGTCACGTTCAACGCGAACGGCGGCACGCTGGACACGGGCGTGAACGAGACCCTGACGGTGAAGACCGGCTCGAAGCTGGACACCACGACCAAGGAAACCTACGTGGAGCCCACGCTGACCGCGCCGGCTGGCAAGAAGTTCACCGGCTGGCTGTCCAGCGCGGACAACGTGTTGTACCAGCCCAGCCAGATCGCCGGCCTGCCGGCCGCGTATGGTTTGACGTTCACCGCCCAGTACGTGGACCTGCCCGATGCGACGGTGACGTACGATTACAACGGCGGCAATGTCGATGGCGCGACGTCGCTGACGTTGTCGGGTACGGCGAACGGCGAGTACACGGCCGGGGACGCGGCGAAGGCCGCGAAGGAGCCGACGCGCGCGGGCTACGAGTTCGCGGGTTGGGACACGCCCCCGTCCGGCAAGTACGTGAACGTGAAGTATACGGCGCAGTGGACGGCGAATGAGAACACGGTCACGTTCAAGGATGGCGATCACGGTACGATCGCCGCGGGCGAGCAGACCCAGTGGAAGGTGAACACCGGCAGTGCCGTGAACGGCAAGCCGGCCGCGCCGACCGCTGATGGTGGTTACCGTTTCACCGGCTGGCTGTGCGACGAGGACGACAGGGTGTACTCGCAGGACAGCGTCGACAAGTACATCGTCGCGGGTACGAACGAGGGTGCGAAGGCCGGGACGGTGTCGTTTACGGCGCAGTATGTGCCGGAGTCGAGTGTGCAGGTGTTGTACAACTACGCCGGCGGCCTGGACGCGGACAACAATTCGTCTCTGGTGCTGACCGGCCGTGACGGCCAGGAATACACCACGGCGGATAAGGCGAAGGTCCCGACCTCGTTGTCTCGCACCGGCTACACGTTCAAGGGCTGGGACAAGGAGTTGTCCGAGACGTATAAGTCCGTGACGTATACCGCCGTGTGGGAGAGGACCGTGAACACGGTCGTGTTCGATAAGGGCGACGGCACCGGTTTGACCGGCGAGTCGACCTACCAGGTGTCTTC
>NZ_JAAIIJ010000033.1 GCF_012932445.1 Bifidobacterium panos
TCGTTTTGTGTTGGGGGAGGGTTTGGTAGAAGAAAAAGAAATTTTAGGAGTTTCTTATGGTGAGATTTTCATCTCAAACCGGCATGGGGCGCGGGTTGCCGCGTTGGCTGGCGGCCATGGTGTCGGCGGTGGTGTCGGCGCTGGTGGTGCTGGCGATGGCCGTGCCCGGCGCCTGGGCCGCGGGCTCGGCGTCGGTGACCTCATGGGCCGACGTGCTGAGCGCGTTGACGACGGCGGATACGGTCACGTACACGGTGTCCGCGAACACCGTGCCGGGCGCGAAGCTGACGGTGCCCTCCGGTAAGACGTTGATTGTCACGGGTTCGGCTTCGCTGGCTGGCAGCACGTCGGGCGATTCGCTGTTCGACGTGGCCAAGGGCGGCCGTCTGGTGTTGGACGGGGTCACGCTCACGAACAACACCGTCGGCGACAACGGTGCGGTGCATGTCGCCGTGGGCGGCGTTTTGGATTTGGGTTCCGACGGCGCTTCCCCTGTCGCCCCGTCGATCACGAACAACACGACGAAGGCCGGCACGGCCCGTAACCTCGTGGTCGCCGAGCAGGTCGAGACGGGCACGGGCAGCACGAAGGTCACGGAAAGCGCGACCGTAAGGTTGAACGCCAGTGCGGACAAGCCGATCGGCCTGTCCTACGCCGGTGACGTTGTCAGTCCGGTGTCGATGGTCGTGAGCGGCGCTACCCACACGGTGACGGACAGCGACATCGCCAACGGCAAGATTACGCTGGACAAAACCAGCGACGCCAACAATAGCGGACTGGAAACGGTGTTGGTCAACAACACTGTGGTCCTGCGCGGCGCGGAGGCGAAAATCCTATACTGGGCGCCGGACGCCTCATTCAATTGGCTCCAGGATAACGTCTCTGGTAATGACCTCGTGGTTCCGGACGCGGTGGCTCGACGGTCTCAGGATTTTACTAAGGGGTCAAACGTATTCAATGATTGTGGTGACCTTACCGTGATTCACGGTGCCAAGGACAGTAGGGTGAGCTTCACTGATAATGGCGTGTTGAACGGTTCGCTTGATCAGTTCGATTTCATTTACATCGAGGCGGGCCAGACGAAGGTGGACGGCACCCATTATTATACGGAAGCCGAGCAAAAGGCCTTGCTGTCGTATCTGGACAAGGGCGGGCGCATCTTCATCCAATGTGAGGATACGAAATTCCTCAATCTAAACGCGTCGGGTTCGGAGCTGGCGAGTAAATTGAACACCGGCTTCACAGTGTTGAACACGCCCCCGATTAGTAATAACGCTACAGTCAGCAAGAAAGATTCAACGGTGGCGAAGAATTTGACGGAAGGTCTGCCGGATGACTGGAAGGTGTACATTGCGAGTCCGATCTCGTATACCGACGATAAGACTAATGTCATTTTCACCGCCACTGCCGATGACGGTAGTGAGCAGCCGATTTGCGTGGACTTGCAGGCGGGTTCCTCTACTGATGCGACTCCGTGGGGCAATGTCACGGTCATTACCGACGGAAACCTCTGGACAAGGGACTGGAAGACTAGTGCGTATGATAAGGACACGATTCCCAATGCTGCCAAGCAGTTTGCGTCGAATTTGGTGACGACGACTAAGGCGTCTCGTGCTGTTGCTGCGACTGGTACGAATCCGAATACGGAGCAGTTTGAGGTGACGTTTGAGCCGGGTGAGGCCGGTGGTGTTGCGACCTCGAAGTCGGTGTATTCGGGCAGTGTGGTTGCCGCGCCTGAGTTGACGTTTGCGAATCATGCGTTGGAGGGCTGGTATTACACGGATGATCAGGGTGAGGAACAGAAGTGGGATTTCTTGACCCCGGTGACCGAGAATGTGACGTTGACTGCGAAGTGGACGGATCAGGCGTCGTATTCGGTGGCGCATTATCGTGAGAATCTGGATGGTTCGTATCCCGCGGATCCGAGTGAGACGGTGACGGCGGATGCGGATGGTAACCCGTTGAAGGGTACGATCGGCGGGAAGACGGATGCCGGTCCGATGGACACGTCGTCGGGTGAGTACGAGGGTTTCACGGCCGAGGCTGTGGACCAGCAGGTGATCACGGCTGACGGCAAGACGGTGGTGAAGGTCTATTACACGCGTAACGAGAACACGGTGACGTTCACGGTGACCGAGGACGGCGCGCTGGATGCGGGCGTGCAGAAGACGTTGACGGTGAAGACCGGCGCCCCGTTGTCGGATGACGTGGACGATGCGTTTGTGTCGCCGACGGTGACGCCGGTGGCGGGTAAGAAGTTCCTGGGTTGGAAGCTGAGCACGGCTGGCGCGGACGGCAAGGTGTATTCGCCGTCCGAGATGGCTGACGTGACGGTGAAGTCGTACGCGGAGTTCGTGGCCCAGTACGAGGACCTGCCCGATGTGACGGTCGTGTTCGATTACAACGGTGGTAAGGATGCGTCCGGTGCGTCGTATAAGTCGTTGACGGGCGCGCAGGGCACTTCGTACAAGGCCGACATCCCGGCCACGGATGCGGAGAATCTGAAGCGTACCGGTTACACGCTGGACACGACCAAGACGTGGCAGTCGTCGGTGCCGACGGTGAAGCCGGAAGGCACGTTTACGGCTGCTGCGACGTTCAAGGCCGTGTGGACTGCGAATGATAATACGGTGAAGTTCGTCCAGGCCAAGGATGACACGCATGGCACGCTGTCGTACGACACCGAGTTCACGGTGAAGACGGACGCGACGGTGGGCGACGGCGTGGATGCCTCCAAGGCGCAGTTCAAGGAGCCTCCGACGGTGAGTGTGGACAAGGGTTACTCGTTCGTTGGCTGGAAGTGCAGCGAGGACGGCAAGGTGTACGCGTCCGCGGACGTGGCGGCTTATGAGGTGAAGGGCCTTGACGAGACGAACAGGACGGTGACGTTCACCGCGGTGTATGCGGCGAACAAGAACTGCACTGTGGTGTTCAACCCGAACGGCGGCCAGATTGACGGTTCGGATGACGGCAGGGTTGTGTCGGGTCTGAAGGACCAGTCGTACGCGGCGGATGTGCCGGCCAAGACGGTCATGTCGCGTGATGGCTATACGTTCGGCGGTTGGCTCAACGCGGATAACGAGGTCGTGACCCCGAGCGGCGTGTTCGATACGGAGGGCGTGACGACGTATACGGCCAAGTGGGATCCGACGCCCAACACGATCACGTTCAACGTGAACGCGGCGGACGGCACGCAGACCGCTGGCGCGGCCACGTTGACGCAGGTGCCCACGGGCACGCTGTTGAAGGACGTTACGGGCTATCCCGTGGAGACGGGCCCGACGGTGAAGCCGGTTGCGGGCAGGAAGTTCCTGGGTTGGCGTTGTTCGAGTGACAACGCGTTGTACCAGCCGAATGAGATCGGCGCCCTGCGTTCCAAGCCGAACCTGACGTTCACGGCGGAGTTCGAGGACACGCCGAAGGTGACGGTGAAGTTCGACTACAACAACGGCGCTTTGGACGGCAAGACGTCCTCCGAGGTCACGGAGAGGCAGGACACCACGCAGGCGGTGCCGCAGCCGACCCGCGCGGGTTACACGCTGAATGGTTGGACCGCGGTTCCCTCGTCCGTGGGCAACCTGGAGGCGACCGACACGTCGGTGACGTTGAAGTCTGATGCGGTGTATACGGCCCAGTGGAAGGCCGGCGACCAGACGGTGACGTTCGACGTGAAGGACCACGGCACGCTGGGCAAGGGCGTGAACGCGACGCTGACCGTGAAGACCGACGCGAAGCTGAACACTTCGACGGAGTCGTATGTGGAGCCGTCGGTGTCGGCGAATGATGGTTGGAAGTTCACGGGTTGGCGTTCCAGCGCGGACCAGAAGCTGTACCAGCCGTCGCAGATCGCGGATCTGCTGGCCGAGCCGGGTCTGTCGTTTACTGCCGAGTATCAGGAGTTGGGCGCGGTGACCGCCACGCTGAACTACAACGGCGGCCACAACAAGGCCGGCGAGGCGTATGTGCAGTTGTCCGGCAAGGAGAACGTCGCGTACTCGGATGC
>NZ_JAAIIJ010000034.1 GCF_012932445.1 Bifidobacterium panos
CCTTCATGGCCTCCGGGCGGGGATAGTTGACCTTCTCCCACGCCTTCCTGCCACCGCTCAGATACGCCTCGATGTCGCACAGCACGTTCGCGTAGGCCACCGGGTCAACAACCTTGTACCCGCCCTCGGTGCCCTTCGTGAGGGTGATGCTGCCCGCGTCCTCGCCGTCAAGCGTCACATCCTCCACGTCGCCGCCGTCATGGGCGCGCGCCCATTCCGCCTTCGCGGCCTTCAACGCGCTTGCGGCACGCTGGTTGACGGTCTGCAACACGACGATCGCGCTGCGCAGCTCGTCCGGGCGCATCGCGCTGAAATCGAAATCACTGGACATCCCCTGTTCCCTTTCACTTGGTTTCATCAATGCCGATGCCGTGTTCACGGCAAATCCTTTCGAGCCTGGAAGCCCGTTTTTCAAAGGCGCTGGCCCGTTTCGCCAGAACCTCCAACGTGTCGGCCACGCTGTCGAGAATCTCGTCCACCTCGTCCGGGTCGTAACCCTCGCGCAGCCGGTGCACGCTGATCTCGCAGGTGCGCACGTCATTAGGTGTAAGCAGTCGCAATTCTTGATCCCTTCACGAGCCGGAAACGCGCCTTGAGCCTTTGGAATATGGCGGGCGGCAACGTCTCCCACCACAGCGGATAGTCAGGCCGGTGTGATTCGGCGGCGACCATCCGGCCTATCTCCGCGTCCGTCACATGCGAACCGTCACCGATGCGCTTGCACCGGATGAACGGCTGCAACGCCTCCGTCTCTGACTCGGTCAGACTTCCGTGCTGTTTCACGTCGATCACCGGTCGCGCTCCCTCTTGCCTTGCGGTGAATCCCTGATGACCTGTTCAAGTTCGTCGGGAAGATACAATGTCGCGTTGCCGAACGGATGCCCGAACCGCGCGAACTCCTCCCGCCAGATTTTTTCGCTGACGCCAATGCTTTTGCGCGCCTCGTCGGCGGTCATGGCGATACGTTCGTTCATTCGGCGGCCTCCTTTTCTTTGAGTTTGCGAGCTGCGGCAAGACCGCTGGCGGTGAGCCGGTAGCGTGCGCACCTGCCGCCCGATTCGGTCAAACCGTCACGATCAACAACCTCGACCAGCGGCGGGTCAAGCCTCGCCATCTCGTTAAGCCGCGTCCTGATGGTCGAACCACCCAACGGGCGAGCATTAGGATTGTCACGACGCTGAATCCTCGCGGCCATGCCGCTGACGCGCCACGCCTCGACCGGCAGCGGGACAACCCCGCGCAACTCGAACATGGCGCGCAGCGTGAGCGACTGTTTGCCGTTCACATCGACCTTGCTGGCCGCGTCATGCGACGTTTGCGGGTCGGTGCTCCTCGCGTGGGCCACACCGCCCAAAGACAAGTCGGACATGCTGCCATCCTTTCCATCTGCTGACATCCTGTGTCGCGGGTGACCCGGAATCGAACCGGAACCGTCCACACGGCCCATGACGAGAAACCGTGACGCGGCGGCAAACCTGCACACCCTGTGAGACGCCGACATGGCTCGCATATTGGAATTGGATTGTCACCAAGCCGGCGTCCATCATCTCCAGTTTTCAGTTATGGTTATTTGGTTTTAACGACTGACCTTTGTCGCCCGCTTTTTAAGTGCGCGGGGCACTGCCGCGTTTTTAAGTGCGCGGGCACTACCACGGTTTAAGGTGTCCGCTCACCGCGAGGCCTTTTAACGACATGCCCGGGTCGCCAGCGGCACCGGGAGAAGCATTAGACCGATGCCGCAAGTCTTTAAGCCCGTTTGAGCAGGTCGCCCCACACGACCGCCCAGAACAGAGAGAACAGGAAGACCGCCAAGTGCAGCAGGCTCAGCTTCCAAGCGAAGGCCGCGACCAGAACCCAGATGCCCGCCCACACCGCCAGCGCCGTGTTCACCGCGACCGCCAGCATGAGGAACAGCCACTTATAGGCCGACTGGGCTTCGTCCAGTTCGACGGGTTCACTCGTGTTCATCGTTCCGCCCCTTCCTCGGTGGCGGCCTGCCGTATCTCGTCGGCGGCTTCCAACAGCAGATTCGCGAGCTGGGTGGCGTCGTCAGCCGTCAGTTCGGTGTAGACACGACTGGCATCGAGCATCAGCGTTCCCTGCTTCGTGGTCTGGATGGAAACCATCTCCTTCGCACGCACCATGCACAACGCCCGCCTCTTGTTCTCCGGCTGCCTGCGCACAATCACGGAACCCAACTCGACGGCTCCTTCTTTGATTTCCTCGCTCATGCCTTCACCTGCTTGATGGAATCAATCGGCTGAAGAAGAAGCATCATCAACTGGTAGACGCTCATATCGAATATCGGTGCAATCTTTGAAACCATCGTGATGGAGATTTCAATATCGCCTTTCAAAATGCCGTAAACCATCGATTCGCTGACGCTGAGTGCATTTGCAATATCGCCTACCGTCTTGCGACGGCGGACACGTTCAGCGTCTAAGTTCCGAGCGGCGATTTCGTTATCAGTAAGATCACTCATCTTTGTTCCTTCGTGGTTGGCTGACGACTTCACAGTACGCAATTGCGAACTTATGAATATACGCAATTGCGTCTTCTTTACATTTCCTTCGCAATTGCGTACAATGCTGGTTATGGGCAGCAGAGCTAATACAGAAATGACACCGGCCTCAAAAGCCGTGATGGACTACGTGAAAAAGTTGCAAGAGCAGAGCGGACTACCCGTCGAGGAGTTCGCAAAAGAATGCGGGATGGGCCGAACGTATTGGTTCACACGCGCCGGATACAAAGCACCTCTGACGATCACGGACATAGTCAACGTCTGCAAGTTCGTCAACATGACGCCACAAGACTTAATGATGCACGCCCTAGCGCCTATCGACCCGCTCGCAAAATCCGCGCTGGATGCCAGAAATCAAGGAAAGGGTTAGACTAGCCCATAGCACCTCCTTTTGGGTGTGTTTTTTGAGGCCCGCGACTGTCTTTGCTGGATTGACGCGGGCCTCGCTTTTAACATCCGAAACGAACATTTGTTCGATTAACATGATAGCGCGGTCAACTCATACCATCCCCCTACGGCGAGCCGCCAACAACCACTAGTCGTATGCTGGGATACGCCCCTTACGGTTTCGACATATGGGGCACATCAAAGGAGAAGAGCATGAACGAAAACACGACGCAATCACCGCAACAGCCGCGCAAGACACGCAAGACCATCAGTCTGAAACCGTGGCAGATTCTCGTCGCCGTCATCGCCGTCGTCGCCATAACCATCGCATGCACCGTAACGGTGACCATGGTGGTGCGGGACGGCAAGGCACGCAACGAGGCGGCGAAAAGCTATATCAAACCGCAGACGGACAACACCAACAACGACGAGGACACCAGCGAATCACAGAAAAGCAAGCGCGGCAACCTGATAAAACACATAGGCGACACTGCGTCGACATGCGCCGACACCTCGTGCAGTACGCTCCTGACGCAATGGAAGGTCACGAACATCACGCTCGACTTCCAATGCCCAGTGTCCGATTACGCATACAACGACGGGAAGCCGGAGAACGGGCATTTCGTCGCATTCGACATCGAAGCGGAAACCTCAGCCGACAACGGGGACGGCAAGGATCACAGCATCTATCTCGGCAATTCCGGCCCGTGGACGTATTTCACCAAGGACGGCACGCAATGGAGCGGCAACGTCAAGTCCATGTCTGCGCAGATGTGCACCCCGGAGGAACAGCGGTTCCCCAGCACCATGCAGCCCGGCTCCAAGGCCTCCGGCAAGATCGTATTCGACGTGCCGTCCACCGACGGGGTTCTTGCATTCACACTTGGTGTCGGCGGGTGGGAATATCCGCTTGAGTGAGACCAGCACCACACGTCCGGTTTATGGCCACGCCCCGCTTCGGCGGGGCTTTTTGATAAAGCCACCAGCACCATTCGCCCGCCACACGCGAACACAAAAACCGCACGATACCAACGAAACAAACTGCGCCAAACCCACCATTTTCAGACCATCTACA
>NZ_JAAIIJ010000035.1 GCF_012932445.1 Bifidobacterium panos
TGTAGATGGTCTGAAAATGGTGGGTTTGGCGCAGTTTGTTTCGTTGGTATCGTGCGGTTTTTGTGTTCGCGTGTGGCGGGCGAATGGTGCTGGTGGCTTTATCAAAAAGCCCCGCCGAAGCGGGGCGAATGACACGGGTGCGTGTCAATGTTCGCGAATCTCATCGAGTTTGGAGACGATTTCAATGGTCTGGTTCGACTGTTCGTCATGCATGATTTTCAGCACGTCAAGCAGCCCAGACTTCCGAATTGCATCCAATATCGCCGCCTTGACCACCAGATACATGATCCCGGTATTCAACACGATAAGAATGATGCCGCCGAAAATAACGTCACTCATGCCTTACCTCCGATTCTTCTCTTCTTTCTTTCCCGCGCCCTTTAGGCGCTTTTGGGTGTATCCAGCATACGCCTAGGGGTTGTTGGCGGCGTGTCATATCAGGCGCATTGTGACAGTGTGTCTTGGTAGTCGCGGATGACCTGTACTGTCACGCCAAGCTCCGCAGCCATATGCCAAGCGTCACCCTCGTACATACGTTCCAGTGTTGCGTATTCGATTGGGTCAATCAATAGCAGAGCGGTTTGATGGCGTGTGCGGTATTCGTTTTTCGCTCGACTGTGCGGATTGCAGGAGCTGTCACCGTGCCACCAATGAATCATCTCATGCATGAGCGTGCAACGCTTACTTGCATAGGTAAGACGCCGGTCGATGAGGATTACCCGCGTCTCGTTGTCGTATGCGCCGCACATTCCGTCTGGGAGTAGTGCGCTTGCGACGGTGACCGGCATGCCGGTGATGGCGCGGCGCATGTCGCCATATGTCATATGCAGGTCAATTGGCAGGTTAGGCAGGTTCGTCGTAATCTGGCCCCGCCTCTCCGTCGATGTACTCCTGTTTGTTGTCGATGGCGTAAGCGGCCAGCGCCATGTCGCCCCGTTGCACTTTCTCCAGTGCGGTTGAGACCCTTTCGTCCTCCTCTTTTGCCTTGGCGTCTGATATGACCTTTTGCAGTGTGGTGATTGGGTCGGCGTCGCAGATGCCGCAAATGGCAAGGAACTCGCTGAGCCGCACTGGTGCCTTGAACCCGTTGCGGATGTCACGCACGCGGTTGTAGCTGATCGCATTATCGAGTGCTTCGGCCACGGCGGCGTTCGTTTTGCCCGCCTTTTTGATGATTCGGTCAATCGCCGTGGCGGCGGCGATATCTTCTTTTGACCATTGGTATTTCTTCGTCGGCATATAGCAAGTGTAACACGGCGTGTCGCACTTGCTATATAAATATAACAAGTGTTATATTCAAAACCAATGAATATAGCAAGTGTTACATCTTCGGCTGTGAAAAGCCTCCGAGCTAAAGCATTGCTTGATGAGGTGCCGAAGACGCAAATAGCGGAAGACCTTGGCGTCACCCGCCAGACAGTGGCAAGACGACTGAAAGCCAATGACATGATGCTCAGCGACTTCATCTCAACCGCAGAAGCTGTCGGCGCAGACCCGGTAGATGTGCTGGCGGAAGCCATCGGAGCGGAACAGCGGGTGACGGCATGAGCGGGGAAATCAAAGATGGAGCCGTTGAGCTGGGTTCCGTGGTCGTGCGCGAGGAGCCGGAGAACAACTTCCGCGCGTTGTGCAAGGTGCACACGAAGGCCTTGGCATCCATCCAGCTCACGAAGCGCGGCACGCTGACGCTCAGCCTTTCGCGCTCCTACCTCGAACTGACGGCTGACGAAGCCACTCAGCTGGCGGACCTGCTGTTGGACACCGTCTGTGACATACGACAGAACACCAGCGAGGAAGGGGCGGAACGATGAACACGAGTGAACCCGAACTGGATGAAAACCGGTCGGCTTGCAAGTGGCTGTTTCTGCTGGTGATGTTCGTGGTGAACGTGGCGCTGGTGGTGTGGGCTGGTTTCTGGCTTCTTGCCTCGGCGTGGGATTGGACGGTGAGCGTGCTGCATTTGGCGGTCTTCCTGTTCGCCCTGTTCTGGACGGTCGTGTGGGACGACCTGCTCAAACGGGCATGACGTTCGGCTCAATGGATGAAAGGAACTCTCATGGTTTGGCAGCAGATTGCGTTTGTTGTGTTTGCGGTGATTGGTGTCGTTTGCAGCATCGTTCTGGTTGGTCGGCCTCGTGAGCCGGTGACGCCGGGTGATGTCGTGTGTTGCTTTGGACTCTGGCTTGGGCTCTCGCTGCTGGTCATCAGTATCTGAGGCTTGCGGCACCGGCTCTCTCGCTTCTCTCTCCGGTGCCGTTGGCGACCCGGGCATGTCGTTAAAAGGCCTGCGGTGAGCAAACACCTTAAAACCCGACAAAGGCCAGTCGTTAAAACCAAATAACCATAACTGAAAACCGAAGATGGGCGCTGGCTTGGTGGCAATCCGATTCCAATATGCGAGCCATGTCGGCGTCTCACAGGGTGTGCAGGTTTGCCGCCGCGTCACGGTTTCTCGTCATGGGCCGTGTGGACGGTTCCGGTTCGATTCCGGGTCACCCGCGACACAGGATGTCAGCAGATGGAAAGGAGGGCGGCATGTCCGACTTGTCTTTGGGCGGTGTGGCCCACGCGAGGGGCACCGACCCGCAAACCTCGCATGACGCGGCCAGCAAGGTCGATGTGAACGGCAAACAGTCGCTCACGCTGCGCGCCATGTTCGATTTGCGCGGGGTTGTCCCGCTGCCGGTCGAGGCGTGGCGCGTCAGCGGCATGTCCGCGAGGATTCAGCGTCGTGACAATCCCAAGGCGAGACCGTTGGGTGGTTCGACCATCAGGACGCGGCTTAACGAGATGGCGAGGCTTGACCCGCCGCTGGTCGAGGTTGTTGACCGTGACGGTTTGACCGAATCGGGCGGCAGGTGCGCACGCTACCGGCTCACGAATCGCGGCCTTGAACTGGCGGGGCGGGTGAGCGAATGAACGGCGGGGAATTGTGGGATACCGCGCAGACCGCCGACTATTTGCGGTGCAGCCGGGTCACGTTGGCCCAGTGGCGTTCCTATGGCGGCGGCCCGCCGTTCATGAAGCTGGGCTATCTCAAACCGGGTGCGCAAAAAGACACACGGCGGATTCTGTACGACGCCGACGCGGTGCGCAGGTGGGCCGCACGCACGCGCAGGACAAGGACGGTGGCGGTATGAGCGGCATGACGCAGGAAATGGAGGCGTTGCAGCCGTTCATCAGATGCAAGCGCATCGGTGACGGTTCGCATGTGACGGACGCGGAGATAGGTCGGATGGTCGCCGCCGAATCCCATCAGGCGGATTACCCGTTGTGGTGGGAGGGATTGCCGCCCGCTGTTTTTGAAAGGCTCAAGGCGCGTTTCCGGCTCGTGAAAGGAGCAAGGCATGAAACTGCTCACGCCTAATGACGTGCGCACCTGCGAGATCAGCGTGCACCGGCTGCGCGAGGGTTACGACCCGGACGAGGTGGACGAGATTCTCGACAGCGTGGCCGACACGTTGGATGTGCTGGCGAAACGGGCCAGCGCCTTTGAAAAACGGGCTTCCAGGCTCGAAGGGATTTGCCGTGAACACGGCATCGGCATTGATGAAACCAAGTGAAAGGGAACAGGGGATGTCCAGTGATTTCGATTTCAGCGCGATGCGCCCGGACGAGCTGCGCAGCGCGATCGTCGTGTTGCAGA
>NZ_JAAIIJ010000036.1 GCF_012932445.1 Bifidobacterium panos
CATACCAGCCCTTATGCTGGCTGCGTTCGCCGGCCCGGTAGTCGGGGCCGATAAGATGCTTGCCGTCATCGTCCGGCCACCATCCGGCGTCGGTGAGCGCGTCCAGGATGGCCTTGACCATCGGGGCTGCGTTCTCCGGGTCGAACCTGCCAGAAGTAAGCGGATGGACGGTGGCGGTGACATGCACCGGGAACCGTGACGGCACGGAATCCGGGCGTGCGTGTTTGAACGCCAACGCCTGCAATCGGGCGCGTTGTTTGACCGCCCGCGTGTGCGCGTATTTCACCTGCCAAGAGCCTCGCCGGTTCTGCGTCCACCACTCGTTGCGCGGGATGTCGAAGCGAATCTCAATCGGTGTCATCGTCGGCCTCCTGTTCGCATTCGGGGCACGGGATGGGACGCGCGGGAAACAGCCGGCACCCGTGCCGTTCGCAGACCGGCTCCACGTCGGGCGGTTCGATCCGTTCGCGCGTCATGCGTCCTCCTCGCCGAACAGGGTGGGCGCGGACAGTTTGGATTCAAGCTCGCGCACCAGTTGCACCGAGGCCTTCCAGTAGGAGGGTTTCAGTTCGATGCTCATGCCGCGCCGTCCGAGTTTGAGCGCGGTGTATACGGTCGAGCCGATGCCGCCGAACGGGTCGAACACCAGTTCGCCCTTGTTGCTCCACAAGCGCACGCACCGTTCGATGAAGCCCAGTTGCAATGGGCAGATGTGCCGTTCGTCGCCGTCCTCCCTGCCCAGTCGTTCGTTGAGGGTGTCGGTCTCGCGGATGTCCCACCACACCGGCTCGGCCCATTTGATCCATTCCTCGTTACTCACATCGTTCTTGATCGGCACAGCATTCTCGCCGGGCTTGCGGAACATGAGCAGGTAGTCCGCCAATGCGGGGCGGCTCATGCTGCTGTCCCTGTTCTTCGTGACGAACATCAGGGACTGCGCCTTGGTGCGGATGGCCTGAGCCTGCGGGTTCTTGTTGACCGTGACCTCGCCGTGGAAGACCCAGCCGGCAGCCACATACGCCCTGATGACGTCGCCCCTGAAGTCGGTCAGCCCGACCACCCCGTCGGAGGCTTTGGTCGTGGTCAGTTGCTGGACGTGGACGCACGCGATGCGCCCCGGTTTCGTGACCCGCAACAGCTCGCGGATCACGAAACCGTAGTTTTCGATGAACGATTCGCGGCTGTCGTTGTTGCCCAAGTCCCTGATGGAGTCGGAGTACACGTACAGGCTGGCGAACGGCGGCGAACTCACGCTCAAATCCACGCTGTCCGCGTCCATCTCGCCCATGCGTTCGCACGAGTCGCCCAACCACAGCGTCCAGCCGTCGCCCTTGGCCTCGTCGGTGACATACATGTCATTCTTCGTCATCATGCGACCTTCCCGTAATCATTGGTCTCGTTCATGGTTTTCACCAGCTCGTCGCTCAGGCCGGTGGCCTGGCGTTCCTTGCGGGTGATGTTCTCCGCGATCTCGCGCTCCAAATCGGAGACGACCACATGCACGTCCACGACGCGCTGCTGGCCGAACCGGTAGCAGCGGCGGATCGACTGGTAGTAGGATTCCCACGAGTCGTTCAACCCGCAGAACACCATGCGCGCGCAGTTCTGCCAGTTCAACCCGAACGACGCCATCGACCCCTTGGTGATCAGCACGCGGATCGTGCCGTCCGCGAAGTCGAGGAACGCTTGCGCCTTTTCCTCCGGCGACATCGCGCCCTTGACGTTCACGCTGCCGGGAATGAGCCGGTTGAGCATGTCGGCCTCGTCGTTCAGCCCCGCCCAGATGACCCACTGCTCTTCCGGCTCACGGTTGACCAGCTCGACGCAACGGTTCACACGGTCAGCGAGGGTTTCCTTGCGCACCCTTGCACGCCCGCCCACGCCGCCGAGGTCGGCGGCGAACAACTGGCCGTCTGGGATGCTGCCGCGATACGCCACCGTGTCCACGGTCTGGTTCAAGCCGGGCAGCTCGTATCCCGTGTCGTCGCCGCCAATGTCGCTCGGTTTGCGCAACGCCATCGCCCACTGCGACATCCACCGCATCATCGGCCTGACCGCATGGCCCTTCAACCGCCAGCCGTCCGTGTCGTGCACGAAATACGCGGCCAGCATCCTCACCCTGGTCGAATGGCCCAAGAACTCGGCCTGATTGCACAACTCCTCCGGGTCGTTCGGCGCAGGCGTCGCCGTGCAGGCAAGCCGGAACCGCGTGGACGCGAACGCCTCGATCAGCATCCTGCGGGTCTTGCCGTCCGACTGCTTCAGGATCGACGCCTCGTCCAACACCACCGCATCGAACACGCCCGTGTCGAGCTTGGGCACGCGCTCGTAATTCGTGATCCAGAACCCGCCGCCCGCGACCTCCGACCCGTCGCGCACGTACCGCACGCCCATATCAAGCTGTGCGGCTTCCCTGATGGTCTGCTGGCAGACCGCCAGCGGCGCTAGAATGAGACCCGTGCCCTGTCCGGCGCACACGAGGCGCAGCCACTCCAACTGCATTCGGGTCTTGCCAAGCCCGGTGTCGGCCCAAATGGCCGCACGCCCCACCCGGCAGGCCCACTGGACGATGCGCTTCTGCCAGTCGAACAGGCTCGTGTGGATGTCGCGCGGGCTAACGGTGATGCCAGTCTCCGGCTCGCGCGACATCTTCCTTTCCAAAAACTCCCCGTAATCCACTGCCAACCCCTTTCAGAACGCCGGTTCCGTCTCGCCGCCGTTGCTCCACGGGTCGGCACCGTCATCGCCCTGCGGCTGGCCCCATGGGTTCGACGCCACCGCACCCTGCGGGGTTTGCGGGCCGCTCTGCGCCTTCGTCACCTGCGCGGTCGCGTACTGCAACGACGGGCCGATATGCCGCACGTTCACCTCGGTGCCGTAACGCGGCGTCCCGTCCTGCGCCTGCCACTGGGTATCACGCTCATTGCCGACGACGATGACCTGCATGCCCTTGTGCAGGGACGCTGCCACATGCTGCGCGAGCTGGTTCCAGACCACGCACTTCTTACCGCTCTTGTCGCCGTCCACCCAATTGCCCTGCCCGTCCTGGCGGCGGTTCGTGGCGATCACGGTGAACTGCGCGACCGCCTTGCCGGACTGCGTGGTGCGCAACACCGGCTCGTCGGCCAGATTGCCGACAATCAAAATCTGAGGCGTGCTCATTCCGCCTGCTCCTTTTCGTTGTTCTGGTTTTCGTTGTCCCGGTTGCCGGAAGACGCATCCGAGCTGGTCTTGGCGTATTCCCTGAGCGCTTCCTTGGTGCGTGACGCCACCAGGTCGGGGGCGCTCAACAGGTTCTCCGCGTCGATCTGCGACAGGTAGCGCGCGGAATCGATGTCGCGCCCGGCCAGCGCCCTGAACACGACGCGGGCCTTCTCGGGGCTGTCCACGCCGGCGTTGAACACCAGCCGGTTGATGGCGTCGGACTGTCCCGTCGTGGCCATGACCTCGCCATCCTGCACCGGCACCTCCTCGGATGCCTTGTCCTCCGATTGCGTCTCCTCGACGGGATCGGCCTGCGCGGACTGCACCGTCTGGTTGTCGGACTGCTGCA
>NZ_JAAIIJ010000037.1 GCF_012932445.1 Bifidobacterium panos
TGTAGCCGCCGGCGTAGTTGTAATGCACCTCCACACTCGACTCCGGCACAAACTTCGCCGTAAACGTAATATCCTTATTCGCACCCGACACGACATACGCGTCCACACTGTCCTGCGAATACACCTTGTCGTTCTCGCTGGACACCCAGCCAACAAAACGATACCCGCCATCAGCCGTCACCGTGGGCTTGCCACCGACCTTCTCACCGGTCAACACCCGATAGCCCGTGTTGCCCGTCAGACTGCCGTGCTTGTCATTCTCGGACACCACGAAGTTCACATCATTGGTGTTCGCCGTCCACTGGGCCGTATACGTCACCGACGCATACTTACCCGTAACAGCCGGGCTCCACTCCTTGAACGCGTAACCCGTACGCTCCAACTTCGACGTATCCGGAACCTTGGCCTTGGCCTCGTCGGTGTACTCGGTGCCATCCACGCCCTTCAACGTCACGGACGTATTACCGTCAGCGTCATGGCCGCCGTTGAAGCTGTACACCACGCTCACTTCCGGCAGCTGCTCGTACACGGCGTTGAACGTCGTATTCGACGACACCGTCAGGCCACCGATCTGCGACGGCTGATACACCGGGCCATCCTTGCCAAGCTGCCAGCCGACGAACTTCCTGCCCGCGTTCGCGTTCACGTCCGGCTGCTGGAACCCATCGGCCTTGGAAAGCAACTGATCGGTCTTCACCTCCACCGAATCCTTCACGCCCTCGACCAACGCGCCGTCCGTACCCACGGCGAACGTCACCTTGTTCGTGTCACGCGTGTAATAGAGCTTCACAACGGTCGAACCGTCGCCCTTGATCTTCTCCTGGACGACCGCGGGGGCGGTGAAGCCCGTGTAGGTCTTCACCACGGCGGCCGTGTCCTGGCCCGTCTCGCCGGACTTCTCGTCCGTGTCCTTGAGGGTGTACTTGGTGTTGTCGTCCACGTCCTGCAGGTAATGCTCGACCTTGTAGCCCGTGTCCGTCTTCGCGATCCACTTCGCGTGCAGGGTCAGATCATCAGCTGGCATCGTGTTCTTGGAGAACACCCACTTCTTCGCGTCGGTGCACTCCTGGTCCTCGTACCAGCCGCCGAACGTGTACCCGTCCGCCGACAAGCTGCCCGGATCATCCACCGTCGCACCAAACTTCACATCCGACTGGCCGGCGGGCTTGGTGCCATGACCATTCTCATCGAACGTCACATTGTGCTTGTCACGCGTGTAATAGACCTTCACAACAGTCGAACCATCACCGGCAATCGCCTCCTGGGTGGGCGTGACGGCGGTGAAACCCGTATAGGTCGTCTTCGCCACGGCCTTCGTCTGCGCGCCCGACTCGCCCTGCAGCGTCTGCGTATCCTTGGACTGGAGCGTGTACCCGTCGTCGTTCACGTTCTGCAGGTAATGCTCGACCTTGTATTCCGTGTCCGACTTCGCCGTCCAATGCGCGGTCAGCGTCATTTCCTTCTTCGTATCCGCGGAAATTTCTGTGACCGTGTTGCCGTCCTGGTCGGTCCAATGACTGAACTCGTAACCGGACTTCGTCGGGTTGACCAACGTCGTCTTCGTTAGATACGTATGCGACGTCGGGGAATCCGACCCCAGCGTGCCGCCATCCAAATTGTAGTTGATCTTATACGAGTTCGGCGTCCACTTCGCGTACACCGTCGTCAACCCGGACACCTGCGTGTTCCAGTCATACGCCGACACACCCGACTTGTTCAAACACCAGCCATCGAAATGATAACCCTCGACCTTCGACGTGTCACCAACAGTCCAACCCGAGGAATCCACAGCCGCATCACCCTCGGACACATACGCCTCACCGGAACCATTCTTATACACCGGCGCATCACCCTGAAGCGTCGCACCATCCGGCAAATTCACATCATACGTAAACGGATACTCACGAACGAAACGAATATTATCAAGAAGATTACCGGCAGTCGCAGTCGCAGAGGACACACTCTTGAACGTGAAACGAGTCGTCTCACTGGTCGCCACATACGAACCCCTATAACGCGCCCACTGACCATCATGGCTATCAAAGCTGCCAGTGTTGGTCGCGTGGGTGGAGACTACCGTGCCACTCTCGCCGACCTTGTCACCGGCTTTGTTCGTGCTGATGCGCGTCATCGTAATAGTCTGCCCGCCAACAACCACCTGCAGACCATCAGTGAAAGAGCTGGCCCGGGAGGCGTGATCCAACTCCACCGTGTAACGCGTACCAACCGTAGTCGCAACATCCTGATAAATCGCCTTATCAGCTTGGTCGGCACACAACTCGCCATAAATATTACCAGTAGTGGAATCCTTCTGAATCTCCACTATGGCAGCAGGGTTTTTGGTAGTGGCAACTTGAGTGGAGAGCCAGCCGAACTTCAAATCTTCCCAATCCGGAATACTTGTCCAGCCGGAACCGTCGGCATTATACCATGTCCCATCAAGAGGGCTAATATAGTTCCAGTAGCCTGCGGTACCATCTTTGAGGCCTGGATATTCGAAATCACCGTTAATCAAGTTGTTGGTCGCCGCCTGCGCGGTTCGCACGCCGGCCAAGCCAGCGCCCGGCACGGCCACCGCCAACACGACCAACGCCGACAGCACGGCCGCCAGCCAACGTGGCAACCCGCGACCGACGCCGGTTTGAGATGAAAATCTCACCATAAGAAACTCCTAATTCTTTCTTTTATCGACTCTCCCCCAACAGAAACGACGCTCCCCGCACGAACTTCGCGCGCAAAAGCGCCCTCCCAATAGAGGAGGAGGAAACCCCACGCACCGGCCGGCCGGAAAACCATGCGACCGTTCCGATGGGAACGGGGTCACCAATAGCGCCAAAAGCTACCCCACACCTGGCCACATCCGCACCCCCAAGCCAACCCATCTCTGATCCACATACGCCATCAAAAAAGCCTAACGCAACCACCGAATACCAAGAACAGTACAAACAACCCAAACACAAA
>NZ_JAAIIJ010000038.1 GCF_012932445.1 Bifidobacterium panos
TCCCCGCCAAGCACAAACGCCACCTGACGCAACACCTTCGCCGAGATTGCCACATTACCCGTCACATTCCCAGCAGGAATCACCAGCTCGCCAGTGGCCTCATCAAACGTGTAATCCGTATCCTTCGCCAGCTTCTTACCGCCAACAGACACCGACACCGACGACACATCCAACGAACGACCCGTAGCAGCGGTCAGCGTCGTCGAAAACGCCTCACCCGCCAACGCCTTCGACGGAGCCGGAGTAGCCGTCACATTGTCCAAATCATACGACACATCAACACGCTCAACCGAACCAGAAGCAGTCGAACCAACAGAGGAGAGATTAAAATCCTCAAACTCAACATAAAAACCAGAAACGACTCCGCTGAGATAGACGTTCGGATCATTCGCCAGATCATTCCATGCGCCGCTCTTATCTTGACCATACTGGGCACACCCTTCGATCCCTCGGGAGAGGGGGGAGGCGTTGGGTTCATTAGCGGCCCAGTTGGCGTATATACCATCGGGAGCGCCACTGGTCGGCGTTGTGCCGTTCCAGATCTTCGTTCCGGCGCTCGGGCCCGTCACCCAATACCAGGCCGTACCATAATCCGACGCCGAGGAATCATTATTGATATCAAACACAGCGGGATCAGTCTTCGCATAAGCCGCAGTCGTAAAACGCGTCGCACCAATCCAACCCTTATTGTTGTTGAACGACTTATAGATAAGGTTGTGTTCACCGGCCGACTCGATAGTCAGCAAATGACCATCCCCACCATAAAAACTCGTAGCCTTCGCCGCGGAAAACGCGTCATCCCACTTCATGATCTCGTCAATGAACGTGTACGCATGGCCGTTATACAGAATCGCGTCGAGACTCTTGCCGTTGTACGTGGCCTTCAGATTATTCAGCGAGTCGCCCACGACGGTGACGGTCACGTTCTGCTTCTTGCTGCCGTCCGTGGTGAACGTCAGACCCTGCAGGTACGTCTGCAACTGCGCCGCCGTGATATCCGGCGTACCATCGTCCGAAGACGTCTTGAACGCCACATACGTGTACGGGTTGCCGGCCTTCACACTGGTGCCTTCCACATACTCGCCGTACTTGTCGGCCGCACCGTTCAACGCGTTCTGCGCCTCAGCACTGCCCGGAGCGTCCGCCGCCGGGGTGAAGTAGCCGGAGTCGACCTGCACCACGACATACGAACTGGGATTGCCCGACACGCTCGCCGCGCCCAGCTTGTACATGGCGTTCTCGGTATCGCTGCCGACACTGAGAACCGTCTTCTGGTCCTCGTTGAGCGTCACCGACGGCTTGTCGGCAGCCCAAGCGGACGGCATCGCCACCGCCAGCACCATCAGCGCAGCCAACCCGGCCGCCACTACGGCAACCAGCCAGCGCAACAAACCGCGCCTCAGGCCGCTTTGAGATGAAAATCTCACCATAAGAAACTCCTAAAAATTCCTTTATCCTTCAACCAACCCTCCCCCAAGGAACGACGCTTTCCCCGCGCGAAACCGCGCGGAAGCGCCCTCCCAGCCGGGGGAGGAGGAAACCCCAGTACACCGGCCGACCGAAATATCTGGCCGTCACGGTGGCAACGGGGTTGCCAATAGCCTCGAAAACTACCCCCCCCCAGGACAAAACCTGCCCCCTAAATCAC
>NZ_JAAIIJ010000039.1 GCF_012932445.1 Bifidobacterium panos
CGCCCCGCTTCGGCGGGGCTTTTTGATAAAGCCACCAGCACCATTCGCCCGCCACACGCGAACACAAAAACCGCACGATACCAACGAAACAAACTGCGCCAAACCCACCATTTTCAGACCATCTACACCATATTTTTCCAGTAATTGCAACGATTACACAACTGCGCCAACCATAACCGGCGAAAACATGATATAACTGTTATAACTTCTGATAAAGGACAAGGACAATTCATGAACGAACGTAAAAGCGGCGAGACCGCCGAATACAGCGGACACCTCAACATCGGGGATGACATCGACATCCCCTGCGGCGTCATGGGCGACGGCACGAGGCTTCTGTCCGAGCGCGCCGTCACGCGCGCGCTGGGAGGCAAACGCGGTGGCTCGCATTGGCTCAGGCAAAAGGAAGGCAACAGGATGCCGGTCTACGCTTCAGCCGGGAACCTCCAACCATTCATCCACGGCGGACTCGCATACAAGCTCGTCAACCACAGGCTATGGCGCGCCAAGGGACAAGGGGGCTTCGGCGCATACGGCATCGAAGCCGAAGCACTGCCGGAGATTTGCGAAGTCTACATGAGAGCACGTCACGCCGGCGTTCTATTGCCTTCGCAGGAGCACATCGCTGAACAAGCCGACATCCTCATGGCGGCGTTGGCGAAAGTTGGCATCGTCGCACTTGTGGACGAAGCAACCGGATATCAAAGCGTCCGCCAACGCGACGAACTGCAAAAACTGCTCAGCAAATACATCGCAGAGGAACTCCAACCTTGGGCCAAACGATTCCCGGACGAGTTCTACACACAACTGTTCCGGCTAAGAGGATGGGACTACCAAACATTGGGCGCAGGGGGCAAGAAGCCACGACTCGTGGGCAAACTCACCAACGACATCATATACGAACGGATGCCACGTGGAGTGCTGGACGAACTCAAGCGCAAGAACCCTCCCGACGATAGCGGACGCCGCCGCTACAAACATCACCAGTTCCTCACCGAAGACATCGGAGACGATCATCTGGCACTTCAGATATCCAACTCCATCGCACTAATGAAAGCATCGAGAAGCTGGGGCGAGTTCAATCGACTGCTTGACCGCGTATACCCGAAATACGGCTCGCAACAAGGCGAACTCGATCTAGAGGACTGACACATACCGCCATCCAAGCGGGACCTTCTGATTCTGAGACCATTTTCCCGGCATCAGGAAAATGGTCTCGCCGTGTCGAGTCCGGCTTGGGAAGAATCTGCGGGTTGACTTCCAAACCCGAGTTTGAGTTTCAAGCCCGAGTTTGAGTTTGCCACCCGAAAATTAATC
>NZ_JAAIIJ010000004.1 GCF_012932445.1 Bifidobacterium panos
GATGTTGTTGCCTTGGCGCAATGGCACAGAGGCCACGGGAATGGCCTGTTTTCGTTATATGGCGTTGCCCTTTGATGTCGGTACGAACAGTCCACTGGACTGTTCGTCTGGAGGGTGTCGAACACGGCGACATCCGCTCCCAAGACACGTACATTGCTTATTTGACCTGCTTTCCCGTTGTCTTGGTTACCGGTATGCACCCGAGAACAGGTTGCTTTGGGCACTGTGCCAAATCCCGTGTTTGGGGTTGCGCGCTCGCGACGCTATCGCTGCTCGCTGTTACGAACAGACCACTGGGCTGTTTATCAACGCACCGCACTGTGCGTCCAGCAATTATTCAGAGTGAGACCTTAGGCTTGAGCTTCATGAATGCCAAAGTAAAGGTGCATGGCCACTTCAACGGTCTGAAAACAACGCTGCTGTTTGCGTTGATGTGGGGCATCGTCATGCTCATTTGGTGGGCCACAGGTGCCCAGCGCAGCACCCTGAGCATTTACATCGTCATCGGCCTGGCCACCACGTTTGGCTCCTATTGGTTCTCCGACAAACTCGCCATCGCCTCGATGGGAGCGCGTGAGGTGAGCGAGCAGGAAGCCCCGCAGATTTACCAGATCGTGCGCGAACTGTCGGCCAAGGCCGGCAAGCCCATGCCGCGCATCTACATCGCCCCCACCGAAAGCCCCAACGCTTTCGCCACCGGGCGCAACGAACGCCATGCCGCGGTGTGCTGCACGCAAGGAATCCTGCAAATCTTGAACGGCCGCGAGCTGCGAGGCGTGCTCGGCCACGAGCTCATGCATGTCTATAACCATGATATTCTCACCTCGGCCATCGCCTCCGCCATGGCCACCGTCATCACTTATCTGGGCTACTCGCTGATGTATTTCGGCGGCGGCAACTCGCGCAATCGCGACAGCGCTTCCAGCGGCCTCGGGCTGATCGGCGTGCTGCTGAGCATGGTGCTGGCACCCATCGGCGCCTCCCTGATACAGATGGCGATTTCCCGCACGCGCGAATACGACGCCGACGAGGACGGCAGCAGGCTCACCGAAGATCCGGAGGCACTCGCCTCCGCGCTCAACAAGATCACGGCCGGCGCCCAAGCCGCGCCTTTGGCGAAAACCGCCGGCACGCAGTCCGTCTCGTCCATGATGATCGCCAACCCGTTCTCGGCCGAGGGCTTCTCGCGCCTGTTCTCCACGCACCCTCCCACCGCCGACCGCATCTCCCGCCTGATGACGATGGCGCAGGAAATGCATGGCGCTCAAGTCGCTTCCGGGGCCGGCGCGCCCGCCCAAGTTCCCTTGGCATGAGCGCGCCGCCGTCGTTCGTCACTTATAGGCAGACCTGTGAAATGACCACGCCGGAACGCGAGGGCGGAGTTTCTGCTACACTGTTGCCTCGCGTCCAAAAGACGCAACCTTCGCGGATGTAGTTCATCGGTAGAACGACAGCTTCCCAAGCTGTAGAGGCGGGTTCGACTCCCGTCATCCGCTCCATTTGCCTCAACGGTGAGGTGCTAAAACCCAATCATTCCAACGTTTTTCAATTTTGTGGATACCTGCTCAATCACTGGTTTTTTCCTGAAATGTTGTCACCGTGTTGTCACGGAGGGGGTCTGAAGAGCGGTATTCAGCTCAGCGAACATTCCCGGAGTTCGAGGTCTTCGCGGCTGCGATCTTGCTGCTGATGGATGTAGCCACATCGTCAAGATCGGTGTCAAATAGGTCTGCATAGGTATCTAAGGTCATGGCCGCGTTCTTGTGCCCCAGCATGCGCTGGACAGCCTTGACATTGGCTCCGGAGCTGATGGCAATGGAAGCCGCCGTGTGGCGAAGATCGTGGCAGGTCAGTGTGGGAACACCGGAATCGCGCAATGCTCTTGCATACCAGCCGTGATTTTTCGCGGATTGCTCGCGGAGATGTCCTCCGGATGGTGCGGTAAACACTAAATCCTCAGGTCCCTTGCCTTCGCACTGTTCTTTGATGGCGGACATTACTTGATCGGGAACGGGAACGTCCCGTACCTCCCAAGTTTTGGGGGCACCTTCGAAGTGCTTCTTGCCGGAACGGACCCAGCTCAACCGCACCCTGAGGCGATTGTTCTGGGTGTCCACATGCTTGACGCGCAATGCTGCCGCTTCGCCCCATCGAAGGCCGCAGAAGCCCAGCGTCAAAATAAGGGCTTGGTAAGTACCCGCTGCATGGGCAAGGTCAATAACCTGTGCGGGCGTGAGGTAAGTGCGTTCCTTCCGTTGTTTCCTTGGGAGTTGGCATCCGTCTGCCGGATTGCGTCGTATACTGCCGTCTCGAACGGCAAGATCCAGCACTCCTTTGAGCACTCCGTGGGCGCGAATGGTGATTGTCGCTGATCGCTTTTTTGCAAGTTCGCTGACCCAAGTCTGTATCTCGCTGTGTCTGATGGATGCGATTTCCCGATTTCCCCAAGCGTTGCACACATGCACTCTCCATGAGCACTCAAGATCGGCGTAATACTTGGGTTTGACGACGTTTTTCTTGCCTTTGAGCCAGGTGTCTGCGAATTGGCAGACCAGCGTTTTGCCGGCGTTTGGGTCGATGTAATCGTTGTCTGCGATATACGTCGTCATGCGGGCCAGATAATCCTGCGCATCTTTCCGCCGTCGAAAGCCTCGTTTGGTGCGCTGGGAATGATCCGGATCGCGGTAGGTGACTCGGTACCGCTTATCGCCGGACTTGGTGTTATAGGGGTATATGGGCATGGTTGGGTTGTCTCCTCCGGCGATTACCGAAGGAGACAACCCCCTATTCCAAAAGCTTCTTCAAAGAGATGTCGGGGGTGGTGTCGATTTCGGTTTCGTCGTGAACGGTAATGGGGGATGGGAGCTTCGCGGAAACTGATTCTGGAACGCGCTCTTTCATGAGTGTCAGCCAGTGCGAGGCTGTACGCAGGGGTATGTCGAAGACCTCTGTCAATCGTTTCGTTGCGGGGCCCTTGTTGAGCTGGGTGACCGAATAAACACGCGAAGCCCATTTCAGGGTGTCGGGTGTGGGACCTTGCTTGCGGAGCGCCGGGAAGTTCACTTTGCGTAGCACTTCATCTTCCCAGCTCGGCAGCGGGCCGAAGATATCGGTTCCGTTTTCCGTGATCTCATAGGACCACAGTGGCGGATGGTAGGAGCGAATAATCTGCTCGATGGGCAGGCGCGCGATGTCCCTGATTTTGAGTTCTCGTGTGGTGCCGATTTCGCAGTTGCGCAGCACGATTCGCTGCTCTTCATCGCTGTATCCCATGTGCAGGCGGATGTCGTATTTTCCGATGCGATCCTCCATCGCGCGGATGCAGTAATCGGCTCTGACTGCGATCCCAGGGGCGATGGAGACGAACGCTGTCCGATCCATTCGATCGAAATCCGTGAAGACGATGAATTTCCATTTGTCTATATCGAGGGCATAAGTCGCGTCTTCGTATAACGGGTTTGCCTCTTCCATGCTCATGGCAGCAAGTATTACATGAGCGACAATCACCTTGCAATAGCAATATTGACAACATAGAGGCAATAATATGCTACAATCACAGCGTTGGCAAATATGTCAACAAATAGGCAAGTCAATTGAAGGGAATCTGTAATGAGCACAGCAGTAATTGGATCTGAGCCGTACATCAGCGATGATGATGTGGTGTCTCGTATGCCCGGCATGACCAAGGGGAACCTTGCGCAGCTCCGTTATACAGGTAAAGGGCCTAAGTTCTACAAGCCTTCACCGCGCGTAGTGCTCTACAAGTGGAGTGATGTACAGGCTTGGATCGAGGGTCACGCACAGATGAGAACACGATGAGAGCCGAGACGAATAAGGGTCGCGTCAATTCCGCTTGGCGCGACCCAAAGAATCCATATTCATACGCGCCGCTGCTTAAAACTGGCGCAAGATAAGGTTGAAGGACTCTTACATGCTTCATTATAGCGATCTGCGCCCAGAGAAGGGCGAATTCATTGGAGACGGGATAGCCAGAACGGCCGGTGGAATCCCCTACAATCCAGAAGCCGATGTCAATGCGTCATTCCCTGACGATGCGTTCTGGAATTCAAGGACGAGTCTGTGTGAAATCAAGGATTACGCGGTCAGCAGGCTTGTGTCTCCCATTGCGGTACTTGCCGTGACGATTGCCCGCATCATGGTGGCGGCACCTCCTCACATGGTTCTGCCGCCATTCGTCGGTGCGGATTACGGTTCGCTGAACTTCGGTGTGGTGATCCTCGGCAAGCCGGGTTCCGGCAAGGATGCGGCATTCGGAGCGGCGAGGAAGCTAGTGCCTGACATTCGGGACGCTCCGGTGACTAGTGTGGCGAGCGGCCAAGCCATCAGCGCGCTGTTCGGGCAGCGCGTGCAGGAGGGCAACAGATTCAAGCTGGAATGCAAGTCTCCCCGCGCCATGATCAGGTATTCCGAAGCATCCAATTTCAAGGCGTTGTCAAGCGCGAAGGAGAGCAATCTCCAAGCGGAGGTGCTGTCACTGTTCTCCGGCCAGCAAATCGGTGACTACACCAAAAACAAGGAGCTGGCAGTGACTATCCCGGAGCACGGATACAGGGCAGTCGTAGTGATTTCGGCACAGCCATCGATGATGGGCATGTTCGAGGCCGGTGTCGGCGTGGGATTCCAACAGCGGTTCCTTTACGTCTCCGCATATGATGACAGACTCAGCGTCCGTCCTATCGGCGAAGAGCCGGTGGAGCTTTCCTCGTTGACTAAGTTCCCGTACGATACGAAGGCGTTGCCCGCAGACTATCCCATCGAGCAAATGAACAGGCTCTACGAGTGCGGCAGCTACGTCAAGGCCAATGAGGCTACACCGGAATCCAGCCATCTGCGGATGTACCCCATGCGGATGCCTCCCATTGTGAGGAATGAGATCATCGCTGATAAGCAGCGGGTCAACAGGGAGCGCGGAGGTGACCCGCGCAGAGCGCACAGCATGTTTCTGCGCGAAAAGCTGGCGGTGGGGCTCCGTCTGCTTGAAGACCCGCGATCGTCCGAGACCACTCAGGAGGATTGGGAACTCGCGGGCAGAATGATGCAGTACTCGCGTGCATGCTACGAGGAGAATCTGCGGGAATTCGAAGACGAGAACCTTACTCGCCGTGCGGACTTCAAGGAGCAGGACGAACTGGCGCGCGAACGGGTTGACATTCGCTCCCGTTGCGCGACAGAGGAGCGCATTGTCGATATCCTGTCCGCTTCGAGCCAGCCATCTGTATCCAAAGGAGAATTAAGCCGAGCCCTGTCGAAACGGCAGAAAGTCTACATGGATGACGCGTTGGAAAATCTGATGACTTCAGGAAAGATCAAACATAGAAAAGGTGTGAAAGGCGGACACTGGTACTCGCTCATCTGACTCAACCAAGCAGCCTACCGACCTACCCGCCTACTCACTACTGCCATAAGGGTTTTCGTCGCCTACTCACGCAATCTACCAACCTACCTAAGAAAACCTCAAGTAGGTCGGTAGGCCAAGTTGGTAGGCGGTCGAATCCCAATGATTCCAAAGGGTAGGTCGGTAGGTTGGTAGGTTTTGGGGTATGAGTGACTTATTGATGAGCAATGTGTCTGGAATCGCAGCGGCGGTATTTCAAAGAGTCATGGGATGATTGTTTTCCAACAGCATCACGACACGCATCGTCGCACAATAGTCATTCCCGTGATAAACTTTTCATGCGATAAAGCTGGGCAGTGTCCAGTTCGTAAAAACCGCTTCCGGAATTCCGGGGCGGTTTTTGCGCATCTAGGCGGGAGAACACGATGCACAAGCCATTCATGCCAGTAGCCGATCAAGTGAGACTACTGGCGTCCCGTGACCTGGCAACGGATTCCCGCACCTCATGGGTGCTTGAACGAGAAGGCTACTATTCCGTCGTCAACGGATACAAGACACCTTTTCTGGATAAGGAAAAGACGGAAGCAGCTGGTGATGACCGCTATCGCGACGATGCTTCGTTCAATGACATCTACAAGCTATACGTGTTCGACCGCAATCTGCGGTTCCTGTTCTTCAGGATGACCACCTTGGCCGAGGCTATCCTGAAAACGGTTTGCTCACATGAGTTCACGAAACTGAACCCGAATGAAAAGAACCCCTACCTGAACATTGCGAACTACGCCAGCAGCGGGACAGCGCACGAAAAAGCAATAAAGCTTATACCCCGACTGGAGAAAATTCTGCACCTGAACATGCAATCGGGGTACGCGGACAAGAAGAACTATCTCCGTCATTGCCTGGAGCGGCATGATGGCGAAGTCCCGATGTGGGTGCTGGCCAACGATCTGACGCTCGGGCAGATGTATTGGTTCTTCCAATCCCAGAAGACAGAAGCGCGAGCCAACATCGCACGCAGCTTCACCGCATTGTACGCGGACTCGCACAAGCATGAAATAGAAATCACGTCTCAGCGGCTCGACAAAATCTACCGCAGAATCAAGGACTATCGCAACATCTGCGCGCATGACGAACGCCTGTACTGCGCCCACCCACACGACTCGAACATTACGGTCTTCCAGCTCGCCAAGGATTTGCAATTCGTGACGGACAAGCAACGGTACCTTGAATTCCTGCAAGGATTTGATTCACTGCTGATGCACCTACGAGAAGACATCCCCCATTACCTTGATGCCGTATGCGTTGAGATTGGACTGCACTATCCGGATGAACTGCACTTGTTCATGCAGCAAATACGCGAAAAATAAGCCAGCATGCCGCATATTGCAGTGATTCTACGCCAATTGCCCTGCCGATCATTCCTGAATTTTGCAGCCAAGCCAACCGAGGACATCTCCTGTAGCTGACGGATACCAATCCGTATCAGACCCTCGACCGCATTGCGCAATTGGCAAAATTGGTGGGAGCAATGACGCTCCCACCAGTCATGAATCAGCCTAATCGGCTACATCGTAGTATTGGACACTTGCTTTGGCCGTTGCGGCATCCACGTTGAAGAATGCTTCAAATTACACGGTTTCGCCTTTATTCCAGCTGTTGGCATAAGCGGAGGTCTCAGACTTGACGTTGTCGGCGTCACACTTACTTACGACAAACCTCGATAGTGAGACAGCTTGCTGTCAATTGTGTTTTCTATAGAGTCATGATGGAGTATCAGATCAATATTTCACGATTTGCGGTATCCATAGTCAGAAGGTCTGAGATGGCAATCGCAGCTGATTCGGATTCAGCGTGCGTCGTCGTGCAGTCAGGGCAACACAGGCAAGGAATCCGACGACCCACCATGTCAATAGGGTCAGCAGTGGCTGCGTGATGCTGCCACTTCCGGTTATGGCCGTTCGTAGCATCATGTTGGCGGCGTGTGTGGGCAGCATGGACGCCAAGGAGGCCAATGGTGCGGGGATAGTGGAGACGATACCCGTAAGCAGTGTCAGTGCCATCAGCATCATGGACAGCAATCGCCCGAGGCTGCCGAAACTGCCGATCAGCGCCTGGTTGATGGCATTGAATGCCATTGCGCACACCAGTGCCATGATCATCAGAAAAGCGCCATGCTGGATGTCGAGCCTCAAGCCTGCCCACGCAATGGCGCTTGCAAGCAAAGCGCCGATTGACGCTGCGGCCGTTCCAGGGAACATGCCTGTAGCCACTAGTTTCCATGTGGATTCCCTCGAAGTGAGTATGTCGGCGGAGATTGGGCGGGCAATCACATACACCGCAAGCGACAGGCCCCATAGGGCCAGTGCCAGCAGCAGGGTGGCGGCCAGCAATCCGGAAGGGATGCTGGAGATGATGGACCGGGTGGGTTGGGCGATAGTGGAGGCCAGCCGCTCGCGCGCCTCTTTGCTGAAGGTAGGCACCTGCTTCACTCCGTTAGTAAGACCTGAAGACAAGGTATCCGCGCCTTCCTGCAGTTTCTTTGTACCGTCGGAAAGCTGTGCTGCGCCATCGTTGATAGCGGTGGCTCCATCGGACAGCTGGACGATGCCTTGATTGAGTTGGCTTGCGCCATCGGCCACGGATTTCGCGCCGTCGGCCACTTGGCGTGAACCTTGCGCGAGTTGGTTGATGGAGCTTTGCGCATGCTGGATCTGTGCGATGGCTTGAGCTTTAGCCGCATCGATCCGTTCGGCTGGCTCCGTGGCCTGACTGAGGGCTTGGTCAAGTTTGTCGCAGTAGGCTTGCGGCGTGTTGTTGGCGGCGCATTGCCCGACCAATTCTTGCATCTGCTGGAGCGCTGCTACGGCCGAAGGGGCTTGTTCGAGCAGAGAGGATGCTTGCTGGGCTATCGGGGAGACGGTGCTTGCCAGCTGTTCGTTGCCTTGCGCCACTTGTTCCGCGCCCTGGGCGACCTGTTGTGCTCCCGATTCCAGTTGCGAACCGCCTTGCTTGAGCGTTGTCGTGCCATCAACCAATTGCTTGGTGGCATCATGCAACTGGTTCGCACCGTCATGCAACGTGTTGATACCGCTGCCGAGCTGGTTCGCGCCATCGGCGGCTGTTGACAGGGATTCGTGCATGGTGTTGGACCCATCGTAGACGCTGCCAAGATAGGTGCGAATAATCAGTTGATCCAGATTGTTTTTCGCGCGTTCGGCGGCCGCGCGCGCGAATTGCGGGTCGTTGACGCCGGTGGTGTTGAAGGTTTCCATATGCACCAAACCGTTGGAAACACTGCTGGTGTCTCCGGTGAGACTGGCCTGCATGGTGTCGACGATACGTTTGGAGAAATCATTCGGTATGGTCACCGTAATGGCATAGCTGCCGTTGTCTAAACCGTTTCGGGCATCATCGGCGTCGGTGAGTGTCCAGTCGTAGTCGGAGTCGTTGTTGTGAAGCAGTTCGGACGCAAGCTGCCTGCCAAGCGGCAGCGTTTGCCCGTTGAGTTCAACCGGTTCGTCATTGTTGACCACGGCCGCTTTGGCAGTAGCCGGATGATTGCTGGTGCCGTGGAAAGCGAAAAGCCCGAGCGAAAGCATGAACACGGGTATCAGGATGATTGCTGCCCAGAGTCGCCAGGTGATGGTGCGGGGCGTCCAGGTGCGTGCCGTCGGTGTGATGGAGTCTCGCAGGCGCTGTGTGAAGAAAAGCATGGGTGTCCTTGTGCTCATTGTTCGACGTGTGTGGAGGTGGTGATGGGTGAGTTGATGAACCGGGCGAAGCGCGTGATGTGGCTTTCCGGACGGTCAAATTGGTCGGTTCGCTCGCTGTCTCGGGTTCTAGAGGAAAGGCGCAATATTGTTAGCGGCATGCCATGCAGGATGTCGCCCAGCGTAGAAAGATTCCGGCAAGAGAGCACGTAGGTGGTCTCGCCACGCTTGCTGATTGCGTCGCGCAGCTGGGCCCGGGCGTCGGGCTGCAGCACCATATCGGCATCGTTCAACATGATCAACCGTGTGCCATCATTCGTGGCCTGTCGCATATCCTCCAATGGATCCGCCGCATTGGCACAGCTGATGAGTGCTACGTTGGAACGTATCTCGCGCATGTGCTGAGGCAAGGTGCATCCTATGACCTTCAGGTCGCCTCGGAACGTGGTGACCCTGCCCGCGAGAGTGTAAAGCAGTGCGGACTTGCCTGAAACGCCGGAATCCTCGACCACCAGCACTTCGCCGGGTTTGATATGCAAGTCGATGTGCTCATACAGAGCGTTTCCGTTCATATCATCCAGCGTGAGATCATGTGCGCTGAGCACCTCGGTACTGTCGGGAGTAGGCCAGTCACGCAGACGAAGCTCACGCTCCAATCCGTCGCCTTCCGCATCGAACACCGGTAGACGGCGGTCTACCCAAGCGGGCAGATGCCAGGCACGTTTGCCCAACAGAGCCAATACTGCGGGCACCAAGGTCAGACGGACAACGAACGCATCGACGAACACACCCACCGCAAGTGAAAAGGCGATAGGCTTGATGGTGGCGGACCCCTCGGGGATGAACGCCGCAAACACCGACAGCATGATGGTTGCCGCGGCCACGACCACGGTGCTTGCCGAAGCAAATCCTTCCTCGACGGCCGCCTTCGCATCACCATGATGGGCATAATGCTCTCGGATACGGGAGACGAGGAACACCTCATAATCCATGGCCAGGCCGAACAACACGCCCATAAGGATGATCGGCAGGAAGCTGATCACCGGTCCCACCCGCTGCACACGGATCAATTCCGCTCCATGGCCAAGTTGGAACACCCAGGTGGTGACACCGAAAGCGGCAAGCACGCTAAGCAGATAGCCTGCGGTCGCTTTCAGCGGCACCCATATCGAGCGGAACACCATAGCCAGCAATATCAGCGACAAGCCAACCACCAGCAGGCCGAATGGCAATAGAGCTGCCCCTAGTTTCGATGACACATCAATAGCAACGGCGGTGATGCCGGTCACCGCGGTTTCAGTGTCGTATGTGTCCAAGAAATACTGATATTTACCGCGTAACTCGCGCACAAGCTGTTCGGTTGCGGCGTCGGAGGGACCGGTTTCGGGAACGATCTGGATGATGCCGGTGTCGCCCTTCGGATTGGGAGTGGCCAACGGCACCGCTTTGACTCCGGGCAAGCGCCGAATATCGTCGGCGATGCGGTTGACCAAGCCGATTGGATCTGTGGATTGGATGATATCGGCCGTGAGAATCAACGGTCCGTTGAATCCCGGACCGAAATGCTCGGCCACGGCATCGTAGGCATCGCGTGCGGGAGTGCCGACCTCTTCCACGGAATTGTCAGGCAACGCCAAACGCAGGTTCGCTGCAGGCAGAGCCAGAGCACTCAAGGCCACGGTGATGACGACGACCACAGCCAGTGGCTTGGCGGTCACCAACCGTACCCACGTGCGCGCAATGCGATGGTCGTGGCTCTTACGATTCGTGAGGCTACGGCGGCTAGTCTTGACATTGGCACGCTTCCGTGGAATCAGGCGCTTGCCAGCGAAACCAAGTAGCGCAGGCACCAAGGTTTCGGCCACGGTCACTGCCACCAGCACGCCGAACGCGGCCGCGACACCCATGGTGGTCAGGAACGGTATCCCCGCCACGAACAAACCCAGCAGCGCGATAATCACCGTCAAACCGGCGAAAATCACCGCCGAACCTGCCGTGGCTACGGAACGGGCAATGGACTCCTCCACCTCCAGTCCATCGGAGAGCTGGTCACGGTGACGGGATATCAGGAACAAGGCGTAATCGATGCCTACGGCAAGGCCAATCATCACCGCCAGCATCGGTGCCGTGGACGAGATGGTGAACCACGAGGTCATTGTGTAGATGGTCGCGACGCCCACACCCACACCGACCACAGCAGTGAACAACGGCAATACCGCGGCGACCAGCGAGCCGAACATCATCAACAGCACGATAAGCGCGAACGCCAAACCCAACGCTTCAGTCGGTGACAACGACGGAATGGCATTGCTGTACGCGGCCCCGCCGCAATACGTGACCGCCCCATCCATAAGCGCATCCTGCAACGCTTTGGCATCACTGGCAATCTTCGACTTCACCTGCGAATCAAGCTCGTTGAACGGCACCTCGAACTGAATGGCGATGATCGCTGCACGTCCGTCCTCGGATACAGCGTCCTGCACCGTCTCCGAAAACGGATCGGCGGCAAGCGCCACCTGCCGATAACCGCCTATCCTCTTCGCCACAACGCCTATGGCATTGCGCGACTCAGTGGTGTCAATGCGTTGGCTTTCCGGCGCTACCGCTACGATTTGCGCCGAAGTGCCGGAAACTTCGGGAAACACATGGCCCAAGTGATCCAGCGCGTCCTGGGATTGCGAACCCGGTATGGAGAACTCGTCGTTGGTGCCATGCGCCAGCGTCGCCATACCGGCAACGGCCAACACCAACGCCAGTAGCCACGCCATCAATACGCGGCCACGTCGGCGCACCATTAATTGCCCAAGTTTGTACAGCGAAAACGACATGGTTTGGTGTTGCCCTCTCAAGTAGTGCAGAATCTACGGTTCCGAAGTGTTGAACGGTCTGGGTTTGGCGAATGATTGACGGTTATGAACAGGCTGATTTGAGTAGTATTGCCGACTGATCACGGTTGATTCAGTTGCGGTTCTTGCGGCGGCGTGGCGAGAGCGCGGCGGGCCCGTGTTGTTTGAGTGCGAACAGGAGCGCGCGCATGCCGCCGATATTCGGATCCGGGTTCTTGCCGGTGCCGATGCGGTTCATCTGCAGCTCGAACCAGCTGATGACCAGCACGCCGTTGAACGCCTTGTCGAGCGACTTGACGCCGGTGGTGATCCACGGCAGCTTGAAACGGTTGGTCGGCTCGATGTCGCCGTCGAGGATGTGCTGGGGCATGTCGGGCTGCAGGACCAGTGGCCGGGCGATGCCGATCATGTCGGTGATGCCCTGTTCGAGCGCGTCCTCCATATCTGCGGGCGTGCGGAAACCGCCGGTCAGGCACACGACGGTGCCGTGCAGATCGAGTTGCTTGACGCGGGTGGCGAAGTCGGAGAAGTACACGCCTCGGGCGCTGTCCTCCTTGTCACCGGTATTGGTGGAGAAGGTCGGTTTCTCCAGCGTGCCGCCGGAGATCTCGACCAGGTCGACACCGAGATCAGCGAGACGCTGGATGACGGTCAGGGATTCGTCCTCGGAGAAGCCTCCTTCTTGTCCATCCGACGAGTTGAGTTTGACCGCCACGGGGAAATCGCTTCCGACCGCTTCGCGCACGGCTTGGTAGGTTTCGACGAGGAACCGCATGCGGTTGTCGAGGCTGCCGCCGTACTCGTCGGTGCGCTGGTTGTCGAGCGGGGAAAGGAACTGGTTGATCAGGTAGCCGTGCGCGCCATGCAGCTGCACGCCGGTAAACCCGGCCTGCTTGGCCAATCGTGCGGCGGTGGCAAAGCGCTGCTGGATGTCGTGGATCTGCGCGCGGTCGAGTTCTCGTGGTTCGGCGAAGAACTTGCCGTATTCACCTTCCAACTTGCCCGCGCTGGGAGCCCATGGATGCGGGTTGATGGTGGCTGGGGACTGACGGCCGGGATGGTTGAGCTGCATCCAGCACTGCATGCCGTTCACCGTGCCTGCTTCGGCCCACGAGCGAAATGGGGCAAGGTTGCTATCGTCTTCCAATGCCACGTTGCCGGGTTCTCCCAACTGGGTGTGGTCGACCATCACGTTGCCGGTCATCAGCACGCCCGCGCCGCCCTCGGCCCACTGCCGGTACAAAGCGGCGAAACGCTCGGTCGGCGCGTGATCGCGGTCCGCCATGGCCTCGTGCATGGCGGACTTGAAGAAACGGTTCTTGATGTGAACGCCGCAACGCAGTTCGATCGGCTGTGCGAGATGGGTGGGGCGGGTGGTGTTCTGCTTGTCCATGACGGTTCCTTTACGCTGATGCTGCATAGTGTGATATCAGCGCGCATATGCGCTGCTTGCTCAAGGCTAAGCATGGACATCAGCCCATGACTGAGACGGTTTGCTGAAAATGTCCACCGATATGCAGGCGGCGATTTGTGTGTGATTTCGAGCTGCGAGTGTCCGTTATCGTGGACACCGATGGACAGCTGTCCACGCAGTGCCGGTGCTTGTCGAATAAGGCGGCGTTTTGTCGCGGACAGAGCATTCGGTGGTTTTGAAACAAGAAGGAGCATGCGATGACTGTGGCGGTAATCAGCGGCACGACGTCCGGGTTGGGGCGTGAGTTCGTGGATGCGGTGATGGGGGAATGCCCCGAGATTGACGAGATCTGGATGATCGCCAGACGGCAAGACCGGCTGGAGTCCATCGCCGCCGAATACCCGCGCATGCGGTTCGTATGCCTGCCGTTCGACCTGAGCCAGGACGACGGTTACGCAGGACTGGAGAAGGAGTTGGAGGCGCGCAAGCCGGACATCGGTGTGGTGGTCGCCAATGCGGGCGTCGCCAGCGCCGGATTGGTGGAGGAGTCCGAGCCGGACGCATTGGAGCGTATGATCCGCCTCAATGCCATTGGATCGACGATGCTGATCCGCCTGTGCCTGCCGTACATGCGTCGTGGCTCGTTCGTCATCCAGGTGTCGTCGGTGTCAGCGTTCGCGCCGAACCCGAACCTCACGGTGTATTCGGCCACCAAGGCGTATGCGTCGTTCTTCGCCGCTGGCCTGCGCGAGGAATTGAAGCCGCGCGGCATCAACGTGCTGCGGCTGAACCCGGGCAATATGCGCACCGGCATGCAATCCGGCGTGGCCTCTCACCCGGACGCGGCCCATGGCAGCACCGCCGCCAAGCTGCCGTTCGTCGACATGGCCAGGTTCGCTCGCATCGCGTTGCGCAAAGCCCGCGCCGGCTGCGCCTCATACACCATGCATCCTGTGTACAAGGCGTACCGGGTGCTCGCCAAACTGGTGCCGATGCGACTGCTGACGCCATTCTCATGGGGCTGACGGCAATCGGACTGTCGGAAAGAACTGTGAGACGACTAAGGGAACGGATAGGCTGGAATCATGAAGGCGGATGAACAACGTGCAGGCACTCGCGCGGGGCGGCGAATCCTCAACGGCATGGCGGACGCGCTGCTCGAACTGGTGGGCGAGCAGTCGTTCGAACAGGTCAGGGTGAACGCGATCTGCGAGCGAGCCGACTACCCGCGGGCAACGTTCTACAATTACTTCGCCGACAAATACGACCTGCTCAACCATTGCTGGGCGCGGTTCGCCGCCTCGATGGAACCCCGGGATTTCGAAGGGACCAGGGACGGGTTCCACACGCTGTTCGACAGGTTCGCGGATCTATTCGATCGTAACGCCGAACTGATGAGGAAGATATTCGCGCACAACGGACTCGACGGGGCGTTGATGCGCAGCCTGACCGCGTATTTCATCGCTCGCATACGTGAATCATTCCGTGCCAACCACTGCTACCACCTCGAAGTGGCTGGAGGGTTGCCGCAGGACCTGCTGGCCGATTTCTGCGCGAACACGATGCTGCTGATCGTGCGCTGGACATTCCTGAGCGCCACCCCCATCAGCCGCGACCAAGCGCATGCCCTGATCGACCAGCTCATCATCAACACCGAAACCAGCGGAACTGCCACAACGAAACAGTGAATCATGCTGCTGCAATCGGCAATGTCAGGCCTGTGATACAAGCGATTGCCGGGTCTTTGGAATGTTGTTGATCAGTGAACGAGTTCGCGTTGCATGGGCGTAGTTGTATGGGCGTATTGGCGGAGCTGGTGTCCGTGATGGTGTCGTAGGGGTAGGTCAGGTTGTAGAGGTTGTTGGTGTCGATGTCGATGCTGCTGTCCCATGTGAGGATGGCGTGGTCAATGGCGAAATCGTCGAAAACCGTTTGATCGCGCAGCGGTTCGTAGACGGGTTTTCCGAAGAGATTGGTGCCGTCGAAGACACGGGTCTCTCCGTTAGAGAAGGTGACGAGCATCATCCAGTCGTTGGTCGCTCGTGCGTTCACGACCTTGAGTTCGGGCGTTATCTCGCCTACGATCATGATTCCGTTGAGTTCATACATGCCGGTCCCCTTCCTTGAGCTGGTTTCAGGACAGCGGATCCACGCGATTGAATGGCTTGCTGGGGAGTGTGGGCCTATATTGTCTTGCGAGGCGTGCTCCTGTAGTTCCTGATGTTTTTGCATCGACTGTTTTGAAGAGAGCGTCATGACTGCCGGTGCGCATGAGCACTAGTGCGACGGTGTCGTTGTCGCGAAAATACACGACGAGACGGTCTGCTCGGACATGGAATTCGCAGATCCCTGCCATTGTCCGGTGAGAGTGTGGTCACGGTATTCACGTCTCCGTCTGGAATACGACGCCGAAAACCGCGTCAACACCGGACGAGACAACAAGTGAAATCGCAGGCATTGATCGCGCTCACCTTCAATGACGAACAAACAACGGTTTCGCGCTCACTTACTTACGACAAACCTCGGTTGGCCCGAATACGTCGAAGCGGCGTATGGCGTGACGCAGTCGTGCAGGACGGGCGACGAGCGCTTGCAGATTCTGTTCGACCGATACGCGGAGATGGCCGAACAGGAATAGGCAATCGCTTTCGGCTCTCACTCATTCAACCAGTCGGATAAGGGAAGCGCCACGGAAATTTTTCTCGTGGCGCTTCCCTTGTTTTTCAAGGCCTAATGTAACCTTTCGCCTGTTTCGTGGGTCTTGTCTAAATCAGTTTCCTCCAAATGGCCTTAGCGTCGATAGTGCGATGTGAACCAGCCTCACGCCAAGCCCGGAGCGGGTCCGCGTCGCAATCGTCATGCCGGATGAAACATGAAAGGACAGGCACATGAACAACATCGCCAAGAGTTTGCTCAAGGCCGTGCACGATGGCTCCCAGTTCGTGGATGCGAATATGGGAGTAGCAAGCGACGCATGTGTGGCCACACTTGCTCGCCCCGCGGGGCCGGGGCGGCTTGACGGGAGACCCGTTCCCCTTGGTCGGCGGAGCCTCCGGACCGCTTTCGCGGCTGGAAAAACGATGCGCTTCGCTTCTCGTGTGGAGGTGTCCGGTGGGTTGGCGTGACAATCGCAGGCGCAGCATCTGCAGGAAGATCATGTTCACGCCGGAGGAATGGGAGCAGGCCAGACGAGTCCACGAGCGCTGGTCGAGGAACATTCCGGTGTACAGGAGGTGGGGCGATTTCGCCCGGCAGACGCTCATGCACGGCGGGCTGATGAACGTTTCGGTGACGCTGGCGAGCGATCCGGAGGCGTTCAAGGCTGAGCTGCACCGCATCGGCGTGAACGTGAACCAGGTCGCCAGGATCGCGAACCTGACCGGCACGGTGGACGCGGAGCAGGTGCGTGAGCTGCGGGATCTGCTGGCCTCGATCGACAGGAGGGTGGCGGAGATGGAGCGCGAGAAGGCCCGGATCGACGCTGCGCAGGGGTTGTACTGATGGCCGTGGTCAAGCTTGGGAGCAAGGTCAAGACGAATCTTCCGGCTACGATCCGCTACGTCATCAACCCCGCGAAGAACGATGACGGCAGGCTCGTGTACGCGAGCTACAGCGGCGAGAAGCGTGACGCGGACGTGCTGGCGGAGCCGATGATCCACGACTTGGAGCGCTGCGCGAACGGGTTGCGGAGGGACGGCGTGCTCGCCCTGCACTTGAAGCATTCGTTCAGCCCGGACGAGCGGGTGACGGCGGGGCAGGTGCACGAGCTGGGCGTGATGCTGGCCGAGGCGATCACGGGCGGCGACTACAAGTACGTGGTCTGCACGCACGTGGACCGGCACCATTTGCACAACCACATCGTCATCTGCGCGGCGAACCGCAGGACGGGAAGGAAGATGCGCCTGACCCGCAGAAGCATCGACCGGTGGCGTGCGATCAGCGACGAACTGTGCCGCCGCGAGGGCCTGGGCATACTGGAGAACCCGAACGTGGAAACCGCCATGAAACATGCGGAACTGGTCGCGGCGATGCGGCATACGCCCGGCCAGGATGACAGTCCGCTGCCCGGAACCGGAGCGAGGACGGTTGCGTCCAACGGTCTTGGCGTGGGCATGAACGAGTTGTACGCGGCGGCGAAGGGCGGGGGAGTCAAGGAGCGGATGCGCATCCTGATCGACCTCGACGCCGCCAGGGCGGGCAACATCGCCGAACTGTCGCGCCTGCTCGACTCGCACGGCATAAGTTTGGCGATGCGCGGCGGCGAGGCGACGTTCATGGACCAGGCCACGGGGCGCAGGTTCCGCGGATCCCGTTTGGGTCCGGCGTACTCGCTCGACCAGATCGGGGCGAGGCTTTCGAATGGTGGGAGCATGCTGCACCTGACGTTCAACAACAAGCTCGTCGCCACCGAGAACGAGCGCACGGTAAGCGTGTGGCTGCCCGGTTCCAAACGCCAACGGAAGGTCAACCTGCCCGTGAATATGCTGCACCGGGACGGCGGCACGTGGCATCTGCTCGTGCCGGAAACGTTCACCGGCATGCTCACGGACAGGTCGAACAGGTATGCGGCACGCTTCACCGCGACCACGTTGGCGGATGCATTCGGCCGTCCGGAACGGCGCATCGAACCCCTGACGGCAACGCCCCGCACGCGGATTGTGCGCTACGCGTCCAGCGAGGCGCAGCGCCGCTACTACCAGTCGCAGGCCAGGAAACTCGACGAACTGGCGATGATGGTGGAGGGATTGAACGCGGCGTGCAGGATCCAACGCGCGGGCGGCTGCGACCTCGCCAAGGGATTGAGGGACCTGAACAACCGTGCGGACTGGGCGCGGGGCGAACTGCGCGCCGCCGTCATCGCGTTGAACGACGCGATCGACAACAACGACACCGACCTCATAGTCGAGACCCGCGAGGAGATCGAACGCCGCGAACAGGCATTGCTCGAATGCCAGCGCGAACTCGACAAGATTCGGATCGCGGCCCGTCTCGCCGGAATCACACCGCCCGAACAGACGAACAAGGAACAGCATCATGAACCAGACAGCAAGGAACACCAGTATGGAAACCGATCCGATGGGCGACATGTTCTCCCAAATGTTCGACCGGATGAAACCACAGGAACCAGCGAACACGACCCCGACCATGGGAACCGACATGATCCGGCTGGAAGCGGAGAACAGGGAACTCGAACGGCAGATCGCGGAGCTGCGGGACGGGAATTCGACGCTCTCATCCGAGAATCGAGAGCTTCGATCAACGAATCAGAGGCTCTTGTCAGCGAATCGGACGCTCAGGAAACAACTCTCCGAACTCAACGAGACGAGCAGGCTGCTCGAAGAAACCAAACGGAGGGAACACGATTGCGCAGAAAAGGAAGAGCATTGTAGGCGCATCCTCAACCGCGAAGCCACACTCAAGCAGGATGAAGCGCGCCTCGAAAGCGACCGGGCGAAACTCGACGGCGAACGGAAACGACTGCGGGAAAACATCGCCGAACAGGTCAGACAACAGGCCGAACAGGAACAGGAGCGACTCCGAAACGATGCCGACAGGCAGCGCGGGAAAGACAGGCGCGTCCTGTTCGCCCTGTGCGTGGGCGTGTGCGCGTCCGTGATTCCCCTGCTTGTCATCATCATGCAGGGCAGGTGGCATGCCCTCATGGCTTCGCTGCCGGAATGGGTCCATGCGCGCGGCCAACAGCTTTCCGCGATCGGGAAATGGTTCAACAGCACCGGCACGTGGATCGGTGGAATCATCCCGCAGGGTTGGTGGAACGGGCCGCTCACCCTTTTAGTCATGCTAGTGATCTTCGTCATCGTATGCGGCATACCGCTATTGGTCGTCATCGTCTACGCGGCGGCAAGCAAAGCGGCGGTCATGTACTGGTGGCGGGAACAGACGATGGGCGTGCACATCATCCTCTGGACGCTGCTCATGCTCATATGCCTCGTGGTCGCGGATCGCCTCGCCACGATCCCCGACAGCCCGATGCGATGGCCCACCTGGTGGATCCTGCTCGCCGCTATCACGCATCCGGTCTACCTGCTGGCAATCGCACCCAGAATCAGCCAATTCATCAAAGGTGACTAATAATGAGCGGCAACCATGAGTGTGCGGCAGCGTGTGTGTGCTGCATGTTGAGAGGGCGCAAAATGAGTTGTTCTTAAATTGTTGTCACCATGTTGTCATATAGGTCTGCGATAAGCCAGAGAAAGCCGCTAAATCACTGGAATTTAGCGGCTTTCTGGCTTTGGTCAGGTAGGGTTCGACTCCCGTCATCCGCTCCATTCCCCTCGCCGGCGAGGCCACGAATCCCAGTACCGCCTTTAGAAGAGCAATGAAGAATTGTCTCTATCCTCGATTGTTTCGACAAGCTCACTAACGACTTGTCTTCCGGCTTGCCCGCGGAGATTGAGGTGCGGCGTAAGCAGTACGAGTGCTACCGGGATTGGCTGCTGTCGTTCGACGAGCTTGTCGTATGACATTCTTCGGTTCCGGTTTCGTTGTTGGGTTCCTCGGGGATGTTTCCTATGTTGTAGAGCTCCTCAGTTGGCGTTCGTGGCGAGTAGGTTTTCCAGTTTGTCGGAGAACGTGCAGAGCCGCAGCGCTCTGAGGTGATCGATTTCTTCACGTATGGTGCGCGGCGGGTTGTCCTTGCTGGAAATAACATCGTCTATCGCGTCTAACATGCCGTTCTGGTTGTGTTCCAGCATGGTGCACAGAAAATCGTCTGGGTGGATAGCCTGGATCGAGTATTGGCGGAGATAATCCGATGGAAAATCCTTGAGGTTGTAGGTGACGATGTAGTCAGCATCAGCGACTAAGGCGGCGGCGAGCGCGTGCCTGTCGTCCGGGTCAGGCAGTTCAAGCAGTGCCTCGCGCGGTTCCCATCCGTATGCGCAGTGTGTGGGGTTCATGGAGCGTATCGCGTTCAGGAAGCGTTTCACTTGGATTGGGTTGCGGCGCTGACGTTCAACCAATGTGCGGTGTACCTCGTCGAGGATGCGTTCGGACCATACGGCGTCGATGAGATTATGCTCGTCCAATGTGAGCAGGATGTCAAGCAGCCAGACGGGCGGGAACACGTTGGCATCCAATAGGGCCACCGGTTTGGTCATGTTTCGCCTTTCCGTCAGTCGAACTGGGCGACGTAGGAGGCCAGCTCGTCGTCGTTCATCGCAATCTCCTGCGCCGCCTGCCGCATGGCGGACAGGGAGGCTTGCATGCGTTCGCGTTCCAGTCGTTGGTAGTCCATGACGTCGACCACGTCGACCATGCGTCGGCCGGTTTCGCCGTTGCGGGTGAAGGGCAATCGGCCGGAGTCGAGGATACGTGCAACGGTGCGGGGGGAGCAGTTCAGGAGTTTCGCTGCTTGCCCGGTGGTGACCATTCGATGGCGTCCCATGACACCCAGCGCCGCGTTCAATGCCGCCTCGAAGGCCTCACCGCTTAGTTCCGTCACCTCGCCGTCGGCGGCGACTAGGGCGCGGTTTCCCATCGTGACCGTGGTGCCCTTGGTGTGCGGATGCTCCAATACTGCGCTCATAGCTGCCTCCAAAGTTAGCGCTTGTTTCTCCTCATCGTACCAAAAACTGACAAAACCGACAAAGGAAGTTTTGTCAGCTTTATATATCGATTGGCTATTCTGTCCGAATCTATGGTTGTCTTCCCTGAATCTATGGTTGCGTTGTCTGAATCTGTTGTCTCGCCTGGGCCTCGTCCCTCTCTTGTCATTTCGACCGAGCGAAGCGAGTGGAGAAATCCTTTCGCCAATATGCGCCGTCACCGCCAAGATTTCTCGACTTTGGCCTTACGGCCTTCGCTCGAAATGACAGTGAACGGGACGACACTCGAAATAACGAAAGGGGCTGTCTTTCTGGGGCGTAACAGCCTCGGCATCCCCCGCAATCGTAGGTTTTCAAGGGTTTTCGCATGACATCATCTGGACTGGTGTGCAATATCTTGATATGGCTGCACTCAACGGGCTATGGACGCGAATAATATGGCTGGAAACAGGGCACGCCGCAGACTTTTCAAAACGGGAGGAAATGATTATTATGGCGGATAACAGCAGCTCCCTAAGCCTACTTACAGTGCTCAAACCTGGGGGCTCTTCTCATATCGGAGCGGAACTCAAGCCTGCGAAAACCATTGACCAGATGATTGACCTGATGGCGGATCGCGGTCTGATAATCACGGATGAAGCGAAACTGCGGCAGGCGCTCTTTGATTGCAATTACTACCGTCTCTCGGGCTATTTCCGTTCCTTCCAGCTAAACCCCGCAGGTGGTGATAACAGGTACAAGCCGGGAATACGAGATGTTGATTTCCTTGTTCCCTATGCAATGGATGAAGTATTGCGGAATATCATTCTCAAGGGAACCGCAAAGGTGGAACTTTCCATACGTTCAAGGTTTGCGTACTTGCTGGCATCCAATGGCGGTGCTTATACGTATATGAGTCCCGAATCCTACAAGAACGTGTGCAACAAACGCGGTGAGCTCCTGCGCGACAATCTGTTGCGCAGCATGAGCAAATGGATGGACATGTCCAACGAAGTGTGCATACGCCATTACCGGCGTAGCGGAAGGGCTGTGCCTGTGTGGGCAGCCGTTGAGACGTTTCCATTCGATACGCTTTCTCGAATGATCTCCCTGCATGCGGATGCCAAGACGCTCAGGGAATTGTACAAATCGGTTGGGTTGCATACCAATCTGCGTACTTCCTCCGAGGTTATTCATGCCATGGTCTATCTGCGCAATCTGTGTTCGCATCATGCCAGGCTGTGGCATAGGGAGATGGTTATCCCTTCACCTATGACGCGGGACATGCGAACCGCGTTTACTGATTTCAAATACGGGAAGAAATCCGTGGCATCGTCACTGCTCGCGCTCATGTACCTTGTGCAGAATATCGAAGGTGGAGATGAGTATGCCATGGAGATACAGCATTTCCTCGATGCGAACGATGCGTACGCAGCTGGAATCGCAACGGCTTTGCACTGGGAATAAATCACAGAGCATCGAAGACAAGACCCGACTGGTTCAGGAAGATGCCATCCAGGTGTTGCGACGATCACTGGAACCCGCGTACGCGTTGTCTGATTGGGAATGCAACATCCCCTCGGGCTGGTTTCTGGTTCATCTCCAATCTGGCGGGTGTCGCTCTTTCAATTAGACAATGCGCGCGATGATTTTATGCTAGAAGGGAGATGTTCTAAGGGGGTAGCATGGTACGGCGCGCAACGCTGAAAGATGTGGCGCAGGCCGCGGGAGTGTCGGTGGCCACTGTGTCGCTGGTGCTTAACGAGCGTCCGGCGCGCGTGTCGAAGGAAAAGCGCGAGCTGATTGCCAAAGCGGCCGCGGAGCTGCATTACGTGCCCAATCAGAGCGCGCGCAGCCTGGTGACCGAGCAATCGAAGCTCGTGGCGCTGATTGTGCCTGACATTGAGAATCTGTTCTTCGCCGCGCTGTCGAAATGTGTGGAAAACGAATGCGCCGCGCAAGGCTATTCGCTGGTCGTGGCCAATTCCGACGATTCGCGTGCCATTGAACATGATCTGATGGTTCGACTCGCTTCCCGAGGCATCGATGACATGATGCTGATTCCCGCGCGTGAATCCTGTGCTGCCGAAGATGAGTTGCGAGCCGACGTGGAACAGATGGTCTGCCCGGTGGTGCTCATCGACCGACTCGTGCAGAATGGTTGGTGCGATGCCGTCGGATTCGACAACTATATGGGCGGTCGTCTTGCCGCGCAGTATCTGTTGAAAGGCGGTCACCAACGCATCGGCATCGTGACGGGTGATATTGCGGAATCGAGTGCGCTTGACCGCAAACGCGGGTTTGTGGATGCCCTCGAGCAGGCTGGGAGGCATTTCGATTCCTCGCTGTGTGTTGCCGGCGATTACCGTTTCGATAGCGGTTATTATGCGGCTGATCACATCATCGATGGCGGTGCCACGGCTGTGTTCTGCTGTAACGATGTGATGGCTCTGGGGTTCCGTCAACGTCTTGTTGAGCGCGGGCTGCAGGTGCCGCAGGATATGCAGATGATCGGCTATGACAATATCCTCAAGCGATTCGGCCTTGCCTTGCACATGGCCACCGTCGAACAAAGCGTCGCCGATCTGGCAAGAGCCTGCTGGCAGACGTTCCTCTCCCGCACTGACGCCACCATTGGCCGCACCGGCGCAAAGAGCAAGAGCGATCCCGACTCCACGAGCGCTGAAAACGAGGGGGAGCGCCTTTGGCTGTGCCATCCGCGAGTCCAGTTGCTCACCCCGAAACTGGTTCAGGCCACTTGCGCCGAAGCTCGCGCGTAGCGCCTTCCTCTGGCGAGTTGGGCCGTGACGCAAACGCCGAAACTCCCACACAGGGAAGAGTCTTTCGTCAGTGGCAAGCCAAACGACACGCAAGTAGATCAGACGTTTTGACCTTTATGATAAAACGCTTTATCATAAACCTGACAGCAAGGTCGAGGATGTGCTCGATTGTTTGTGCGCAACAAAACTGACGATAATGGGACGTGTGGTGACGGACCGTCGGCAGGCCTGTCAATGAAGAAAGGCATAAGTATGAAGAAGTTGATTCTGGACCTGGACACCGGTGTTGACGACGCCCTGGCCATCTCTTACGCTCTGGGAAGCCCGGAGGTCGAACTCATCGGCATCACCGGCACCTATGGCAACGTGCTCGTCGAGCAGGGCGTGCGCAATGCGCTGGCCGTAACGGACCTGCTCGGCCACCCGGAAGTCAAGGTCTACCAAGGTCTGCCGCACTCCAGCACCACCGATCACTTCGAAGTGCTGCCGATCTCCGCGTTCATCCACGGCAACAACGGCATCGGCGATGTGGACATCCCCGACTCCAATCGTTCCATCGAAACCGAATCCGCGGTCGACTTCATCATCGACGCCGTCAAAACCTACGGCAAGGATCTCGTCTATGTGCCGACCGGCCCGATGACCAACATTGCGGCGGCTCTCAAGAAGGCGCCGGAAATCAAGGATGAGATCGGCGAAATCGTGCTCATGGGCGGTGCGCTGACAGTTCCGGGCAACGTGAACGCATGGACCGAAGCCAACATCTCGCAGGACCCGGATGCGGCGGATTATCTCTTCCGTTCCGGCGCGCCCGTGACCATGATCGGCCTCGATGTGACCCTGCAGACCCTGCTCACGTACAAGGAAACCCAGCAGTGGCGCGACCTCGGCACCAAGGCCGGCGCGTTCCTCGCCGACATGACCGACTACTACATCAAAGCCTACGAGACCACCGCGCCGCACCTCGGCGGTTGCGGTCTGCACGATCCGCTCGCCGTAGGCGTGGCGGTCGACCCGACGCTCGTGACCATGCTCGACATCAATATGAAGGTCGACGTCGAAGGCCCGACCCGCGGCCGCACCATCGGCGATGAAACCCGGCTCAACGACGCGAACAAGACCATGAAGGTGGCCGTGGGCGTGGACGTGCCGAGGTTCCTGAACGAGTTCATGACGCGTATTTCGGGGCTCGCCAAGAACGCGAAATGAGCATGCGCGCTCTAAGCGGCACGTTCTTTTCCATACTTTCCATATCGAATATGAAACATGAAATTTGAAATTTGAAATTTGAAAGAGATTGATATGACCAGTGACAACACAAAAGCGGCCATCGATCCATTCGACGATCCGGTCAGCAGCAACAAGATGGCCATCCGCGCCCTGATTCCGCTACTCATCACGTTCGTGCTCGGCACCCTGTGTCTGCAAGGGTTCAACCTTGTGTTCCAGCAGGTGGGCGCTGATGTGGGCGCGCCGAACCAGGCCTCCCTGATCACCGCATTCCCGAGCATTGTGCTCGGCATCGTGTGCTTCATCTACGGTTCGCTGGGCGACTTCGTCTCCTTGCGCCGCCTCGTGACGGTCGGCCTCGTCACCCTGTTCGTGGGCTCGCTGTTCGGCTTCATCGCCAACTTCTTCTTCACCGCCAATCTGTGGACCGTCATCATCGCGCGTGTGCTGCAGACCGCCGGCGAACAGGTGGCAGGCTCCGCCTTCCTGGTGGTCGCCACCAAATATCTGCGCAACGATTTGAAGGTGATCTTCTTCGGCCTGTTCACCGCCGCATACCAGCTGTCCGCTTCCATCGGCGTGTTCGCGGCCGGCATGCTGAGCTCCATCGCATGGCAGTATCTGTTCCTGATTCCGGCGGTGACCATCCTGTTCCTGCCGATTCTGCTCAAGACCCTGCCGGCCAAGAGCGGCAATGGCGAGAAGGTCGACGCGCTCGGCTTTGTGATTTTCGGCTTCGCCACCGCGTTCTTGACCCTGTTCTTCTCGTACATGGCATGGTGGATGCTCGTGGTGTCCATATTGCTGTATGTGGTGTTCGGCGTGTACATCAACAAGGCCGCCAACCCGTTCATCACCCCCGCATTCTTCAAGAACACCCGCTGGCTGCGCGCAATCAGTCTGATCCTCGTGTTCTACTTCGTGAACTATGCATTGTCGCCCATCTTCAACGCCATCGGCACCACACTGTATGGCATGTCCACCACGCAGGTGTCGCTGTACATCGTGTGGGCGTACGTGGTCGCCGCTGTCGTGGGCACTTGCTCCGGCTTGATCGTCGGTAAGATCGGCATCAGGAACGGGATTGTGACCGCCGGCGCTCTTATGTTCGTCGGCTGGACGGGCGCTGCATTCTGCGTGAACTCCGGCTTCCTGGTGCTCACCCTGTTCGCTTGCGTATTCTACGCCGGCTGCGGTTTGATGTATTCGCCGGTCGTCTCCACCGTATTGGGCACCATCGAAAAAGACGAGTCCGGCCGTGGCGTGGGCATGAACGATCTGGCCATGAACGTCTCGCCGTCCATCGGCATCGCCATCATCGGCAGTCTGCTCGGCTCCAACGCGATGGCCGGTTCCTCCATCGTCGGCACCACCGGCGATGCCGCGGGCTTCTCCAACCTGCTGCTCATCGGTTCCGCCGTCGCGCTGCTGGGCCTGATCGTGTTCTTCGCATTCAAGAAGAAGATCTACGAGGGCAACCACGCGCTGGAAGCCGAGAAGGCCGGGGAATAAGTTTCACGGAAGGTTTCACGGGCGGCTTGCCGCATCGACTGAGCGAGCCGCCCGTGGGCGCACTGGAATGTCAATAATCGAAAATCATTAGAAAACCATTGGAAAATCATGGAGCAACCACATCACAAGGAGGCAAAGGTGAGCGCGTCTGAAGTACTCTCTGCATTGGATCGAATCCACGGCACGGTGTCGGTGGTCGGCTCCATGAACGCGGACTACACCGTCACTGCGCAACGACTGCCCGGGCCGGGGGAGACCATCACCGGCGGCCCGCTGCAGTTGCTGCCGGGTGGCAAGTCAGGCAATCAGGCGGCTGCGGCCGCACGTATCGGTGCCGTTGTGCAGATGTTCGGCGCAGTCGGTTCCGACGCCAATGCCGAGTTCCTGCTCGGCGCGCTGGCCGAGGCGGGCGTGAACACCACGCATGTGCGCCGCGTGCTCGGGCCAAGCGGAACCACTGTGATCACCGTGGATGCAGCCGGCGAGAACGCCATCGTGTACTCTCCCGGGTCCAACGCGCAGGTGACCGTGGACTACGTGGAATCCGTGCGTGAGGCGCTGCTGCGTTCTTCCGTGCTCGGCCTGTGCCTTGAAAGCCCGATCGAGACGGTGACCGCCGCCGCGCGCATCTGCCATGAGGCGGGCGTGAAGGTACTGCTCAACGATTCGCCGTTCACGCCGTCGCTGCCGGCCGAGTTGGTGGCCGCCTGTGACATTCTGCTCGTCAACGAGCATGAAATGGCGCAGCTGCTCGGCATCGACGAGCCCGAAGACGATGACTGGGATACCCTCGACTGGGGTCATGTTCTGGCCGAAATGCGCTCGTTCGGTTTCGAGCAGGCGGTGGTGACGCTGGGAGGTGACGGTTCCGTGGTGCTTGACGCCACTGCCGAAGAGCCGATCCAGCGCATCGCGCCGGTTCATGTGAAGGCCGTCGACACTACTGGTTGTGGCGATTCCTTCATGGGCACCGTGTTGGCTGGTCTCGCTTCGAATATGTCGCTTTCCGAATCCGCGCAGCTTGCCGCGTACGTGTCCGCCTACGCGGCTATGGGCTACGGCGCGCAGGCGTCCTACGGTACCGCCGCGCAGATTCGCGAGGCGTTCGCCGGATAGGCGATTGGTGCCGTGGCACCACCATCTCCCAGTCAAGTGAGAGGAAACGCGGAACGAGGATCAGGTCACATCCGTATTCCTATAATTCAAGCAGAGATGTGAAGCGATTACCGAATATTGCTCAACTATGCTTAAAGGAGCGGATATGGCAACTCCACTGCGCATGCGTTTGCTGGGACAGCAAATCGTTGATGATTTGCGCCGACGAATCATCCACGGTGACATAGCACACGGGGCGCGTTTGGTGGAGACGGAAATAGCCGATGAATATGAAGTCAGTCGCGGGCCTGTGCGCGATGCTTTGACCCTGCTGGCAACTGAAGGCTTGGTGTATAAGGGGCGCCAAGGCTATATTGTTCGCGGGCTTGGCGAGCAGGATGTGCGCGATATGTATGAAGTGCGCGTAGCCTTCGAGGAAATCGCAGTCGAGCATATCGTCAGTAGCGACGCATCTGTGTCGTGGGAGGGCATGGAATCTGCTTTGGCTGGTATGGAATCGGCGCTGGGCCAAGATGATATCGGTGCGTATGCGCAGTCGGATTTGACTTTTCACGACGAGCTTATCAAAGACTCCGGCAATCAGCGCATGATTGGATTCTGGCATACGCTGATGCCCACATTTTCGGTGATGCTGGAAGTCACCAATGCGCAAGATGTTGATTTGACGCCGTCCTTTGACGACCATGTCGCCATCTTGCAATCCTTGCGCAAGGGCACGTCGGTGGATGTGCAAACGCTGGTGAACCGTCATCTCGATGGTTCATTGCGTCGCATGATGCGTGCGTTGCAGCAGCAAAACTAGCGCATTGCTTAGCATTACTCCTTGTGCTCTTTGCGCAGAGCACTGGCCGTTTGCAGCCCGCGCAATGCGTATTCAAGATAGGCATAACGGCGCTCCAAGGGGGCATCGTCAGGGCGTATCGCCATTTTGACACCGTCATATAGCAGAGGGTTATTCACTGCGCGACGGGTGAGCGAGAGCCGCTCGTTCGTCAGGGCGGAGGTGGGTTCTCCGAAGCGCTGTTCGGCTTGCATCGGCGCATGGGTGTCGCTCCATGCCGACCCGTACGGACCGCTGATGGCTGAGGTTCCTGAATACATCAGGCCACCAAGCACACCACGCTCGTCGCAATAACGTATGTGTTCGGGCACCGCATCGGGATCGCGTAATTCAATGGCGCTGCGAGCCCAATTAACGGTGAGGGCCAATGTGGTTGCAGTGGTGGCGCGCAGCTCATCGATCAGTCGGACTTCCTCATGCAGCGGCAAAAACCCCTTGACGGCTTTATGGTTTGGCACTGCGGCATCACAGTGTTCGATAACCAGTGCCGCGCCCGCCCAGTCCCATTGGACCATTGTCGCCATTGATTCATATAAAGCCTCGATGCTCCCTCCCGATGGAGCGCTGTGGATTTCCACAGCTGCGATGGTGAGCGGCGAGGAGCTATGCAACCAATAAATGGTTTCGGCCACGTGGCGCATCATCGTTAACGCTTCGCGCCGGCCTTGCGCGTTGGTGGAAGCCAGCCCGAACTCAGGGTTGGAGCCGATGCGTTCCATGGTTGCGGTAACCATAGTGAACACATGTCGGGAATCTGCGGGCAGCAACGGCCATAACCACGCGCAGTCGCCGTATTGCGCGGACAGGAAAGGAATCTCCAGCCCGGTGCATAATCCGGAGCGCATTATCGATGTGATTAGTGTCTGGCGATGCTCGTTGTTGCCGTCATCCATGGCATAGGTGCCAACCACTCGTGTGCCGGTAGGGGAGTCCAGTGGGGGTCGCTTCATCATGCTCCTTTGCAGTAAGAGGCTCAAGTCGCGAAGAGGCTCAAGCCGTGTCACTGATTTGTCAGTATAGCAAGTCTCATGCTATAGTGTTAAATGTTAACAGTAAACAATGTGGTTGTAATCAGGCATTGTTAACCAGAACAAAGGAGTTGCCAGAATGTCAGTCAGACCGGAAATTATCACCGCGTCCGTCACGGCGTTTGATGCCGATGGGGAATTAAGTCGCGAGGAAAACACGAAGTTTCTTCGCCGCATCGAGCCCTATGTGGACGGTGTGCTGTGCGCAGGCACCAATGGTGAGTTCCCCGCGCTAAGCGCCAAGGAACGAATTGCGCTGTTCGACTGGACTCTGCAGGTATTCGGTTGCGAACGCACCATTGTGCATGTTGGCGCTCCCTCGGCTTATCAAGCGTTGGAGCTGGCCAAGCAGGCTGCGGAATTGGGTGCCACGCGCTTTGCGGCCATCACGCCTTATTATCTGCGCGCTTCGGCTTACGGTGTGCTGGAGTATTATCGCAAGCTGCGCGATGCGGTGGAAGGCGAGCTGTATGCCTATATATTCCCCGATGTCGCTGGCACTGATGTGTCGGCCGTTACCCTGAGCAAGCTGGCCGAGCTGGGCATCGATGGAGTCAAATTGTCCGGAGCGGCCTCCACAAGGATAGAGGAATATCGCCAGGCGGCACCGAATATGCCCTTGTGGTCCGGCAATGACGCCGATTTGCCTCATGTGCTTGCCGCAGGTGGGCGCGGAGTGGTTTCCGGCGTATCCGGTGTGGCGCCCCAGGCGTGGGCCGCTTTGCGCGATGCCTTTATCGCTGACGACGAGGAGGCCCAAGAGGCGGCCCAGCGTAACGTGCAAGCCTTGGTAAAAGTGCTTGGGCCAAGTATCGCCAATCTCAAATATGCGCTGAACGAACTTGGCATTGCTATGGGAGCATGCCGCATGTCAATTGACGAACCTGACGAAACAGTAAAGGAGGCGATTGCGCATCTGCTGCACAACACGAACATCGAACGGTAAAACCGTATAAAATGCTCCATCCCGAAAGAACAGAGGCGGGATGGAGCGACTCACCATCGTCATTCGAATTAGGAGGATCGAATGAATAGGACAATAAGTGAAGCAACAGCTTCAAGCGATAAGCTTAGCCCCAGTCAAAGAAAATACCTATCCAAGGTTACGATTTCCAGCTTCATCGGCAATACCTTGGAGTACTACGACTACTTTGTATATGGCACGGCATCGGCTATTGCCTTCCCCAGCGTGTTCTTCGCGCACCAAAGTACATTTGTGGCCGCGCTGTCGTCGTTTGCCACTTTTGCGGTGGGATTCTTGGCCCGACCTCTTGGCGGTTTGTTCTTCGGCAGCCGCGGAGATAAAAGCGGCCGTAAATCCACGCTGATTTTGACTCTGCTGATTATGGGTACGGGCACTTTCCTTATTGGCTGTATTCCTTCAGTGGAAACCATTGGTATAGCGGCACCGATTTTGCTTATCGTGCTTAGACTGGTCCAAGGTTTCGCAGTCGGCGGCGAATGGGGCGGTTCGATGCTTATCGTGCTGGAGTCCGCACCCAAGAGATCACGCGGTTTCTGGTCAGCGTGGCCGCAAACCGGCGGCTTCTCTTCGCAGATTATCATCACCTTGATTTTCGCTTGGGTTTACACCCTGCCTGAGGACGCGATGTTGAGCTGGGGTTGGCGCGTGCCGTTCTGGGCTTCCGCATTGGTGATGGTTATGGGTCTGTGGATGCGTCGCTCCTTGGAAGAAAGCCCTGTGTTCACGCAGACCATGGCAGCCAAGGAGAAGGAAGGCCGCAATCGTTCGCTGACCGTTGAGAACCTGGAGGCCACGATGGCTGCGCGTGACGAGCAGGCTCAGACCGCCGCCAAGCCTGCTGCCCAACCTGCTGCCAAGTCCGCCGCCAAGCCCGCGGAGAAGGAACATGGCCCCCTCTACAAGGTGTTCGTTGAAGATTGGCGTGATCTGCTGCGCATTTTAGGACTGCGTTTTGCCGAGTCCCTGCCCTACTTCCTGCTGTGCACCTTCGCGTTGTCCTATGGTCCGCAACATTTGGGCATTCCGAAAGATTGGCTCAACTGGGCTATTCTCATCATGTCGGTGTTGGCATTCCCGGCGCACGGCTTCTTCTCCTGGCTGTCCGATCGCATTGGGCGTCGTCCGGTGTATATGATCGGCACCGTGGTGGTGTTCCTCACCGCGTTCCCATTCTTCCTGATACTGCAAACGGGATCTTTTGGGCTTATCGTATTGGGCTATATCATCGTGCTGAACTTGGGGCATAACGCCATCAACGCTGTGCAGCCGTCGTTCTTCTCCGAGCTGTTCCCCGCCGATCGCCGGTATTCCGGTGCTGCGAGTGGTCGTGAAATCGCCTCGATTCTCACGGGCGGCCTGACGCCGTTTATCGCCACATGGTTGGCCGGTGCCAACGGCGAGCATTGGTACTATGTTGCCGCATACGTGATGATCGGTGCCGTTATCACTGCTATCGCCGTTTGGCTCTCGCCTGAAACGTACCGCAGGGATCTGTATGCCATTGGCAAGGAAAGTGAGCGGTAAATGAGCTCTGTGTGTGATCGCTATATGGTGTCTGGCAGCGGGCAGCGCTGGAAGCAATGCCACGCCTCCACCCTAGTGCAGGACCCTTCCAGCGGCATTATCACTGTTGCTTGGTTCGCCGGTGAACGCGAAGGTGCGCAGGATAATGCAATCTGGATGACACGCGGTACGATCGGGGGATCGTGGGACGAGCCCAAGGTTGTGCTGCGCGGCTATCGACGTTCATGGTGGAACCCGGTGCTGTCGTATGCGCCTGACGGCAGCTTATGGCTGTTCGCCAAGAATGGCCCGCTGATTTCCCGTTGGACAACGTATGCCCGGGTGTCCCATGACGGTGGTGCAACTTGGGAGCCGGCTTTCGAACTGGTGCCTGATGATCAACAGGGCGGGCGCGGTCCGGTGAAAAACCCGCCGCTGGTCACTTCGCAGGGCACCTGGGTGGCGCCGAATTCCGTGGAATCGGGTGGTGACGAAGCCCGGTGGAACTGCAGGTTTGACATCAGCACTGATTCCGGGCGGCACTGGTCGCTATCGGAAGTGCCATTGGATCGCAGCTCACTGCGTGGCGCCGGTATCATCCAGCCCACGCTGTGGCAGTCTGGCGATGCACTGGTCGCAGTGTGCCGGTCTACGGAAGGCCGCGCGTTCAGAACGCAATCGCATGACGACGGGAAAACGTGGTCGCAGGCTGTTCCAGTGGCTTTGGAGCAAAATAACTCCGGTTTCTGCGCCTTGCGTCTGCCCGGCGCATCGGGGCGTGTGGTTATTGTGCACAACCCCGGGTCGGATTCCTGGGGGCCGCGCTGTCCGCTGGTGATTTCCGTCAGCGACGACGATGGCCTGACATGGAAGCAGCAGTTGGTTGTCGAAGACGGCACAACGCCGCCCCAGACGCCGTATGGTGTTCAGCTGCCCGCATTGGACGAGAGCCAAATGGTGGAAGGATATGAGGCTGGCGACGCTGGCATCGTGACCTCGGGGTTGCGCGAATACTCGTATCCGACCATGGTGCAAGGCTCGTCCAACGATGTGCTGGTCAGTTACACCTGGCAGCGCCGCGGCATTATTGTTGCGCGAATCGGCTTGGAGGCGTTGTGCGACTCTTCGCCAGCCGGGGAGACGCCATGCTGACCACAACATTGATTCACCCCGACCTGTTGCAGGCGCTCGCATCCTGTGGGCACGGAGACACAGTGCTGATCGCCGACGGCAATTATCCGCTGAGCACAGAAGTCAGCCAAACCGCTCGCATCGTGCGGTTGGGATATCGGCCAAGTGTTCCCAGTGTGACCGATGTGTTAGGTGCCGTCTCCGGGCACATTGCCATCGAGCATGCCGAAGTCATGTCTCCTGGCGCGGATCGCGATGAACCCCCGATATTCGCGCAGTTTCGCAAGTTGCTGGGCAGCGCGGATATCACGCCTATTGAGCGCTTCGCTTTCTATGACAGGGTGCGTAATGACGCTCATTTACGTCTCGCTATTGGCACTGGGGAATTGCAGCCGTTCGCCAACATTCTCCTGACTGTGGGAGCCAGACAATAGGCCATTCGTCGAAAAGGAGACTCGCCTCCTTTCGCTATAGAAGCGTGCGGCGTGGGTAATGCGCCGCACGCAATATCTCAATTTGTAAATTTGTAAGGAATGATTATGGTTGATCAACAATCTCTCGCATCCGTTGACGTGATGCAGTACCTTCATCAGATTATTGATTCCGAACTCGAAGCTGTAGGGCAAGTCGCGGAACATATTGATCATAGTTTCGCTGAGGCGGCCCGTCTGATTGCGCAATGCCAAGGCAAGGTTATTTTCACTGGCGTGGGCAAGTCAGGCCATATTGGCGAAAAGCTCGCCGCCACCTTTGCCAGCGTCGGCATCTCTTCGTTCTTTATGCACGCCACCGAAGCGGTGCATGGCGATTTGGGCATGGTCACCGAACGCGATGTAGTCATAGCCATTTCCAATAGCGGCGAAACGGCGGAAACCCTGCGCGTGCTTCCAGTGCTTAAGGTGAAGCGCGCCACGCTGATCGCCATCACGGGCAACAACGATTCAACGCTGGCCCAAGCGGCGGATGTGGCCTTGCAAGTGCATGTGCAGCGCGAAGCTGACGATTTCAACCTCGCTCCCACGAACAGCACCACTGCGGTGTTGGTGGTGGGAGACGCTTTGGGGCTGACGGCTTCCAAGCTGATTGGTTTCGACGATTATGGCTTTGGCCTCAACCACCCCGGTGGCGCGCTGGGCAAGCGATTGGTTGAGCAGGGTGTGCTCAAGGAGAATTAACATGACGGCTCAAAAGACGCCGCGCATCACTGTTATTGGCAGTCTGATGACGGATCTCGTGATTTCTTCGCAGGAGTTTGTCAAGGAAGGCGAAACGATCGTCGGTGATGCGTTTCATCAATATCCCGGGGGAAAAGGCGCCAATCAGGCGGTAACTGCCGCACGGCTGGGCGCGCAAGTAACCATGGTGGGCAAACTTGGTGATGATGCTTTTGGCCGCGCCATGCTTGCGGCCTTGCAGGAGAACCAGGTGGATTGCTCATACATGTTGCGTTCCCCTGATGTGTCAACAGGTGTGGGCAATCCCCAAGTGGACGCTCAAGGTCACAATCGCATTGTTGTGGTGCCGGGTGCCAATATGGATTTTCATCCGCAAGAGCTGGAGCGTTTGCGGCCGGTGGTGGAAGCCAGCGATGTGGTTGTGCTGCAATTGGAAATCCCCCTGGAAACGGTATATGCAGCTATTGATATGGCATATGAATGTTCAACTTGTGTGGTGCTCAATCCGGCACCTGCCACGGCTTTACAGCCAGAGATTGCCGGCAAGGTGGATTGGTTGATTCCCAACGAGCATGAGGCCGAGGTGCTTACCGGCATACCTATCGTCGATATGGACAGCGCGTGGAAAGCGGCTGAGCGTTTGGCTGCAATCGGATATCGCAATGCGGTTATTACCCTGGGGCATCAGGGTGCTATCTGCTATAACGATTCTGGTTGGAGTGCATCCGTGCCCGCATATCCTGTTGATGCCGTGGACACGGTGGCGGCTGGCGATTCGTACATTGGAGCATTTTCCTATGGGCTGGCTGCTGGATGGAGTCCGGAACGCGCCATGCGGTATGCCTCTGCCACAGCTGCGGTTACGGTGACGAGAGCAGGCGCCATCCCTTCATTGCCGCATGCCAGTGAAGTTGCAACGATGTTGGGAAAGGAAGGTTGCTGCTGTTAACTTAAGCCAGTTGTAACTGGTTGATGAGACCTTATCTTCTTCATCCACTGCCGGCACAGGCTCAATGCCAAAGTCGGCTATTGAAAAGCGTCGAGCATGTAGTTTAGAAAGGACTGTTGCAATGGATATCAATTCGGGCTTCACCCGCCAACAGCAGCCAGCAAAACCCCTCCCGCACAGCAAGGTGTTTTCGTCCTATGCGGTTGCGGTGGCATATATGGCATATATTGAGGCCGCAGAGCGCGTTCCAAAACTCATAAGATGGGGCCGCAACGGCTGGAGAGTAGTCTGCTAGCGTGCCGCATGGTGTCAGGAGAAACTTATCGAAAGTTTCTTCCCCATTGCGTCAGCCAAAATGCCAAGGGTGCGAAAGGAAGGACTAATCCGGCCTTTCTCTATGCGGCTGATGGTAACTCGGCTGATTTTAGATTTTTCCGCCAGTTGCTCTTGTGTCAGTCCGGCGTTTTCTCGGGCTTGCATAAGAGCCACGGCGGCATCAAGACGACGTTCCTCCTCTTCAAGCAGCCGCTTGTCTTCGGGATTGCGGTACTTGCTCTCAACGAACTGGTCAAAATTGATGGTGGGCATAGTGTTCAGCGTTCCTTCCTGTATCGCTTCATTATTTCTTTCGCGCGCTCAATTTCCTGAGGCGGTGTTTTCTGGGTTTTCTTTGTGAAGCCGTGGGTGATGACGTACTTCGCCCCGACTTTCTGGAAGTAACAGGCCCTCTGTATGTTGCCGGCCACCTGTGATCGAATTTCCCAGATCTCGCCGTCCAATTTTTCACCCATTGCATTTTCAGCGAGATGGGTATGCCATGTTCTTCTATGCGCCGGACCACGGCATCGAACTTTCGTGCGTCCTTGGGCGGAAGACTGTCGTGCCATTCGATGAATGGGCATTTGCCGTCCGTGGCGCGGAAGATCTCGAACTGTGGCCTCTCCATGCAGACGAGTGTAGCATATTTGCTACATGAGGGCAATGCGATTCGTTCGCCCGCGTGGCCATTGTGGTCGGAGCCGGGGCGATGACTGTGTCGGAGCAAGTATGCAAGTCGAAGAATCTTGCTCTTCTGGTTTTAAGGTCAGAGGAGCTCTTCGTTGAAATTCTGCCATCTTTAGGCGGTAGAACGGTGGAATTGGCGCAGTGAGACGAAAGAGGGAAGTCGTGCGACACGCTGATTCTTTGCATGCTAAACGTTTGTGTTATTCTATGATCATCACAAACGTTTAGCAAAGGAGCGAGCGATGAATGCAAGGCCGACACTCAAAGATGTGGGTGCTGCCGCTGGCGTCTCCGTATATGTTGCATCGCGTGCTCTGCGTGGTGAAAGCGGAGTGGCTGCATCCACGCGGATTCGTGTGGAACGCGCCGCTGCCGAGCTGGGCTATGTGCGTAATGAAATGGCCGCCGGCCTGCGCATGAAGAACAGTCACACCGTGGGCATTCTTACTGCAAGCGGCAGGAACCAGTACTACTCCATGCTTGCTCAGGTGATCGACAGCACCCTTCGCGAATATGGCTATTATGCCGTGGTCAGCGACATGTTGAAGGACCGCGCGGGTATGGGCGAGTCTGAAGAGCAATCTTTGCGTTTGTTGTTCGAACAACGTCCGGCGGCGATTGTGGCAACGTATGCCCTGAGTAAATCCGCTTTGAAAATCATCGAATCGTTCCACGTGCCGGTTATTTTCGTGGATTCTCCTTCGACTGTAGCCGGAGATTGGCCTTTTGTCGGGAGCGATAATCGGCAGGCGGGAAAACTCGTCGGTGATTATTTGGGGCGCTTGGGGCACAAGCGTATTGCGGCGGTCTCTTATCCGGCTTCCTGGCCCACCGGCAAGGCCCGTATCGAAGGGCTTCGTGAAGCCGCTGAGTCTTGCGAAGCCGATGTAACGGTGGTGGAGTGCGATAACACCCCTGAGTCCGCCTATGAAAACCTGTCCCGTGTACTTCAGGAAAGAAACGATTCAGCGTATCCAGATGCGGTGTTCGCCTTGAACACGATGATGGCTATGGGGTCCTTCCGGGGCCTGCAGGAGAACGGTTTCCACATTGGTCAGGATATCTCGTTGATTGCCATGGACGATTTCGACTGGGCTCCCATGCTTACCCCTCCGCTGACTGTCATCTCACAGAATATGGATGAAATTGGCCGTCAGGCGGGCCGGTTTGTGGTGGACGCCATTCGCGGCAATGCATTGGCCGGGCAAAATCTCATCATTCCGGTGAGACTGATTGAGCGTCGTTCATGCGTGAATTGGAATGAGAGTGCAGAGAGGAAAGGTGATAGCAATTAAGATTTGCCAATAGTATCAAAGGATTTCGGCCGCGAAGCTGCAGTTCGGAAATCCAATTGATCTAGTGAATTTTCCTCGTGAGGCGAAATGTGAACTGATACCGTCGGTTGGCGGATGCTCGTTCGCCCCTCCATCATCATTGGTGTGATGCGGCGTTTGCCGTATCTAAAAAATAAACGTTTAGCATAACAATCACTAACAAAGGAGTGTAAATCATGGCATATGCAATCGGTCTGAACAGCGGTTCCTCATTCGACGGTGTCGACGCTGTGCTCATTGAAATCAATCAGGCTGAAGACGGCAGTGTTTTGCCGCCGAAGTACATCGACGCCTTGTCCATCGACTGGCCAGAGGATATTCAGCAGCAGGTGCTTGCGGCATTTGACGATACTCTGGGCATCTTCAAGCTGACTCGTCTGAACTACGTATGCGGTGCGGTGTTCGCGCAGGCCGCCTTCGAACTGATGAAGAAGCATAATCTCACCGGCAAGGATATCGACGTCATCGGTTACGACGGTCAGACCATCTATCAAGAGCCGCCGGAGCATGACCAGATGAAGCAGTATGACGCATCCTCCCCGTTCTATGAGATGTGGACCAAGTATGGGTATCCCTGTGGCCTGCAGATCGGCGAGCCGGGTGTAGTCTCCGTGCTGACCGATGCCCCAGTCGTAACCCAGTTCCGCAGCGTCGACCACACGTTGCAGGGCACAGGCGCTCCGCTGATGCAGTACTTCGACTATGTGCTGTTCCGCGACGACAAGCCAACCGCGACCCTGAACATCGGCGGCATCTCCAACTGCCATGTCGCCTGCGCCGATCGTTCCAAGATGCGCGCCTTCGATTGCGGTCCGGGTAATGTCATGATCGATCAGGCCATGCGCGTGCTGTATGGCAAAGAATACGATGCCAACGGCGAAACCGCCGCGCAGGGTACCGTCAACGAAGCGATGCTCGCCGAGATGCTCGAACACCCGTTTTTCAAGCGTGAGATTCCGAGATGCGCATGGCGTCTTGATTTCGGCGCTGAATACACCCAGTCGATGCTTGACAAATACGCCGATCTATCCAATGAGGATAAGCTGACCACCATCACCGCATTCAGCGCCGAGGCCATCGCCCGCGCATTCAGCGAATTCATTCTGCCGACGGGCCTGGGCGTCGATCGTCTGATCGCCTCCGGTGGCGGCGTGCGCAACGACACATTGATGAAGATGATCGCCGAGCGCTTGCCGGAAGGCGTTCAGCTGGAGACCTCCGACATTATTGGCATTCCTCCGCAGTATAAGGAAGCCATCAAATTCGCTACCATCGCCTTTTCGACAAAGCGCAGCATCGCTGACAACATTCCGGCGGCATGCGGCGCGACGAAGTTCGGCGTGCTCGGCAAGTTGGTGCTTCCGCCAAGCCAGGCCAAGCTGACCGACTGACGAATCCTATATCCACCGGTAATTGGTCGGCGCAGAAGCGCAGGAATCCTGCGCCGTCCATATATCAAATCTGGAGCAAATATGATCGATTCCACTACTAAACGGACTTCTTTACTGCTGGAAGTGTCCAACGTTACCAAGAAATTTCCCGGAGTCCTCGCGCTTGATGGAGTGTCATTGAAAATTCATCCCGGCGAAGTCCATGCTTTGATGGGTGAGAACGGTGCCGGAAAGTCCACGTTGATGAAAATCATCGGAGGAATTTACAAAGCGGATGAAGGCACGATTACCTTCAAAGGCCAGCCCTACCAGCCGGATGGGCCCGCCGATGCGCAGTCCAAGGGTGTGAGTCTTATCCATCAGGAACTCAACTTGGTGCCGGATCTCACGGTAGCCCAGAACATTTTCCTCGGGCGTGAACCGATAGGTAAAACGGGCGTATTCCTCTCTGAAGAACAGGCTGTTGTTAAAGCGGATAAACTGCTCAAATCCATCGGCGTAACCTTCAGTTCCAAAACGCTGGTGCGTGATCTGCCGGTGGCCAGCCAGCAGATGGTGGAAATCGCCAAGGCGATTTCCTTTGATTCTCAGCTTTTGGTGATGGACGAACCGACTGCAGCCCTAACCGATCGCGAGGTGGAGGCACTATTTAAACTCATCCATGATTTCGTTTCTCCGACGACTGCGGTGATCTATATTTCGCATCGCATGGAAGAGCTGATGCGCATATCGAACCGTATTACCGTGTTCCGTGATGGATGCTTCGTCAAGGAAGTCAAGACGGAGGAAACCAGTCGAGATGAAATCGTCAAGCTGATGGTCGGCCGTGACATCGCTGCTTACTCCCGTCCGTCGGCCCGAGTCGAGGGTGCGCCTGTTGCGATGAGCGTGCGCAACATCACCAACACAATGGTCAAGGACGCATCATTCGATGTCTATCCTGGGGAAATCCTTGGATTCGGAGGTTTGGCTGGTGCCGGGCGAACCGAATTGGCTCGTGCCATCATCGGCGCGGATCCCCATAGTGCGGGGCAGGTGACGGTTGGCGGCAAAACCGTTAACATACGCAAGCCGTCCGATGCCGTGGAAGCCGGCATAGCGTATCTGTCCGAAGATCGCAAACAGTACGGCTTAGTACTCGACAAGACGATTGATGACAACGTCGCGCTCGCCTCGCTGAAGAACTACGTCAATGCGATTGGCTGGATTCGTGATACGAGAATCACAAAGACCTCAAAACAGTACATTGATGCGTTGAGTGTCAAAACCCCGAGCTCAAAACAGCTGGTGAAAAACCTGTCCGGCGGCAATCAGCAAAAGGTGGTCATCGCAAAATGGCTTGCGCGTGATTGCGATGTGTTGATTTTCGACGAGCCGACGCGAGGCATTGACGTGGGCGCCAAACAGGAAATCTATGAGCTGCTGGATGAGCTTGCGCGCGGTGGCCATGCCATCATCGTGATCTCATCCGAACTCGAGGAATTGCTTCGAGTCTCCGATCGCATTCTGGTGATGTGCAACGGATCCATCACCGGCGAACTCGACCATAGCGAGGCGACTCAGGAAAACATCATGGAGCTCGCCACCACGTTCCGTAAATAGACATAAGGAGTCAAAATGACGTCAACCAATGAAACCGCCAATATGACGAAGAATTCTTTGCTCAAGCGGTTCAACTCTAATTCGTTGCAACAGCTGCTGATTTTTGCTACATGGATTGTGCTTCTCATCGGATTTTCCATTGCCGATCCACACTTCATGCGTATGGGCAATATCGTGGCGTTGCTGCTGGCCTCCGCGGTGACGGGTATTCAGGCGCTTGGTGTGACGTTCACCATCGCCACGGGCGGCATTGACATCACCCCTGGTCTGGGCATGGCCATGACGGGTGTTATCACTGCCATGTGTATGACGGCATTTCATCTGCCTATCTGGCTTGCGGTATTGGCCGGTATTCTCTCCGGCGCGGTGCTTGGTTGGGTCAACGGTCTGCTCATTGCGGGTTTCGGTATTCAACCCATGATTGCCACATTGGCGATGATGCTGGTTGCGCAAGGCGTCGCGCTGATTTTGTCCGGCTCCAAGCCTGTATATACCACTGATGAAGTCGGATTCGATCAAATCGCCCGTGGCACGCAGATTTTAGGAATTCCTAACGCGGTGTGGATCTTCCTTGCCGTGGCCGTGATTTCATGGATTGTGCTGAATAAGACCCGACTGGGGCGTTACGCACTATCCATGGGATCCAATGAAGAAGCCACTCGTATGTCGGGTGTGAATGTCCGCCGTTGGAAGTGGGCCGTCTACGTTCTGGCGGGTTGCTTCACCGGTCTGTCCGGTGTGGTGATGACCTCGCGTTTGTCCGCGGCACAGCCTGCCACCGGTTCCGGATATGAGATGTACGCCATCGCGGCAGCCGTCATCGGCGGTGCTTCTCTTGCTGGTGGGCGCGCGTCCATTACAGGTACCGTCATCGGTGCGCTGATTATCACCACGATCAACAATGGCTTGCAGATCATGTCCGTGCCTGATCCATGGCAGAAGGTGTTCCTCGGCATTGTGGTGATCGCCGCTGTGCTGGTCGATATCTATCGGCAGCACAATGCCAAAAAAGTCAAATAGTTGATCGGGTCCATAGCATTCGTCAGTGTCCATAACTTAACGGCATCCATAACTGAACAACGATTATCAAGCAGATTCATCCAAACAATCACAAAGGAGCCTTCAATGAAGAAGAGCAAGTATATAGCCTTGGCTGCGGCCGCCGCCTTTATGGTCGCCCCTCTTGGTGCCTGCGGTGCGGGGCAGTCCAACGACAGCGGATCCAAGAATTATGAAATCGCCATGGTGGCCAAGGGCTTTTCACAAAGTTTCTGGGTCTCGGTGCATCAAGGCGCAGATGATGCGGCGGCGAAGTATGGCGCGACGGTCACTTTCAATGGTCCGGACAATGACAGCCAGGTGGATAAGCAGGCCGATATGGTGCAGAATGCGATCAATAAGTCGCCGGATGCCGTGGCCATTGCCCCGCTTGATGAGGCCGCCCTCACACCGGCCGTGCAAAGTGCGAAAAGTGCCGATATTCCCCTGTTCGCCTTCGACACCGCGTTTGAGGAGAATGCTGATGCCATTACTTCCACGGTGAAGACCAGCAATGAGGAAGTCGGCAAGGTTGCTGCCGAGAATCTGGTCAAACTATTGAATGGCAAGGGCAAGTATGCTGTGATTGCGCATAGCCAAACCGATGCGACATCCACGGAACGGCGTGACGGCTTCTTGGACTATATGAAGAAGAACGCTCCGGATATGGAAATGGCCGGTGAAGTGCAGTACAGCAATGCCGATCAGGCAAAGGCTCAGGACATCGCCAGCGCCATTCTGCAGGCGAATCCGGATCTTGATGCCATCTTTACCACCAATGAAGCCACTGTCGTAGGGGCCGCTACCCCTGTTGAATCCTCCCAGAAGTCAGGGCATGACGTACTGCTGATAGGTGTGGATTCCGGCAAGGCGCAGCAACAGTACATTCGTGATGGGGTGATTGTCGGTTCCGTGTCGCAGAACCCGTATCAGATCGGCTATAAGACCATTGAGAACGCGGTCAAGAGCCTCAAAGGTGAGCAGATCGACAAGGTCATTGATTCCGGGTGCTTCTGGTACAACGCCGACAACATCGATGATGACGATGTGCAACAGGCTATGTATGAATAAAGCGCGTGGATAAGGCGCACTTAGGTGTGACTCGTGCACGATTCGCCGAAACGATCATTTCGGCGAATCGTGCATTTATTTCCCTTGGAACTACTTGGAGCAGACCCGCTAAATTGCTACATGAGGGCAATGCGGTTTGTTACATCGCTTTGAGCTGGTCGATGGTGACGAAGGTGTAGCCTCGGGCTTTCAGGTCGTCGATGATGCGGGGCAGGGCTTCGATGTCCTGCGAGCGGTCGCCGCCGCCGTCATGCATGAGCACAATCGCACCGTTGTGCGCATTGTTCAGCACGGTGTCGTGAATGGCGTTCGCGCCCGGCCGTTTCCAATCCTCGGTGTCGATGTCCCACAACACATTCATGTCCACCAGCTCGGCCGCCGCCTTCCACTGATCCACGCCGAAAGACCCATATGGCGCGCGCAGCACTTTGGTGTCCGCGCCTGTCGCCGCCTTGAGATTGTCGAACCCGGCTTTGAGTTCCGCGAGCATCTCGTCGTTGCTCATCTTCGGCAGATACGGGTGCGTGTTGCTGTGACTGGCCACCTGATGCCCCTCGGAGAGCATGCGCTTCGTTGCGTTTGGGTATTGCGAGGCGGAGTTGCCCAAGTTGAAGAATGTCGCCTTCACGCCTTTGCTTTTCAAAATATCGAGAATCGCGCTGCTGTATTGGCTCGGCCCATCGTCGAAGGTCAACGCAATCACCTTGCCGCTGGCAGGTCGCGGCGTGCGCGACTGGACGATCAGCTTCTGCGGCTCCTGCGTGATGTCTTTGTCGACTTTCTTGTTCGAGCGCTCGCCCACCCACACTTCGCGTTCGCCGTCTTTGCCTTGTTGCTTGACCTCCTGCAACGGCCCGTGCGTCAGATCGATGTCAGTGTCATACGGCACGGTTTCATAACGCACGCTGTGGCCTTCCGTCAGGTCCTTGCCTGAAGTGACGGTAATGGCATCGTTTTCCTTGATCCCGGTCGCGTCGCGCTGCTCAGGGTTCACGGTCTGCCCATTGCGCTCGACCTGAACCGCTTCACCGCCGCTCTGGTCAATCACGTCGCCTGTGATGTCCAACAATCGCCCGGGCTTGGCGTCGAAATTGTCGTTATCCTTCAACAGCGAGGCGATGGTGCTGTCCACGCGCACCAAGCGCTCGCTCTTGTTCACGGTGATGGAAATGCGACGCCAATGGCACATCCACATATACCCGCCCGTGCCACCTCCACCCAGCACCAGCACGACGGCCAGCACGATGGCGAACACGCGCAACCCGACGTGAGGGGATTTCGGCGGTGTCGCGCTGTTGCCGAATGACAGTTCCTCCATGGCCCCCTGCAACTCGGTGTTGTTATCGCTCATTGCTGCTCTTCCGTCATGCCCGCTGTGCAGGCGCTATTCTCCAATTCTCAGGTTCCATTCTATGCGCTGCGCCCGTGGCCCCGCGCCGGGTGATGTCGTTTCGATCATTTGTCATTTCGAGCGAGGCGTATGTTGGTTTGGTTATTTGTCATTTCGAGCGAGGCATAGCCGAGTCGAGAAATCTTGTCGGCTGGGATGTAACGTTGGCAGGAAGATTTCTCGGCTTCGCTTCGCTCCGCTCGAAATGACAGTGATACGGTACGGCCTTCGGTCGAAATGACAGTGAGACGCCGCCCCTCACATGACTTTGGTGAGTTCCAAGTTGTGGCTGATCCAAGCGTTGAGGCGGATCACCGGTTTGCGCAACAGCAAGCCCAGCAGTAGCGAGGGGATGAGGAACAGCGCCAGCTCGCCCAAGTCGGTCCAATACTCGGTGCCATATGAGCCGGCCATCGCGGCGTGCATCGCATCGATGGCGTGTGGGAACGGCAGGAAAGGATAGAGCGCGCGGAAGAACGACGGCAACGTCTCGATGGGGAAGGTGCCGCCCGAACCGGCCACCTGCATCACCAGCAGCACCACGGCGATGGCCTTGCCGATGTCGCCGAACGAGACGGTGAGCGTATAGACGATGTTCGAAAACACCAGCGCCGCAACCCAGCCGACAACAATGAACTGCATCGCGTGGTTGGCCTGCACGCCAAGGAAGAACAGATCACCCAAGCACACCAGTGTGCCCTGCAACAGCGCGAGTAGCGCAAAGAAGGCATATCGCCCGAAGTACTCGTGCCGAAGATGCAGTCCCCACTTTGCGGCATTGCCCGGCCTATCGGGAACGACGCCCGCGCCCGACGGCAGTGTGTCGCCAAGCCCCAGCACACGCGCCTTCTGCCGGTCGGAGATGCCCACCTTCATCATGGCGCACAGGATGACCGCGCCCACCCAAATGGCCAGAATCGTATAGAACGGCGTCATGGCCGAACCGTAGTTCGCAATGGGATAGATCGCCACGCGATTCAGCTCCACCGGCGCGCTCAGCAGTGTGGCGATGGTGGAGCTGTCCGCATTGGTCAGGGTTTCCAGCTCGCTATTGTCCGAGGATGAGGCATCGTCGCCGTTCGCCTGTGCGTTGAGCCTGTCGATCAGGGCGTTGATGGTGTCGGCCGCCTTGGTGAGCGTGCCCGCCACGGTGTCGAGCGTGGAACGAATATCGGAAACGTCCAAACTCACGTTGCCCGTGGCGGAATCAATGCTGCCGGCTGTGTTGCTCAGCTCGTCGATCACACTGCTGGTTTGGTTGATCAGCGTGTCCACCGACTCACCCAGCGCGTCGAACTTCGGCTTGACGTTCGTCGCGTAGTCGTCGCGCACGGTGGTGATGGAGTTCTTGGCAGTGTCGATCTGACTGATGATGTCCGTGCGCGATTGGTTGGTGACTGTCGAGCTTTCGGTGATCTTTTTCGAGGCGGCATCGATTTTGTCCGCAAGCTGCTGGGTGTCGCTTTGCGCCGTCTGCAATGCTTTGATTTCGCGGTCGATGGCGTCGAGCAAAGGCTGCTTGGACACGTTGGAATCGGGCAGCTGCTCAACTGCCTGGCGCATCTTTTGCAGATCGGTGTTGTATTGCTCATATACGGACGTGCCGCTCGACACTTGGTCACGCAGCTTGTCCAACTGCTTGCTGGCCTCGCTGGAGTTCTTGTCGGGTGTGCTGAGTGCCTCATTAACCTTGGTTTTGAGGTCGTCGAATGACGCGGAGGCCTGTTCCAACGCCTCGTTGACACCGGCGGTTACGCTCTTGCATGCCTCGGATAGCGAGCTGGCACCTGACTTGCCCTGGTTCAGCGCCTCCTTCGCCTGATCTCCCACCGAGGAGGTGGATTTGAGCAGCTTGTTCGTGGATTCGATGATGTCGTTGGCTGAAGCGAGCAGATTGGAATAGGCCGTCGCTTGGGCCGCCGCACCGCTGAGCGCCTTGGACATCGTCGACAGGTTCTCGTTGGCGTTCGCCACATATTCCGACATCTGCGGGCTGTCGGAATAGTTCATCAGGCTGGAGGCCAGATCAAGCCCCACCTGCCCGATTGTTTTGGCGAATGTGGTGTTGATGGTGTCGGACACCGTCGATGCCCCTTTGTCGGTGATGTGCGGGGCGATGGGGTTGACTTTCTCGTTGAGGTAATATTCCAGCTTCGAGTGCTGGACTTTTGTGGAGAACAGCGTCATCATGTCTGCGCTGAACTCCTCCGGAATCACGATAGCCGCGTAATATTTACCGCTTTTGACGCCATCGACCGCGTCATCACGGCTGACGAACTGCCAATCGAGCTGATGATTGGAGCGCAAGGTGCTGACCACCGTCTCGCCTATGTTCACGCGCACGGGGATGAGGTCGGATTTGTATCCGGCGTCGGTGTTCGCCACGGCCACCTTCAACGCGGCGGTGTTGCCGTAGGGATCCCAGCTGGCGGCGATATTGAACCACGCATACAGCGCCGGCACGAGCACCAGGCCCATCGAAACGATTACGGCGATTACGTTGCGGGTGGCGTGGCGCACGTCGCGCTTGAAAATACCCCAGATGAACTTCATCGCTCACCTCCTTGCGCGCGATTCGTGTTATTCGTGTTATTCGCGCTGTCCGAGCCGTCCGCATCGTTCGAGTCGCCCATGTTGTCCGCGAAATCCTCAGGCCGCGCACTTTGCGCATTTTGCCCATTCTGAGAACATGTCACATGCAGCGGATGGAACCTCATGCCTTTATGAAACAGCAGGTTCTCGCGCAGAATGGCGTTGCGGAACTCCGCACCGCTCATCGTCTCTTCGCCCAAGATATTCGCGTAGCGCTCGCGTAAATACTCCACCACAATCAAATATGTGTCGATCACGATAATCGAAATGATCCACGCGCTCAGCATCGCAATCTTCAGCTGCGTGACGAACAAGAGCAACAGGAACGCGAACGGCAGCACCCCCAGAGTCAGGAAACCCCAGCGCACCAGGCGCGGATACAGGCGGAAGAAGCCGCGCGCCTGACGCGCCATCATTTCCGGATATTCCTTGGCGAGCTGTTGCGCCGCGACCGTCAGACGCAAGGGTTCTTCGAGCCCGGCGTTGTGTTCGGTGATCATCAGATCGGTGTCGGCCAGACGGTTGTCAAACAGGCGGTTGAGGTTCAGCGCGAGCTTGCGCACCACCAAGCCGACGAACAGCGAGACGGGCAAATACCAGAGCAGCGCGAACATGTTGAGCCAATAGTGGTTGCTATACAGCCCTGCGATCGGCTCGCGCATGGCGTTGATGCCATAAGTGAACGGCAGGAACGGCTTGAGCTTGCGGAAGAACTCGGGCATCATCTCGATGGGATACAGGCCCGCCGCGCCCGGAATCTGCACAATCACCAGAATCACCGCCAGGGCCTTGCCGATATGCCGGAAGGCGGCGGCCAGCGCGTAGATGATGTTCACATAGATGAACGATTCGAGCAAGCCCGCCAGAATGAACAGGAACGGCTGTTCGCACTGAATGCCCAGCGCGAGGTCTCCCACCGTGGCGATCAGCGCCTGCAGGAAACCGACGGTGACGAACAGCAGCCAGCGGCCCATATAGCCTTGGCGCGGCGTGTAGGCGCGAATCTTGTTGTCGCGGTCGACTTCCAGCTTGTAGATGGCGACGAGCACGAAACCGCCCACCCACAGCGCCAGATTCGTATAGAACGGCGTGACGGCGGAACCGTAGTTTTCGACCGCATAGAGCACTTTTTCTTCCAGTTGCACGGGTTCGCCCATGAACTCGCCGATTTCGCTCGGGTTGATGCCGAGCGCTTGAGAGAGATGTTCGAACAGTTGCGAACTGTCAAGCGCGGCCATGTCGGTGCGCGTGGTGTCGAGCTGCTTGACCAAATCGTCGATCTGCGTTTGGGTGGTGTCGAGCGTGTTGCCGGTCTGCTCGATGGTGCGTGCCAGCTGGTCAAGCAAATTGTTGCCTTGGCTCAGGCTGTTGCGCAGCGCTTCGAGGGTGCCGGACAGGGAGCCGCTGGCCGTGCCGAGGGCGTCGAGGCCGTTGTTGAGGTTCGGCAGGATGTTACCGGAAATATTCGCGCGCGCGTTTGTCAGGGAGGTGATGCCTGCGGCTGCTTTCTCGCCGACGGTGGTCTCGAGGGCGTTGGCCGTGCTCTTGCCCGATGAAATCAGCGCGGTTGTGCTGCTGGCGAAGGTGTCGAGTTGCTGTTGCTGGGTTTGCACTTGCTGGCGTGCGGTGGCGATCTGGCTCGAAAGGTTTTGGTAGGTTTTGCTGCTGTGATCGAGGCCGCTGGCGTCCAAGGCCTGTTGCACGGTGTCGAGCGTGTTGCTGGCTGTGGTGTTGGCTTTGCGCATGGCGCTGGAGACGCTGTCGCAAGCGTCTTGTGTCTTGTTCAGGCCGCTTGTCACATTGCCGGTGGCCGTGTTCACGGTGATTTGCAGTGAGGCCAGTCGGGTGCTGCCGTTGTCAAGCGCCGTGCCGAGGCTGGTGGCGAAGCTGCCGGCTTGCGTGCGCGCTTCGGCGAGTAGTCCGTTGGTGGTCGAGGCGGTGTCGATTGCGGCGGTGATCTGCTTGTCGAGGCTGGCGTTGGACTGTTTCGCCGCGTCGATGGTGTTGTTCGCCTCGTCGAGCGTGGTGCGCATATCGCGCAGCCGTTGTTGCGTATCGTTGAGCTGGTTGATGGTATCCGTCAAGTCGTTCACCACGTCGCGTTGCACGGTGTCGGCTTTGTCGGTCATCTGGCCGGCGGTTTTCTTGACCTGTTGCGCCACCGCGTCCGACACGCTGGATACGAATGTGGCGTTGATTTGCTTGTCGATGGTGCTTGCGCCGCTATCTGTGATCTTCGGCGCGATGGCGTTTTTCTTTTCGTTGACGTAATACGTGATCGTCGGGCGCGTTTCGTCGCCGCTGACAGCACCGATGAGGTTCTTGCTGAAGTCCTTCGGCAGCACGATGGCGGCGTAATATTTGCCCGAGTGCACTCCCTCGACAGCTTGGCTTTCGTTGACGAACTGCCAGCCGAGCTGCTGATTGGTCTTGAGCTTGGCCACGGTTTGCTCGCCGGCATTGAATTGGCCCACCAACGTGGAATCGGTGCCCGCATCTTCGTTGGCCACGGCCACTTGGATGTTGCCGGTGTTCGCATAAGGATCCCAGTTGGCGATGATGTTGCACCAGGCGTAGAGGGAGGGGATGATCGCCACGCCCAAGGTGACCACCAGAGCCACCGGGTTCTTGAGGATGCGCTTGAGGTCGCGGACATAGATGGCGAAAATCGTGCGCATCACACCTCCCTGAAAGCGAAGCCGTATCCCGTAAAATACGAAGCTTCTCAAAATACAACTCAGTAGGAACTATAGGGGAGCATGAGGTCATTTTTACTCTTTGAGATGGAAATAAGACACTCCTATCCGCAGTGTCGAATAGATGGTCGAATATCCGTTCGGTCATGGCAGCAGCCTCCCCATTACCAACCAGACGCCCCACTGTCCGTTTCGTCATGACAGACGGTCTCGCCTGTTACCAATCGGACGTTATCGTGTCCGTTTCGTCATGAGTGGAGTTGCTTCCCATTACTAACCGGACGTTATTGTGTCCGTTTCGTCATGTCTGGAGTTGTCTCCCGTTACTAACCGGACGTTATTGTGTCCGTTTCGTCATGTCTGGAGTTGCCTTCCGTTACCAATCGGACGGAATAGTGTCTGATTGGTAACGAGTGGTGATGAAATAAGTTGTGGGAAAGGGTGGCGCGATAATAGGAGCCATGACTATTGCAACTCCTGAACGCTATGCCGAAATGCTGGATGCCGCACGTCGCGGTGGATATGCCTATCCGGCCATCAATGTGACCAGCACGCAGACGCTGAACGCCGCTCTGCAAGGCTTCGCCGAAGCCGAGTCCGACGGCATCATCCAAGTATCGGTGGGAGGCGCGGCCTATCTCTCCGGCCAGCGCGTGAACGAGCGCGTGACCGGTTCGCTCGCCTTGGCCGCATTCGCGCATGAAGTCGCGGCGAAATACCCGAATGTCACCATTGCGTTGCACACCGACCATTGCGCCAAACAGTATTTGGACGAATGGGTGCGCCCGTTGCTTGCGCACGAGGCCGATCAGGTGGCGCATGGCCGCGAGCCGCTGTTCCAGTCGCATATGTGGGACGGTTCGACGGTGCCGCTGGCTGAAAATCTGGACATCGCCGAAGAGCTGCTCGACAAGTCCCAGGCCGCGCACACGGTGCTGGAAATCGAGATTGGCGCGGTTGGCGGCGAAGAGGACGGGCACAGCGCCGAAATCAACGACAAGCTGTATTCCACCCCGGCTGATGGTCTCGCCGTTGCGCGCCGGCTTGGGCTGGGCGAGCGGGGCCGATATATGGCCGCGTTCACGTTCGGCAACGTGCATGGTGCCTACAAGCCCGGTGTGGTCAAGCTGCGCCCGGCGCTGTTGGGGGAGATTCAAGCTGAGGTGGCGCGCGCGGTCGCTGACGGCGAGTTGCCGGACGCCTCCCATGCGCTTGATGTGGCCGAAGACAAGCCGTTCGCGCTCGTATTCCACGGCGGTTCCGGCTCCTCGCCTGAGGAAATCGCCGAAGCGGTGAGCCATGGCGTGGTCAAGATGAACATCGATACCGACACACAATATGCGTTCACGCGCGCCGTCGCCGGGCATATGTTTTCGCATTACGATGCCGTGCTCAAAATCGATGGCGAGGTCGGCGAAAAGAAACTCTATGACCCGCGCTCCTGGGGCCGCGAAGCCGAAACCGCCATGGCCGCCCGCGTGGTCGAAGCCTGCCAGCAGCTCGGTTCAGCCGGCAAAGCATTGAAATAGCATATATCCGCCGGTTTAGGCCAGGGGGTAACCTGCTTAAGGCGGAAAACGCACGCACGCTGGAGGTGCAATAATGCCAGGAATCGTTCTGATTGGTGCCCAATGGGGAGATGAAGGCAAAGGCAAGGCGACCGATTTGATCGGCACGAAGGTCGATTATGTCGCGCGTTTCAACGGCGGCAACAACGCGGGGCACACCGTGGTCGTCGGCGACGAATCATACGCGCTGCACCTGCTGCCCTCCGGTATCATCAACGCGAACGTCACCCCGGTGATCGGCAACGGTGTCGTCGTCGATATGGAAGTGCTCTTCGAGGAAATCGACGCGCTTGAAAGCCGTGGCGTGGATTGCTCGCGCCTGCTGGTCAGCGAAGCCGCGCATGTCATCACGCCGTATCACCGTATGCTCGACAAGGTGACCGAGCGTTTCCTCGGCAAACGCAAGATCGGCACCACCGGTCGCGGCATCGGCCCGACCTACGCGGACAAGATCAACCGCGTCGGCATCCGCGTGCACGACCTGTTCAACGCCGAGCATCTGCGCGACAAGGTGGAGGCCAGCCTGCACCAGAAGAACCTGATGCTCATCAAGCTGTATAACCGCCGCGCGGTGGATGTGGATCGCACCACCGACGAGCTGCTCACGCTTGGCGAACGACTGAAGCCTTATGTCGCCAATACTTCGCTGGTGCTCAACAGGGCGCTGGACGAAGGCAAGACCGTGCTGTTCGAGGGCGGCCAGGCCACCATGCTCGATGTGGATCACGGCACATATCCGTTCGTCACCTCCTCCAACCCCACCGCCGGCGGCGCATGTACCGGCACCGGCGTTGGCCCCACGCGCATCGACCGCGTAATCGGCGTGTCCAAGGCATACGTCACCCGCGTGGGCGAAGGGCCGTTCCCCACCGAACTCAACGACGAATCCGGCGAGTGGCTGCGCAAGCAAGGCCACGAGTTCGGCGTCACCACCGGCCGTCCGCGTCGTTGCGGTTGGGCAGACGCCGTGGTGAACCGTTACGCCGCGCGCGTCAACGGCCTAACCGACATCGTGCTCACCAAGCTCGACGTGCTCACCGGCCTGAAGGAGATCCCGATTTGCGTGGCTTACGACGTCGACGGTGTGCGTCACGACGACATGCCCACCGATCAGGTCGCGTTCGCCGCCTCCAAGCCGATTTACGAAACCATGCCTGGCTGGACTGAGGACATCTCCACTTGCCACAGCTTCGACGAGCTGCCGGCCACATGCCAGTCTTACGTAAAGCGCCTGGAGGAACTGAGCGGTTGCCGCATCTCCGCAATCGGCACCGGTCCCCAGCGCGACCATATCATCTCCGTGCACTCGCTGGTCGGCTGAGCGGTGAGCCAAGAGAATCAAAGGATTTCGGAGGATATAGGGGGTAATGCCGCCGGACTAGTCGGCGTGAGGCTTATTACGATGAACACTACGGAACAATTTCCTCAGACACCGGTCGCGGCTCCGCTGACTGATGTTGCGCAGGCTGATATCGCCGAACCGGCGCCTTCCACGCAGGAGATGAGCGTCGCGCATGCGAAGTTATACGCGCAACCCACCCCGCACCCCACGGGAGCCGCCGCAGTCGAACAGCCGCCGCAGATTCCGCTCGCGCCGATCAAGCGCGTGCGGGCGCAGTTCAATCCGCTGGCCGACGGCATGCTGTATCTGGTCGTGTTCCTCGGCGGTTGCCTCGGCACGGCCATGCGATACGGCATGACGCAACTGTTTCCGCAGCAGCAGCCGGCTTCGCAAGGAATGCTCAGCGCCTTTCACACCGCCACGTTCTGCTCGAATATGATCGCGTGCTTCATCTTCGCCGCACTCACCGAATACGTCTCGCAGGCTTCCTGGATTCGCAAGCGCACGCGCCAACTCACCTCGCGCGGCGTGGGCATGGGCATGTGCGGCGGCTTCTCCACGCTATCCGCCATGGTGATTGAGGAGTTGACCGCGATTCGCGGCGGTCAGATCGCCAGTTGCATATGCTATACGCTGGCCAGTTTCATTTGTGGTTTGCTCGTCGCCGCGGTGGGCGTCCGATTCGCGTCGGCGCTCGCGTTGCGCCATATGTCGCGGGTGATTGGTGCGGCCGAAGCTGCAAGTCGAATGGAGGCGGCTGTGCAGGGCGGCAACGTCGGTGCGCCAAGTGTTGATGTTTCGCATGCGGCTGGTGGTTCAGCTACATCTGGTATTCCAACCATGCCCAGTGTTTCAGCCGTGCCTGATATTTCAGCTATGACTGGTACGGCTGGCATTTCAGTCATATCCAGCGCTTCAGTCCTGCCTGATGTGTCTGGCGAATCTTCCGGCATTTCTTCAGATGTCTCCAACACTTTTGGTGCACTTAGCGCGGCGCGAGCCGAATCGTCGGCATCCCAAACCGGCAATGACGGGCAGTCGTTTGCCGAAGCCTCGGCAACCCGGATGCCAGGCGCAGGCGTGGTGGAGCTTCCCGCATTCGAGCCCACCCCCGTCACCGATGAGATCCCGTTGGTGGGAGATCTCTCCACCGGCGAAGCGGTCGAGGTTCAAGCGGTGGGCAGCGAGGGAGTCGAGCCACGCGGCGCGGCTTTGAAGACGCGGGAGGAGATGCCGCTGTGATGTTCCTTCTGGTATGTGTATTCGGTGGACTTGGTGCCGTGACGAGGTTCGTGGCGAATACGTCGGTGCAGCGTTGGTGGAATCGTGCGTTCCCTCTAGCGACGTTGGTGATTAACATTCTGGCCGCATTCTGTGCGGGCGTGGCCGCCGCGACCTATGCCTCGGGCGGCACGGCGCAAAGCACCTATCTGCTGTTCGTCACCGGCTTCCTCGGCGGCTTCTCCACCTTCTCCACCGCCATCAACGAAATGCTCTCCCTGGCCCGCAGCAAAAAATTCACCCTCGCCGCCGGCTATTTCGCCGCCACCATCGTAATCCCCTTCCTCTGCGCCGCCATCGGCTGGTACCTCGCCTCCCCAGGCCGCTGAGCGCGCGCCGATTGCTGTGCAATTTTTCAGCCCGCGAACCGGGGAAGGCATTCATTCAGTGGGATGATGTGCAGCAGTCGATTATATTGCCGCTTCTCCAGTCAGATGGCGGTACAGCTCGGTGTCCAGAGGCTGATCCAGCCGTAAATTGGTGATGGTGACTTTGACTGTTCCGGTGCCATCAGAATCAGGTTTGACAGTGGGCACTGGTTCACTAAGCGCCGTGATATGACCGACGTAATAGTACTGGGCTTCCTTGGCTTCTTCCTTACGCATGACGAATAACGGAATAAAATGGGAATCCCTCCAGCCAGAAGCACCGAATCCATCGTAAATCCACAGAAATTCAGGCGACTGCGGTGTTCGGCCGTTCTTACTGAACCATCGCATCTCTTGCGGATTAAGGAACCGGTCTTCATACTGACTTGTCGCATATTTGACGAAAATCGGCATGGTGCCGGTCTCACGATGAGTGAAATATCCGCCGACATTCTGGCCATTCATCTCTTTGCTCCAGCCGAGTAGACGTTGTACATCAGCCAGTGTGTATTTGCGTTCGTAGAGGAATCCGCGATCCAATTTGCGTTGTTTGGCCTTCGCCTCACTGAACAGATCCCTGCAATTGATGAGACCTGTGCGCAACGTATCCGCAAAAAAGACGCGGAACGTGCGGTTGCAAGCGAGCATCTCGGCGAACTGTGTGCTTAACCCCACTTTTCCATCATTGGATACGCTAATCAGCGGCGTTGCCCCGAAACGCTTATGATTCGCTGCGGTGAAATAGGAGAAGTCGAGCACACCAAGCGTTGATTTCAATTGTGAATGCGAATGATAGGCGGCAGGGAACCGTTGGACGATGGCGTCATTCAGCTCATCCATAGAGAACGACTCCGTGGGACGCCAGCTCACAGCATCGCCGGTCTGCTCGATATGTTCCTCTGCGAATTGGCAGAGACGATCGAGCGCCACCAGCTCATGCGGTCGCAAGCCCGGCAGCAGAATCTCGGTCGCCATTTTCAATATGCCGGCTTCTGTGGCCGTGATTGGTTCGAGTTGCTCCAGGAACGACGATCCATCAGTATGTTTGCCGCGGCTCAAGCTCTGCTCCCGAGAACGCACGAACGACAGATAATCACTGTTTTTGGATGCCATCGTAAGCGGCAGCGACGGATCATGTCTGTATATGTCAGTAAGCATGGGTATGCGCCCTAACTGGAACCTCAGCTGACGGTACTGCTCGCTGAGTTTCTTCATATCCGACCAGTCGGCTGTATCCAATGATTTGAGAATGCGCTCCTTGGCGATGGGGTCGAAGCTGATTGACGACAGTCCGATGGTCTGTCTCTGTAGGTTCTTGCGCGCGGCATCACGATCGCCCGTGTTGCCATAAAGAGCTACGGGAATTAGATAGTTGTTGTTATAGTTCCCGATGAAATCGATGACCGTAACGCTTTCCTTATGAGGGAACTTGCGCAAGCCTCGGCCAAGCTGCTGAGTGAAGATGATGCTGGATTGCGTGTTGCGCAGCATCACGATTTGGTTGACTGCGGGGATGTCGATGCCTTCATTGAACAGATCAACGGTGAAGATATAGTCCAAACCATCGGGATCGCTTTCATCCAATTGAAGACGACGAATGGCCTCGTCGCGTTTCCCCTCTGACGCCTTGCCTGTCAGCGCTATGGTCCGGTATTTGCGTTCTGCTTGTTGATTGGTTTGTTCATTGAACAGATCGGAGAGCTCCTGGGCTTCATCGACGCGACTGCAGAAGACCAGGCCGGTGACCTGCTGATGATACGGGCCGTACTGTTGCAATTTATCGATGATGTAACGCACGCGCTCGCGAGTGGCGAGCTGGCTGATCTCGTAATTTAGCTGGCCGGCATCGTTGGATGACAGACCTTGAGATATGTTGATCTGGTGCGTCGTCTCGTCGGGGTCGTCATCTGAGCCAAGATATTCGGCGACGCCGTAGTAATGGAACGGACAGAGCATATTCTCATCAAGCGCTTTTTGCAGTCGAATCTCATAGGCGATGTTGTGGCCGAACAGCTCGAAGATGTTGATACCATCAGTGCGTTCCGGAGTAGCGGTCATGCCGAGCATAAAGTTTGCGTCCTTAAAGTGCTCGATGACTCGCTGATAGCTCTCCGCGCCGGCATGGTGAACTTCGTCGATGAGGATGTAGTCGAACTCGTCGGAAGCAAATTGGTTCAGCGTTTCTGGCTGACTCATGGTTTGCACGGTGGCAAACACGTATTTGCGATCATGTTCCTTGCTGTTGCCAGTGAATAACCCAAGTTCCGCGCTCGGGCAGTCGAGCACTTTTTGGTAGGACTCCATTGCTTTGGTCAGGATCTGCTGTTGCTGTGCGATATACAACATGCGACGCGGTTTGACGGCGCGCACGTCAAATGCGGACAGATACGTCTTGCCGGTGCCGGTTGCCGAAATGATTATTGCGCGATGCTCACCTTTTTTGCGTAATTCTGCAAGATTCGTCAGAGCTTCCCGCTGCATGGCGTTCGGCTTGATTTCAAGGTTTTCAAGACCTTTCAGTATCTCGCGGCGTGGCGGCGCGTATTTCTTGAAGTCCTCTTCATATTGTTTGATCCACTCTTCTGTGAGCGGTATGGAATCCTCGATTTGCGAATCCAGCTCCTTACGGAACTGTTTGACTAATTCGCCGCCTTCCAGCGAGGAGACCTTGAGATTCCATTCACGTTGGTCTTTCAGCGCGGCGTGCGTGAGATTGGAGCTGCCGACGTATAGGTTGTAGTAGGTTTTGCCATCCTCCATGTGATGGGCGAAGACATATCCTTTCGGGTGGAAAGGCTGACCGCCACTGTTCCGCGACGAAGGTTCTTCCGCCTTCTCTGCCCATATACGCACGTCGACACCAGTCACGTTCTTCAGGCGCAACAGATCCCAGAATGCTGCAGGGGCGTTGAAATAGCTCTTTGTGGAAGTGATGAGCCGGCTTGGGGCGCCGATGCCTTTGCTTTCGTGGTCTTTGAAGTTCTCAAACAGCGTTCTGATTGTTTCTGCGGCAACGAAGGCTACGGAAATGTCGAAGGAGTCACTTCGTTCCAGTTCTTCGCCGAGCACTTTTCTCATCGTGTTGCCTCCCTGATTAGAGATCAATCGGGGCGCATAGATGCCAGGTGCGTTTGAACGTGACTGGATAAGACCGGATGTTACGTCTTCTAGGACTGATGAAGCATTGTCGTCGAGTGGTGGTTCCGTGGTCATGGTAGTAGATATTGTGTCGTTGCTGGTTGCTTCTTGCGAAATGGACATCTGAACCTTATCTGTTGCTGAAATGCATGTTTGAGAGAAGCTTGACGGCTTCGCGGTCTGCCGGAGCCCAGTTGAGTGATGGCATATCGGCTGGTGCTAGCCACTGGATTTTGTGATGTTCGGTCAGTCGCGGCATGCCGTTCAATAGATGACAGATAAACGTTGTAAGCTCGACTGTCCCGAAATCATATTGCTGCGTGGAAGTACACACTTCATCACCGACTTCAATCTCGCATAGCAGCTCTTCTTCAATCTCACGATGCAAAGCTTCTCGCGCCGTTTCGTGCGTTTCGATCTTGCCACCCGGGAACTCCCAGTATCCGGCCAAAGATTTGTCTTTACCGCGTTGTGCGCACAGTACCATGCCGTCGCGCACAATCGCAGCGCCGACAACTCGGATTATTTTACCTTCGCCGGTGTTTTCCTGTGCCATGAAGATACCCAATTCTCTAGCTTTCAGAGACAGACCCAGGATACAGCGATATGGTTCTCAACTGCGGCATTCCAACCCATTTCGAAGAGTTTTAAAGCCTACGTTCCAAAACAGCCCTGGCGAGTATCTGACTTCGACCAATCCATGACATGCCTTCGGCATAAGTCTTACCGCATAATAAGCGCGTGAAAATATGCCGCATGAATATGTCTTCGTGCGGAATGTCAAGTCGGATGGTAATCAAGCACCTATTCGCATTTCGTCTTGATCCCGGATGTGGCTTGCAACTGCGAATAATGCAACAAGGAGTGCGTGGAATCAGGAATGTCGTTCTCTCAATTTGCCCGTGTCCTTGGTGGGGATGGAAAAGAGGTTGAGTGGTTTTTCATCGTTGAAAGGAACAATGGCGACACGATCTTCTATCGATGTGGTAAGCTCTGCTTTTCCGGCAGCCTCGCAGAATTTCTCGATTTCATTTTTGCGACAAACCTTCATATCTTTGGTGAAAACATAGATAATCAGGCATACCTCCTTGTCCTTATTCATGCGCTCGCATATCTGCTTCCACCACCAGCTGTCACTTTTCCCTAGCGAAGTGCCGAAGATGACGAACAGATTTGTTTTGCCGAAATACCCTTTGTATCGTTGCGCATACTGGGCGTTTAGATCCTTCAGGAAAGGGGCATTGTTAGCATCCTCGCTGTAAATCAGTTCATCTTTATTAACGCCGAATAGCAATGAGCGTGGAATGGTATATTCCCCGTGCGGGTGTACAACATCAAGAAAGGCGTATGAGGAGAAAACTAGGTCATCCCTGTGTCGGCGCCTTGAATAGCAGCACTTGGGATCAGCATCGAACCTAAAGAATGTATCAATGCCTTTTGTTGTGTTCGGGTTGCGGTTCATCTGAAGCGGGTCCAGATACAGATAGTTGTCGAAAAGAGGGGTGAAATTAAAATTCACCACTAAATAGTTCAGCACGGAATAATTGCCTTTAAAGCGCTCTTTGCACTCATCTTTCTCTGGAGAATAAAACGACTCAACGAAGGGGATGATATGGTTAAATTCGTCTTCGCTGAGGTCTCCGAGAAAGCGTGAAATCGAGACAATGGAGCGTCCGTGTCCGCCATTCCAACGATTTTCGGAGCCATTGAGCTCATCAATCTTTTGACTGGCGAGATTGTCGAGATCAATTAGCAGATCATCGGTCACGATGAGCTGCAAAAAAGCGACGAATTGTTTGCGAATGTCAGTCAAATCCTCTGTCAGCTTATCGCATTCGTTTGGCCTATCCGCGGCAATTTTACCGATACCGATCTCGAAGTCGCACCAGTCGGTTTCCGTGGACGTTTGCTTTGCATCCTCTTCACGCTCCGACATCCAATTGTAAATAAGGTTGTCTTCGTTGAATCGCTTGAAACGCACTTCACGTTTCAGGAAGTCATAAAAGTCGGCATAACTAGTGTTCCATTTGCAAGCTGGTTGCAGGGCTTGGAGTATTCGGATGTCGAACCCGTTGCCCACCAGAAACATCACATTGTGATAGTTCTGTTTTGTAAATTGATGTAAGTCAGTATCGTTAAACGTCGGGTAAGTATACGGCATGATTTCCTTTGTGTTTGACGCAATGTCTCACTAACTTCCATGAAGACATGCGTCATAATAGCTGTTTTCTCCCGCGATGCCAAATGATGGTTGTCTGGTCATTTTTGGACGTGATGGAGGCTTTCCTTGCATGCAAAGAGGTCTGTCATGGTTCGACACTCACATGGTTGTGGTCATCAGCATCCACGCCATGCGTGTAACAGAGAACCATGGAAGAAGGCCTAACGTACCACGTTTAATTCCTGTAAGCCTTCTTTGGTGCACTTTGTTCTTGTATGGGGGAGCGCTTCAAACGGTTCGAGAGGAAATTGCTTGAGGTCTATGTTGCCGGTTTCAAGGAAATGCTCTACCGGACAATCATGCTTTGCGAGCGGGGGTGATCATGGTGAGCATCATCACGGAGGGCTCTTCGGCGTAGACGGTGTGCGGGATGCGGGTGGGGAAATACACCAGCCCGCCCGGCGTCAGCTCGGTCGTTTTGCCGTTGCCCGTAATCGTGAGCCGGCCCTTGAGCGTCTGCACGAACACCGGCATCGCGGCGGTATGCTCGCTCAGCTCCTGCCCCTTGTCGAAACTGAATAGCACCACATTGCCGCCTTCCTGGCTCATCACGGTGCGCGAGACGGTGGCATCAGGTTGAATGGAAATCAGCGAGTCGAGATCATCGATAACCCCGAGTTCCAGCGGCTCGGTTTCGGTTGTATTGGCCATATCGGCTGTATTATGCGTCGTTGCATCGCTCATGGTCATCTGCACTCCTTTAATTTTCTCGTTTAGTTTTCATTTCAATTATCTGCGGTTTTCGCGCCGCTTATCGTTTGCGCGCGATCAAAGAGACGCCGCATAATTCATCAGCATACTTGTTAAACGTGCGTTTCATGGTGAGTACACGTTGCCGTACGCCTTTGTCGCGGACAATATTGCGTAGGATGCGCAGTGCACCGTTGATGCCCTCATCCGCAAGATTGCGCTGCATGTCGAGCAGTGCCATGGGAGCGGTGCCGGACCATACCACCTCGAACCCATGATGTTCCAGCAGCGTCTTCCATTCGGCGACGGTGAGCGGCCGCGCGTTCACCTTGATGGCACGAGCCAGATCCCTGCTGATTTCGGTTTTCTTGTCCTCAGGCAGTTCGTCGGGGCGCAACCCGAGCTCATGAATGGCGTACCGCCCGCCGGAACGCAACAGGCGCGCGGCCTCCGAAACGATCGCATCCTTGCCTCGCTCGGTCTGCATGGTGAGCATGGCCTCGCAGACAACTACATCCGCACAAGCCCCCGCCAATCCGGTCGCGGCCGCATCGGCGTTGATGCATCGTCCTGACATCGAGGCCACCACTTTCTGAACGATGGCTTTGGCCTGCGGGTCGCGGTCCACGCCCACATATGATTTCGGCTGGGCCTTGACGATTTCCGCAGCCGTGCGCCCCAGCCCCGGCGCGAACTCCACCACATCGCAGCCAGACAGCCGAGCATGTGCAAGCATCGACAGCGAGAGCTTCAATCCTCCCGGCCGCAGCACACGTTTGCCGATGCGGGCAAGCAGCCAGTGCCCGGGCAAATGTGCCGAGTCGCGCTCAGCCAGCGGCAAGTCGGCATTGGTGATGCGGGCGGTGTCATGGTCGCCATGGTCAGCGTGGTCGTCGTGGTCATAAGTTGTAGCGGTTGCGGTCGTGCGCGTGTCGTCACCAATTTTCATGGTCGCCAACCATACCCACTTCACCCATGCCACGCCAGATCTTTCAAAAGTGACCTTATTCACATTCTCACTTGTGCCATGCCTGGCCATACGCGGATTATATTTTTCGAAACAGCTAACCTAGGAACTTTATTTAAGAACCTGGGAAGTAAATCTGGTAACCTAGGAAGTAGCCTGGGAACTTGAGAAGTTGGGGGGCTGGGTTCCCAGGCTACTTCCTAGGTCCGGGTCGGCAGCTCATTGCAGTATCTGGAAACCGCTATTGCTTCTGTTAGGCGTTAATCCGTGAACTCCTCACTGTACCAGCAATCTCCTTTCATGCTTCCTTACATGTCCAGGAAATCGTCCGGAGCCCCAACCCGATAAAACACCCGATATCCTAGCATGTTTTACGACGCTTCACGGCGCTTCAGACAAGAGCGGCCAGAAGGCAAAACCGCTGAAAATCGTTGAAATACCGCCATTTTGAGCATGAAAAAAGGGATTTGCAAAATCCTGCAAATCCCTGCTGGCGGAGGATACGAGATTCGAACTCGTGAGGCTGTTACACCAACACGCTTTCCAAGCGTGCGCCATAGACCACTAGGCGAATCCTCCATGCGCAACCATGCCCCCGACTAAGCGGGCTCGGCACGCAACTTGACTAGAATACCGCAGGGCGTTGATTAATGGCCGCTCGGCGTGGCGCGCCGGTCTGAACCCACGCAGGTGGTTGCATTAGCGAGTCCTGTCGGTTTGGATTTGGGCTGGCATATAGGATAATCAAGCAGTCGGCTGTTAAAGCCGTCGAATGCTGTCGCGGTCGCAGCCCGGCCTCGCCGTCCAACCCGCAGGCCAGCAGACCCGCAGCCCAGCCAACAATTCACGAAAGGTCAGCACACATGCAGCTCGCCACTTGGCTTGAAGTCGTGCCGATGATGCTGGTCATCGCCGCGGGTCTTTATGTACCCGGTGCGCTGATCGTCGCAGTCGCTGGCGGCAAGAGCCCGCTGCGTGTCGCCGCGCTCGCGCCTGTGGCGTCGATGGCTGTTGCGGGTGTGGGCGGCATTCTCGTCTATCAAGTTCATATTCGATGGGGTTGGGTTTGCTATCTGCTGTCCGCCCTGATTGTGCTGATGCTGATTGCGGCTGTTCGTTTTGCCATCGCGCGTCGTCGCGCCACAGCCGAAATCGCCGGTGCTGAAACCACCGGCACGAGCGAAACCATCAAAACCGATTCGGGCACCCATTCCAGTCCATCTAGGCGCCTCGCCACAAGTCGCAGCAACCCCAGCCAGCGCCGTCGCGACTGGAAACGCCTCGTCCCCGCGCTCGCGGGTGTCGTGATCGCCGCCGCGTCCGTCATCGTGCGCCTCGTGCACGCCATGCCATCACCCGACCAGATCACCCAGACCTACGACACCGTGTTCCACGACAACGTGGTGGCTCGCATCGTGCAAACAGGCGAAGCCTCGTCATTGCATGCCTTGCCGCCCATCCGCGACGTGTATCCCATCGCTTTCCAGCAGTTCGCCGCGCTCGGCAAAATGGCCATGCCCGCCGCCACCGCGCCCGCCGCGATCACCTGCGCCTGGCTGGTGTTCGCCGCGCTGGTATGGCCCATCTCCATCCTGTTCCTGACGCGCGAGGTGTGCGGCGACAGGGTGCTGCCCAGCTTCCTTGCGCCCGTACTGGCCGTCTGCGTGGCGGGCGGGCCGTTCGTGTTGCTCGATTGGGGCACGCTGTATTCGATGTACGCCGGCCAGACACTCCTTCCCGTGCTGCTCGCCCTGGCTTGGCGTTGGTGCCTGAAGGATTGGAACCGCGGCGCGCGAACCTGCGTGAGCGGCCTCGCATGGATCGCCGTTGCCGCCTTGGCCGTCTCGTTGGCGCATTTCCGCGTGATCATGACGTTCCTGCTCGTGGCCGTTCCGCTTGCGCTCGTCTGGCTGTGGGCCGTGGCTCAAACCCTGAAACGCGCCAAGGGCGTGCGTGCCATGCGTCTTGTCGTGGTCGCTTTCGTCGCTGTGGTGCTGGTGGTGTTCGCCGCCGGCTGCGCGGTGTTCGCAAGGATGTATATTTTCGATTCGACCCGCCCGATTTCCGACCATCTCAACGGCGGCCCGGCTCAGCCCACCGAGAACATCCCCTCGGCCATCGCCCGTTTCCTCACCGGCACGCCGATTACCTCCGCCAACCAGCGACTCGTCACCGATTGGGTTGTCGTCGTTCTGCTGTTGGTTGCCGTCATCGGCATCATCACGCTTGCGCGCAACACTGCGAAACGTAACGGCTTGCTTCTGCTTGCGGGCTTCCTATTGCTTGGCTTGGTATTCGTCAGTTGCGCCGGCACGCACGCCGACTGGGCGAAAGTGCTGACGGCACTGTGGTACAAGGATCAACGCCGTCCGTTCTCCGCCTGGCCCATGATGGCGGTGCCGATCATCTGCCTTGGCTGGCAAATGCTCTGTGATGGCATCGGTGCTCGCGCCGCGAAACCGAGCATGAAACCAAGCGCAGCACTTGCTTCCCAAGCCGCCCGGCTTCTCGCCGCCGCGTTGGCTGTGCTGGTGTGCGCCGCCAGCCCCCAGATGGCCGGCATGATGGGCTCGGTGGCCAACGTCACCCGCTTCGCCGCGAACGGGCAGGACACCCCCATGCTGACATCGGACGAATACCTGTTGCTCAAGCGTCTGAACAAAGACGTGCCCGCAGACGACGAGATCATCGCCGACCCGTGGAACGGCAGTGCGTTCTCGTTGGCTGTGGGCAACCGCACGCCCTATTACGCGCATCTGTCCATGGCGTGGGATCAGGATCATTTCTATCTGGCGAACAATTTGAAGAACATCGACACCGACCCGCAGGTGTGCCAGATTTTGAACCGCAACGATCTCAAATGGTATCTGTCGATGGGCGGGCCATATGTGAAAGGCGATCCGAACCAGAAGATGTTCGATGGGCTGAAGGTGGTCGAGGGTGCCATGCAAGAGGTCGACCGCCAAGGTGACGCCGCGCTGTATCGCATCACCGCGTGCGAATAGTGGACAGTAAATAACGAACGGCAGATAGCGCAACAAGCCGCCCTTGTGCCAATGTGCGATGGATGCATAACCTGCAACAGGTAAGATGAACCCTATGCAATACACAGTCACAGCCGTCGTGGTCTCCTACAACCGCGAAGCCCTACTGCGAGAATGCCTTGACGGCATCGCCACGCAAACCAGACCAGTCGACAACGTCGTCGTTGTCGACAACGCCAGCACAGATGGTTCGCGCGACGTGATTCGCGGCCATGAGCTGATCGCCGCGCATATGGCCGACGGCACCGCACATGTCGTTGAACTGAAGGAAAACACCGGTGGTGCCGGGGGATTCTGCGCAGGGATCGCCACAGCGCTCGCTGATTTCGACGCGGCGCACACCGCCGAGACGGATGTCGAAACGGCCGCGACTTCCCAATCGCGCCACTATCTGTGGCTGATGGACGACGACACCGTGCCCACATCCACCGCGCTCGAAGCGTTGCTCGCCGCCGTGGAACGCTGCGTGTACGAAAACCGCGCCATGCCGGCCGCGCTCGGTTCCAAAGCGCTGTGGACGGACGGGCGCGAACATCTGATGAACAAGCCGCGCGTGCGTGCGCACATCATCAAAGGCGACAAATACCTCGATATGTCGAGCTTCACTGCTGACGCCGCGTCGGGTGAGGCGGCGAACCCCAGTGAGACCAGCGCTTATCAAGCCCGCTCGCTCTCGTTTGTCTCCTGTCTGCTCAACGCCGGCGCGATTGTCAATCTGGGCAGGTTGCCGCGTGCCGCCTATTTCCTGTGGAACGACGATTTCGAGTTCACCACCGCGTTGTTGCGTCGGGGCATCGGCTACTATGTGCCCGCCAGCGAAGTGGTGCACAAGACCAAGGTGTTCGGTTCGTCCGACGCCGATCCGGGCGTGAGATTCTATGAGGAGGTGCGCAACAAGATTTGGCTGTGGCGCTTCTCGCGGCAGAACTTCACCCCTGTGGAACAGTTCGAGCTTTTGCTCAAAACCGTTCGCCGCTGGTTGCTCACTTGGCATCGCGCGGAGGACCACAAGCTCATCGCCGATTGCCTCGAACGCGGCTGGCGTGACGGATGGCACACCGACCCCCAGCCCAACGCCGACATTTTCGTCAGCAACCCCGAAGTCGCTTCCGCTGTTTGCTTATGTGACGAACAGTGTGCTTGAGCCGCGCGCCCCGATTGTTGGACTGGGAAATTCAGACGGGCTGTCCGTCGCGATTGCAACAGGCAACGCCACCCTGACGAAACCAGACCATCCCGTACGTTCCGCGGCATTCCGCCCCTTGCGGGGCGAGAATCCTCGGTTCCGCTACCATTTCGCTCGAAATGACGAAGAACGGGGCGCGCTCCGCTCAGGACGGCAAGGAAGGGCGCCCAGTGCGCTTTCGCTTTAGTTCTTGTGGAGCTTTTCGTTGAGTTCGATGCCGGTTTTACGATAGCGGGCTTCGATGCGGCCGTTGACCGAATTGCGGATGAACAGGATGTTGTCTTTGCCGCTCAGGTCCGCGCCCTTGACCACGTCCAACGCTTCGCCGGCGGTGGCCTTGGCCTTGTCCCAAATGGTGATCTTGGTGCCGGCCGTTACATAAAGACCCGCCTCCACCACGCAGTTGTCGCCCAGCGAGATGCCGATGCCGGCGTTTGCGCCGAGCAGGGAATGCTCGCCGATGGAGTTCTTGAGCTTGCCACCGCCTGACAGAGTGCCCATAATCGAGGCGCCGCCGCCGATGTCGGAGCCATCGCCCACCACAACGCCCTGCGAGACGCGCCCCTCCACCATAGAGACGCCGAGCGTACCCGCGTTGAAATTGACGAAACCGGCATGCATCACCGTGGTGCCTTCGGCCAAGTGAGCGCCCAGTCGCACACGGTCGGCGTCACCGATGCGCACGCCGGAGGGCACGACGTAATCGATCATGCGCGGGAACTTGTCGACCCCCAGCACGTTCACGGTGACGGCCGGCGCCGCGCAGGGCAGCCCCGCACCAGCAGCGGTGAGTGAACGCGCCGCGCGCAAGGCCGCGGCTTCCACATCAGCCTTGCGCCGGTTGAAATCCTCGACGGCGAACGGGCCGTAATTCGTCCACACCACATTGTTCAGCGCGCCGAAGATGCCATCGAGGTTCAACGTGTTCGGCTTGGCCAAGCGCATGCTCATCAGGTGCAGCTTCAGATAGGCGTCCGCCGCGTCCGCCACCGGCTCGTCAAGCTGGCTGACAGTGAACACCGGCACGCGCCTGACGCCGCGCGCGTCGGCCTCGTCGTGCGCCAACTCGGCAAAATCGTGATTCGGACGGCTGGCCTCGTCGGGCGCGGCACCCAAAGCCAACTGCGGGTACCACACGTCCAACGTGTTGCCGGCGGCATCCACGCTCGCCAAACCCCAGCCATAAGCGGTGCGTTCCTCAGTCATTGCTGCTCCTCAGATATCTCATGTATATATAAACAAATGCTCTTTCGCCACCATAGCGCGCGACTGGTATGAGCCAGGTGTCTTAAGAAGTCAAAACCGGGGGCGAATCAGGTTGTTGGACTCCAAAAAGCGCTGGATATCGCGCATTTCAGGCATGGCAATGGAGTGCGCCATGCCCGAATAAATATGCTCGCTCAACGTGCCGTGCGCCCGCCAGAACGCACTCATGGCTGACACTTCCTCGGCGGGGAAGATGGTGTCGAGTTCGCCGTGACCGTAGAACACAGGTGGTTGCGCATCGGCCAGCGTGCGGTCGCCGGGCATCGAGCCGGGCACCAGCCAGCCGGAGCAGCAGACGGCCGCCGCATAACGCGCGGGATTCAACCGCAGCAGATGCGCGGCCAGCAGTCCGCCCTGCGAGAAACCAAGCGTGATCACCGGGCGCGAGCCGTCGATGTTCGCCGCAATCCAGCGGTCAATCGCCCCAGCCGCCTCGTCCGCCTGCCGAGACAGCGACTCGCCTTTAGGCACGCCCTCATGCGCCCATTCGCCGAACCAGGTGTATCCCATGCCGTAGGGAATTGGCGCTTGCAACGAAGCATAATCAGCCGAGGCGCAACCGCAATAATTCAACAATTCCGGCAAATCCCGCTCGTCGGCTCCCCAACCGTGCAACAACACAAACACCGGCTCGTCGCCTGATGCGCCGAACCGCGTCAAAGCCTTCGTGATATCCATGGTTTCCCAGTTTATAGCCCTCCCGCGAACCTCATGGGCGTCACAACCCAATGCGCTAGCATCCCATAACCAATCCCTATAGCCACGCCGCCTCACCGCACCTGCCGCCGCCATAAGATGGCACCAGTTATGTCCTGTTTGCTTATCGAAACATTGAATCCGCTATGCTGAAGCAGACCGCGCGGGAAAGGAGCGTCATGTTCGACTGGTCATTCGTCCAGCGTTACGCGCCTTTTTTCGTCAACGGCGCGCTGATGACCCTGTTCATCTGCGCGATCGGCATTGCGCTCTCGCTCGTCGTGGGGCTGATTTGCGCCGGCATCGAACTGGCCCGCATTCCCGTGGCCAGGCAACTCGTGCGCGTCTATATCGAAATCAGCCGCAACACGCCGCTGCTCGTGCAACTGTATTTCCTGTTCTTCGGCCTGCCGAAGCTGGGCGTGGTGTGGTCGGCCGAAACCTGCGCCATCGTGGGGCTCGGCTTCCTCGGCGGCTCCTACATGGCCGAGGCGATGCGAGCGGGTCTTGAGGCTGTGCCCGAAGTGCAGCGCGAAACCGCGTATGTGCTGGGCTTAAGCCCATGGCAATCCATCGTGCGCGTGGTGCTGCCGCAAGCCGTTTCCAGCGCCATCCCAGGCGTGGTGGCCAACGTGATCTTCCTGATCAAGGAGTCGTCGGTGGTGTCCGCCATCGCGCTCGCGGACGTGATGTATATGGCCAAGGACCTGATCGGCATGTACTACAACACCTATGAATCGCTGTTCATGCTGGTGATAAGCTACCTGGTCATCCTGCTGCCGATTTCCCTGTTCGGCCTCTGGCTGGAGAGGAGGTTCGACTATGAGCGGCGCTGATATCCTCTTGCAACCGGGCGTCTTGCCTCGCTTGTTACAGGGCCTGTGGGTGACGGTGTGGATTGCGGCCGTGTCCGTGGGAGCCTGCATTCCCGTGGGATTGTTGGTCGGGTGGCTGATGACATTGCGCAACCCCGTGGTTCGCTTCCTGATGCGCATCTATCTCGATTTCATCCGCATCATGCCGCAACTGGCCTTGCTGTTCCTCGCCTACTATGGTTTCGCCCGCTGGTTCGATTGGAATCTGGATGCCACCGGCGCGTGCGTGCTGGTGTTCATCCTGTGGGGTGGGGCGGAACTTGGCGATCTGGTGAGAGGTGCCTTGCAGTCGATTCCCGAGATCCAATCCGAATCGGCGTATGTGCTGGGGCTGAGCGATTGGCAAAGCTTTGTGCATGTGATTCTGCCGCAGGCGTTGCGCCGCCTGTTGCCTGCTTCGGTGAATCTCGCCACGCGCATCGTGAAGACCACCTCGTTGGCCGTGTTGCTTGGTGTGGTCGAAGTGATTAAAGTGGGGCAGCAGATTATCGACGCGAATCGCTTTCAATACCCGAATGGAACCCTGTGGATTTACGGGGTGATTTTCTTCATGTATTTCATCGTGTGCTGGCCGTTGTCCATTGTGGCCCGACGATTGGAAAAGAGGTGGGCGAATGACTGAGCAAAATGGCGATGCCGCGGCTCTGTCCGTAAGGCATCTGGCCAAGCAATACGCCAACGCAAACAAGCGCGTGCTTGACGACGTGAGCTTCGAGGTGCCCAAAGGCCGTGTGCTGGTGGTGGTCGGGCCCTCTGGCTCCGGCAAATCGACGCTGTTGCGTGCCATCGCCGGTTTGGAGCCCATCCAAGGTGGCGACATTGCCTTGGGCGGCGAGGTGATTGAAACCGGGCGGCCCGGCAGCGAAAAAGCCGGGCGTTCGGCTCGTTCCAGCGAGCTGAGAACACGCATCGGCATGGTGTTCCAAAGCTACGACCTGTTCCCCAACAAGACGGTGCTGGGCAACATCATGATGGCACCGGTGCTGGTGTTGGGGCGTGACAAGGCCGAGGTTGAACGCGAGGCGATCGAGCTGCTCAAGCGGGTCGGTCTGGCCGACCGCAAGGACGCCTGGCCGCACGAGCTGTCCGGCGGGCAGCGCCAGCGCATCGCCATCTGTCGCGCGTTGATTCTGCACCCCGAGGTGCTGCTGTTCGACGAGATCACGGCGGCTCTCGACCCGGAGATGGTGCGCGAGGTGCTTGATGTGATGATCGGACTTGCCCGAGCCGGGCAGACCATGGTGATCGTCACGCACGAGATGAGGTTTGCCCGCGCCATCGCGGACGAGGTGATGCTGCTGGAGGACGGCCGCATTATCGAGCGTTGTGACGACCCCGAGCGTTTCTTCACCCAGCCGGAAACCGAACGCGCGCGGCAGTTCCTGCGCACCTTCGAGTTTGAACGTGCCGGGCATGACAAGCCGTAACCGCCGCCCAATCGAGAACTTGCCTCCCGCTCGCGGGGGTTTAGAGAGGAAAGGAAACAACAATGACTATCAGCTTCAAGCCTTTCAAGGCCATCGTCGCCGCTTCGGCGGCGCTGATCATGGGTGCATCCCTTGCCGCCTGCGGTCCGAGCGCCGGAACGCCGAGCGATTCGGCCTCGGGATCGTCCAGCTCGGCCAAGGCCAAAGCGCGCACGTTGGACGAGATCAAGGAATCCGGCGAGCTCAAGGTTGCCGTATTCTCCGACAAGGCACCATTCGGTTATATCGACAAGGACGGCAAGAACGCCGGCTACGACGTGTATTTCGCGCAGCGGCTGGCCAAGGATTTGGGCGTGGAGGTCAAATACACCTCTGTCGATCCAGCTGCCCGCGTGGACGTGCTCACCTCCAATAAGGTGGATGTGGTGCTCGCCAACTTCACCGTTACCGATGAGCGCGCGCAGAAGGTCGATTTTGCCAAGCCCTACATGAAGGTGGCACTTGGCGTCGTCTCTCCCGAGGATGCCCCGATCACCGATGTCAGCCAGCTGGACGGCAAGACCCTGATCATTGCCAAGGGCACCACTGCCGAGACTTGGTTCGAGAAGAACGCCCCGAATGTCAAGTTGCAGAAGTACGACCAGTATGCCGACGCCTACAATGCGCTGCTCGATGGCCGTGGAGACGCCTTCTCCACCGACAACACCGAGGTGCTCGCCTGGGCGAAGTCCAACAAGGGCTTCACGGTGGGCATCACCAAACTCGGCGACGAGGACACCATCGCCCCGGCCGTGCAGAAAGGCAACAAGGAGTTGCTCGACTTCATCAACGACGAGATCGTCAAGCTCGGTGAAGAGGATTTCTTCCACAAGGATTATGAGGAGACATTGGAGCCCGTGTACGGCAATGAGGCCAATCCCGACGACATCGTGGTGGAGGGCGGCGAGGTCGACGACTGAGTTGCCCCTTTGCTCGGGCCGGTTTGCCTTTTAGGCGGGCCGGCCCGTTTTTGTTTGGCTATTCGGCTGGCGTGCCGCCAGGTCAGATAAGTTCCAAATCGACGTCAAGCCGCAGCGGCTTATCGGCGGGAATCTGATGCTGCTCATGCACGGGCGAGCCCCACGAATCGTCGCCGCCGACACCCATCTGTGCGGCCAGCAGACGCAGGAACATGTGCCGTGGTGCGGGCAGCTCCTCCTGATGCGTCGCTTCCTCAATCATGAAACTGCTGTATGGCAACAGGCTCACATCGAAGGTTTGCTCACCGTGCCGCGAAACGCGCAAGCCGTGGCCCGCCTCGTCGGTGATTTCCGCCCAGCGCACATCAGCATGATTGCCGGTCTCCTGCGGCACCAGATACGGCGCGTGATCCGCATAGGCGCTGGTGCTCCAGACACCCAGCTTGCCGCCGCACTTGCGGTCGTGATAGGTCTCGGCCGGGCCCAATCCATAGAAACGTAAGTGAGAATAGGCCACAGGCAGCATCCATTCGATGCCGAACGCGGGCAGGGTCGGCAGGCCGCTGGCACCCGGGTAATCCACACTCAGATGCACGTGGCCCGAGGTGCTGGCCTCGTAGGCGACAGTGACCTTGGTGCGCTGGGGCGTGGCCAGTTCATAGGTGTATGTGGCTTTCAGCGTGGCCGCGTCGAGCTGTTCGATACGGGTGTCGACACACTTGGCGTAGCGCCCCGCCACCATCCACTGCGCGCGCTCGAAGCCGTGCCCGGCACCGCGGTCGTTGTCGGTGAGCGGGCGGAAGCACGTGATCTGCGGGTGGCGCAACACGAACTCGCACCCCTGGAAGGTATAGGAAACAATGCCGCCTTGCGGGTCGGACAACAGAATCTCGCGCCCTGCGCCCTTCACCCCGGCGTTCCAGCGGCCCAGCGTTATCGCGCCATCGCTCGGCGGAATCTCTGTCGCGGATTCAGCGGCGAGGGGAGCGGCGCTGGCCACGGTGTGCTGGCCGAAGCACAGTTCGTAGCCGGCTGGTGCCCAATTCGTCGGTGCGGCGAGGCACTGCGCCACTTCGTAGGTCACCTCCGCCCCACTCGGCGCGCCGGGCCATTCGACCGCGAACCGCTCGGTTTGCTTGGGCCCCACATCGAAACGCCGCTCGGCCTGCCAGATGCGCTCGCCGTCGGCCAGCATGCGCAGAACGAACGTAAAGTCGCTAGTGGAGACGAATAGATTGCGGTTCTCTATCGTCACGCCGGTTTCGTCAGGCGTAATGCGCACGTTCGCATACAATTGCTTGACTTCCTGCGCTTTCGGCGTTGCGGTGCGGTCGGCGAACAGCAGGCCGTTTCCCGAGAACTCGTAATCGCTGGGTCGGTCGTCGAAATCACCGCCGTAGCACAGCCGCTCGGTGCCATCGGCATCCTGCTTGAGCAGTGCCTGATCGATGAAATCCCAGATGAAGCCGCCTTGGTATTTCTCGTAGCGTTCCAGCGCAATGTATTCGTCCATATTGCCCACGGAGTTGCCCATCGCATGCATGTATTCGCAGGAGATATAAGGCTTCTTCGGGTCGTTTTTGAGGTATTCCTCGATTTCGTCGGCGTGCGCGTACATGCGGCTTTCGATGTCGGTGACATCGCTCCATTCGCGCGCGTGAACGATTCCCTCGTAATGCACCGGTCGGCGCGGGTCGAGTTCGTGCGCATGGCGGTACATCGCGCGGAACACGTCGCCGCCATACGATTCGTTGCCCAGCGACCAAATCAGCACCGACGGGTGGTTGTAATCGCGCTTCATCATGCTGTTGATGCGATCCACGCACGCGGCCTCCCACTCGGGCTTGCTGCCAGGGATGGCGGTGTCGGGAGTGGGCACGTCGCCGGGAAGCGACCAACTGCCGTGCGTTTCGATGTTCGTTTCGTCGATCAGATAGATGCCGTATTCGTCGCACAGGTCATACCAGCGCTGGTCGTTGGGATAGTGCGAGGTGCGCACGGCGTTGATATTGTGCCGCTTGCAGAACACGATGTCGTCGATCATGTCCTGCTCGGTGAGGGTGTGGCCTAGGCGCATGTCGAACTCGTGACGGTTGACGCCCTTGAACTCGATGCGCTTGCCGTTGAGGGTCATCACGCCGTTTTCGATGCCGAAGCGACGGAACCCGATGCGTTGCACCGCCGTTTCAAGCGCGGTGCCGGCTGTGTCGAGCAGGGTGAGGGTGAGTGTATAGAGGTTCGGTGATTCCGCGCTCCAAGGCGCGACACCGTGAAGTTGCTCGGAGGAGATCGTCGTTTGTGCGGCTGCGGGCTGCGTGCCTTCCCACACCGCCACGTCGTTCGCGTCGGTGAGTGTGGCGGCGATGGTGCAGGCTTGCTCTGCGTGGCGAATCTGCAAGGCGGCGTCAAGCGTGCCGGCGCCGCTGGTGTGGTCGAAATCGGCTTCGAGCTGCAGATTTTCGATATGCACATGCGGCTGGGCTGTCAGTTCCACCGAGCGGAACAGGCCGTGCAACCGCCAGAAATCCTGATCTTCCAGCCAACTGGCGCTTGAGAACTCGTAACAGGCCACGGCCACGGTGTTCTCGCCATCGTGCAGCAGCGCGGTTACGTCGAACTCGCTGGGGGTGAAGGCGTCTTCGCCAAAGCCCGCGAATTGGCCGTTGACCCACACGTAGATGGCGCAGGCCGCGCCGTGGAAGGTCATCGTGATGGTGCCCGCTTGTGCCGCCGTGCGCGCGAGGGTTTCGTTGACGCGGAAAGCTCTCCGATAGATGGCCACATGGTTGAGGCTCGGCACGTTCGGCGCGCTCAGATCCTCGTGGCCGTCCCACGGGTATTGGACGTTGACGTATTGCGGGTTGAGCAAGCCTTGTGTTTCCAGTTGACCGGGGACGTTGATGCACGCGAAGGCGCTGTCGTCGAAGTCTTCGACGACGAACGGCGTGTAGGCGAGGTTTACGTCGGCGGCGTTGGTGATGGCGACCTTCCATTCGCCGTCCAGGGGTTGCTTCAGGTCGCTGGTTTCGCCTGGCTGGGGTACGTGGGCGAAGAATGCGTGATTTGAGTGCGCGGTCATGCGGTTGACAGCGAACACTTCTGGATTGGTGATCCATGCGGGGGAGGGGACGATGGTGGACATCAGGCGACCTGCTTTCTTATGACTCATCGCTTCATTGAAGATGAGCGGTTCTCTTTAGTAAAGAGTAAAGCAAGTGTATGTGGAGTGCAAATAAGCTGTTTTATATGGTAATTATGGCGAACGGCGAAACGTTGGAATGGAATATGACACGCCGATTCATGCCTATAATTTAGTAAATATATTTACTTACGCTTATAAAGTCTCGTCACGCCACTGCAATACAGACGGGAGTGGCGTGCCCGCAAATGCATTCAGCTTGCAAGGAACTTGAGGATGGTTGCAGCGGCGGCATATCCCGCGCGATACATGCGCTCCAAACCTTCAAAGGACTTGCTCAACGTGCCAAGGCCATACAGGCTCTCCGGCGCAAGAATGAGCACGCGGCCGTCCCTCTCGTATTCCTTGGCCAAGGCGACCTCGTCGTTATAGGTTTGATAACGATTGAGCAGCCGCTCGGCAGCGGCGGGGTAGCGGCGTTCGAGAATCTTCGCCGGAGCCACATCCTTCTTCTGCTCGCGCAACACGTCCTTCGGGCGAGTGAGCACCACCACTATGCGCTCATAGCCGTCGTCCACAGCCTTGCGCACGGGAATGGGGTCGGCGATGCCGCCGTCGTAATAGGGCACCCCGTCGATCACATACGGCTCGCACGCCACCGGCACGGCGCTGGAAGCCTTCATGATGTCGAAATCGTCGAAACTCACGTCCGACTTGTCGAAATACTTCGTCGAGCCGTCCTCGGCATTGCATGCCACCACCGTGAAGCCGGTGGGGTTGGCCTCGAACGCCTCGAAATCCACCGGATACTCGCCGTCATGGTTGCTCAGCGTGCCATAGACGTAATCGAGATCCGCGAAATTGTGTTTCCTGATGAAATTGTCGACGCTGGCGTATTCCTTGCGGAAGGCGTATTCGGTATAGAACTTGTGATTGCGCCCATGCTGGCCCGCGATGAAGGACACCATGTTCGCGCTGCCGGCTGAGACGCCGTAGCAGTGGTCGAAGGTGATGCCGTCTTCAAGGCAGCGGTCCATCACGCCCGCGCCGTAAATCGCGCGAAAGCCCCCGCCCACGTCAATCAGTGCGGTGCGATGCTGGTTGTTCATGCTCATATCCTTTCCCTGTACTGTTCACGAGCTTACGCGCCATGAGAGGACAATGGAAAAGTTGCGCCGTCGGCCAAGCGTTATCGGCTGAGCAGATCGCGCGAAAGCCGTGCGATGCGCTCGCTGGAATCGGAATTGTCCAGCTCGACGGAACCGACTTGGCCTTCCGGTGCGAGTTGTCCCAGCGATTCCAGCACGAGAGAAAGATGATGCACCGTGCCTTCGTTGCCGTCGATGATCGTCGCCGAATCGGGCAGCAACTCGCCAAAATAGTCACGATAGAACACGAAATGAGTGCAACCGAGCACCACCGAATCGATCGTCTCCAAATCGTAACGGTCGAAATGGGCATGCAGCGCTTTCATCGCCAAATCGTGGTCGTCAAGTCGCCCCGATTCGACAATTTGGACCAAATCAGGGCACGGCTCCTTGAAAATCGTGTGTTCGGCGTCGAAGCGTTCCATCAGCTTGGCGAACTTGCGCTCGCGCAACGTCAGCTCGGTGGCCGCGACGATCACCCGCTGACGCTGGCCGCGCCCGCGATCGCACGCGAGCTTCAGCGCCGGTTCCATGCCGATGATCGGGATGTTGCATGCTTCGCGCAAGTCCTCTATCGCGGCGGAAGTGGCGGTGTTGCAGGCAACGACTATGGCTTTGGCGCCTTGGCTGATCAGACGTTCGGCGACGGCGAAACTCAAAGCGCGCACTTGTTCCGGGGTTTTGGTGCCATAGGGTGCGTTGGCCGAATCGCCGAAATACAGCACTCGCTCGTGCGGCATATCCGCCACGATTTGGCGAACCACCGACAGGCCGCCAAGACCCGAGTCGAATACGCCGATTGGCACCGTTGAACTCATGCGATTCCTCCTTGGGACTTGCCGGATTGCGTGCGTTCGACTATTTCTTACCCTAGCTTAAGTCGTTGTCCCGCGCCCCTTGTCATTTCGAGCGCTGTGCTGCGTCCTTTGTCATTTCGACCGGAGCGGCGTAGCCGCGTAGTGGAGAAATCTTTTGACGACGTTATATGGGGAGTGAGGCGCGGTAGGCGAGTAAGGTGGAGCGCATGAGCATTCCCCAGCAAGTCACCAAAGTGCACGCCACCGGCAACGATTTCGTGGTCTATGCCGACCCGGATGGGCGCTTCGAGCCGACCGCCGACGAAGTGCGGCGGTTGACGGATCGTCATTTCGGCATCGGCGGCGACGGGGTGATTCGCCTCGCTCACCCACACGATGTTTCGGATTTGTCCTCTGCTCAGATGGACAAATGCCGCACCGGTGGTGCCGAATGGTTTATGGACTATCGCAACGCCGACGGCAGCCTCGCGCAGATGTGCGGCAATGGCACGCGCGCCATCACCTTGTTCGCGCAATCGCGCGGCTACGCCGATTCCGGCGAAGGCGCCGAGTTCCGTCTGGGCACCAGGGCCGGGGTGAAAACGCTGGTTGCGCTGGGGGACGTGGACGGCTTGGGGCGAGGCGTGTTTCGGGTCGAGATGGGGCAGTTCAAGCGCGGTGAGCTTGACGCCTACGAGGTGAGCATTCCGGCCACCATCGGCTCGGCTCGCGGCACCTTCGTCGATATGGGCAACCCGCATGTTGTGGCGGTGCTTTCCGATGGGACGTCGAATCTGCCTGATGTCGATGCGTTGGATTTGAACACCAAACCGGTGGTTGCTCCGGTGCTGCAATCCGATCAGAATGTGGAGTTCGTGCGCGTCGACAAGGTGGACGCGTCAACCGGTCAAGGCAAGGCGACCATGCGCGTGCACGAGCGCGGCTGTGGTGAGACGCTGTCGTGCGGCACCGGGCTGTGCGCCACGGCGGTCACATTGTGCGCCAAAACCGGCGTCGAGTGTTGGACCATCAGTGTGCGCGGCGGTGTGTTGCGCGTCGAGGTGAATGAAGCGGTATCGACGGTGCGGCTCACCGGCTCGGCCACCCTAGTCGGCGATATCACCTTGTTGTAGCCTCAGCGGAACAGCGCCGGCCCGTCTTTGGCGAGGATGATCACAATCAGCACCAGCACCCACACCACGTCGATCATCAGGTCGTAATTGAGGCGATAATACGTGTCGAGCCCGCGTCGTTTGCCGTTCTTGCGCCCCGGCAATTCCTGCACCACAGCAGTGGCGTGGCTCAGCGCCATGAACTGAACGGTGGTGGCGAACATCAGCACCAGGCACCACGGGCACAGCGCGTTGATGACGAACAGCGACTGCGAGCTGAGCCAATAGGAATAGGCCAGCGCCGCCAACCCGCCGAACCAGGTGCATGTGGCGAACCAGCGCGGCACAGCCACGCGCGCCAAGCCGATGACGGCAATAGTGACGAACACCGATTCGGCGGCAATGCCGAAGAAAGCGTTCGGATAGCTCAACCCACCGAACTTCACGATTTCCGACTGCCAAGACTCGGCCACCGTCGAACATGACAGCACGGCGTTGACATCGCAGCTCAATTGCTGATCGGGGTGCCGGGCAAGCTCCAGCGTTTCGGCGCTCAGGACGAACGAGACGAACAGCGCCACTGCGGAGGCCACCAGCATCACCAGATAAATCCACGCCGGACCGTGCCGCCAGCCACGCGGTTTGCGTTCGAATGCGGCTTCTTGCTCGCTCATGGTCGTCTCCTTTCAACGGCTCGTCACCACTGTAACGTGTGTCATGGCCGGTTGCGGCTACGATGGGGACATGACGCATTTTCAGATGCCGACCGAGCCGCCCCTCGTTGGCTGGGATATTCATTGCCACACCGTGTTTTCGGACGGCACCCAAACCCCGGCGAGCTTGGTGGACGAGGCCAAGCGGCGCGGGTTGCGCGGCGTGGGGATCAGCGATCACGACACCAGCGCAGGTTGGCCTGATGCCCGGCAGGCGGCGCTTGAAGCTTCAATGCCGCTGTTGCGAGGCACGGAGATCACCGCGGTTGATGGCGATGTGAGCGTGCATGTGCTGGGATTGCAGTACGACCCGCATAACGCGCATATCACCAAACTGTTCGACGACACCCGCGCCGCCAGACTCAAACGCACGCAGCGCATGGTTCAGCGCTTGGCCGAGGATTATCCGATCAGTTGGCAATCCGTGCTCGCCCAGGTCAAGGAAGGCGAGCGCACAACGGTTGGGCGGCCGCATATCGCCGACGCACTGGTCGCCGCGGGGGTCTATCGCACGCGCGGCGAAGCTTTCGCGGGGGAGGTGAGCGCGAGTTCGAAATACTACATTCCCACGCCTTCGCCCAGCACACGCGAAGTGGTGCGCGCGGTGAGCGAGGCTGGAGGGGTCTCAATCATCGCCCATGCCGGTGATGCCAGTCGCAATCGGCTGCTGCTGTCGGACGAGCGGATTGCGGCACTGGCCGATGAGGGGCTTGCCGGGCTGGAGGTGTGGCATCGCGGCAATTCGCCCGAGCAACGCGCGCGATTGCTCGATTTGGCGCGGCGTTTCGGGCTGCTGGTCACCGGCGGCTCGGACTGGCATGGTGCAGGCAAGCCGAACGAACTGGGGGAAAACCTCACCGACGAGGCCACAATCGCCGAAATCGTGCGCCGCGGCGCGTTGCCGCTGGACTAGTTGCTGGACTAACTGTCGCTGGACTAGCTGTGCACGCGAAGAATCACAGCGCGCCGAAGCCGACGGCGTGTTTGGTCTCGGAACCGATGATCGCATAACCGAGCATGCTGGCCGGAACGATGATCTGACGCCCCTTGTCGTCGGTAAGCGCAATCGATTTATTGGCGTCGAGCGCTTCAGTGATGGTCTTATTGACGTTTTCCGCCGAATCCTCGGTGCTGAACGTGACGGCGCGCGGCACGTTCTGAATGCCCAACTCGATGTTCATAGATTCTCCTTCACAAACAGTGATGGTCGTTTCTGCCATTGTGCCGTATGCGCCCGAACGGACGCGCGGATTACGCTTGCGGCGTGGTGCTTGCCTCGCCGGTGTCGTCGTCGGGTTCAAGGCCGGTCTGCGCGTCACGCAGGGCACGTTCGTCGCGTTCCAGCAACGGGATGATTTCGGTGACCGAGGTGTTGGCACTTGGCTCGACGGTTCCCCTTGCCGGTTGCGCAATGATATCGTGCTCGCTGGTATCGTCCGCGTTCGCAACGCTTGCCGCGTCGCCGGTGTCGTCGTCGAGTTCGTCCAAGATAATCGTGGCTGAAGTTCGGGGAACATCGACGTGTCGGGAATGGGTAAGCGTGGTGCCGGCACCCGCCATGTTGTTGCTCTCCTCGGCATTGCGGCTTGGCATATCGACATGCCCGGCGGCTGCGATCTGCGAGGAACTCGTGCGATCGGGATCCATCGTGTCGTCCGATTCTTGGGGCTGCTGGTTGTCGCTTTCAGCTCGTCCGCGCGTGTCGTCTTTCATCAACAGCGTGCCCACGGTGATTGTCGAAGGCATATCGCCGCGTTTCGTCGCGGAGTTTTCCTTCGGTTCCGTGGCATCATGCGCGCTGACGCCAAGCTGGTGCGCCAGTCTGTCAACCTGCGCCTTGAACTGGATGATGGCGCTATTATCCGCCCGGTTCAGCGCGCGGATGAAATCGCCAACCTGTGCCATCTGCACCCACAGGTTGGAGCGAAGCATAATCAAATCGTCAAGGCGGTTGCCCATCATGCGACCATACGAGGTGAGTACCGCGTTGCGATGTTCTTCGTCGAGCTTGGAGAAAATCCACGCCAGGTCTCGCGCCGGGTCGTTGACTTGCATGTTCTGCCAGTTGTTGATGGCGGTGATTGTCGAGCCGTCGAATTTCACATCGCCATCCTCGAAACCGCCGTGCACCATCGTGGTGCTGAACGACCACAATCCTTCCGTTTCGATGATGCGCGCCCAGCTGGAGGTGATTTCGTTCGGCACATGGCCGGCGTTGCGCAGTTGCTTGATCCACGCCGTCAGTTGCGCGCGAATCTGACCCGTGGTGAACACCGGATAGCCGGCTTCTTTGAGAAATCCCGGTTGCAGGCGGTGGATCGCGCCGATTGCGGTGCCCATCGAGGAGCATTCGTCCAACGACAGCTGGTCGAGCGCTCGTTCGCGCCCCTCCTGATGCATATTCACCAACACCGCCGTGTTTCCGGTCGGCCCCGTGCCGTCGCCGGGTGTGAAGGCGAGTGGGCGTCCGAGTGAGAAACCAAGCCCGCCGGGTTCCCGCGCCTGCATAAGCGTGCGGGCGGCTTTCACGCGCGCGGCGAGCAGCTTGCGCCCACGCTCGCTTTCGCAGGCATACACGTCATACAGCGTGCCCGCCGCGTCACGCACCTGCGCTTGGTCGATGTCGTGCATATGCGTCGCGCCCGCGAAGACTCCGGCCACCACGATGGACGGCATGGCCGCGGAAGTCAAAGCGGCCAGCATCAGTTCGTTTCGTTCACTCACACCTCCACCCTAATACATGCAAACGCCGAAAACGGGCGGACACGGCACTCGACTTGATATGTCGGGTCTGCTGGGCAGGGCGCTTGTCACAATGGGGTTATGGATGCGCTGCTCGATGGTTTGGATGAGGCGCAACTGGCCGCAGCGACGACGCTGGATGGCCCGGTGCGCATCATTGCCGGTGCCGGCGCGGGCAAAACCCGCACGGTGACCCGGCGCATCGCGCATGCCTGCACGAGCGGCGCGTGGGACGCCTCGCGCGTGCTTGCCGTCACCTTTTCAGTCAAAGCCGCCGCCGAAATGCGCGTGCGTCTGTCCTCGCTCGGCGTGGGCGATCAGGTGAGGGCCGCCACGTTCCATTCCGCAGCCTTGCACCAGCTGCGCCGTGTGTGGCTCGACGTATGCGACGCGCCCTTTCCCCGTCTGATCGAAGACTCCCACGACACCACAGTCCGCGCCATGCGCCGCGTGGGTCTCATTGATGAATTGGACGATGTGACAGTGGGGGCGGTGCGCGACGAGATCAACTGGGCAAAGATTTCCCTAGTGGCTCCCAGCGAAGTCCAGCGCGTGGCCGCTGCCAGTGAGCGTTGCCGTCCAGCCGGCATGGAACCCGCGCGTTTCGCCAATGTGTACGAGGCGTACGAGCTGGAGAAAACCGCGTGTGGCGAGATGGATTTCGATGACATCCTGCTGATGATGTGCCATGTGTTGAGCGACTTCGAGGAGGCGGCGGCGCAGGTTCGCCATTCCATCGGGTGGCTCACCGTGGATGAATACCAGGATGTTTCCCCATTGCAACACCGGCTCATGCGCCTGTGGCTGGGGGACAACCGCAATGTGTGCGTGGTGGGTGACCCGGCGCAGACCATTTATTCTTTTGCGGGGGCATCGAGCTACGACCTGCTCGCCTTTGCCGATGAGTTCAAGCCGCTGGCGGCTGACATCAGCTTGGACACGGATTACCGTTCCAGCCCGCAAATCGTCAGATACGCCAACAAAGTGCTTGCCGCTTCGCCCGTGCGCCACGAGTATCTGCGGCTCCAATCCGCGCGTCAAAATGGCCAACGGATTGCGCGCACGGTCTATGACACCGATGCCGAAGAGGCGCGGGGGGTGGCTTTACGCATCGCGCGGTTGGTGCAAGCCGGTGAAGATCCGGCCGATTGTGCGATCCTGACCCGCATCAATGCGCAGCAGGCCATATATTGCAGTGCATTGCGGGCGCAGGGGCTTCACTATCGCGTGCGCGGCGACTCGTCTCCCGCTCCCATGGCGGATCTTGACGCGGCGCAGAACATCGCCATGGTCGAGATGTTGCGTCAGCGCTCGCAAGCCGAGGACAACGCGACGGCGCGTAAATTAGGGCGCGTCACCGTGTCCACGATTCACGCGGCGAAGGGGCTGGAATTCAAGCACGTCTTCGTCATCGGTTGCTCCGAGGGGCTGATTCCCTACGGCTCGTCGCAGGACCACGATGCGTTGGAGGAGGAGCGGCGGCTGATGTATGTGGCCATCACCCGCGCCGAGACCACCTTGCACATGTCATACGCGCGCTCCAAGGACGGCATCGGCGCCCAGCGGCGCTTCTTGAGCCGCTTCCTGAGCTAAGTGCGACGAAGCCTACTTGTCTTCGCCCGGCGTGGGGTCCGCACCTTGGGAACCGTCGTCACCCAGCAGTTTGGAAAGCTCCGCATCCCAATCGTTGCCGGAAGTGGCTTCGGGCGAAACCGGCGCAACGGCACTCCCGCCTTCAGCCAAAGAAGGCAGCAGATCGGGGTGTGCCCATTTCGCGTCGCGCCCTTGTGTGCCTTGGTCCGCAGTGATCATCGACCACAGATCGGCGGCCTCACGCATGCGCTTGGGGCGCAACTGCAATCCCAACAGACTCTCAAACGTGCGCTCGGCCGGCCCTCCGATGGCCCGCTCCCGTCGTGCCATTTCGCTCAACTGCTCGATATGCTCGATATGCGCCATACCCGCGCGCCACACCACGCAATCCACCCAGCCTTCGACCAGAGCGAGCAGCAATTCGATGGAGGCCATCGCCTGACGCTGCTCCTCGGTGTCGGGAATGCCCACTTTGGTGAGGTTGACAGCATCGGATATGGAATCGGGGTCGAAACCGTTCGCGTCGCGCAGCTGTTCTTCCATCGCGTCCAAGTCGATTGCGATACCGCGCGCGTATTTGCCAATCAGCGCTTCGAAACGCGGCATCAGCCACGGCACGCCGGCGAACAGGCGGGCGTGTGCGGCTTCGCGTAACGCGAGGAACGCCATCACCTCGCCCTCGTCAATGGGCTCGCTGTGTGTGATTTCGTTGAACAGTGCCTCGGTTTGCGCATCGATGCCGGCGCGCTCGGGGGAACTTTCAGTGTTCTGCTCCCCAATCTCAACGTCGTGCTCAACGTCGTGCAGCGAATCGTCCATCTCCCCATTAAGCGACTTCGCGTAATCCTGAATGTTCTGCGCCACCAATGCACCCGCAGGATTGGACAGCAGCGCAATGCCCTGATCGAAGCCGCCATGCACTTCCCGGCTGAGCACCCCGGCCGCATGCCCCAGCTGCATGGCGAAAGACGTATTGCCCAAAATCTTGATAATCTGAACCGGGTCTTTCATGCCATCGGGAACCGGAATCGGTACGGGGCCGGCGAACACGCCCGCGATTTCCCCTTGGAAGGAATCGCCAAGCCGTTCCGAAAGCACCGAGGACAGCGCCTCACCCATGGATGTCGCTATCGGCCCGGCGAACTTGGCCCAAGCGTCCAGCGTCTCCTCAACCCATTCGGCCCGCGTGAGCGCTTGCGGTTGGCCGGCCGGCGGCGCGAACTCGCACGCGGTGTCAAGCCACAGGTTCGCCTCGCTCATCGCCCGCCTGACAGCCGCGCCTTCTTCGGCGCTCACCGTGGTGCGCGAGCCGTCCGCATTGGCGCGTTGCAACGCCAGTGATTTCGCGAGTTTGACGTTGATGGGCCCCTCTTGGGACGCCTGCTGCAGGTCGTCCGGGGTGTTCAATCCCCCCATCGTGAACGCATTCATCAGCTGTTGCACTTCGGCTGGGTTCGGCAGGGTGCTGGGATCTTGGTTCAGCAACTGCTCGCGAACCGGCTTGGGTAGTTGGGATAGCTGCTGCCAGGCAAGCTCGCCTTGCGTGGGGCCGAAGCAGGTGATCAGCCATTCGCGAAATGCGTTTTCATCCATATCGGTTTGTCCTTACAAATCCCTGTGTCCTGCGGATGCTTCCATCTTAGAGCGCCCTGCCCACGTTTTCGCGCTGAGCTTGGCTGACTGCCATGATGCGTGTGTAGTATGCACGGTATGTCGTTGCATCTTTCATCGCTCAAGCGTTGGCCTATGCGCCTGCGTCGGTATGTACGCGCCCGCTCTTTGCGCTATATGGCCGGCCTGATCGCCGTCGTGCTGTCCGTGGTGGTGTTGTGCTTGCCTAGTGCCTATTCGGTGCAATGGCCCGGCCCCACCCTGAACGTGCTGGGCGACAGCGGGGGGCAGCCGGTGGTGAAGGTTTCCGGAGCGAACACCTATCAGGACACGGGCAAGCTACTGCTCACCACCGTTTCCGCCAACGGCGTGCCTGGCTATCCGGTGAGCAATGCGGAAGTGATATGGGCCCTGCTCGATTCCGCGCGAGTCGTCAAGCCGCGCGAGGCGGTGGTGCCGGTGGGACAGACCACGAAGGAATATCAAGCCGAAACGCTCAAAGATATGACCTCTTCGCAAGACAAGGCAGTCAAAGCGGCGACAAGCGTGCTGGAGGAGCAAGGCGTCGATGTTTCAAAACTGGAAGTTTCAATGCACGTCGATGACATCGGCGGCCCCTCGGCAGGTATGATGTATGCGCTCGGCCTGATCGACGAACTGACCCCCCAAAACGAGTCCGGAGGCAAAACCATAGCCGGCACGGGCACCATCAACGACAAAGGGGAAGTCGGTGCCATCGGCGGTATCAAGCTGAAAATGCTTGGCGCGAAACGTGACGGTGCGACATGGTTCCTCGCTCCGAAAGGCAATTGCGACGATGTGGTGGGGCATGTTCCCTCGGGGTTGCGTGACGTTCAGGTTTCGAATCTGAACGAAGCGTATGACGCCTTGGTCGCCATCGGCGAGGGGCGCGGCGATGAGCTCCCCCATTGTACTGTTGACTGAAGGATATGCAGATACTTAGCGAATGAAAACCTCGAACTGGCTGACTGAGGGGTTCCGCAACAAAGTAAGGAGAGGCAGACGATGAATGAGGACATGAGGTACATCGCGGACGACGGCACCGTGCTCACCGACGAACTCGTCGAGGAGCTCGCCGCCGAGGCCGAGAACGGGTTCGCCAACAGCATCCTGACACCAGTCGACGGCAGGCCGTGGGAAAAGGAAACCAGCACCGGTTCATCGAAAGGAGGCAATGATGACCGATTACCGAATCCTCTCGTTTGACGACTTCGACGAAACCGAGCGCAGGATGCTGAGCGAGGCAATCGCTCAAGCCGAACGCGGCTACACTGACGACCAGCTCGCCCGCGCCCGTCGCCGTGGGCCAAGCACGGATTCCGATTCATCGATAAAACCTAATGCATAGGGGGCGTGTGCCGTTAACGTATCTGTTCGTTGCATATTGCTATTGTTGGGGTCGTGGATCAGACTGCATCACAGAACGCCGAAGAATTCGGCTTTACGTCCGGCGACATCGTGCAGGAATGGCTGTGGGATGACGACGTTGATGATTCCATCCGAGCCAAGATCGAGGAGTTGACGGGCGAGGAGCTTGTCGACGAGGATTACGATTCGGCTGTGGACGGTGTGATTTTGTGGTGGCGCGACGGCGACGATGAAGACGAGCTGAGCGACACAATTGTGGATGCCTATGCGGTGATCGGCGACGACGGCCCGCTGTGGGTGCTCACGCCCAAACCCGGGCGCCCCGGTGCCGCGAGTTCCAGCACGGTACAGTCCGCAGCCAAGACCGCGGGTATGAACGCGGCCACCCCGCTGACGGCCAGCCCCGATTGGAACGGCATCCGTCTGCGCGCCTACGGCAAAGGCAGGTAAGCCACTTCGCCGCAGTGGGCGATGAGGGACTCGAACCCCCGACATCCACCGTGTAAAGGTGGCGCTCTAACCAACTGAGCTAATCGCCCGCACATCACACCATAGCAAACCCTGCAAGCGAATGGTGAATAAGCCGTGAGATTTCGGCACAATTCCCCGAGCGTCGCAATAATCACGTAGAGTAGCTGACAGTATGTTTGTAGGAGGTATGACCCATGGCTCAACAGTCTGAAGCTTCAATTCCTAGGGTTGGCAAGCGCAAGTGGGGGTACGACGCCGAGCAGGTGGATGAGTTCCTCGATCACGCGCATGCGCTGTATGACAGCGACAATGTGCAACTGACTCAGCGGGACATTCAGAAGGCCTCTTTCAAGCTGACTCGAGGAGGCTACGACATCGCGCAGGTGGATGCGGCGCTTATGCGTTTGGAGCGCGCGGTGGTCGATAAGCAGACCACGTGGGAGATTTCCCAGCATGGGCGCGTCGCATGGAAGGCGCAGACCGAAGACTTGTATCGTCAAATCGCGCGGCATGCGAGCCGTACGGAGCGTGAGCGTTTCGGCGAAGGCAAGAAGGGCGAGCCTTCCTATGACCGCAAGCAGGTCGACAAGCTTACGGATGATATCGTGAGCAAGTGCGCCGCCGAACTTGGTTTGGAAGGCGCCGAGGTGGGCAATGCGCGTGATTTGGACAAGATCACAGCGGCGCACGTGGCGAACATCGTATTCACCCAGCGTAATGGCAAAAAGGGGTACAGCGAACGGCAAGTCGATTATTTCCTAGGTGCCTGTATTCAGTTGCTTAGCCGCCTTGAATCCTATGAGCGTCTCACCGGCTACGTTGCCGCAGACGACGCCGACACCGCCGCCGCGGAACCAGTCGCGGCACCGGCTCCTGCCGAAACTGGTGTGACACCACTGTTCTCCCAAGGCATGCAGGCTCATCCCCGTGCTGACGAGTCCATCGAAACGCCGCACTCATTCGCACCGGGTGGCGACGCGCAGAGTTTCGAGGCGTTGAGCCAAGCCGAGCAGAGTCTGTTCACGCCGAAAGCGCCGGCTGTCCAGCGGGAGGTGCAGGTTGCGCCGGTCGAGCAGCCTGAGCAACAGCCTGAGCGATATGCGAAGTTAGAGCAGTATGCGCGGCCTGTGAAGTCTGTGGAGTCCGAGTTGCCTGTGCAATCTGTGCAGTCTGTCCAGTCTGACCTGCCTATGCAGCATGTACGGTCTGTGCAGCCGGAGCGGTATGCGCAGTCTGAACAATCTGCGCAACCTGTACAATTTGCGCAATCTGTGCAGCCTGTACAGCCTGTGCAACCCATGCAACCTGTACAACCTGCGCAACCCGAAAAGAGTGCGCCGGCCTCCTTTGCCCCCACGTCCAAACCGGAGGAGAGACCTGCCAGCGCGTCCGCGTCGCTCGCTTCTCTCGCGGACATGGTCGAGGCCACTTCGCAAGAGATGCCCGCGATTGATATCCCGAGCTTGCCGCAGATGCCGAACCTTGACGCGCCCAATCCTTTCGTGTCAAGTTCCTTGCCTCCCTCCTTCGTGCCCACCGGGCAGGAGAATGCCGATGGGGCAACGTACGATCCGGCTTCCTCAGCCGCTGATGACGAAAAGAAAGAGCAGTGAGCCACAACAACACGGTTGTCATTCTCGGTTCCACCGGATCCATCGGCACCCAGGGGCTTGATGTCATCGCGCGTCACCCCGAGCGGTTCACTGTTGCGGGGCTTGCGGCCGGGGGCGCGCATGTCGATTTGCTGGCGCGGCAAGCGGCGCGTTTCCATGTGCCCACGGTCGCGGTGTTCGATGTTGCTGCCGCCAAGCCGCTGCGCGAGGCTCTTGACCAAGCCGGTGCCACCGGCACGGCGGTCGAGGCGGGTGCCCAGGCCGTCGTCGCTTTGTCCGGAACGGGTGCGGATGTCGTGCTCAACGGCATCACCGGTTCGATTGGTTTGGAACCGTCCATCGCCGCGCTCAAGGCCGGTTCCCAACTGGCTTTGGCCAATAAGGAATCCGTGGTGGCAGGTGGCCATCTGCTGTTCGGCGCGCAGGTGCGTTCAAGTCAGATCAATCCGGTTGATTCCGAACATTCCGCCATATGGCAGTCGTTGCGTTCCGGCTCCCATGCGGAAGTCGCCAAGCTCATCGTCACCGCGTCCGGCGGGCCGTTCAGGGGGCGCAAGCGCGATCAGATGGCTGATATCACACCCGAACAGGCGTTGAACCATCCAACATGGAATATGGGCCCGGTGGTGACCATCAACTCATCCACCTTGATGAACAAGGGGCTTGAGGTCATCGAGGCTTCGCGTCTGTTCGATATTCCCCCTGAACGCGTCGAGGTGACGGTGCACCCGCAATCCATCGTGCATTCGATGGTCGAATTCGTCGACGGTGCCACCATCTGCCAGGCTTCCCCGCCGGATATGCGCCTGCCGATCGCGCTTGGCCTGTCCGCGCCGGAGCGGCTTGGGGACGTGGCCGCCGCCTGTGACTGGACGAAGGCGGCCGAATGGACGTTCGAGCCGCTGGACGACGAGGCATTTCCTGCCGTTGCCCTGGCGCGTCACTGTCTTGCCGCATCCGAAAAACATACCGCCGTGCTCAACGCGGCCAACGAACAGGCCGTGCATGCCTTCCTGGAACACCGGTTGCCGTATCTGGGCATTGTGGACACGGTCAAGGCCGTGCTCGACCGCATGGATGCCGAGTTGCGTGGTGCCCCATTGTTCGCAGACGTGGAGGAAATGAGCCAAATCGAATATGAGGCGCGCAGCTTAGCCGACGCTCTGATAAACCGGCAACAGTAGTCGACCCCCGCAAGCGGGAGGTGTCGGCGGATCCAAGCCAAGTAAGCCATGAGAATTGCGAGTGAGAACCATGCCAGACGCGCCAAAACCATTCCGTAAGACAGGCGATCCCGCCGTATTGGCCAGCGAAAGCCCGCTGCATCCGCGTCGACCTTCACGCCGCATTATGGTCGGCCCGGTGCCGGTTGGTGCTGGTGCGCCGATTTCCGTGCAGTCAATGACGAATACCCTCACAGCCGACATCAACGCCACACTGCAGCAGATCGCCGAACTGGCCGCCGCCGGCTGCGATATCGTGCGCGTGGCGGTGCCCAGCCAGGATGATGCCGACGCGCTGCCCGCCATTTGCGCCAAATCGCCGATTCCGGTGATTGCGGACATCCACTTCCAAAGCAAATACGTGTTCCAGGCCATCGACGCGGGGTGCGCCGCCGTGCGCGTCAACCCGGGCAACATCCGCAAGTTCAGCGAGGTCGGGCCGTCCATCTGCAAGGCCGCCACCGATGCGGGCATCTCCCTGCGCATCGGCGTGAACGCCGGTTCGCTCGACAAGGAGCTGTACGCCAAATACGGCGGGCCCACGCCCGAGGCGCTGGTCGCCTCCGCGCTCAAGGAAGCGCACATGTTCGAGGATGTGGGCTTTAAGGATTTCAAAATCTCCGTCAAGCACCATGATGTGATCACGATGGTCGAAACCTACCGTCTGCTCGCTTCCAAAGGCGACTGGCCGCTGCATCTGGGCGTCACCGAGGCCGGCCCGGCGTGGCAGGGCACCATCAAGTCATGTCTCGCGTTCGGGGCGTTGCTGGCCGAGGGCATCGGCGACACGATTCGCGTCTCGCTGTCCGCACCGCCCGTCGAAGAGGTGAAGGTGGGCTGCAAACTGTTGGAGTATATGGGTCTTCGCCCGCGCAAGTTCGACATCATTTCCTGCCCGAGCTGCGGGCGCGCGCAGGTGGACGTGATTGAGCTGGCCGCCGCGGTGACCGAAGGGTTGAAGGACGTGACCGCGCCGATTCGCGTGGCTGTGATGGGTTGCATCGTCAACGGCCCGGGCGAGGCGCGCGAGGCCGATTTGGGTGTTGCGTCCGGCAACGGCAAAGGGCAGATCATTGTCAAGGGCAAGGTCGTCGAAACGGTCCCCGAAGATCGTATCGTGGAAACGCTGCTCGCCAGGGCGCAAGTCATTGCCGCCCAAATGGAATCCGAAGGCCAAATCCCCGAAACCTCCACCGGCCCCATCGTCGTTCCGGTCTAGCCATTTTCCATGGCGCGGTGTTTTCCCCGTGGCGCAATATCATAAAACGTTGAAATAGCAACAAAACCGCGCCATGAAAACACCGCGCCATGGGAGCTGGCGGGGTGAAACGTAGAATGGCGGTTGTGTCGAATTCAGGAGCAAGCGCCGACGGGCGGTCGCAGTGGTCCGCAGGGCGCAGGCTTGCGGTGAGTCTGCCGATTTTTATTGTCATGGTTGGGCTGCTGGTCTCCATTTCCAATCTCACTACTGTTCCGTGGGATAACAATCCCACCGGGCAGACTATTGAGACGCTCACCTCCGATACGGCCGTCACTTTCGCCGCCGACGAAACGAAGGGTGTGTCGGCCGATACAGCCGGCAATGCCGCACTTGATCAGGCGGGAACATACGAGGTTTCCAAGCGCGCGGTTGTGCTTGAGGTGGCGCGTGACGGCACGCTGGTCGGTTCCCCGCACGAAGTGGCGGTTGACGAGAACGGCGATGTTTCGCAGCAAACACCCGATAACAGCACCGACACCGGCAGCGGCACTGGCGACAGCGACGGCGTGACGCAACACATCACCGTGCTCATCCGTGAACCGGTCGGAGCCCAAGGCAAGCACCCCGGCATGGTGTTCCTGCACGGCGCCGGATATGGCACCGCCTACAACTCCTTCGGCGATGTGGCCGAAACCCTCGCTTCCGCCGGCTTCGTCACCGCCGTGCCCGACAAGCCCGTGTGGAACACCTCGGATGTGACGCGTGACTATCCGGCCTCCGCCCGCGCTTATGATGCGGTGGTCGGATTGCTGCGCGACAGCGGCAACGTGGACGCGGACAAGGTCGGCCTGTACGCCACGTCCGAATCCTCATGGATCGCGCAATATGTGGTGGACAGCGATCGGCGCATCGCATTCCAGGTGCTCCTAAGCCCCATGGTGTTCACCCCGCGCCAATCGCTCGGCTTCTTCGTCTCGCAGGACTTCGCGCTGGTCGGAGCGAATGAAGGCTATCAATCCATCGTGCGGCGTGTGTTCAACAGCGATGCCGCATTGGTCGGCTTGCATAATTTCGATCTCGATCTGCCCGAAACGACGGCGTATCGCGTGCCCACCCTCGTGGCGTATGGTTCCAAAGACGTGATGACCGCGCAGGTCGAGGGAGCCAAACGCATCCTGACCAAAGCGCACGAGGCGGGCAACTGGGACGTGACCATACGCAGCTATCCGATAGCCAACCATGTGCTGCGTCTCGGTGACGAATCGCAAAGTGGCACACAGTTCGCGGACGACTATCTGAAAGATTTGACGGCCTGGGCTTCAGGCACCGCGCTGGGACTGCAGCAAACCAGCGAGCGGGTGGCCGGCAGCACCATCTACCAGTCGATCGCCGTGCCCGACGAGTTGCGGCCGCGCACCGCAATGACGGCGTATGGGTTGATCCTGCACGTCGACACGGTGCTGTTGCTCGTCATTACCGCGGTGATGTGGTTGGTGGCGCTCGGGCGGCGGGTGCGCTGGCGGTGGGGCGGGCGGTCGCGCGGCGCTTCAGGCCGGAGAAGCGGCAATGACCCCCTGGGCTTCACGCATGGGTTCGGCAATGCGCTCGTGACCTTGAGCATCACCACCTTGGCGACGTTGCTGCTGTTCGGCGCAGGCCTCGCCCAAGTGATTCTGGCCGTGATGCGCCTAGATTGGGGTGCCGCCCCCGACGAGGAACCCGGTATGATCTGGTGGAGCTGGCCCGTCATCCAAGTGGTGTGCACTGTGGTGGTGTGGGCATGGTCGCGCGTGTTCGCCCGGCTGATCGAAGTGGCTGTGGACCGCGGAATCCTAGCGTGGCCGCCGCGTGCGGGCGCGATTCGTTCGGTGGTCAGTGGCTCCAAACCGGTGCTCGCCTCGACACGCTTCGCGCGAGTGCTGTTCTGGCTCACGTTCGCGGCCATGCTGCATGTGCTATTCGTCTTCGCCTTCTGGGGGCTGTTCATATACTGAGGGAAGTGAGCGATGGCGTTATATCGCGATGAAGGCGTGGTGCTGCGCACGGCCAAACTCGGCGAGGCCGACCGCATCATCACCCTGCTCACGCGCTCGCACGGCAAGGTTCGCGCGGTCGCCAAAGGGGTGCGACGTTCCAAATCGCGTTTCGGCGGGCGGCTTGAGCCGTTCATGCGCGCCGATCTGCTGATAGCGCAAGGGCGCTCGCTGGACGTGATCTCGCAAGCGGAATCGCTGGCCGCCTATGCCGCGCCGATCAGCGCCGATTTCGAGGCGTATTCGGCGGCGAACGTCATCGCCGAAACCGCCGACAAGCTGGTTGCCGCCGAAAACGAACGTACGGGCGCGCAATACCGCTTGCTGGTCGGGGCCTTGAACGCGCTGGCGAAGCATGCCCACGCGCCCCGGCTCATCTCGGCATCGTATGTGATGCGCGCCCTGTCGCTCGCCGGCTGGACGCCCAGACTCTCCTCATGCGTGGTGTGCGGCGGGACAGATGCGGCGTTTTTCTCCGTGCCCGATGGCGGCGCGATGTGCGCGAACGACCATACCACGCAATCGCATCGTGTCGCCCAACCGACGTTGTGCCAGCTGGAGGCGCTGCTGAACGGCGATTGGGCGGCGCTTCAAGGCGTCACGGAGCCGTTGCCTGAAACCTCGCGCATCGTTGAGGATTGGGCTGAATACTATCTCGAACGCCCCTTACGTTCGTTGCGCATTTCGTAGTCGTTCGGCGTGGTTGCTAGATTGTGACATATGGCTTTTGAACACGTGGACTATACGTCGCTGAGCGTTCCCGATGCCCCCTTCTCGGATCCCTCGCGTATCCCCGATTTCCCCAAAGGCAAGGTGCCGCGCCATGTGGGTGTGATCATGGACGGCAACGGGCGTTGGGCCAAGGAGCGCGGCTTGGTGCGCACCAACGGCCATCAGGCCGCCGAACCCGTGGTGTTCGACACCATCGCTGGTGCCATCGAAGCGGGCGTGCGCTACTTAAGCCTCTATACCTTCTCCACCGAGAATTGGAAGCGCAGCCCTCAGGAGGTGCGTTTCCTGATGGGCTTCTCGCGCGACATCATTCACCGCCGCGTGGCGCAGATGGACGAATGGGGCGTGCGCGTGCGCTGGTCGGGCCGCCGCCCGAAGCTGTGGAAGTCGGTGATCGACGAGCTTGAGGTGGCGATGGAGCGTACCAAGCGCAACAAGACCATTGACGTGGTGTTCTGCATCAACTACGGCGGGCGCGCCGAAATCGCCGACGCCTGCGCCGCCATCGCGCGTGAGGTGCGCGAGGGGCGCATCAGCGGTGAGCGCGTCACCGAGAAGATGGTGGCCGAGCATCTGTACAACCCCGACATTCCCGATTGCGATTTGGTGATCCGCACCTCGGGCGAACAGCGCACGTCCAACTTCCTGCCGTGGCAGGCCGCCTATGCCGAACTCGATTTCGTACCCGAACTCTTCCCCGACTGCGGCCGCGAGGTGCTGTGGCGCTCCATCGACCACTACATCCACCGCGACCGTCGCTTCGGCACCGCGTGAGTAACTGCCGCGCCTTCGACACCTGCTATACTGTATAGCAGTATGGCATATATAGTATATGGGATGGCACACGAGGGGGCGCTATGGCAACAGTGCAGATGAACAGCCGCATTGATGAAGGCCTGAAGGAACGATACGAGCGTGTGCTCTCCGAACATGGGTGGCAGCATAGTCAGGTGATGCGTCAGCTGTGCGAATACGTTGCTGACGAAGGCGATCTGCCGGCTCTGCGGACCACCTCCCAGCGCGACGAGCAGGCTCGGGTGCGTGCGCGTCGGCTGAAAGCGCTGAGCAACTTTTCCGGGTGCGTCAAACGCGAACTTGCCAAGGCCGGGTTGATGACATCGTCGCAAGCATTGCTGCCTGATATGACTGATGCCGAATTGAAGGAATGGAGGCGTGATTCGCTGGGTGAGGATTATCTCGCCGATCTGCAGCGGCGCCGGCTTGCGGCAGGGGAGTAGCGTTATGCAACGAGAAACGATTGTGCTGTGTGATAGCAACATTTTGATTGATCAGGCGCTGGACTGTGGGCCGTGGAGTTCCCGCATCGCGGCTTTCATGGAGCGGGCCGTCGCCAACGACGTGACCATTGCGGCCACGTCATTGGCGATAAAGGATTTGTCATACGCCGTGCATTGCGTGATGAAACGCCGGTGGCTTCATTCCGAGTCCGTCGTGGAATCAGCCACGGCCAAGAAGGTGATTCCGGGCGTTCTGCGACATACGCTGCACAGCGCGATTGAGCTATACAAAATCGTGCCAATTGGCGAGTCGGAATGTCAGCGCGCAATGGCTCTGGAAAGCCGGCACAGTGATTTTGAAGACAATCTCATCATTGCCGCCGGCGAAAGCATCGGGGCGGTGCGTATAGCGACATACGATGAGCAGTTGATCAAACACTTTCCCGACCTGTGCGCCAAACCGGAAGACATCGCATTGCCCGGAGATTGATAGCTGAGCCGAGCTCACCCCTCGCTCAAGAACTCGTTGGTGGCGAGATCTTTGGACTGCGGGGCGGTGTGCACCGTCTTGCCGTCAGCGTCGCTATAGGCGTCCTCTTGGGCCAGGAAGTCGAAATAGGCCTGTGTGCCGCTGAAATCGACGGTGCCGAGTGTGAACGAGCCGTCCTCGATCTTGGCCGGGTCGCCCCAATACTGCCCATCGACGATGAAGCGCATGCTCTTCTTGACGAAATCAGTTTCGAGATTCGCGTCAGGAGCCTCCTCCACAAGCATTTCAGAAGCCTCGTCGGGGTGCTCATAGGCGAACTGATAGCCCTTCTGCGCAACGGCCACGAACTTCTTCACCAAAGCGGGGTCGCTTTCGATCAGCTTGTCGCTGGTGATGATGCCGATGGAATCCGCGTTGCCGGGCACGCCGTAATCAGGCTCCGCGAAGCAGGTGAGAGCCGGCCCTTCCATATCGGCCTGCACGCCCTCCCATGTCGAATAGAACCCGCCGAAATCGGCTTTGCCGCTGGAAAGCGTCTGGAACGTGGACGTGCCCACGGTCACCTTGTCGAACTCGCCTTTGCCGCCGTCGGTCTGGATCATGCGGCGCACCACCGCGTCCGATTCGTTGGAACCGAACGTGGCGAAGGTCTTGCCATCGAAGTCTTTCGGGGATTTGATGGCGGTGTTGGAAGCCAGCGAGCACCAGATCGCGCTGGGCTTCTGCTGTACCTGCATGACTTCCTTGAGTTTCGCGCCTTTGATGGCGTAAGTGCTCACATTGGTCAGTGTGGTCAGCGCGAAATCGGCCTGTCCGTTGTTGACGGCCTGCTCGCCGCCTGCTTGGGCCACGGGCACGATGTCGATGTCAATGCCGGCGTTCTCGAACCAGCCTTGGTGTTTGGCCACGTAGATGCCGATGTGATTGGTGTCCGGCGTCCAATACAGCATAAAGGTCACCTTTTTTAAGGCACCTGTATCGGAGGTGTCGTTGCTCTGACCACAAGCGGCCGCGGTGAACATCATGGCTATGGCACTGGCGGCGGCGAGCGCTTTGGTCGCGAATGCGGTCAGTGGGTTGCGCGGGTGGCTGATATGTCGAATATGCATGGCGATTTCCCTTGAATCCAAGCTTCATTATCGTTTTCTAGGGATGCGCTGCGAGTAGGATTCAGGCAGAAAACGATATGCAAGGGCCAGCCCCGCTCGTCCAATGCCCCCGGCGTGCAGGCCGCCGGTTTGCCACACATTGGCTTCAAACAGCGATTGCCATTATATGCGGGCGCGTGACGAACCGCGGCGTCACTGGCCGGCGTCGGGATCGTCGTCGTCCCGCGCGGGCCCCAACATCAGCCGCTCGACCAAGCTTATCGCCAGCAAGAGCAGTCCCGTCATGACGATGATCACCAACGTGGCGGCGAACACCAGTCGCGTGTTAAACGAGTTGTAGGCGGACTGCAGCCAGATGCCCAAGCCGCCCCGCGCACCGAGGTATTCGGCGGTGGCAGCCGTGGCGAAAACATAGGCGGCGCTGATGCGAAGACCACCGAAGATCTGTCGCGCGGCCACGCGCAGTTTGACATGCCATAGCGTCCATACGCGCGTCGCGCCGCAGGTCAGCGCCACATCGGAATAGAACTCGGGCACCGCGTCGAGCCCGCGCATCGTCTGTACGGCAATGGGGAACAGGCCGAACAGCGCCACAATCGCGATCTTGCCCTCCGGCTCGAAACCGAACCAGATCAGAAACAGTGGCGCGATGGCGATCAGCGGCAGGGTTTGCGCGGCGGCCAACAGCGGGGAGAAAGCGGCACCGAGCGTGCGCGAGCAGTGGAACAGCATGCCGAACGCCACTCCCAGCACCGCGGCGATTGCGAATCCGACGAACCCCTCATAAGTCGTGGCTTTGGCGGCGGGCCAGAGCGTGGGCCATGTGCGCACGGTGGCTGCGAGAATCTCGCTGGGGCTTGCGGGCTTGACGCTAGGGTTGTCCGCCACCGCGGGCGAATTGGCGGCAAGGCGCGCCCACACCTCCCAAACCGCAAGCAGCACGACGACAGCGACGACGGTGGGCAGGCAGCGGCGAAGCGCGGCTCTGGCGGTGGAATATTCCTGCCGAATCGCAGGAGCCGATGTCCGCTTGTTTGCGCTCGCCATCATCACCTTTCTTCCTTACGTACAGACAGACAGCGCAAGTTGAATTGCGCCCCGTTTGTTGGATTGCGTTTATTAGGATACATGGCTAGCTTGCGAGGAGCATATTCCGGTATCCTTCCGGGTGTGCCCCCTGGGTTTTTCCTGGCGGCGTCAGCTACTGGTGTATTGGCGATCGATGTATCGCACATCGGTGCGGGGTTGCGTGATCTAGTGAATCGTCAAGTCATCGGCTACGAGTAGGTCAGAGCCCCATCGCCTGCCCCGGATCGTTGGTTGCGTCCGTCGCGCCCTGTTGCGTGTTGGGTTTGGGCGATGGTGCCCGTTCGCCCCAGAGCATGTCGTCGTATCGTCCTGCAGGGATGCGAGCCGTTCCTTCGCCCTGACGGTGATGTCCCGTTTGAACGCGTTGTCCACGCGCACCCGTTCTGTGCCGTCGAGAGCGATGGTGTCCGCGGCGAAGATTTGGGCGGTTTGCTCGGGTGTGAGCGTGGAGCCTTCCATGTGATTGGAATTCCATGCGAACCATACCTGGGTTGCCGCGTAGATGCCATTGGAATAGCCGGCGTCGCGTTCCCGGATCAGCCGTTCGACGATTCTCTCGCCCATGATGCCCGTTTCCTTCGCCTGCTTTCCTGCCCTTAATCCCTACTATTCGCGATGCCTCCATTGATGGCGTAAGTGCTCACACTGGTCAGCGTGGTCTAAATTTCCCAGTCCAACAATCGTGGTGCGGTTCAAGTGGGCTGTTCGTGTCGATATCAACGGACGGCGTCATTTTGCGATGGTAGGTCATTCCCGTGTCCTCTGTAGACCCGTGCCGATGTAGTGAACTCGTTCCCTGTCTGCTGTGAGTCACAGTGTGCGTTGGTATCATTCTCGGTCTGTCTTAAGTTGCAGTGCCCATTGCTATCGTTCTTGGTTTGTCTTAAGTTGCGGCGCGCTCGCTGTCGTTCTTGGTTTATTTTGGGTTGCGGTGCTCGTTGTCTTCGTTCTTAGTGGGTTCCGTTCAGTTTTCGTGTTGTTTGATCGGCTCCGGTGTCTGCGGCGGATGTTGCCGTGTTCGACACCCCGGACGAACAGCCCAGTGGGCTGTTCGTGTCGATATCAACGGACGGCGTCATTTTGCGGTAGTAGATCGTTCCCGTGTCCTCTGTAGACCCATGCCGACGCGGCGAACTCGTTCCCTGTGTGTTTGAGTCGCAGTGTGCGTTGCTATTGTTCTTGGTCTGTTTTGAGTCGCAGTGCTCGTTTTTCCGTTCTCAGTGTGTCTCGGATTGCAGTGCTCATTGTCTCCGTTCCCAGTGTGCATATCGCCACTTGTGTGCATAACAGCGTCCATCTTTCCCGTTCTCAGTGTGCGTTTCGTTAGGCTTTCGTGTTGTTTGACTAGTCCGGTGTCGGGCGGCGGATGTTGCCGTGTTCGACACCCTCCGGGCCGGTAGGCCAAGTCTTACGTCTCACACGGCAACATCCGCCTGGGGCATTCTGGCGTAGCCGGTTCGTTCCTCGTCTCTGCCGTGTTGGGTGTTTGTGGCGTGTCTTTTTTCTGGGGTTTGGTTTTTGGCGGGACTGGTGGTTTTCGGGGGTTTATGTCGATTGCTGGGAGGCGAGTTTCGTGATCTCGCTGTCGCGGGGGGGGGTAGCTTTCAGGGCTATTGGTGACCCCCGTCCCACCGGGACGGCCGGATATTCCGGTTGGCCAGTGTGCGTGGGGTTTCCTCCTCCCCCGATTCGGGAGGGCGCTTTTCGCGCGCGGGATTCCGCGCGGGAAAGCGTCGTCTTGTGTTGGGGGAGGGTTGGTTGAAGAATAAAGGAATTTTTAGGAGTTTCTTATGGTGAGATTTTCATCTCAAAGCGGCCTGAGGCGCGGGTTGTCGCGTTGGCTGGTTGCCGTAGTGGCGGCCGGTTTGGCTGCGTTGATGGTGCTGGCGGTGGCTGTGCCCGCGGTGTGGGCTGCCGACAAGCCGTCGGTGACGCTCAACGAGAACAGGAAGACCAATGTCCAGGCCGGTAGCGATACCGAGGACGCGTCGTACCAGTTGGGCAACGCCAGCGTGACGGGCGGCAATAGCTCGTATGTCGTGGTGCAGGTCGACTCCGGCTACTTCACTCCGGCTGCTGCTGCGCCGGGCACTGCGGAGGCGCAGGGTGCGTTGAGCGGCGAGTCGGGTCAGGATGAGTCCGGTAACGACAAGTACGGTTCGTACGTGGACGGCGTTGATGTGAAGGCTGGCGGGAAGTACACGTATGTGACGTTCAAAATGGGTGACGGCAGTGCGAATATCACGGCGAACGACCTGCAGACGTATCTGCAGGGTCTGAAGTTCACCATGGACGGCGACACGGAACAGAACGTGACCGTCACCGTCGTCGGCGACTCGCTGCAGGCCGAGTACAACGGCAAGAAGTATAAGGCGATCCTGTACAACGGCCACGCATACGCACTCATCGACGATCAGCCGATGAACTGGAGCGACGCGTATGCTGCGGCGAAGTCCACGACACTCTTGGCTCAGAAGGGTCATTTGCTGACCATTGAGTCGGCCGGCGAGCACAACCTTATCTATAAGTCGTTCGGCAACGCGTATGGTTGGTTTGGTGCGACCCGTTTCACGACTGCGGAGCGTGCCAAGATGGACGGCAATACGTTCAGTGTCACCCAGCAGGACGGGGATATTGGTTGGGGTGAGGCTTGGTATTGGGTGACGGGCCCGAGCGCCGGAACAATGCTCTGGACCACCAACAAAGCGTCGACCGGTGAAGCCCCCGAAGGCGTATACACCAATTGGAACCCCGGTCAACCTGATGCTTCTGGCGGTGCTGAAGGTTGTGGCGAGTATGGTAGGGGAGATTCGGGTCAGTGGAATGATATTCGTCCTGGCCCCACTATGAATACTTATGTTGAGTTTGAGAATGTTTCGATCCCGGATGGCACTACTGTTTCTGCTACAGTGCAGCGTGTTGATGTGTCGTATGATTTGGACGATGTGACGAGTAGTAATACGGCGTCGAAGGCGTTGGTGGGTGAGGCGTTTTCGACGACGTTGACTGCTACCAAGGCTGCTGATGGTCGTTCGTTGGATGTGTCGTCGGTGTCGGTGTCTGTTGGCGGCAAGAAGCTGACGAAGGATACGGATTACACGTTCGATACGGCTACCGGCGAGCTGGCGATCAAGGCCGAGAATGTGACGGGTAATGTGTCGGTCTCGGCGAAGGTGTTGCGTCAGGTGGCGTTTGTGCTTGGCGGGGATGCTACGGCGAAGACGTACGGCGAGATGAAGAACGCCACGCCCGACTCCTTGTCGGTGGAGAACGGCAAGGCGGTTTCCGCTGCGACGGGTTACAAGCAGCCTGATGTGAGTATGACTGCTGCCGGTACTGGGGCTGGTAAGAAGTTTGCCGGTTGGAAGTCGAGTGTGGATGGTTCGGTGTATTCGCCGGAGGATGTGGGTAAGCTGACGCCGAGTGTGGATGTGACGTTTACTGCTCAGTATGAGGATACGGATAAGATGACGGTCCGGTTCGACTACGCCGGCGGTGTGGATGCGGATAAGGCGTCGTCGAAGACGTTGACGGGTCGTGAGGGCACTTCGTATGATGTGCCGGTTCCGTCTCGTGCGGGTTACGCGTTCGCTGGTTGGACCGCGGACCCGGCGACCGTGACCCCTCCGGCCGTGGGCGATGCGACGGCGTCGTATACGGCGGATGTGACGTTCACGGCCACGTGGACCGCGAAGCCCACCACGGTTACGTTCTCCGCGGGCGAGGGCGATAACAAGCACGGCGAGCTGACCGCTACCACGCCGAGCTCGTTGTTGGTGACGACTGAGCAGAAGTTGAGCACGGATACGAATCTTCCGGATGATGGTCCGACTGTGGATGCTGATGCTGGTTGGAGGTTCCTGTACTGGCAGTCCAGTGTGACCGATGCGGATAACAATGAGACGTTGGGTCCGGTGTATCAGCCGTCGCAGGTTGGTGATTTGAAGGCTCAGGCTGGTTTGAAGTTCACTGCGGTGTACGAGCAGCTGCCTGAGGTGAGTGTGGTGTATAACTTCAATGGCGGCCATGACGCTGATAACAACACGTCCGTGACGCTTAAGGGCGTGGATGGCACCGAGTACACCGACGAGGCCAAGGCCAAGGTTCCGGATACGACGAAGTTGACCCGTACGGGTTACACGTTCAAGGAGTGGAGCCCGGCTGTTACGGGTAAGTATGCGTCGGTGACGTATACGGCCCAGTGGAAGCAGAACACCAATAACGTGAATTTCGTGGTGTCCGACGAGGATAAGCACGGCAGTCTGACGGGCAACACGACGTATCAGGTGCTGACCGGTGAGAAGGTCGGCGGCAAGCCCACGGTGACGGCTGATGGCGGGTATCGTTTTGTTGGCTGGGTGTCCAGCGAGAACGGCAAGGTGTATTCGCAGGACAGCGTGGACGCGTATGTCGTGTCTGGTGCGAACAAGGATATTACGTTTACGGCGAAGTTTGTGCCGGAGTCGAGTGTGGAGGTGCATTACAACTACGCCGGCGGCTACAACAAGAACAATGATTCGTCCCTGGTGTTGACCGGCCTGGAGGGCGCGGAGTATTCCGACGCCGACAAGACCGCCGCGGCCGAGGAGCCGACGCGTACGGGTTACACGTTCAAGCAGTGGGACAAGACCCTGTCCACGACGTACCAGTCGGTGACCTACACGGCCGAGTGGACGGTGAACCCGAACACGGTGACGTTCGACAAGGGCGATGGCGTGTCGCTGGAGGGTGAGTCGACCTACACGGTGGAGTCCGGTAATAAGGTCACCGGCGAGCCGACCGCGACGCCTCAGGCCGGGTACACGTTCGTGGGCTGGAAGTCCAGCGAGGACGACCTGCTGTACGGCAAGGACGGCGTGAAGGATAAGTACGTCGTCTCCGGCCTGAACCGGAATGTCACGTTCACCGCTCAGTACGAGCCGAACAACGGCGCGAAGGCGGTGTTCAACGCGAACGGCGGCCTGATCGACGGCAAGGACTCCAGCGTGACCCGCGAGGGCAAGCAGGGCGAGGCCTATGCCAAGCCCTCGGACCCGACGCGTGATGGTTACACGTTCGTCAAGTGGCAGGACGCGGATGGCAATGAGCCGTCCGGCACGTACGCCACGGATGGCACGACCGTGTACACGGCCCAGTGGGAGGCGGACTCGTATGCCGTGTCGTTCAAGCAGGGCGATCACGGCGCGCTGACGGGCACCACGGACTATCAGGTTGCCACGGACGCGAAACTGGGCGACGCCGGCGTCACCGTTCCGACGGTTGAGGCCGAGGCCGGTTGGTCTCTGGTTGGCTGGCAGTCCGAGGAGTTCGGCCTGGTGACTTCCGACCAATTGTCCAGCCTGGTCATGCCCGCCAAGAGCGTGGAGTTCACGGCGCAGTATGCGCAGAACGCGACGGCCACGGTGATGTTCAACTTCAATGGCGGCACGGATGCGGCTGGTAATGCGTGGACGAGCCTGTCGGGCCCGTTGGGCACGAAGTATGAGGTTCCCGCGAATCCGACGAAGGACGGGTACACGTTCAAGCAGTGGCTTGCGGATGGTAAGAAGGTTGATCCTTCGGGTACGTTCGATGCGGCGTCGCTGGTGCTGACGGCCGATTGGACCGCGAACGAGAACACGCTCACGTTCAATAAGGGTGATCACGGCACGCTGACGGGCACCACCGGCTACACGGTGGCGACCGACGCGAGCCTGAAGGACGCGAAGGTCACCGCCCCGGAGGTCGCTTCCGAGGCCGGCTGGTCGTTCGTCGGCTGGCTGAGCGACGAGTTTGGTCTGGTCACCAGTGACGAGCTGGCGAACCTGACCATGCCGGGCAAGGACGTGACGCTGACGGCGCAGTATGTGCAGAATTCGACCGGTGTGGTGGTGTTCGCCTACAACGGCGGCACCGATGCGGACGGCAACGCGTCCAATATCCAGTCCGGCGCTTTGGGCACCACGTACACTACGCCTGCGAACCCGACGCGCACGGGTTACACGTTCACCGGCTGGGACAGGAACGTGTCGGGTAAGTTCGAGCAGTCGATGCTGCAGGTGAACGCCACGTGGAAGGCCAACATGTACAAGATCACGTACAAGCTCGACGGCGGCACGGACCCGAAGAACCCGAGCACGTACACGTATGGTGTGGGTGTCGCCAGCCTGAAGAACCCGACTCGCGAGGGTTACACGTTCGCCGGCTGGGCCGATGCGAAGGGCAACCTCGTCAGTGGTATCAGCGCCTCCGACACGGGTGACAAGACCCTGACGGCCAAGTGGACGAAGAACGCGAGCACCGACGGGTTGAACCCGGACGGCGGCACGATCCCGTCCGACTGGACGGGTTCGGACGGCCAGTTGCCGATTCCGACCCGCGACGGCTATAAGTTCGATGGCTGGTTCGACGAGGACGGCAACCAGGTGACCACCCTGAAGGATGCGGTGGGCAAGAACCTGACGGCCAAGTGGACGAAGATCGACGACGCGTTCGACCCCGGCGACGGCCAGCTCCCCGACGACTGGACCGGTGCGGACGGCGAGCTTCCCACCCCGACGCTGCCGGGTTACAAGTTCGACGGCTGGTATGACGAGGACGGCAACCAGGTCACCACGGTCAAGGACGCTGTCGGCAAGAAGCTGCATGCGAAGTGGACGAAGATCGACGACGCGTTCGACCCCGACGGCGGTCAGCTGCCGGACGATTGGACGGGCGAGGACGGCGAGCTGCCGACCCCGAGTCGTGACGGTTACCGTTTCGACGGCTGGTATGACGAGGACGGCAACAAGGTCACCACGTTGAAGGACGCGGCCGGCAAGAAGCTGACCGCCCACTGGACCAAGCTGCCGACCACGTTCGACGTGGACGGCGACGTGACCCTGCCCGACGATTGGACGGGCGAGGACGGCAAGCTGCCCGTGCCGACCAAGCCGGGTTACAAGTTCGACGGCTGGTACGACGAGGACGGCAACCCCGTGACCAACGCGGAGGACGCTGCCGGCAAGAAGCTGCACCCCAAGTGGACCCCGATCGACGAGGCGTTCGACCCGG
>NZ_JAAIIJ010000040.1 GCF_012932445.1 Bifidobacterium panos
CCCCCCCCAAGGCGCGACATGTCGTTGGGAGAACCGGATGAGCGTATTTTCAAGGCACCGCCAGGGGCGGAGCGGGCCAATTTCAGGTCGCGGACACCGCTCGGATTCGCAAGAGCGGTGTTCGACAGCAACGGGAAGGTGAGACAAGATGGCCAATGAGATGGAGACGTTCGCCAAGGTCAGCGCGAAACTGTATCTAAACGACAAGATTCAGGAGTTCGCCATGCGCCATCCGAGCGCGGCGTGGCTGTGGTTGAACGCGATCACCTACTCGGTGGACTGCAAAAAAGACGGCAAGGTCTCCGCGTTCGCCGCGAAACGGCATCTGGCCGCCGAAGCCGAAGACCTCAAGGCGCTGGTGGACGCCGGGCTGTTCGAGCCGGTCGAGGACGGTTGGCTTATCCATGACTTTTTGAAGTCGCAGACCTCGGTCAAGGAGCAGAACGAGCTGAAGGCTCGTCGCTCCGCAGCGGGACGCAAGGGCAATGAGAAGCGGTGGGGTAAGAAACCGCAGGATGAAGCGGATTCATCGCAAAATCATCGCAAAAACGTCGCACCTGCGATGGCAAATGCGTCGCAAGAGCAATCGCAAATTATCGCAGAAACAGAAACAGAAACAGAAACAGAAATAACCCCCTATAGTCCCCCAGAGGTGGACGACGGGACGAAAACCGAAACCGAAGCCGGTGGGTTCGATGCGCTTTGGCGGGCGTACCCGAAGCACACGGGCAAGCCCAAGGCCGTCCAAGCGTATGCTACGGCTGTCGATGCGGGTGCCAGCCCGAGGCTGCTGCTTGACGCGGCCACGGCATACGCGGCCAAGGTCGGGCGCGGCGAAATCGAGGCGCGGTGGGTTCCGACCCTGGCGAACTGGCTGGCGAACGACACATGGCGCGACCACACGCCCGAACCCGAACGGGTCGAACCGCCCAGCGAATCATGGCTCCAAGCCAACTTCGACGAGCCGCTGACGGTGCTCGGGCTTGACCCGGTGGACGTCATGATGCGACGGCGGAGGCTGTTCGCACTGATCCGTGACGGCACCCCGCCCGACGAGGCGGCGCAGCGGATCATCAACGAAACCAACGAAAGGACAGCGAAATGAGAAACGAAATGCGCAAGGACCTGCGCGAAGTGCTGGTGTGCGCCGTCCTCGCGGTCGCCATCGTCCTGGTGGTCACCATCGGGGTGATCATCGCGGGCGGCATGGTCCGGGCGGCGCGAAACCCCAACG
>NZ_JAAIIJ010000041.1 GCF_012932445.1 Bifidobacterium panos
CACGTATTCGCCCGGAATGGTCAACAGGCCGGTCTTCTCGTCGAACTTGAACTGACTGGTCGTAAGGGTCTTCTCGGTATCGCCGTCCTTGACCTTCACCGTCAACAACGACGCAGCCAACTTGCCCACCGTAGTCGACAACGTCGCGGAATAATCAGAACCCTTCACAGCACGATTCACCGTATCAGACGTCGACACACCCGCAGGCAAATCATACGTTACAGACACAGGCACAACAGCAGCAGACACAGTCGAACCCACAGACTTCAAATCAAAGCCCTCAAACTCAACATAGTAACCCTGATTGCCGAGACTGGTGATGTAGTCATTCGCCAGATCATTCCACTGGCCGCTCCCATAACCGTACTGGGGACAGCCTTCAAGGCCACCACTGTTATCAGGTTGGCCGCTGCTCCAGTTGACGTACATGCCATCAACCTTTTTACCGCTCGTGTTGGTACCCTGCCAGAACATCTTACCGGCGCTCGGGCCCGTCACCCAATACCAATTCTGACCCCAATCATCACTATCCTCGCCATTGCCCTTCTTGGTGATACTGAACGTCTCAGAATCAAGACCCGCAGTAGTCTTAGACGTAAAACGAGTCGCACCCATCCAACCAGGCTGGTTGTTAAACGAGTTGCGGATCAAGTTGTTCTCCTCGACAGACTCGACAGTCAGCAAATGACCCGACTTCCCAAGAAACGACACGGTCTTCGCATCAGCAAACGCAGCATTCCAATACTCGATTGTATCGACGAATGTGTAAGCGTGTCCGTTGTATAGGGTCACGTCATACTCGTCAGTGCCATTCGAGGCTTTCGCCTTCAACGGCTCGCACACCGCGTTCACCGTGATGTTCTGCGTCATGTTCGCAGTAGTACTCGTGGTGAACGTCAAACCACGCAAATACGCCTGCAACGCCTCCGCGGTAATCGTCGCCGCGCCGGTCGTATCCGACGTCCTGATCGTGATATACGAATACTTACCCGTGGAAGACACCTTGTCGCCGGCCACATAGTTGCCGGAATCATCCAACGCATCCACGATCTTCGCATTCGCAGGAACAGCCACATCCTTGCTCGGCGTGAAATACCCCGAATCAACCTGCACCGTGACATACGAGGTATCCGGACCCTTGACGGTCGCCTCGCCCAGCTTG
>NZ_JAAIIJ010000042.1 GCF_012932445.1 Bifidobacterium panos
GGGGGGGGCATGCGGTAGCCGCCGCCAGTCCACAGACAGGTGCGCTTGCGGTAGTTGTCCTCGGCGCACCAGCCGGTGAAATCGAACGGTTGAAACGTGCAGTCCGGCTTGCCGAACACGCCCGACAGCACGGATACCGGGTTCTCCACGAACCAGGGTGCGCCGCTGATCGCGCCGATGACTCGGCACTGCTCCGCCACACTCACGGCTTTGGCTTGGAACAGGTGATCGTGCGCGTATTTCTCGGCGAACCATCTCGCGCCGCTCACGGCCATGTCCGTGCAGGGCGGGAACCCGGCCACGAAAGCCAGCCGCCCATCACGGATGAGAGCGCCGATTTCGTTAAACGATTCCTCGACGGTACGCGCCAGCAGCGTGTACGACCCGTCATCATGGTCAAACCCGTGCTGCGGGTCAACGCACACCGCCCGATACCCGTGTTCGGTCCAGGGCCGTGCAAACACCCCCGAGACGTCACACAGGCAAAGCACCGTATCCCTCATCGCGTCTCCTTGAGAATGTTGACTGATTTGAACAAGTCGGTGTACAGCTCAACGATTCACGCACGCTCATGGCCGCACTTCCAGAGACAGTCTCTTGGACTCGTCGTAGATGTTGATCAGCGCCGTCGGACTGTGAAGGGCGTTGAGCTCTACCTTCACGGGACATCCGATGAGCCATTGCAAATCCGCGACGCCGTTCTCCCCGATCTCCACGGCGGCGACATCAAGCAATCTCGGCAGCAGCTTGGGTTTGAACGTCAGGTAATGCCGCATGACCACCCCCTGCAAGGTCAGTTGGATGCGGACTGCCGGGGCTTTGAAATGCGCCGGATCGTAGAGCAGTCGGGCATCGACGATCTTCATGGTTCCGTTCCCGATGCCGGTATTCATGATCTTGTCCATGTCGTTCATGCTTCCCTCTCTTCGATTCGCAGCGTGATCGCATACCAGCCCTTATGCTGGCTGCGTTCGCCGGCCCGGTAGTCGGGGCCGATAAGATGCTTGCCGTCATCGTCCGGCCACCATCCGGCGTCGGTGAGCGCGTCCAGGATGGCCTTGACCATCGGGGC
>NZ_JAAIIJ010000043.1 GCF_012932445.1 Bifidobacterium panos
AACGAAATGCGCAAGGACCTGCGCGAAGTGCTGGTGTGCGCCGTCCTCGCGGTCGCCATCGTCCTGGTGGTCACCATCGGGGTGATCATCGCGGGCGGCATGGTCCGGGCGGCGCGAAACCCCAACGTCGAATACGGGCGGCAAACCGTCAAGACCGGCGGCACGCAATGGCAATGCCTGACGGAGACCGTGCGAGGCAAGACCACGATCGTCGGCTGTGAAACCATCAAGGAGGAGCAATGAGCTGGGAGACGCACACATTCCACCGCCCGGTCTGCGACTATCCCGATTGCGGCGAGTGTTACTCCGGCGGTTATTACGGGTGGAAGTACGACAAGGGCATGGCTCGCGATGAAGTCGCGGATGACCCCTCGTGGCTTGTCCTCGACGATGACGCCTACCAGCCGCGCTTCTTCTGCACGCGACACCTGCGATTGGACGGGAACAGATGGCCGGTTCTTTTCGACTTCGACGACGACAAGTGCCTGCCGAGGAACGCCGAGCTCATCCCGTACTACCTCGATAGCTGGATGCAGCCGCTGCCGAAACCGGAATGCGAGGACACGATACGCGAGATTCTGAAAGGAGACGGGAAATGAGCGTAGCCAGCAGGGAAGCGGAGGAACGTTATCCCCGGCTTGTCCACGAGGGCACGGACTGCTACCAACAGGTGTACGACAGTCGCGATCTGCAGGAGGCGTATGAGCGCGGGCGCACCGCGCCACTTGCGGACGAGGAGATCGAGGCGGCGGCAGTGATGCTGTTCGGGCTTTTCTCGGATGCCGAGTACCGGTTCGACGAGGTTTCGGGCCGCGAGCGGGCACGCTACAGGGCGTATGCGCAGATTGTTCTCAACGAAGCGAGAAAGGCGGTGGAGAAATGAGCGTCGCGATCGATGAATCAGAGAAGCTCTATCCTCCGGTCACCTATGGTCGTTCCGGCTGCTATCAGCAGATTTTCGACAGCAGGGACGTGCAATGGGCATACCAGAACGGGCGCATGGCACCCGTCACCGAAACGG
>NZ_JAAIIJ010000044.1 GCF_012932445.1 Bifidobacterium panos
TGTCCCGTCGTGGCCATGACCTCGCCATCCTGCACCGGCACCTCCTCGGATGCCTTGTCCTCCGATTGCGTCTCCTCGACGGGATCGGCCTGCGCGGACTGCACCGTCTGGTTGTCGGACTGCTGCATCTCGTCCGACGTGTACAAGCCGGACAGCTCCATCGGAAAAGCCTTGCGCAAGGCGAGAGCCTCCGCACATTTGCCGAGCATGAGCGCCGGCTTGCTCTCCCACATGCTGTTGGGCACCTGTTTGCCGGATTGCTTATCGAATCTCGTGCCGACGTATTCCTTGTAAAGCGCGACCGCGCTGAACTGCCCGTCCCCGCGAACCACCGTCGCCTTCGCGGCCACCGGCGGCACATCCCAAATCCATGCGTCGTGCCACCCGCCCTTCGGGTCGCACCAGAGTATGTCGGGCGCACTGTATCTTTCGTGCGTGCGGTCGATGGTACGGCGGGCTATAAGACGAAACCCATCGATCCCGACCATGATGGTCTGCTTGGTGACCCATTGCCCGTTCACCTTTTGTCTACGGCCAATCATGTAGATCTGTTTGCTGAACGGGTCAAGTCCAGTGCGCTGCGCTTGGTTAAGGAACAGCGCGAGGTCGCCTTGGCTGGCGTCCTGCACGCCGAGCGCGTTCAACGCGGCCATCTGGCGCTCCGTGAAACTGTCCTGCTCACTGGTGAGGATGAGATCACTGCTCATCACTGCCCCCGATCAGTCTCATGGCATTGTTGAGCCGTTGCGCGTCGAACGCCTTGTCCACGAACCCGCGAGGCAAGCGCAACGTCACCGTCTGCGCGCGCCCCGGCTTGTACTCCACGCCGTCCGGCACCTCGCCGCCGTGATCGCGCACGAGCTGGTCGATGTACTTTTCCTTCATGGCCTCCGGGCGGGGATAGTTGACCTTCTCCCACGCCTTCCTGCCACCGCTCAGATACGCCTCGATGTCGCACAGCACGTTCGCGTAGGCCACCGGGTCAACAACCTTGTACCCGCCCTC
>NZ_JAAIIJ010000005.1 GCF_012932445.1 Bifidobacterium panos
TCAAGTTCGATGGCTGGTATGACGAGCAGGGCAACCTGATCACCAGCGTGGAGGATGCGATCGGCAAGAAGCTGCACGTCAAGTGGACCAGCATCGCGGACGCGTTCGACCCGAACGGCGGCAACATCCCGGCCGATTGGACGGGTGAGGACGGCAAGCTGCCGACCCCGACGCGTGACGGCTACACGTTCGATGGCTGGTACGACGACGAGGGCAACCTCATCACCAGCCTGGAGGATGCGATCGGCAAGAAGCTGCACGCCCGCTGGACCAAGGTCAACGCCCTGGCCTCCACCGGCGCCACCGGCCTGACCGCCGCCCTGACGGCCCTCACCCTGGCCGCAGCCGGCCTGGCCGCCGGCGCCCTGCGCCGCCGCCGCTCCCACTAAACCGGCAACCCGGCCGGGCTTAAACCGCCCGGCCGCCGGCCGGACCGGTCTAACCGACCGGCTCCGGCCAGCCGGTTGACGGTTTCCGAAAGGCGGGGGACATGGGGCTCGCGCCCCGCGTCCCCCGCCTTTCCTCATATCATTTCGACCGGGCACGCCTCCCCCTTTCCTGTCATTTCGACCGGAGGCCGCCAGGCCGGAGCGGAGAAATCTTTCGGCCAACGCTATAAGCATGCAAGGCAAGATTTCTCCACTCGCTGCGCTCGGTCGAAATGACAATAAGTCGGAATGACAATGACCGAATAAGACTCCGCTCGAAATGACAACAACCGGGGCAGCCCCGGCCGAATGACGATAATCGATAAGGACGGTGTGTGATGAGTGAGCCGCAAAGTTTCACGTCGGGTCAGCGGGCGTATTTGTCGTCGTTGGCTGCGGTGGACAGTATTGACGCGTCCTCGCGTATCCGCTACGCGGACTGGTTCCGCGTCGAGTGCATGCGCCGCTATAGGGAGGGCGAGAAGCCCGCTGCCCTGTTCCGCGAGGCCGGCCTTGATCCCAAGATCGTGGGCTACAAGCGCATCGAGCGCGCCTTCGCCCGCTGGAAGCGCACTCCCGAACCAGTCACGCCGGAGCGCAAGCCCGTTGACCCGCGCGACCAGCTCATCGCCGCCCAGGCTTTGCGTATCCAGCAGCTAGAAGAAGAACTCCGCCTCAAACAGGAATAAACGCGTTACCCTCAAACGGACACAGCATTTTGGGGGCGAATGTTGCCGTGTGAGACGTAAGACTTGGCCTACCGGCCCGGAGGGTGTCGAACACGGCAACATTCGCCCCCCAAGGCACGTGCCTTGCTTATTTGACCTGTTTCCCCGTTGTCTTGGTTGCCGGTAGGCGTGCTGGGAACGGGATAGATGGCCACTGTGACTCGGGAGTGTGCTGGGGACGATGTTGTTGCCTTGGCGCAATGGCACAGAGGCCACGGGAATGGCCTGTTTTCGTTATATGGCGTTGCCCTTTGATGTCGGTACGAACAGTCCACTGGACTGTTCGTCTGGAGGGTGTCGAACACGGTAACAACCGACCCCAGACACGGACTTTGCTTAATTTGACCTGCTTTCCCGTTGTCTTGGTTGCCGGTATGCACCCCGAAAACAGGTTGCTTGGGCACTGTACTAATCCCGTGTTTGGGTTTGCGCGCTCGCGACGCTATCGCTGCTCGCTGTTACGAACAGCGCACTGCGCTGTTCGTCCGAACGGGGAGGGGATGGCGTATACTCGCGGCCTATGAGTGATTATCGGCATGATGAGCGCGAATCGCGCGAGCGCCGCCGTCGCATTGTAATGCGGGTGGTGTGCATCGTCATAGCCGCGGCTATGCTGATTTCTCTGGTGATTCCCGCCATCTACGCGGGTCTTTGACGCTCGCCCGCACATTCTCGCGGGTGGCGAACTCCTTTATATATTCCGACAGTTGGTTCGCGGCTGTACGGATATGGGTACCGATGGTCGCGCCGTGCATCCAAAGAATGTGTGGAACCTGTTATATGGGCTGAATTCCAAGAATTTTCCAAAGAACAACTGTAAGGTGAAACACGATGGCAGAATTTGATTTTTCCCAGGCAATCGCCGACGCGCGCGCGAAATACGATTCCATCGCCCAAGCGTTGGATGTGGACCGCATGAAGGCGCAGATTGCCGAACTCGAGCAGCAGGCCGCCGAGCCCGGCTTGTGGGACGACCCCGAACACGCGCAGCAGGTGACCAGCAAACTGTCCGCCGCCCAAGCGCAATTGAAGCGGCTCAACTCCGCCACCCAGCGCATCGACGATGTGGAAACGCTCGTCGAACTGGGCCGTGAGGAGGACGACGCGGACTCGCTTGCCGAAGCGCAAGGCGAAATCGAAAGCATCCAAAGCGACTTGGACGACATGGAAATCCAAACGTTGCTCGACGGCGAATACGACGAACGCTCCGCCGTCGTCACGATCCGTTCCGGTGCGGGCGGCGTGGATGCGGCCGATTTCGCGCAGATGCTGTTGCGCATGTATCTGCGCTATTGCGAGCGCAACGGCTTCAAGGCCAAGGTGATGGACACCTCCTACGCCGAAGAGGCAGGCATTAAGTCTGCCACATTCCAAGTGGACGCGCCGTATGCCTACGGCCGCCTGTCCGTCGAGGGCGGCACGCACCGCCTGGTGCGCATCTCCCCGTTCGACAACCAGGGCCGCCGCCAAACCAGCTTCGCCGCCGTCGAAGTGGTGCCGCTGGTCGAAGCGACCGATCACATCGACATTCCCGACGCCGACATCCGCGTGGACACCTACTGTTCGTCCGGCCCCGGCGGCCAGGGCGTGAACACCACGTATTCGGCGGTGCGCATCACCCACCTTCCCACCGGCCTCGTCGTCACCATGCAGGACGAGCGCTCGCAGATCCAGAATCGCGCCGCGGCCATGGCCGTGCTGCAGTCGAGGCTTTTGGTGCTTCGCCATGAGGAGGAGGCCAAGAAGAAGAAGGAACTTGCGGGCGATATCAAGGCCAGTTGGGGGGACCAGATGCGCTCCTATGTATTGCATCCTTATCAGATGGTCAAGGATCTGCGCACCGGATATGAGACCTCGCAGACTCAAGCCGTGTTCGACGGCGATCTTGACGACTTCATCCAGGCCGGCATCCGCTGGCGTCACGAACAGCGCCGCGAGCAGGCGTAAGGCGTAAGGGCAGGAACGAAAAGGAGCGATATGGCACTGATTTCGCTGGATCATGTGAGCAAAATCTATCCCAAAGGCACCAGGCCGGCGCTTGATGACATCAACCTCGACATCGAACGTGGCGACTTCGTGTTCCTCGTGGGTGCGTCCGGCTCGGGCAAATCCACGCTGCTGAGCCTGCTGTTGCATGAGGAGGAGGCCACCGACGGCGAGATTCGCGTGGCGGGCAACGACCTGCGGCGCATCACCAACCGTCAGGTGCCGCAATACCGCCGTTCCCTCGGTTTCGTTTTTCAGGATTACAAGCTGCTCAACAACAAAACCGTGTGGCAGAACGTGGCGTTTGCGCTGGAAGTGATCGGCACGCGCAGGTCCGTTGTGAAGTCGCTGGTGCCCAAGGTGCTTGAGACGGTCGGGCTGACGGGCAAGGAGAAGAGTTATCCGCACGAGCTGTCGGGCGGCGAGCAGCAGCGTGTGGCGATTGCGCGCGCCTATGTGAACCATCCGCAGATCCTGCTGGCGGACGAGCCCACCGGCAACCTCGACCCCACCACGTCGCTGGGCATCATGGAGGTGCTGGACGCCATCAACCGCACCGGCACCACCGTCGTCATGGCCACGCACAACGAGGAGATCGTCAATTCGATGCGCAAGCGAGTCGTCGAGTTGCACACCGGCAAGATCGTGCGCGATGAGGAGCATGGTTCCTATGATTCCGCCGAGTTTTTCCCGGACGCCGAGGTGACGAGCAAGTCGCATCAGGCGCTGGGCAGCGACGCGAAGTTCCGGCCGATGGCTGCTGCGGGCAGCGAGGGCGGGGTCGCTGAGGTTGCTGCGCCTGGCAATGGGGTTATGGGATCTGTGGGATCGGGCCATGAGGATGAGGGCATCGCCCGTCTCGCCCAGTCCGTCCACTCGGGGCGCACGGGGCGTTATGGCGAGGCGTTCGCTCCGCTGGAAGATACGCTCACTTGGGGCAAGGGAATTGACCTTGGGCTGCAGGCCGGCGAGGACGGCGCGGCGGCGGGTGATTCGGCTGGTGAGGCTGGTGATGCTGGTGCGGCTGATAAGTCAGTCGATACGAATGGTGACACCGATAAGTCCGATGCAAGCGCGCCCAATACAGCCGACGCAACGGCCGACGCAACTGATGCCGCGAATGCGACCGACGCGCCCAACACTGATGCGCCCAACACAGACGCACCCAACACAGACGAGTCCACCGCGAGCGAGACGCCCGACGATTCCGCCGCATTGCTGGCGCCGCCCACCCCTCCCGCTCCGCCTGCCGATTCCACGCCGCAACCGTCGCCGCAACCGTCCACCGAGGAGGAAAACCGATGAGAGCGCGATTCATTCTTTCGGAAACCTGGACGGGCCTGAAGCGCAACGTGCCGATGCTCATTTCGGTGATGCTCGTCACCTTCATCTCCTTTATGTTCATCGGCGCTTCGGCGCTCACCCAGGCGCAAATCACCAAAGCGAAAGGCGACTGGTACGACAAAGTGGAGGTCGTGGTGTGGCTGTGCCCGAACGGCACGAGCCAGTCGGCAAACTGCGCCGCCGGCACATCCCCGTCCGGCGCGGAAATCACCGCCCTGCAGAAGACGATCCGCGACGACCTGGCCGACGTGGTGTCTTCCATCACCTACAAAAGCAAGCAGGACTTCTACGACAACACCTTCACCAAGCAATATCCCAATGGGGAGTTCCAGGGCCGCACCCTGACGGCCGACGACATGCAGGACTCCCTGTGGCTCAAGCTCAAGGACCCGGCCAAATACCAGATCGTCGCCGAGGTGCTGTCAGGCAAGGAAGGCGTCGAGACCGTCACCGACCAGCGGCAGATTTTCGAGCCGGTGTTCGAGGTGCTCAACCGCGCCACCGTGGTCACCGCCGCGCTCGCCGGCATCATGGTGCTCGTCGCCATTCTGCTGACCAGTACCACCATCCGCATGTCCGCCGCCTCCAGACGCACGGAGACGGAGATCATGCGATATGTGGGTGCCTCGAATTGGACGATTCGCCTGCCATTCGTTCTCGAAGGGGCGATTGCCGCTTTCCTCGGCTCCATTCTGTCGTGTCTGATGCTTTCGCTGATTGTCAAGGTGTTCATCTCCGGTTGGCTGGCCCAATCGATCACGTGGATTCCATACGTGAACCAGATGACGGTGCTGATGATTTCGCCGGTCTTGGTGGTCGGGGCGCTGCTGCTGTCGGTTGTGGCTTCGACGATTTCCCTGAGACGCTATTTGCGCGCATGATGTGTGGGCTGAAGGCGCTTTTGAGGGCGCTTCAAGCCGCGCATGGTATCGTGAGGCGCTGAATGGGGAAAGGAATCTGTATTAATGACTAAGGCAACTAAGGCAAGAGGAAGCAGACACGCGGTTGCCTCGCTGGCGGCCATTGTCATGTGCACAGCCGCCGCGATAGCCATTCCCGTTGCTCCCGCGCAGGCCGATACCTATTCCGATCTGGTCAACGCCCGCAACGCGCAGAGCGCATCCGTGCAGCGCGAGGCCGAACTGCGCGCGCAGCTGGACGGCGTCAACCAGGAGCTGGCGGACAAGATCCTTGAGCTGAACGATCTGACGAACAACAAAATCGCCGCGGCTCAGGAGAAGGTCACGCAAGCCAATGAGGCCGCGGCCACCGCGCAAAGCGAAGCCGAAACCGCCTCCTCCAGGCTCGCCGCCGCCCAGAAAGACAAGCAGGATCTCGAAGCGCAGATCGAGAAAACCGGCAAGGATTACGACGACGCGCATGCGGCGGTCGCCCAGCTGGCCCGTGAGGAGATGCACGGTTCCGACGCCTCCGATGTGATGAGCGTGGTCACCGGCGCCACCAGCACCACGGACTTCGTCAACTCGATGCAGTCGCGTGACGCACTTTCGCGCAATGAGGCCAATGCGGCTTCTTCCGCGGCGACGACGCTGAACACTTCGATGAACCGCAGCGAGCGCCTGGCCGCCATCGAAAAGCAGATAGCCACGCTCAAAACCAAGGCGGATGAGAAGTCCGCCGCCGCACAAACCTCTGCGGCCACCGCGCAAAGCGAACGCGACCAGCTTGAGCAGTTGCGCCAGGAAGGCGAGGCCAAGCGCAATGAACTGAGCGAACTGGTCACCAGCTTGGATTCGCAAGCCGCGCAACAGGCCGCGAAAAGCGTGCTCCTCCAGTCCGAAGTGGACTCCTTCAATAGCCAATACCAGAAGGAGCAGGCCGAGGCCGCAGCCCAAGTGAACAACGGCACACAAGGCTCCACTTCCGCTAACGACGGCGGTGGCGGCGGCGATACGACGACCATCGTTCCTTCGGGCGGCGATGGTGGCAATAGCGGCAACAGCGGCGGCAATAGCGGCGGCCAAGGCACCTCGAATGGAGACTACGGCAATGCCTATGTCGCCGGGCAGTGCACATGGTGGGCCTATAACCGCCGCCAGCAGCTGGGCATCGGCACGCCTTCATATCTGGGCAATGGCGGCGACTGGTGGAGAAGCGCCCCGTCGTACGGATTGCGCGTGGACCACAATCCCGAAGCGGGTGCGGCCATTTCGTTCCTGCCTGGGCAGGATGGTGCGGACGGCACCTACGGCCATGTGGCCGTGGTCGAGTCTGTGAACGGCAACTCGTTCGAGATTTCCGAGATGAACGCGGCCGGCGGTCCGTATGTTGTCAGCTATCGCACCTTGTACAATTCGGGCCAATACTGGTTCGTCCACTAAGCGTTTCTCAGCGTTTCGCTGTGCTGTTCGACGCCGTCTGATTGGGTTCGGGCGGCGTTTGCTGTTATGGTGGAGCATTGCGAATCATGATGTCAGATGTCTGACATTCAGATGTCTGACATTCTGGAAGTCAGCTGTCTGGATGTCACGCAGATCGGAAGGGAGGGATTATGGCCAAGGAGCAAGGTACCAAGCTGGTCGCGCAGAACAAGAAGGCGCGCCACGATTACGCCATCGAAGACAAATACGAGGCGGGCATGGTGCTGACGGGCACCGAGGTCAAATCCCTGCGCGAGGGGCGCGCCTCCCTGGCCGAGGCGTTCGTGTCCATCGACCGCCGCGGCGAGATATGGCTGGAAGGCGCGAATATCCCCGAATACTTCAACGGCACATGGAACAACCACGCGCCCAAGCGCAAACGCAAGCTGCTGCTGCACGAGCGCGAGATCGTCAAACTGTCGCGCCAAAGCGAGGCCAAGGGATATACCATCGTGCCGCTGAGCCTGTATTTCAAAGACGGCCGCGCCAAGCTGGAGATCGCGCTGGCGAGGGGCAAGCGCGAATACGACAAGCGGCAGGCCTTGCGCGAGGAGCAGGACAAGCGCGAGGCCCTGCGCGCCATGCGCAACGCGAACAGGCGCAGTCGTTAGAGTCAGGCGCAATCGTTGAGCCAAGCGCAGTCGCTAGATTCAAACGCGCGCCTCGGTTCGCATATCGAACACTTTGGGGCGCGTTTAACCATTTCGTAGCATGACGACTTTATCGTGCCGTCTCAGTGGCTGGTGAAGCGCAAACGCCGAACCGTCGACACAACAAAGAGAGAGGTCGATATGTCGTCTATGTCGTTCAAATGCAAAACCGCGGCAGCATTCGTGGTGAGTGCCGCCCTGCTCGTTTCCGCCGCAGCCTGTGGCACCAGCGACGCTTCCGATTCCAGCGCTTCGTCCACTTCGAGCGCGACGACCAAGAGCTTCGACGTCAGCTCCGTCGAGAAGGACGACGCGATCGCCGCGCTGCTGCCCGAGTCGGTCACCAAGGACGGCAAGCTCACCGTCGGCATGGACACCTCGTACGCGCCCGCCGAGTTCCTGGCGGAGGACGGCAAGACGCCGGTGGGTTTCGATGTGGATATCGTCAAGGCGCTGGCCAAGGTGTTCGGCCTTGAAGCCGAGCCGAAAACCTCCAACTTCGATCTGATTCTGCCCGCGGTCGGCTCCAAGTATGATATCGGCGTCTCCTCGTTCACCATCACCGCCGAGCGCATGGAGGCCGTGGACTTCGTGTCGATGTTCAAGGCAGGCTCCACTTGGGTGGTCAAGAAGGGCAATCCGAGCGAGGTGGACACTTCCGACCTGTGCGGCGTGAAGGTCGCGGTGCAGACTGGCACCACCCAGGAAGAGGAAGTCAACGAGATGTCCGAGCAGTGCGAGGCGGACGGCAACAAGAGCATCGAGGTGCTCTCCAGCAAGCTGCAAACCGACGTGACCACGAGCGTCACCACCGGCAAGGCCGATGTGTTCTACGCCGATTCGCCGGTCGCCGGATATGCCATCAGCCAGACGGACGGCCAGATCGAGGCGCTCGGCGAGGACGTGGGCGTTGCCAAGGAGGCCGTCGCCATCAAGAAGGGCGACTCCGCCACCGCCGAAGCAGTCCAGAAAGCCCTGCAGAAGCTGATGGACGACGGCACCTATATGAAGATCCTTGAAGCTTGGGGCGTTCAGTCCGGCGCCATCGACAAGGCTGAGATCAACCCCACCGACTACGCCGAGGACTAAAGTCCGCGTCGTCTTGGGGCAGTGCTGGGCGTGTCGTCGGGGCACAATATAACTAAGCGCGCTGGCGGACGAGACATCGAGACGCCGAGGCATCGAGATGTACTTGCCGCCGCACTGCCAAGCGCGCAACGAGATCGAGACCGAGCGCACAACGAGATAAGGCATTGATATGGCGAAAAAAGAAACCGACGGCGAAGGGCTGAACATTCCCAACCGCATCGAGGCACTGCCCGTCAGGCACACCGGCCCGCTGATCGCCGGTGCCATCGTGGCGCTGCTTGTGGCCATGCTCATCCGAGAGCTGGTCACCAACCCGCGCCTCGACTGGCCCACCGTCTGGAAGTACCTGTTCAACGAGAATGTGCTTGAGGGCATTCGATACACCTTGGAGCTGACGGTGATTTCGATGGTGGTGGCCATCATCCTGTCGGTGATTCTCGCCATCATGCGCAAGTCGCTGAACCCGGTGCTGCGCGGCGTCAGTTGGTTCTTCATCTGGTTCTTCCGCGGCACCCCGGTGTACACGCAGCTGGTGTTCTGGGGTCTGTTCGCCGTGCTGATTCCGAAAATCGGCCTGGGTATTCCGTTCACGTCGGTCGAGTTCTGGAGCATCGACTCCTCGCAGGTCATCAACGCCTTCAACGCCGCCTGGATTGGTTTGGCGTTGAACGAAGCCGCCTATCTGTCGGAGATCGTGCGCGCCGGCATCGACGCCGTCGACCCGGGCCAGACGGAGGCCGCCAAGGCGCTGGGCATGAGCCGCATGCTCATCATGCGCCGCATCATCCTGCCGCAAGCCATGCGCATCATCATCCCGCCCACCGGCAACGAAACTATCGGCATGCTCAAAACCACTTCGCTGGTGCTCGCGGTGCCGTTCACGCTGGAACTGCAGTTCGCCACCAACGCCATCGCCAATCGCATCTACAAGCCGATTCCGCTGCTGATTGTGGCGTGCCTGTGGTATCTGCTGATCACTTCGGTTCTGATGGTGATTCAGACGCAGTTGGAGAAGCATTACGGCAAGGGTTTCGACGCGCGTCCGATGGGCGAGAAAGGCAAGCTGCCGCCCTATGGCCGGCCGTTCCCGGGCAAGTCGAACGGCGAGCCGCAAGACGATGTCAGCAAGATGAACCAGGCCACGATGGTCGGATTGAACGCATGAGGCAAGCGAGGCGATAATGAGCGAAAAGAACGCACCATCCCAAACCCCCGCCATCAAAGCCGTCAGCGTGCACAAGGCCTTCGGCTCGCTGCATGTGCTCAAAGGCATCGATCTGACGGTGATGCCCGGCACGGTCACCGTCATGCTCGGCCCCTCCGGTTCGGGCAAATCCACGTTCCTGCGCCTGATCAACCAGCTGGAGACGCTCACCGGCGGCAGCATCGAGGTGGACGGCGAGCTGATCGGCTACAAGCACGTCGCCAAGAACGGGCGCGAGGTGTTGCAAACCCTCAATGACAAGGAAATCGCCGCCCAGCGCGCCAAGCTGGGCATGGTGTTCCAGCGGTTCAACCTGTTCCCGCACATGACGGCGCTTGAGAACGTGATGGAAGCGCCGGTTCACGTGCTGCACATGAAGAAGGCTGAGGCGCGCGACATCGCCGTGCGCGAACTTGAGCGCGTGGGGCTGTCCGATCGTCTCGATTACTACCCGGTGCAACTGTCGGGCGGCCAGCAGCAGCGCGTCGCCATCGCCAGGGCCCTGGCGATGAAGCCCGAGATCATGCTGTTCGACGAGCCCACTTCCGCGCTCGACCCCGAGCTGGTGGGCGAGGTGCTGGGCGTGATGCGCTCGCTCGCCAAGGCCGGCATGACGATGGTGTGCGTGACGCACGAGATCGGTTTCGCCCGCGAGGTCGCCGATCAGGTGGTGTTCATGGATGGCGGTGTGATCGTCGAGCAGGGCGGGCCGGAGATCATCGAACACCCCACCCAGGAGCGCTTCAAGGACTTCCTGCAGCACGTGCTGTGACGCGCGTGCTGTGACGCACTGTGACGCGCGTGCCGGGATGGGCGTTTCTCGCGCGGATTTTGCAAACCGTGCACGGTTTCGCCGCCTCGATACGTTAGTGTGGTGAGCTATGTGTGGAATCGTTGGATACGCAGGGCAAATCGATACGGCGTGCGGCAAACCGCTGGAAGTGTGCTTGCAAGGCTTGCAGCGCCTCGAATACCGCGGCTATGATTCGGCTGGCGTGGCGCTGAGCGCTCCCGGCATGGAGCAGGTGGCGGTGCGCAAGAAGGCCGGCCGCCTGAAGAACCTTATCGAAGACGTCGAACGCAATCCGATGCCCGCCGCCACCGTGGGCATCGGGCACACCCGCTGGGCCACCAACGGCGAGCCGAGCGACGTCAACGCCCATCCGCACGCCAGCCAGGACGGCAAGGTGGCCATCATCCACAACGGCATCATCGAAAACGCCTCGCAACTGCGGCTCGATCTGATGGCGGAAGGCTATCGTTTCGCCTCGGCCACCGACACGGAAGTGGCGGCCAAACTGCTGGGCAAAATCGTCGACAAGATCATCGCCGAAGACGGCGCGCCCGATCTGTTCAAGGCGGTGCGCCGCCTGGCCCGCATGCTTCAGGGCGCGTTCACGATCCTGGCCACCGACTGCCGTCAGCCGGGCATCGTCGTCGGCGCGCGCCACGATTCGCCGCTGGTGGTGGGCTTGGGCGAGGGCGAGAACTTCCTCGGTTCCGATGTGGCCGCGTTCGTGGCCTATACCAAGCGCGCGATGGAAATCGACCAGGACCAGGCCGTGTGCGTGAGCGCGAACGAGGTGACGGTCACCGATTTCGACGGCAATGTGGTGGCCAACCCCAAGACCTTCACCATCGACTGGGATGCCTCCGCGGCCGAAAAAGGCGGCTGGGATTCGTTCATGGACAAGGAGATCCACGAGGATCCGGCGGCCGTGCAGCGCACGCTGTTGGGGCGTTTCGACGATTCGGGTGCCATCGAGCTTGACGAGGTGCGCATCGACGAGCACGATTTCAAGGCGATCGACAAGATCATCGTGGTCGCCTGCGGCACCGCTTCCTATGCCGGGCAGGTCGCCAAATACGCCATCGAGCACTGGGTGCGCATCCCGGTGGAAATCGAGCTCGCGCACGAGTTCCGCTATCGGGACCCGATTCTCAACGCACGCACGCTGGTGGTCGCCATCTCGCAGTCCGGCGAGACGATGGACACGCTGATGGCCCTGCGCCACGCCCGCGAACAAGGCTCGAAGGTGCTGGCGATCTGCAACACGCAGGGCGCCACCATCCCGCGCGAGTCCGACGCGGTGCTCTACACCCACGCCGGCCCGGAAGTCGCCGTCGCCTCCACGAAGGCCTTCGTCGCCCAAATCACCGCGGCCTACCTGCTGGGGCTGTATTTGGCGCAGGTCAAGGGCACGATGTTCCGCGACGAAATTCGCCAGCAGGTCGACTCCCTCAAAGACATGCCGCGCAAGATCCAGTGGGTGCTCGACACCCAGACGGCCGCTGTCGAACAGGCCGCCGAGCGCATGGCAAACGCGCAGTCCTTCCTGTTCCTGGGCCGCCACGTCGGTTATCCGGTGGCGCTGGAAGGTGCGCTGAAGCTCAAGGAAATCGCCTATACCTTCACCGAGGGCTTCGCCGCCGGCGAGCTCAAGCACGGGCCGATCGCCTTGGTGGACGCCGGCGAGCCGGTGGTGTTCATCGTGCCGCCCGAGCGCGGGCGCAGCGTGCTGCACACCAAGGTGATCTCCGGCATCGAGGAGGTCAAGGCGCGCGGGGCCACCATCATCGCGGTGGCCGAAGAGGGCGACAAGGACGTTCAGCGTTACGCGGACGTGGTGTTCTGGCGGCCCGCGTGCCCCACGCTGATGAGCCCGCTGGTCGATGTGGTGCCGTTGCAGCTCTTCGCCATGAATATGGCCAAAATCAAAGGTTACGATGTCGACAAGCCGCGCAACCTCGCCAAGTCCGTCACCGTCGAATGAGCCGGCCTCCAAGCCAGCCGGCTGGACGGGGCGGCGGGCGGCTCCGCGCTACACTGGTGAGTCATGCATAGGTTCCGGCAGCTGATTCGACGCGCTCTCGCCTTTGCCGCGGCGCTGGCCGTTTCGGCTGGTCTCGCCGCGTGCGGCCAGGCGGACACGCGCACGCATATCAGCGTGTGGGGCTGGGAGCCGAGCCTGGGCGAGGTGATCAGGCGCTTCGAGGCGGCCAACCCCGACATTGCGGTGGACGTAAAAAACGATTCCGACTATTACAACCTGAACGTCGCCATTCAGGACGGCTACGGCATGCCGGACGTCGCGCAAATCGAATACCACGCACTGCGCCAATACGCCGTTTCCTCCCAGCTGCTTGACCTGACGGACAGAATCGGCAGCGACTACGCGGACTTCTATTCGCCCGGCACCTGGTCGTCCGTGCAACTGGCGGGCCGAATCTACGGCCTGCCGATGGACTCCGGCCCCATGGCGTTCTTTTACAACAAGGATGTGTTCGATCAGGCCGGCGTGGATGCCACGCAAATCAAAACATGGGACGACTATTACGAAGCCGCGAAAAAGCTCAAGTCCATCGGCGTGTACATCGCCGCGGACGCGGGCGACGCGAGCTTCTATGACGCCATGATCTGGCTGGCGGGCGGCCAGCCCTTCCGCACCAGCCAGGACGGCAAAACCGTCACCGTGAACCTTGAGGAAGACAAGGGCACCGAGCGTTTCACCGCGTTCTGGCAGAAGATGATCGACGAGGACTTGGTCGACACCGAGCTGATCACATGGTCGGACGAGTGGAAGAAGGCAATCGGCACCGGCACCGTCGCCTCGGTGTTCTCCGGCGCCTGGATGCCGTCGCTGCTGCTGGCCGACGTGCCCGGCACCGCGGGGCTGTGGCGCGTGGCCGCAATGCCCACCATCGACGGAGCAGTCACCAACGCGGAAAACGGCGGCTCGGCCATGTGCGTCCTGCAATCCACCCGCAAGCCGGACGCCGCCTATCGTTTCGTCGATTTCGTCACGCATGACGCCCGCGGCATCGGCGCGCGCGTGGACGGCGGCGCGTTCCCTGCCGATTTGAACACGCTGTCTGACGCCGGGTTCCTTACCAAAACCACCATCAAGGATGCGCGCGGCATCGATATCGCCTATTTCGGCGGTCAGGAGTTCAACCGCGTGCTGGCGCGGGCCGCCGAGAGCGTTTCGGTGAACTATCAGTACTTGCCATTTGAGGTGTACGCGCGCACCGATTTCCGCACGACGGTGGGCAATGCCTATCAGTGGGCAAGCTCATGGCGGGCATACACCAGTCGTCAGCGCGCCATCGAGGCGGGGCAGACCGACGACGACGGCAAGCCGCTTCAGCCGCTCGACAAACCCCAAGACAAGGTCACTTTGAAGCAGGGCATCGCCACCTGGCAGAAGGACTTGAAGGAGTACGGCGTCAACCAAGGTTTCACCATTCAGTAAGGCTTCCGTTTCCTTGACATCCTGAGTGCGCCACCCGTCCCTTGTCATCCCGAGCGAAGCCGAGGGATCTCGCCACGAAGTGGCGCGACAATACCAACACGTGCGCCGCTTTTGAGACGTTCGTTTACGCGGAAACATGAATGCCATATAGTGAACGATACTTTCAAATGCAAAAGCGCCAAGAGCGCCAAGAGTGTGTTAAGAGTGTTAAGGAGCGCGATATGGCCACAGCCCAGCTCAACATCGACTCGGCCAATTTCACGCTGCCCGTCGTCGAAGCCACCCAAGGCGCCAACGGCCTTGTCGTCTCCGACCTGCGCAACGATGGCTGGGTCACGCTCGACCCGGGCTTCCTCACCACCGCGCAATGCGAATCGAAAATCACCTACATCGACGGCCAGCATTCCATCCTGCGCTATCGCGGCTATCCCATCGAGCAGCTGTGCGAGGGGTCGGATTTCCTTGAAGTGGCTTGGCTGCTGGAGCGCGGCGAGTTGCCCACCAAAGCACAATATGCGCAGTTCTGCGCCGACATCAACCACAAGACGATGGTGGGCGAGGACTTCCGCACCTTCATGGGTTCGTTCCCGCGCGCGGCGCACCCGATGAGCGTGCTCGCCTCCGCCATCAACGCGCTCGCCACCTTCTACCCCGACACCACCGACATCAACGATTCCGACCAGTTCGACGAAGCCGCCAAAATCATCATGGCCAAGGCGCGCACGGTGGTCAGCTACATCTTCCGCCGCCGCCGCGATGAGCCGATGCTCTACCCTGATTACGCGCGCGGCTACGTGGACGACTTTCTGCGCATGTGTTTCGCCGTGCCTTACGAGCCGTTCGAATCCGACCCGCTGTATGTGCACGCGCTGGGCCGCCTGCTCATCATCCACGCCGACCACGAGCAGAATTGCTCCACATCCGTGGTGCGCATCGCCGGATCCGCGCACGCGAACCTATACTCCGCGGTGGCGGCGGGCGTCAACGCCCTGTCCGGCCCGCTGCACGGCGGCGCGAACGAGGCTGTGTTGCGCCAGTTGAAAGCCATCCGCGATTCCGGCAAGTCCGTCAAGGACATTGTCGAGGAGGCCAAGCGGAAGGGCACGCGCATTGCCGGCCTCGGGCATCGTGTGTACAAGTCCTACGATCCGCGCGCGGCCATTGCCAGGCAGTACTTGGAGCGCATCATGGAGCGCGAGGACACGCTGAAGCTGCCCGCCGACGAGCGCGCGCTGTTCGAGGTGGCCGTCGAATTGGAGGATATCGCCCTGCACGACGATTATTTCGTCGAGCGTCACCTCTATCCAAACGTCGATTTCTACACTGGCCTGATCTATCGCGCCATCGGCTTCGACCCGGCCATGTTCACCACGCTGTTCGCGCTGGGGCGCATCCCCGGCTGGATTGCGCAATACCACGAGATGCTCACCGACCCCCACACCAAGATCGGCCGCCCGCGCCAGGTCTACACTGGGCCCGTGGAGCGCGCCTACGTTCCCATAGACGAGCGGTAGCGACGAGTCAGACAGCGCGGGTGGTTTCTTGTGGTGGTTGCAGCGCTTGGCAGGGTGGTGTTGAATGTAAAAGGGCTCGCCCGCGCGAGCGTGGGCGAGCCCGTGAGAGGCGCCGTTACTGGCGACTGTTTCTCATCGTCCATACGGCCAAAGCCATTACGACGATGTCGGCCATGGTGGAATCCACCGATGGCGCGAGGCAGATGACGATAACCGCCATAAGCCAGATATTCGAGCCGCCGCGCGGCTCCTCACCCAGATTACGCATAATGCAATCCTTAAACTTGGCCGCGCCGCGACCGGCGCGGCAGCGTCATCCGACTGTTGCCGGACGGTCGGTGTCAGCCCCAGCGAAGGGCGTCGATCGACAAAGTTAATACTATCGGTTATGATGGATGTCGCCGGAGTAAGGCACAGCGACTTCTCCCATTTTGAGGCGGTGCGCAACGGCTTTTTAGGGGAGATGGCCTGATCCGGTGGGTGGTTCCAGATCCGCCCCCTTAAACTCAAGCGTTGAGCCGGTGTCTTCGGGCACCGGCTCAACGCGTTTGACGGCGGGCTTCACCGCCGTTCCGTTCTCAGTGTGCGTCCTATCGGTTATGATGGATGTCGCCGGAGTAAGGCGTGCTAACTTCTCTCCGTTTTAAGGCGGTGCGCAACGACTTTTCAGGGGAGATGGCCGGATCCGGTGGGCGACTCCAACTTCCGCCCCCTTGTGGATAAGCGTTGAGCCGGTGCTTTCGGGCACCGGCTCTCTGCGTTTGACGGCGGGTGTCCCCGTCGTTCCGTTCCCCCGGGTTGCGGTGCTTGTTTTCGTTGTTTTCAGTGTGCGTTTCGTCATTTCGTTCTCAGTGTGCGTTTCGCTGTTCCGTTTAGTTTTCGTGTTGTTTGGCTGATTCCGGTGTCTGCGGCGGATGTTGCCGTGTTCGACGTAGGTTTCCTGTTGGTTGGCGGTATGCGTACTGGGAACGGAAATTGGTGGCACTGTAATTCAGAGTGTGCCGAGCACGACGTTGTTGCGCCGGCGCAATGTCGCGGAGGCCACGGGGTTGTCTGGTTTCGTTATATGGCGTTGTCGTTGGTGGCCGATACGCACAGCCCACTGGGCTGTGCGTCCCACACGGCAACATCCGCCTAAGGCCATTCTGGCGTAGCCGGTTCAGCACGCCTTGGGCCCCCGCTGGCGGGGGCTGGCCGAGCGTATGCGAGGTCTGAGGGTGGTTTCACCGGGCACGTGTTTGGTCTGACCACCCTCAGTCGCGCAGACGCGCGACAGCTCCCGGCGTTTTGTGCGACGCTCGCGACGCTACCGCTGCTCGCTGCTGCGAAGAGCCCACAGGGCTCTTCGCCCAGCGGGAGCCCTAGGCCGGG
>NZ_JAAIIJ010000006.1 GCF_012932445.1 Bifidobacterium panos
GTGGATAACTCCCTCGCTCTCCCTCGCTCTCCCCTCATCGGGCAACCCATCGCTCTTCCCCTGAACACAGCGCTCTTACCCAAGTTACGCTTTCAGCAAGTGCATTATCGCTTTTGCGCTTCATCGCTCAAATGCGTTGCCACGTAGAACTGGTTTTAGTAGGTGCGTTATCGTGTGGGAACTGCTATTCAGTAAGTGCGTTGCCGCAGGGGGCTGGCGGCTTGCTATTTCCTACCGCTCCGGGCCGCTCTGGCCAAGTCTTACGTACGTAAACAGCAAGCCGCCAGCCCCCTGCTCACCTGCATGGGTATGTTGCGTTTGGTGCTGTTCATCTTGGGTTTAATCAACGTTTCTTAAGCTGAACTCAACGTGACTTGACGCTGGAAGGGAGTGTGGGGTCGGGATGTTCCATTTTCGTACGTAAGACTTGGCCAGAGCGGCCCGGAGCGTTAGAACATGGAACATCCCGACCCCACACGATAACGCACCCAAAGAATATGAAGCTCAAAAGCAGCAACGCGCCCACTAAAAAGCGAAAAGCGATTCCAGTGGCAACCACTTAAGGCAAAAGACAAAAGCTGCAACCCGTGTGGGAAAAGCAGGGGTTTGAAGCGGAGGGGAGAGCTGGGGGCGAAAGCGAGGGACTAGCGCTTGTCGATGAGGACTACGTGGGTGGGTTCCAGTCCGGGGGCGACGGGCGCTTCGACGACTCGCGGATTAGCGCCGCGATATGTGTTGATTACTTTGGCGGCCTTGTCGAGTTCGGCCTGAGCGGAACGACCCTTCAGGGCTACCAGTTGCCCGTGCGACTTTAACAATGGTAGCGTCCATCCCGCAAGCTTCGTCATAGGCGCCACCGCACGACAAGTCACCGCGGCAAACGGATGCATCGCCCGGTTTTTGCGCATGGCCGCAATGATTTCCTCCGAGCGCGCACGCTCAATGCGCACATTGGACAAGTCCATTGTATCGACGCATTCAGCCAGCCATTCCACGCGCCGCTCCATTGGCTCGATAAGCGTGAACTCGCAATCGGGAAGGCAGGCTGCCGCGACCAATCCGGGGAATCCGCCACCGCTGCCGACGTCGGCCACGGTTTTGAAGCGCGCTCCTTCGACGGCCTGGCGAATGAACGGCACGATGGCCGCTGAGTTCAGGATATGCCGTTCCCAGATGATATCCACATCGCGCGGCCCGATCAGCCCACGTGGTTCACCTTCCTGAGCGAGTTTCACGTGAAACTTCTCCAACTGGGGCAAGGCCTCTCCGAGCACTTCCCCAAGAATCGGCGATCCGGCCAGTTCGTCGGTCATGATGGCTTTCCCTTCATACAAAAACAGGGAGCCCTATGGACTCCCTGTTTCACGTGAAACCTATTCCTCGTCTTCGTCGCCGGCGGTCGCCTTAAGATACACCGTCACGTAACGATGCGGTTCCTCCCCATGCGAACGAGACTTCAAACCCTCCTCACGGACGGTGTCATGAACCACCTTACGCTCAAAAGAATTCATGGGTTCCAGATCAACCGGCTCCCCGGTTTCCTTCACCTCGTCAACGGCATCCAACGCAAGATCGTGCAGACGCTGACGCTTGCGCTTCAAGAAGCCATCCACATCCACGATCAAGCGGGAACGCTCGCCTGTCTTCTGCTGGACAGCCAGCCGGGTAAGCTGCTGCAAGGCGTCCACCACCTCGCCGTCCCGACCGATGAGATGCTTGATGTCCGCATTATCATCAGCGACAATCTGCACCACCGGACGGCCGTTGCGCACACCCATTTCGATATCGCCATCGTAATCGGCAATATCCAGCAACTCCTCAAGATAATCAGCAGCGATGTCAGCTTCCTCGTTGAGCTGATCCATCGTCTTGTCGTCATCCAGTGTCATATGTACTCCTTATCGGCGTGGGACCCATCACCTAGTCTAAACCCGACCATCGGAAAACCATACCCAAGGTCGACGGTGCGACGTTTCACGTGAAACGCCGCATCCGATGATTACTTCTTCTTGCGCTTTCGCTGTGGCTGTTGGCGCTGGTATCCCTTGCTCACCTTGCGCTCAGCCTCTTCCTTGGCGTGCTGCAGCTCCTCCTCTTCAAGGGAGATTTCACCGGCCTTGGCGCGGCGAGCGTTCTCACGGTTGTGATCGCGAATCTTCTTGGCATCGGCAGCCGGGGAACCGGGCGTCGGGAACTCATAGACCTGCCAGATGGTGCGCAACAAGCTGCACACGTTGTTGGTCAGCCAGTACACCAAAACGGCGAACGGCATGGTGATACCGGAGAAGATGTACATGAGGGGAAAAATCCACAGCATGGCCTTCTGCATGGTGGCAGCCGAGCCCTGCATGGTGGCGGGGTTCACGTTACGGCGCATCTGGAACCACTGCATATAGAACATGCAGCCGCACATCAGAGCCACGAAGCTGCCGATGACGACTTTGCCGATCGCATCGGCGGTGGTGAAGTTGTCGGTCACGCTCACCACACCGAACACATTCGTGGCGGAGAAGCCCTGGGCCGTCGCCTGGTCAAAGGCACCGAGCGATGCGCGCTTGCCGCGTGCGATATAGGGGATGGCGGACAGCGTGTAGAACATGCACATGAACACAGGCCCCTGCACCAGCATCGGCAGGCATGAGCCGGCCGGGTTCGCCTTGTTGTCCTGATAGAGCTTCATCATCTCGCGGCTCAGCGCTTCCTTGCTGGCCTGATCGGTTTTGCCCTTGTATTTGTTCTGAATACGCTGGATCTTGGGCTGCAGCGCCTGCAGTTTGCGCATCGACTTCATCTGCTTGTAGTAGATGGGGAAGATGCATGCATGCACCACCAACACCAAGACGATGATGGACAGGATCCACGAGAACCCGATGGGTGACATGCCGATCATGGTCAGAAACTTATGGAAGCCTGCCAGAATCTGGGTCATCAACCATTCGATCGGGGTCAGGATCTTATACAGAAAGCCCCAGAATCCGCTATCGAGGAGGAAATTGTCTTGGTTAATCATCGGATGAATCCTTACTCGTCGTCCGCCAAAGGCTTCAATCTCGGTTCTTCGTGGGCTTTCGACCACCGAAAACGATACAACACCGAGAAACGCTGTGGCACGTCATCTATGCCGCCATTACTCCAGGGACGGCATCGCAACAACCGCAACACCGACAACAACCCGCCCCGGCACGCTCCGAACCGCCGGATCGCCTGAATCGCATAATTCGAGCAACTGGGATAATACCGGCAGCAAGGTGCGCAACGGTGCGCCGAAAAAACGCATTGGTACCAGCGCACCGCGCGTATCATGACATTGCCCGTAACGCTCATGTCAATCCCGGCCCATCCGTGCCGTCACCGCATCGAATCCCGAAGCCATTTGCTTATCCAGCATCTGAAAGGACGCTGCCGCGGCGGATGGTTTTGCCCGCAACACCACATCGACGCCCTCGGGCAGGTGATCCTCATAGCGACGGGCCAGCACACGAAAGCGACGTTTGACGGCGTTTCGCGTAACGGCATTGCCCACCGCTTTGGATACGGCCAAGCCAACGCGCCGACTGCTCGCCGCCACACTCCCATGTGCCTGGGAATCATCACGCATTGCGTAATGCACGATGAAATCCCGGCACGAGACCTTGCGGCGTCGCTTGAGTACGGCGACGAAATCGCTGTGGCTTCTCAACCGTTCCACGGTGACGATGCCGTCGGCATCAATCAGGCGGACAGGTTCTTGCGACCCTTGGCGCGGCGACGGTTAATCACGGCGCGACCGGAACGGGTGCGCATGCGCAGACGGAAGCCGTGCTTCATGTGGCGACGACGGTTGTTGGGCTGGAAAGTCCTCTTCATAGTTTGCTCCTAGGTTTTTCGGTCACGCTGACGCGCGACCCTCACGTGAGTCAAGCTCTATCAACCTACCCTTACCCCTGCCCTAACGTCAACTTGGCAACACAACATGCAACCGCATGCGATTTTTGAAACCCATCAGACGGCTGTAATACCGCCGAAAGTTATCCACAAATTACACGCATGTTATTCAGAATCGAGTAATTACAACACGCGAGGCTGTGGATAACTCGTAGGGGAGGAGTAACAATAGAACATCGAACACGCATTGCAGGAGCACAGAAAGGAAGAGCCATGGCCACTGAAAACGAAAATCCAGTGGTTCAGGCCAACCGTATCTGGAATGACGCACTGGCATTGCTCAAGCACAATCAGTCGCTTTCGTCGCGGGACAAAGGCTGGTTAACCGGGGTGATTCCCGAGGCGGTGTTCGGCACGACGATTGTGCTGTGCCTCGACAACGCCGGCACTCGCCAAGCGTTGGAAAACGAACTGAAACAGCCGTTATTGGACGCGCTGAAAATGGTGACCAACCAGGACATGATGCCCGCGTTCAAAATCGCAACACCTGTCCAAACGGAGCAGGAGAACAACTCCTATATACCCCCCTCACTTGCGGATCTCGGTCAGGAATCTTTCGCGGCGGCCAGTTCCATGCCAAGTGCGCCGAGCGCATTGGCGATGCCCACCGAGACCGATAACCAATATGACAGCCAATATGTCATTGGCACTAACAAAATGGCGCGCGACCCGGAAACGCATCTGAACAAAAACGCGACATTCGACACATTCGTTCCGGGAGATTCCAACCGTTTCGCACGCACCGTAGCCCTTGCGGTCGCCGAAGGTTCCGGGCGCGATTTCAATCCGCTGTGTATTTATGGTGGGTCGGGTCTGGGCAAAACCCACCTGCTCAACGCCATCGGCAACTATGCTCTCGTCAAAGACCCCCGCTTGAAGGTTCGTTACGTCAATAGCGAGGAATTCACCAACGAGTTCATCGAAGCGTTGCAGAACCCCAACCAAAGCCAGGGTCAAATCGCCGAATTCAACCGACGGTACCGCGAGGTCGATGTGCTGCTCATCGATGACATCCAGTTTCTGGGTGGCAAGGAAGCGACGCTCGAACAGTTCTTCCATACGTTCAATGCCCTGCATCAGGCGAATAAGCGCATTGTTATCGCCTCTGATGTGGCGCCGAAGAATCTTAAAGGCTTCGAGGCGAGGTTGATTTCGCGTTTTGATTCCGGCTTGACGGTGGATGTCAAACCGCCGGATCTGGAGACGCGCATCGCGATCCTGCGCATGATGGCCTCCATGAACCACAGCAATATCCCCAATGATGTGCTTGATCTTATCGCCGAACGGTTCACGGAGAATATCCGCGAACTCGAAGGCGCCCTCACCCGCGTCACGGCCGTCGCCTCACTGAGCAACCAGCCGGTTACGCGCGCGATGGCGGAACAGACGCTGCAGGATTTCTTCACCACGGATGTGGAGATCAAGCCTACTGACATCATCGGTCAGGCAGCCAAGTATTTTCATTTGACATTCGACGATATCGTCGGTCGCTCGCGCATGAAGAACATCGCGCTGGCCAGGCAGGTCGCCATGTATCTGACACGTGAAATGACCAGCATGAGCCTTGTCGACATCGGCAAGGTGTTCGGCGGCAAGGACCACACCACGGTGATGCACGCCTGCGACCGCATCACCACGGAAATGCAGGAGCGGCAGGAGATCTATAACTATGTTATGGAGCTTACCGTCCGCCTCAAGCAGAACAACAACTGACCTAAGACACTCCGAGCAAGTGGTAAACCATCCATCCAGTTATCCACATCGTTATACACAAATGTGGGTAAAGGTTGCGGATAAGTCGTGGATGAACCGCCCATTTCGTGTGGATAACTCGTGGAAAACATGCCAAAAATGTGGATAACCTGATCTCTTTCAATTCGCTGTGGATAACTCAGCAGGTTATCCACATCGTTTCTTCAGTTATCCACAATCCAACCGACCCCAGTAAAGCCAATAGCCAGAACGCCTGCGACGACTTTCCCACACTATCCACAGCTCTTATTATGACTATTCCTTTTGTTCTCTATTAAATATTCATCATCAACAGCCGAACTCAAGACGATGACGCATCACCAGTTGGACGGCCCGTCGCTAGAATGAAATATCAGCATGACGTAGTAACCGCCACATAGGCGTTGAATGAAAGCAGGCATTATGAAGGTTGAAGTCGATTCCGCCGCTCTTGCTGAAGCCGTGGCTTGGACCACCAGAGTCATCGATGCGCGCCCTTCCAATCCGATTCTTGCAGGTGTGCAGCTTGAAGCTGCGGAAGGCGCTTTACGATTTTCCGCTTTCAATTACGAGATTTCGGCCCGTCACCATATCGAAGCTGGAGTGGACGAAGCGGGCACGGTATTGGTGTTGGGCAAACTGCTCGCCGATATCACCAAATCGTTGCCTGCCGAAAAAACCTACCTCACTGCCGACGAAACCACGCTGACCATCACTTCCGGCAAGTCCACGTTCACCATGCAGCTCATGCCGAACGCCGAATACCCCGATTTGCCGCACACGCCGGCCAAACTCGGCCAAGTCGACGCCCCCACGTTCATCCAGGCCGTTTCCCAAGCCTGTGTCGCGGTCTCCCACGAAGAGAACCGCCCGGTGCTCACCGGCGTGCGTATGCAATTCGAGGGTGACAAGGTGACGTTGAGCTCGACCGATCGTTTCCGACTGTCCCGCACCACATTCACTTGGACGCCCGAAAACGCGAACGTGAACGCCACGACGTTGGTGCGCGGCTCGCTGGTGCGCGATATCGCCCGGTCACTCGACGAACATCAGAACCTCACCATCGATTTCGATGCCGACAATCCGTCGCTGCTTGGGTTTGAAAATGCCGGCCGCGTTTCCACTTCCCAGCTGATCGACGGTGAATTCCCGGCGGTTGACCGCCTGTTCGTCGATGAATATCCAACCCAGGCCGTCATCGACAAGCAAGCGTTGCTGAGCGCAATCAAGCGCGTGGCGCTGGTCGCGGAACGCAATGCGCCCATCCGCATGGTGTTTTCGGGGCAGGAGCTCACGTTGAGCGCCGGTGCCGTGGATGAGGCGCAAGCCACTGAAACCATCGACATCGACATGGATGGCGAAGACATCACCGTCGCGTTCAATCCCGCGTATCTTGTGGAGGGGTTGAGCGCGATCAGCGAACCGTTCGTGCGCATGAAACTTACCACCGCCGTCAAGCCGGTGGAATTCAACGGCCAGCAGGAAGCCGATTCCGACGAATCGATGGACTATCGCTACCTGCTGGTGCCGATGCGTTTCAACAGCTGACGCGAAATACCAAGAACCACATCTCGATGCACATCTGCCGTCTTGCCCTTGACCACTTCCGCTCCTGGAGCGAGGTCGTGGTCGATTTCACGCCAGGCGTGAACGTGTTGCACGGGTCGAACGGACTGGGCAAAACCAATCTCGTCGAGGCGGCGGAAGTGCTGTCGACCGGCACCAGCCACCGTGTTTCCGCCTCGTTGCCACTGATCGAACGCGGGGCGAGCAAGGCGACGATTCGCGCCAATGTCGACGACGATTCATCCGTCACGACATACGAGGCGACCATCGTGGCGCATGGCGCGAACCGGGCCCGCATCAATTCGGGCCAATCGCAGTATCTGCGCGACATCATCGGATTGGTGCCTTCCGTTTCGTTCACTCCCGAAGATCAACGTCTGATTTATGGCGAACCTTCCGTGCGGCGCAACTTCCTCAATCAAAGCGGCGCTCTGCTGGTGCCGCATTATGCCGAACAATTGCAGCGGTTCACACAAATCGCCCGGCAGCGCGCGGCCCTGCTCAAGCAACTTGCGGGGCGTGAGGGCATGGCTGACAGTGTGTTGAGCGGTTTGGAGGTATGGACCGGCCAATTCATCGAAGCCGGCGTGGAATTGACGCGCATGCGCTCCTCGCTGATGTCGCGGTTGGCCGAACCGTTCACCGAGATTTACGCCCGACTGGCTTCGGACAATGGCAAGGCCTGTCTGGCCTACATGCCCTCGTTCGAGGAGGTGCTGTCGTCTGATGATCCGCATGCGATGATATCGGCGCATTTTCAGCGCCTGTACCCGGGTGAGGTCGCTCGGGGCATCAATCTCATCGGGCCGCAACGCGACGACCTGGACGTGACGTTGGATGGCATGAGCGCTAAGGAATTCGCCTCCAACGGCGAAATGTGGACCATGGCGCTTGCGTTGAAAATGGCGCTGTTTGAAACAGTGACCGCCGAACGCGGGATGAAGCCCATCGTGATTCTCGATGATGTGTTCGCCCAGTTGGATGAGTCGCGCCGCGAGCAGATTCTGCGATTCGCCCAGAATCAGGAGCAGGTGTTGATTACCGTCGCCGCCGCAAGCGACATTCCTCCAACGGCAGGCGCGAATATCATCGATGTCGCCTCATTGCGCGAATCTTTCAATGCACATGCCGACATCGACGCCGGGTCGATTGATGGGGTGGATGTATGACCCCGCCGATCGCAATGACATTGCAACTTGATCAGCGCTTGCTGCCGGCGCAAATATTCGAACGTTACGCCGCTCGCGAAAATTATCGGATCGTTCGGGCCTCCCGCGCCGAAGCGGCGTGGGAAAGTTTCGGCAAACCGGGTCGCGACCCCGCGCGATTCGGCGGCGTGGCTCGCGCGATGGCCGTGCAAGGCGATTGGGTGCCTCATTTGAAAATCGCGCAACTCAACGAACATTGGGACCAGGTGGTCGGCCCGGGGATCGCGCAACATTCGCATGTGGTGAGTTTGCGTGATGGCGTGCTTGTCATCGCCGCCGAATCACAAGTGTGGGCCACCCAGCTGACCTTTCTTGTCCCCCAGCTTTCCGCCACCATCCGCGAGCGTCTTGAAGGCCTGCGCATCAACGACATTCGCGTCAATGGACCTTCCGTGGGTTATTCGCGCAAATGGGTCAAACGACGCTAAAGGGCATGTAGGCCTCTCGTCGTGCCACACGAGTAGAATCACACACAGTATGGTCAAAACGCTTCACGACCCCTTAGAGGGCGTTTTTGAGGCATCGACCCGCGAAAATACCCTTCGCGTCACATACCATGCAGGAAGGAAGCTCCGTGGCGGACTCGCTGGACAAGGCCTCGAGCAAGGAAGAACAGCTCAAGGCCGCGGACGAACATATCAACAACGCGCAATTGCAGGAAGGCGAGCTTGACGAGTCGATGACTCCCGAGCATTATGATGCCTCGGATCTGAAGGTGCTTGAAGGCCTTGAGGCGGTGCGCATCCGCCCGGGCATGTACATCGGTTCCACTGGCGCGCGCGGCCTGCACCATCTCGTCTACGAGATTGTGGACAACTCGGTTGACGAGGCGCTGGCCGGATTCGCCAGCCATATCGAGGTCACCATCCTGCCCGACAACGGCATTCGCGTCGTCGATGATGGCCGTGGCATTCCGGTGGACATTGTGCCGGGCGAAGGCGTCTCCGGTGTGGAAACCGTGATGACCAAGCTGCATGCGGGCGGCAAGTTCGGTGGCGGCGGTTACGCCGTGTCCGGCGGTTTGCACGGCGTGGGCATTTCGGTGGTCAACGCCCTGTCCACCCGCGTGGACATCGAAGTGCGCCGCCAGGGTTTCCATTGGACGCAGACCTACAAGGATCAGCATCCCACCGCTCCCTTGGTCAAGGGCGAGCCGATGGCCGAGGGCGAATCCACAGGCACTTCGGTGACCTTCTGGGCGGATCCGGCGATTTTCGAAACCACAGTCTACGATTTCGAGACATTGCGCAGCCGGTTCCAGCAGATGGCCTTCCTCAACAAGGGGCTGAAAATCAGCCTGACGGACTTGCGCCAGGCGGACGAAGCCGGCGACGAGGTGACCGGCGACGGCGACAACCCCATCGAGGAAACGCACCAGTCCGTCACCTACCAATACGTCAACGGCATCAAGGATTACGTGGACTACTTGGTCAAGTCGCGCAAATCCACGCCGGTGGAAGACGAAATCATCAACTTCGATGCCGAAGACCTGAAACTCGGCATCTCCGCCGAAATTTCCATGCAATGGACCACCGCCTATTCCGAGGCCGTGCACACTTTCGCGAACACGATCTCCACCACCGAAGGCGGCACGCACGAAGAGGGCTTCCGCGCGGCGCTGACCTCGCTGGTCAACCGTTACGCCCGCGAAAAGAACATCCTGAAGGAAAAGGACGAAAACCTTTCCGGCGACGATGTGCGCGAAGGTCTGACGGCCGTGGTGTCCGTCAAACTCACCACCCCGCAGTTCGAAGGCCAGACCAAGACCAAGTTGGGCAACTCCGAAGCCAAGACCTTCGTGCAGCGCGTGATGACCGACAAGCTGGGCGACTGGTTCGACGCGCACCCGAATGAGGCGAAGAACGTCATCCAGAAGGCCATCGAAGCCTCCCGCGCCCGCATGGCCGCCAAGAAGGCGCGCGAGAACACGCGCCGCAAGTCCATCTTCGAATCCGCCGGCATGCCCGACAAACTCAAGGACTGCCAGTCGAGCAACCCCGAAGAGTGCGAACTGTTCATCGTGGAGGGCGATTCCGCAGGCGGTTCCGCCATCCAGGGCCGCAACCCGATCACCCAGGCGATTCTGCCGCTTCGAGGCAAGATCCTCAACACCGAGCGCGCCAGCCTCGACCGCATGATGAAGTCCGACACCATCGAATCGCTGATCACCGCGGTCGGCGGCGGCTACGGCGAGGATTTCGACCTGTCGAAGGTGCGCTATCACAAGGTCATCATCATGGCCGATGCCGACGTGGACGGCGCGCATATCGCCACGCTGAACCTGACGCTGTTCTTCCGCTACATGCGCCCGATGATCACCGCCGGTTACGTGTACGTGGCCATGCCGCCGCTGTATCGCCTCAAATGGACCAAGGGCGCACACGACTTCGTCTACACCGACGCCGAACGCGACCGCGTGCTCGCCGAAGGCAAGGCCAACGGACGCCAGCTGCCCAAGGGCGAAGGCATCCAGCGCTACAAGGGCTTGGGCGAGATGAGCTACCAGGAGTTGTGGGAGACGACCATGGACCCCGAACATCGCATTTTGAAGCAAGTGCAGATCGAGGACGCCGCGGCGGCGGACGAAACGTTCTCGATGCTGATGGGCGACGAAGTGGAGCCGCGCCGATTGTTTATCCAGCGCAACGCGCGCAACGTCAGTTGGATCGATGCCTGACCTTGCGCGGGCGCGCAATGTGCAGGAATTGCAGGAATACGGCAATTAAGTTAAGGACAGATAGTGGCAGACGATACCAACAACATGGATGATTCCACCGCAGCGGACAGCTCGATGGAACCGTTGAGCCCGCAAGAGGCGGACAACACCGACTACGGCCTGATGACAGGCGAACGCATCCGCAGGCGCGATTTGCAGACCGAGATGCGCGAATCCTACCTCGCCTACGCCATGAGCGTGATCGTGGATCGCGCCCTGCCGGACGTGCGCGACGGCATGAAGCCCGTGCACCGCCGCGTGATCTATGCGATGTACGACGGCGGCTACCGCCCCGACCGCGGCTACAACAAGTGCTCGCGCGTTGTCGGCGACGTGATGGGCAAATACCACCCGCACGGCGATTCGGCGATTTACGACACGTTGGTGCGCATGGCCCAGTCGTGGTCGATGCGCTATATGCTCGTGGACGGCCAGGGCAACTTCGGTTCGCCCGGTGACGACCCGGCCGCCGCCATGCGTTACACCGAATGTCGCATGGCGCCGCTGTCGATGGAAATGGTGCGCGACATCGACAAGGACACCGTCGATTTCCTGCCCAACTACGACGGCAAAACCCAGGAACCCACCGTGCTGCCCGCGCGCTTCCCGAACCTGCTGTGCAACGGCTCGTCCGGCATCGCCGTCGGCATGGCCACGAACATCCCGCCGCACAACATGCGCGAAGTGGCCGACGGCGTGCATTGGGCGCTCGACCATCCCGACGCCTCCCGTGAGGAACTGCTCGAAGCGCTGATCGCGCGCATCAAAGGCCCCGACTTCCCCACCGGCGCCACGATTCTCGGGCACAAGGGCATCGAACAGGCCTATCGCACCGGCCGAGGGCTTATCACCATGCGCGCGGTGGTGAACACCGAGGAAATCAAGGGGCGCATGTGCCTGGTGGTCACCGAGCTGCCCTATCAGGTCAACCCCGACCGTTTGGTCGTCTCCATCCGCGAGGCCGTGCGCGACGGCAAGATTCAAGGCATCGCCGATATGCGCGACGAAACCTCCGGCCGTACCGGCCAGCGCCTGGTCTTGGTGCTGAAGCGCGATGCCGTGCCGAAGGTTGTGCTCAACAATCTGTACAAGCACTCCCAGTTGCAGCAAACGTTCGGCGCCAACATGCTGGCGCTGGTCGATGGCGTGCCGCGCACGCTGTCGCTGGATGCGTTCATCCGCCACTGGGTGTCCCATCAGCTTGACGTGATCGCCCGCCGCACCGCTTATTTGAAGCGCGAGGCCGAGGAACGCGACCATATTCTGCAGGGCTATTTGAAGGCCCTTGACATGATCGACGAAGTGGTGGCGTTGATTCGTCGCTCCCCCGACGCCGACGCCGCGCGCACCGGTTTGATGGAACTGCTTGACGTCGATCAGGTGCAGGCCGACGCCATCCTGGCCATGCAGCTGCGCCGTTTGGCCGCTTTGGAACGCCAGAAGATCCTCGACGAGCACGAGGAGCTGATGCGTCGCATCGCCGACTACGCCGATATTCTCGCCAAGCCGGAACGCCAGCGCAAGATCGTGGGCGACGAGCTGGACGAGATTGTGGGCAAGTACGGCGACGAGCGTCGCACCAAGATTCTGCCGTTCAGCGGCGAGATGAACGTCGAGGATCTGATTCCCGAAGAGAACGTGGTGGTCACCGTCACGCACTCCGGCTTCATCAAGCGCACCAAGGCCGACGAATACCGCGCCCAGCATCGCGGCGGCAAGGGCATCAAGGGCACGAAGCTGCGCGAGGACGATATCGTGGATCACTTCTTCCTCACCAGCACGCACAACTGGCTGCTCTTCTTCACCAACAAGGGCCGTGTATATCGCCTCAAGGCTTACGAACTGCCCGAAGGCTCGCGTGACTCCAAGGGCCAGCATGTGGCGAATCTGCTGCAGTTCGGCCCGGACGAGACCATTCAGACCGTGCTGTCGATTCGCAACTACGAGGTCGCCAAATACCTGGTGCTCGCCACCAGAAGCGGCAAAGTCAAGAAGACGGCGTTGGCCGAATACGATTCGCCTCGCCAGGGCGGCCTGATCGCCGTGCGCCTGATGGCCGACGAGAACGGCGAAAACGCCGACGAGCTCATCGGTGCCGCGCTGTGCAACGCCGAGGACGACATCATTCTGGTCTCCAAGCTCGGCATGAGCCTGAAGTTCACCGCCACCGACGAGCAATTGCGCCCGATGGGTCGTCAGACCGCCGGCGTGCAGGGCATGAAGTTCCGTGAAGGCGATGAGTTGCTCGCCATGGACGTGGTGGAAGCCGACAGCGACCGCGATTTGCTAGTCGTCACCGACGAAGGTTTCGCCAAGCGTTCGGCCGTTTCCCAATACCGCTTGCAGGGCCGCAACGGCTTCGGCGTCAAGGCGTTGCAACTGGCCGAGGGGCGCGGCTCCTTGGTGGGCGCGCTCATCGTGGCCGAAGACGATCAGGTGATGGCCATTATGAAGTCCGGCAAGGTGATCCGTTCCGACGTGGCCGAAGTCAAGCGCACCGGGCGCAACACCCAAGGCGTCACGCTTGCCAAACCCGACAAGGGCGATGAAATCATCTCCATCGCGCTCAACGCCGAAAAGGACGAAGCCGACGATGCTGATGCGTCTGATGCGTCCGAGAACGCGAATGAATCGGCTGGATCCGCTGAAGCAACCAAGCAATCCGGCGATGCGGTCGAGGCGCCGGCGGGTGCGCAGAACGTGAACGATAATTCGGATGGCGAGTAATCGTCTGTGAATATTGCTATTCTGACAACGATTCGAGAATGGTGAAGGAGCAACATGAGCGACAACCATGAAGAAAACGGCATGGACGAGGAAGAGATTTCCGAGGTCGTCGAAGAGCAAGAGAGCGAAGCAGTCGATTCGCTCGATTCAGTTGATTCGGTTGACGATGCTGATTCAGCCGATTCAGCTGATTCCATCGATTCGGCCGATTTGGTCGACGAGGCCGTTGACGCCGACGAGAACCTTGATGAATCCGCCGACGAAAATGCCGCCGAAAGCAATCAGGAACATCGCGTGGCACGCTCCGTGTCGAACAAGCCGCTGATCAGCGATGAGCAGGCGCGCGAACATGCCGAAAGCGTTGCCCCCGCCATTCAAATCAAGCCCGTCGCGCGACGCGAGACCCCCCGCGCGCGCCGCATGAACCTTTCGCTGACCCGCCTCAACCCGTGGAGCGTGGCCAAAGTCACCTTCATGATGGCGGTCGCCGGGGCGATCATTCAGATCGTCGCAGCTGCCCTGGTGTGGGTGCTGCTCAACGTCGTCGGCGTGTTCGATCAGATCACGCAGATCGTGGCTTCCACCGGCCTTGATGCCGGCGGCCTGAACCTCGCCGATGTGTTCTCGTTGCCCACCGTGCTCTCCGGCACCACGATTTTCTCCATTATCGAAGTCGTGCTGTTCACGGTGCTGGCCACCATCATCGCGCTGATCTACAACGTGGTCAGCTCGCTGGTCGGCGGCGTCCACGTCACTCTCGGCGACGACTGATTTTCTTATCGCTCATGAAGACGGGTAATGGCCGGGTGCCGTTGCCCGTCTTTTGCGTGGCGTTGTTTTTCGCGGCTTTCATTACTTTCGCAGCTTTCGGGGTTTCCCGCCCGCTTGTCGACTCACTATAGTGAGGAATCAGAGGAATCATGCTTGGGTATCTGAGTTACTTTTCGACATCGTTCATCATCGCCGTATTGCTGTGGCCATTCATATCCGCGGTGCTGACGCTGCCGATTCTGGCCGGTCTGTACCACCGGTATCACCGCATGCGCTTCCTGTCGGCGGCCGCGGCCTATCTCACCGTGCTGTATGCGCTCGGTCTTCTCGCCTTCACGCTCTATCCCATGCCGGACGACCCGCAAGCCTTCTGCGCCGCACATGTCGGCGACTACGCGCCGCAACTCAATCCCCTGCAATTCATCACCGATCTGCAGAACGGCGGCCTGTACGGCATGTTGCAACTGGTGATGAACATCGTATTGTTCCTGCCGCTCGGCTTCGTGCTCACCCGATGGCTGCGCTGGCGCTGGTGGGCCGTGCTCCCCGCGGGATTCCTCGTATCGCTGCTCATTGAAAGCTCGCAACTGAGCGGCTTCTGGGGGCTGTACCCCTGCGCCTATCGTCAGTTCGATGTCAACGATTTGATGACCAACACCTTGGGTGCCTTGGTGGGGTTCGGCGTTGCGAAACTGTTCGGCGTGCTGGTCCCGCCCACGGCCATGCCGGATCGCCATGAGGTCAACGCCAGGCCGGGCGCCCTGCACCGCACGGTGACGTTCGTCATCGACATGCTGTTCGTGGTGCTGGTCTATATGCCGCTGACGTTGGGCGCCGTGCTGGGTTTCCACGCCCTGGCCAAGCCGCTGCCCAACGGCGATTTCACGCTGTTCGGCGGGCTTGTCACGCTGGGAATCGATTGGATGAATGCCGTCGCGCCAAGCACGGCCGCGCTCGCGTTCCTGATTTTCGAGCTATTGATTCCGCTGTCCCATCACGGGCAGACGCTCGGTGGCATGTTCACCCATATGACCATCGAAACGCGCGAGCGTCACGGCTGGCTGCGCGCGATGTTTTACGCGTTGCGCACGATTGTGCTTGGTGCAATGGTGGTGATGTTCATTACAGGTTCCATTGTTGGCGGCCCTTGGTTGCGATATGCCCTGTATGGTTTCGCCATCGTGTTTGTGTTCGCGCTGTTCACGCGCCGGGCACCGTGGGATCTCGTCCCCGCGTCCCAGCCTTCCCAGCCGGTTCAGTCGTCCCAGTCGGCTCAGCTGTCCCAATCGTCCCAGCCGGTTCAGCCTTCACCACCGTCCCCGCCGGCCACCGAAAATTCCGCTGTCAGCATTACCGCTGATACCACCGACGATTGCATTCCCGCACCCCCCGAAAACGCGACATCCCCTACTAATACTCGCGCAGCGGCAGAAGCAACAGCACCTGCAAGTCAAACCAATGGTCATGAGGATTGACAGTCACTTCACCGCACAATCGACAAATACCACCCAAACGACCCCGAGTTTGCCCGACGCAATCAAGCTGTCCCGTTTCTGCATCATCCGACGTTATAATGATGCAGAAAAAAGATGGTTTGATGCAGATGAAAAGCGGCGGAATGCGTGTATTCGACTACCTTGAAACTCCCGCATCCCCCCTATCTGCTGATATTAACGGACTCTCGTGCAACTGCTCGTTCAAGGACGTATTCGTAAAGTAGGCTCAGGGCGGTCCACCGGATATATCGCTCAAAGCGGCTCTGCTGATTGCTTAAATATGCCGGAATTGGCCGCCCTTCGCCCATCTATTGTCATTTCGAGTGAACGTCAGTTGTCATTTCGGCCGAGTGCCCCCGTCATTTCGACCGAGCAAAGCAAGTGGAGAAATCTTTTGCCGGCGGGATGAAGGTGCCTTCGACTGCACTCACTGCATTCGCCCCAACAGAACCTAGAAATATATGGATATGGGTTATCTTATCGGCAAGTCAGTCTTTTTCGTATATCATTGTTCTGCAGTATGTTTTTGGAGGTGATGGGCATGGCTAAAGCTGTTGATGTGGCGAAATATATTCTCAAGCAGCGGGACGCCCGCAGTCACATGACCACCGCGTTCGCGCTTCAAAAACTGTTGTACTACTGCCAATCGTGGATGCTGGTGGCTAAAAACAGGGCTTTGTTCCCCGACGAGATTGTGGCGTGGCGGCATGGCCCCGTGGTCAAGACGGTTTCCCCCTACTGTCAGGGGCGGCATTACGTGTTTCCCCGTGAGGTGACGGGTGGGGACGCTGACGCTTTGTCTCTTGAGGAGCGCGCTTTGGTGGACAGGGTGCTTGCCATGTACGACGAAACCGACGACCAGCGGCTGGGAGACAGTCTTGAGAACATGAGCCACCGGGAGCGCCCGTGGGCGAACGTCAACCTCAACGAGACCATAACCCCGCAAAGTATGCTCGACTTCTATTCGGAGATTCAGGCGAACCCGGATATGGATCATGCCGCGCCAATCCCGAATCTTGCCGACGTATCGGACAGAACGTTCATCTCCAACGACGACGCGGAGTGGATAGAATCGCTCCTTGCCGACTGAAACTGGGGGCTTGGTTTTGAGCGGTGAACTGTGGTCGCATATCGACAGGCTTGACGACACGTTGGATGTGTCGGACTTTCGCTGCGGTGAACCTGAAATAGACATATGGTTGCACAGGGACGCTTTGCAACCCTTACGACACCGGCATCCAAGCCAACAACCACGACGACCCGCCCAGCGAACCGGGAATCTACATCCGCAAGGAACACGCCCACTAGCCAAAGGGGGCGTCTTAAGCACCACGTTTGGTTCCTATAGGCCTAAACTAAATAAAGAGCCCCCGGGTTTGAGCACTGTTAGGAGGCTTGGAGGCTACTATTGGTATTCACAGTACATCAGGTGCCGCATGAACGCAAACGATGACGCATAGCCCCACGCATGGAAACGCTGCTTTTCATCCTGCTTGCCATCTCCGAGGCCGGCTCCAAGTCTTACAGCTCGTGCCGTTGCTTGGTTCGCACTTCGTGGGAGACATGAGCGATATGGCGCGTTGAGTCCGGGGGTTCTTGACGAGTCGGATATGACGTGTATAGTGGGCAACAGGCTCAATGGGGAGGATCCTCAAAGAACCTACCAAATAAGTAAACGCCGATGTTTGCGCTTTGCTTGAAGGTTGCAGAGATGCGGCTCGACGGCACACAGATTGAAGCAAGGTAATCCCTTTACAACGGATCGTGAGGCACGTACCTGCCTCTGAAAGGATTGTATTATGGCAGAAGTTGTTTTCGACCACGTCACTCGTATCTACCCGGGCAACGACAAGCCCTCTGTGGATGATCTGAATCTTAACATCAAGGATGGTGAGTTCCTTGTGCTCGTCGGCCCGTCTGGCTGCGGCAAGTCCACCACCCTGCGCATGCTTGCTGGCCTTGAGGAAGTGAACAAGGGCAGCATCCGCATCGGTGATAAGGATGTCACCACCATGCAGCCGAAGGATCGCGACATCGCCATGGTGTTCCAGAACTACGCGCTGTATCCGCACATGACCGTCGCCGACAACATGGGCTTCGCCCTGAAGATCGCCGGCACTCCGAAGGAAGAGATTCGCAAGCGCGTCGAGGAAGCCGCCAAGATTCTCGACCTGACGGAATACCTCGACCGCAAGCCGAAGGCTCTGTCCGGTGGTCAGCGTCAGCGTGTGGCCATGGGCCGCGCCATCGTGCGTAAGCCGAAGGTCTTCCTCATGGACGAGCCGCTGTCCAACTTGGACGCGAAGCTGCGTGTGCAGACCCGTACCCAGATTGCCGCTCTGCAGCGTCAGCTGGGCGTCACCACCCTGTACGTGACCCACGACCAGACCGAGGCTCTGACGATGGGCGATCGCATCGCCGTCATCAAGCTGGGCATCCTGCAGCAGGTCGGCGCTCCGACCGAGCTGTACGATCGTCCGGCCAACGTCTTTGTCGCTGGCTTCATCGGCTCCCCGTCGATGAACCTCAACACGCACCCGGTGGTCAACGGCAAGGCGAAGATCGGTGAGGACACCATCGAACTGCCGACTGAGGCCGTCAAGAAGTTGACCGCTGAGGACAATAACCAGATTGTCGTCGGCTTCCGTCCGGAAGACGCCGACCTCGCTCCCGCGAATGACCCGAACGCTTTCTCCCTGAAGGTCATCAACGTCGAGGATCTGGGTTCCGACGGCTACATCTACGGCAACATCATCACCGATGGTTCCGCCGCCGAGACCGCTCAGGTCATGTCCGACCAGAACAAGCTCACCACGGTTCGTGTGAACCCGCGTGTGCTGCCGAAGGTCGGCGACACCGTCAAGATCAAGATCGATCCGTCCAAGATGCACCTGTTCGCTCCGTCGACCGAGCTGCGTCTGAACTGAGTCGAGTGACCAACCGCCGGATTTTGGTTCGACGGGTGGCCGATACCATACTTGGCTGAACCGCAACAGGTTTGGTCAACCATTAAACGAGACGTTTTCTCTTCCTCTCTAGCCGTCTCGTTGAAGAAGCCCCGCTACGAAGCGGGGCTTCTTTTGTTTGCCATTCCCCCGCTCTTGGCTGAATCGGGTGGTGGCATGGTTAGAATTGGAGATCATGATGCAAGCTTCCTCGAATATATCGCAGTTGGACCCACGAGCGGCAAAGGCCACATCCGTCACCGCAGAGGATGAGCACGATAACTCCGTCGAACCGCAGGCTTTGACCATCACCGCCGCAAGTTCAAACCCGAAAATGTTCACGTTGCCCTGGCATCAGCCGCTCGCCACTTGGCCCAAAGATCTGCTGGCCAATCTGCCACGCGGCATATCGCGCCACGTGGTGCGTTTCGTGCATGTGGGCGATGATGTCTATGCGATGAAGGAAATCACACGGCAGATGGCCGAGCGCGAATATGAGATTTTGCGCCGTGTGCAGAAACTCGAACTGCCCGCCGTCACGCCAATCGCCGTCGTCACCGGTCGCCATGACAGGAATGGCGATCCGCTGGAGGCGATTCTGGTCACCAAGCATCTGAAGTTCTCCCTGCCATATCGTGCCCTGTTCGCGCGCAACCTGCGCCCCGACACCGCGGAACGTCTGATTGACGCGTTGGCCGTGCTGATGGTTCGGCTGCACTTGAGCGGATTTTATTGGGGTGATGTGTCGCTGTCGAACGTGCTGTTCCTGCGTGACGCCGATGCGTTCTCCGCGTGGCTGGTGGACGCCGAAACCGGCGATTTGCAGGTGAATCTCACCGAGGGCCAGCGCGAATACGATATCGATCTGGCGCGCACCAACATCATCGGCGAACTGATGGATCTCGCCTCCGGCCAACTGTTGCCCGGCGAAGTGGACGAAATCGAAGTCGGCAACCGGCTGGTCGACCGCTACCATTCGCTGTGGAGTGCGCTGACCGACACCGACAAATTCAGACCGGACGAGATGTGGAAGATCGAGAAGCGCGTCGACAAGCTCAACGAACTGGGCTTCGACGTGGACGAGCTGGAGATGAAGACCGCCGAGGACGGCAAGCGCGTGCTGGTGCGGCCGCGTGTGGTCGATGCCGGATATGCCTCGCGCAAGCTACTGCGTTTGACCGGCCTCGACGTGCAGGAGAATCAGGCGCGTCGCCTGTTGAACGATTTGGATGCCTATCGTGCCTCCACATGGCGTGAAGGCGAGGAATTGGAGATCGTCGCCACCGATTGGATGCGCGAGGTGTTCGAGCCGACGGTGCGCATGATTCCGCGCGAATACCGTTCGCAGATCGAACCGGCGCAGTTCTTCCACGAAGTGTTGACGCATCGCTGGTATTTAGCCGAGCAGGCCGGTCACGATGTGCCGATGGCCGAGGCCGTCAAAAGCTACATCAGGAGCGTGCTGCCCAACTATAAGCTGGACAAGAAAGACATCGACGCACTGCTCGAAGAGGCCGATGCCGGCGTCATCGACGATGAATTCTCCTACAACGACCCCGACGACGACGGATACGATCCCGACGATGATCCCGATGCTGCAGTATGGAGCCACTGACTGATTTTCAGCTTGCCGCCTTGCGGCGAACAGCAGCCACGGCATACAGGCTGATGCCAGCGGCGACCGAGGCATTGAGCGACTCGACCTGATTGGAAATCGGAATGCCCGCGATGGCATCGCACGCTTCGCGCACCAGACGGCTCAACCCCTTGCCTTCCGAGCCGAGCACCACCACCAGCGGATCGGTTTCAAACCCGGTTTCACCCACGATCGTGTCACCGCCGCCGTCGAGACCCACGGTGTAATAGCCGCGCTCCTTAAGACTTTCAATCGCCTTGGTGAGGTTCACAACGCGACACACCGGCAAATGCGCCGCCGCACCGGCCGAGACCTTCCACGCCGCCGCCGTCACCGAGGCGGAACGCCGCTCGGGCAGAATCACGCCGTTCGCGCCGAAAGCCGCCGCCGAACGAATCACCGCACCCAGATTCTGCGGATCCGTCACACCATCCAGCGCAATGAACAGCGGACGTGCGGCGATGCGCGCGGCTTCGGAGTTGGCCGCCTCCATCGCACGCGCCTTCTTTTCGGCGCGATCCGCCAGCTCGGCCAGCGAGGAATACTGATAGGGTTGCACCTTCAGAATCACACCCTGATGATTGCCGGATTTGGCGATGCGATCCATCTCCAGACGGTCGGCCTCCAGCATGTGCAAGCCGTTTAGCCCCGCGATTTTCACGATTTCGCGGGTGCGGTCGTCATGCTCAATGCGCGAAAGAATATACAGCGCGGACGAAGGCACGCCCACGCGCAACGCCTCAAGCACCGAATTGCGCCCGAACACCAAATCGGCGGTGTCGCCGGAAGCAAACTTGTCGGCGCGACGACGAGCCGCGAGCCGCGGGTCGGCCATCTTGCGCCGGTCGGCGGCTTTCTTGGCCGCGTATGCCTTGTGATACACGCGATCTTCGGCCTTCGGCGTCGGCCCTTTGCCTCGAAGCGCGTTGCGATGTTTGCCACCCGACCCCTTGGTCGGCCCTTTCTTCATTGCCATACGCCTCATTGTCCCAGCACCCCGCGCCAAACGCTGGTCACTTGACCGACGTGCTGCGTGAAATAACCACATACCATGGCGCGGTGTGGGAAGCGGTGTGTGGGATAATGGCAGAACATGCGCCGAGGCGTTCGCCCCGGCGTCCACAACCGCGCAGCCCTGCAGCAAACGCAAGGAGGGTTGACTACTCCGCGGCGCTCTCAAGGAGATCACCATGGTTGGTCAGAGCAATGATCAATCCTCTCGCATCGAATCGATGCAATCCAACGAACATCCACAAGCCCCCTCCCCCTATTCGCTTGACGCCGACCCTTCACTGACCGACGCCCAAGACGTCGCACAGGCGCTCGATGTGAACCCAAGCACGGGCTTAAGCGCTTCCGAAGCGGCACGTCGGCTTGAACGCTTCGGCCCCAATGAACTCGCCAGCGCGCCACCGGTGCCGAAATGGAAGAAGTTCCTCGCACAGTTCAAGGACCCGCTGGTTTATCTACTGCTCGCCGCCACGGTGATTTCGGTAATCGCCTGGGTCGTCGAACGCATGAACGCCGAGCCTGGCGCGGCCGGCGGGGAAGCGCTGCCGTTCGATGCCATCGTCATCGTGCTCATCCTCATCGTCAACGCCGTGCTCGGCTACATTCAGGAAGCCAAAGCCGAACAGGCCGTCGAGGCGCTCGCCCAAATGACTGCGCCGCAAACCAATGTGTTGCGAGACGGGGTGATCAGCCATATCAACACCACCGACGTGGTGCCGGGTGACGTGATCGTGCTCGGCGAAGGCGATTCCGTCTCGGCGGACGCGCGCTTGTTTGCCGCCGCGTCCCTGCGCGTGGCCGAAGCGAGCCTGACCGGCGAAAGCGTCGCCGTGGGCAAAAAACCGGACACGCTGGCCGAAGCGAAGGCGCTTGGCGACCGCGCCAACATGGTGTTCAACGGCACCTCCATCACCCAAGGCACCGGTCGCGCCATCGTCACCGGCACCGGCATGAACACCCAGGTCGGCAAAATCGCCGACCTGCTTTCCGCTGCGGATGGTGAGAAAACCCCGCTGCAAAAGGAGATGGATTACGTCTCCAAAGTGCTGGGTTTGGCCGTGTGCGCCATCGCCTTGGTGGTGCTGGCCGCGCTCGCCATTATGGAAGGTTTCGGCGATGTGCACGACGTCATCGAGTCGCTGCTGCTGGCTGTGTCGCTGGCCGTCGCCGCGGTGCCGGAAGGACTGGCCGCGATTCTCACCGTGGTGCTCGCGCTCGGGGTGCAACGCATGGCCGCGCACCATGCCATCGTCAAGAAGTTGCATTCGGTGGAGACGTTGGGCTCCGCTTCGGTGATTTGTTCGGATAAAACCGGCACGTTGACGCGCAACGAGATGACCGTCGAGCGCGTGGTCACGCCGAGCGGCGAAGTGCAGATCACCGGCACCGGCTATGCGCCCGAGGGGCGTATGGCTATGGTTGGCGGCGATGATAATTCCGCAGTCGCGCAGGGCTTGAAAACGGAGGTGTTGGCCACGCTTGGTGCGGGTGTGCTGGCCAATGACGGTGAGTTGCGTGAAAGCGATGGATCCTGGCAAGCCGTCGGCGACCCCACCGAAGTGTCGCTTATCGTGGCCGCGCGCAAGGTGAAAGCCGATCGCAGAATGGCGAATTTCCAACGCGTGGCGGAGATTCCGTTCACCTCGGAACGCAAGCGCATGTCGGTGATCGCCAAAGACAGCGCCGATGCCGGCAAGCTGACGGTGTTCGCCAAAGGTGCGCCCGACGTGCTGCTCGGCTATTGCACGCGCGTTGCCGTCGCCGGTGCCGTCCGCCCGTTGACCGAAGGCGACCGTCAGACGATTCTCGCGAGTGTGGAGCGGCTTTCCGGCGAAGCCTACCGCACGCTCGGCCAGGCGTATCGTCCGCTGGAAACGAACTCGCTGGCCGAAGTGCCGGGCATCCTCACCAATGCCGCGGGGCAGATCGCGGATATCGCCGAACAAAGCGATGCAATCGAAACCGACATGATCTGGGCCGGCATGGTCGGCATCATCGATCCGCCGCGCGTCGAGGTGCGTGATTCGGTGGCCGAGGCGCACCGCGCCGGCATTCGCACGGTGATGATCACCGGCGACCACCCGCTCACCGCCGCGCGCATTGCAAGCGACTTGGGCATCATCGGCAAAGACGGCACGGCGCTCACCGGCGATCAGCTTGACCAGCTCGCCGGCGATCAAGCGGCTTTCGACCGCGCCACCGCCACGACATCCGTGTTCGCGCGCGTCGCCCCCGAGCACAAGCTCAACATCGTCGAATCCCTGCAACGCCAAGGCAACATCGTGGCCATGACCGGCGACGGCGTCAACGACGCCCCGGCCGTCAAAACCGCGGACATCGGCGTGGCCATGGGCATCACCGGCACCGAAGTCACCAAGCAAAGCGCCACGATGATCCTCGCGGACGACAACTTCTCCACCATCGTCGCCGCCGTGCGCGAAGGCCGCGTGATCTTCGACAATATCCGCAAGTTCCTGCGCTATCTGCTCAGCTCCAATGTGGGCGAAGTGTTCACCGTGTTCTTCGGCGTGGTGTTGGCCGGCTGGCTCGGCATCACCCAACCAGGCGTCAGCGGCGTCACCGTGCCGTTGCTCGCCACCCAGCTGCTGTGGATCAACCTGCTCACCGACGCGGCACCCGCGCTCGCCATGGGCGTCGACCCGCAAACCGAGGACGTGATGCGCCGCTCCCCGCGCAAAACCAACGAGCGCGTGATTGACGCCGCCATGTGGGGCGATATCCTTTTCATCGGCTTCGTCATGGCAGCCGTCACGCTCATCGGCATGGATATGCACTTAAGCGGCGGCCTGTTCACCGACCGCTCCATCGGCGCACTCGGCCACGAGGCGCAGATGGTCGAGGCGCGCACCATGGGCTTCACCATCCTCGTATTCGCGCAGTTGTTCAACGCGCTCGCCTCGCGCAGCCACTTGCAGTCGGCATTCATCGGGCTGTTCTCGAACCGATGGTTGTGGGGCGCAATCGGGCTGTCCGTGGTGTTGCAACTGGTGGTGATCTACGTGCCGTTCCTCAACACGGCGTTCGGCACCACACCGCTGTCGCCCATGGCGTGGCTGGAGTGCGTCGGCCTGGCCGCTTTCGTGCTCGTCGCCTCCGAACTGCGCAAATGCGTTCTGCGGGCGATGGCTGCACGCCGCTAGGCCTGGCCTACACAAGCAAGCGGCTCACAACCTGTTAAGTCGAGGTCGTGAGCCGCTTGTTCGTATCGAACAGTGTGTCAGCTGTTGTTTTTATTCGTGGTGCTGTTCTTGTTCGTCGTACTGCTGGAGTCGCTGTTCCCGCTGCTGTTGCTACCGCTGTTGCTGCTGTTACTGTCTTTGCTGTTGCTATTGCTGTTGCTGTTCCCGCTGCTGTTACTGTTGCTATTATTGCTATTGCTATCCTTGTTCGTCGTACTCTTACCGGACGTGTCTCCCGCGGTCTTATCGGCATCAGCCTGCTGTTTGGTGCTGATTGAGGCGTTCACGTCCGACACCGCTTTTTGCAGTTGCGACTTGGCGTTGTTCACATCCGCCTGCGACGGGCTCGACTGACCGGCCACGTTATTCGCGTTGCTGATCGCGCTTTGCAGCGTATTGCGCGTGCTCTCGTCGGCCACCTTGCCCGCCGAATCATTCAGCGTTTTCTGCGCTTCGCTGATCGCGGAGGTGAGCTCGCTCTTCAGCGCGTCGGCGCTTTTCGTGCTCTTGCTCTTGTTCACTGCCTCAAGCGCCTGCTCGATGGTGTTCTTCTGTTCATTGGCCTCTTTGGTGGCATCCTTGAACTTCGAGGTGTTCGTGTTGAGTTCGTCCGCAGTCTTGTCCGCCACGCAAACGGCATCGGTGGTGATGGAATCCGCGTCGCTGATGGCCTTATTGAGATTGGTCAGCGTATTCGCGTCCTTAACATCGCCGGCGGCCGGGGTGTTCTGCTTCGCCTGAGTCGCCGAGGCCTTCAGTTCCTTGATGGCCTTCTTATATGACGATTGCGCGCTCGTGCAGGAAGCATAGGCGGCTTTGTCGCTGTTGGCACCGAAGAACTTCACCACGCCGATGGCGATTGCAATCACCGCGATCACGGCCACTACAATCGCGACGATCTTCCATTTCGCCGGCTTCTTCTTGCCGGTCTGCCCGTTATTGCCGTCGTTTTCCTGCGGCCGGATTGCAGGCGGCATGGTCACTGGACGCGCCGTGGTCCCCGCCGTCGCGCGCGTCGGCTCCGGCCGGAACACCTGCGTCGGCTGGGCATTCTGAGCGGCACCAAACGCCTGATTCGGCTGGAATGCCTGTGTTGCTTCAGTATTCTGAGCCGCGCCGAACGCTTGTGTCGGCTGGAACGCCTGGGTTTGCTGGAATGCTTGTGTCGGCTGGAACGCCTGTGTCGGCTGGGAGTCGGACGCGGCATTGCCCGCCGGATTGATCGCGGCAGTCGGCTGCTCATCCTCATTGTGGTTGTTTTGGAAATCGAAATGGAATTCGCCCGTCGAATCGCTCATGTCAGCTCTCCTTATTCGTTCTGTTTATATTGTTGCTTATTGTCACCAGCCAGCCTCGTCCTCCCACTAACGGGAGGTGCCGCGCGAAACCCTTGCGCGCCCAATCCCCCTCGGCCGGCGATACGTCGATTGTCTGTCAGTCGGTAATCTGCGCGCGATAGAAATGCTCGTAGGAACGGCTCGGCGTCGGCCCGCGCTGGCCTTGATAATGCGAGCCGGTGCCCGCCGAACCATAGGGGTGCTCGGCCGGCGAGCTGAGCCGGAAAAAGCACATCTGGCCGATCTTCATGCCCGGCCACAACTTCACCGGCAACGTCGACACGTTGGAAAGCTCCAGCGTGATGTGCCCTTCAAAACCCGGGTCGATGAAGCCGGCCGTGGAGTGGGTGAGAATGCCCAACCGCCCCAACGAGCTCTTGCCCTCCAAGCGCGCGGCCACGCTCGCGTCGAGCTTGACATATTCCCAAGTGGAACCGAGCGCGAACTCGCCCGGGTGCAAAATCCACGGTTCATCCGTCTTCACCTCGAATTGCTCGGTGAGCGCGCCCTGGTTTTCCGCAGGGTCGACATAGGTGTAGGCGTGGTTGTTGAACAGACGGAAAAAATGGTCGAGCCGCACGTCGATCGAAGCAGGCTGAACCATTTCAGGCGTCCAAGGGTCAAGTGAAATATGCCCTTCGTCATGTGCGGCCAGAATGTCATGATCGGATAGCAGCATACAAGCTCCTCACACGCGCAAACGATATTGTGGTTAAACGATACTTCCGTCAAGTCTAGTGCCCGCACCCAACGAACACGATTTTCAGGAAGTTATCAGATAAACCCAGCGTTAAACACAGAATCACATGGTTATCTAGTAATTGTCAGCAGCAGCCGACGGGAGCGCAAGTTCCGATAATTGAACCATTCTTCTTCTCTCCTTTCTCTGGCCCCGGTGGTTCGCCACCGGGGTTTTCTTTTGTAACGTCGGTCAGCGTTGGTCAGCGCCGCTCGCTCTGCTTTCTTCAGTTACAAAAAACGTTGATATCAACACTTTTTGTAAGTGAAGTAAGAATAAACGGCTTCAACGCAAGCTATACTTGAGTTGCAAAATATGTAAATATCAACACTTTTTGCAAGGAGCCGCTTCGTGGAGTATGCGCGCAAGGAATATCTTGAAAAACTTATCGCCGGCATGGGGTCGGATCAGGTCAAGATCATCACCGGTATTCGCAGGTGCGGCAAGTCATACCTGCTCAACACCATTTTCAAGCGGTATCTTCTTGATTCAGGCATTCCGCGCGAACGTATTATCGAGATGGACTTTGACGGCTACCGCAGTAAGGAATACCGCGATCCGAAAGTTTTCCTCGACTTCATCGACAAAGCGATCACGGATAGCGACAGATATTACATATTGCTCGATGAAGTGCAATTGTTGGGCAGTTTTACTGAAGTCCTCAACGAGCTTATCCACATGGGCAATGTGGATGTGTACGCGACGGGCAGTAATGCTCGCTTGCTCTCGAAGGACATCGTGACCGAGTTCAGGGGGCGCGGTGACGAAATCGCCATGCGCCCGCTGAGTTTTTCCGAATTTATGGAAGGATATGAGGGCGATAAGCGTGACGGGTATACGGAATATGCCATGTATGGAGGCTTGCCGGCCGTCGCCATGCGCAAGGACATGAAACGAAAAACCGATTATCTTTCCAATGTGTTCAACGAGACCTACATTGCCGATATCATCGAACGCAACGGCGTCCAGTACTCAAGCGATCTCGAACAGCTCGTCAACGTATTGTGCTCGAACATCAGCGGACTGACCAATCCGACGAAAATCGCCAACACTTTCAAAAGCAGCGCACATTGCACGATTTCCCGTCAGACCGTCGAGAAATACCTGAGTTATCTTGAAGACTCGTTTCTCTTCGAAAAGGCCGTGCGCTATGACGTCAAGGGACGCAGGTACATCGGCGCGGATGCGAAATATTATGCCATCGACACCGGGTTGCGCAACGCCCGCATGAACTTCCGCCAATTCGAGGAGACCCATCTTCTCGAAAACATCATCTACAACGAGTTGCGTGGCCGCGGTTACGGGGTCGATGTGGGAGTCGTGCCCGCTCAGCGCAAGGACGCCGACGGAAAGTGGCGGCGCGCGACGTATGAGATTGACTTCGTGTGCAACAGCGGCAGCGAACGATGCTACATTCAGTCGGCACTCGCCTTGCCTGACCGCGAGAAACTGCAGCAGGAACAGACGTCGCTGATGAAGGTTGACGATTCATTCAGGAAAGTAATCATCACCAAGGAGGGGTTTGAGCCGCATTACAACGAAAATGGCATCCTGATGATGAATGTGTACGATTTCCTGCTCGATAGGAATGCACTGAAGCTCTAACGCTCAGATGGCGGGGCTTTTTTGGTCTTTATTGCTTTTGGGTTATGGCTTAGGGGGCGAGGTGCGGTAGATCAGGCTTGGTTTGTCAGCCAATCGAGCAGATTGATGTGTTTGATGCCTTGGTAGTCACCCAAGCCCATGCGGTCGAGCGTGAGCAGCGTTTTGGGATGGTTGTCCTGCAATGCCTGCAGCGGCGCCAGCTCCCGTTCCAGGGTGGACGGGTCGAGCACGGTTTGCGCCACTTGGTAATAATGCGTGCGCTGCGAATCCGTGGCGACGAAATCAACCTCTTTCGTGCCCCACTTGCCGATGGATACGTTGGTGTATCGCCGCAACAGTTCCAGATACACCACATTCTCGATGCGATGGCCAAGATCTCCCTGCTGTTTGCCGAGCAGCCAGAAGCGCAAGCCCAAGTCGCCAAGATAGAGCTTCTCTTCAGTGGCGAGATAGCCTTTGCCTTGCAGGTCGTATCGTCCCGCGCGGAAGAGCAGATAGTTTCTGGTCATCGCGTCGACGTATCCGCTGACGGTGGTGGGCGAGATGCGCCGCCCGCTGGCGTTCATGGCGCCGGCGATTCGCTTGAGCGACACGCGATTGCCGATGTTGTCCGCCAGAAAACTGGCCGTGTCGTTGAACGCGCGCATATCCATGCGGGGGTTTCGCTGGGCGATGTCGGCCATCAGGATGGTGTTGAACACGCCGCCAAGATAATCGGCGATATCCTGCTCGTTGTCGAGCATGGCCGCGTACGGCAGCCCGCCGTAGTTGAGATACGCGTCGAAGTCGCTTTCCATAGCCGCCGCGGTGGTGGGCGAATCTGCGGCGCGCACCGAACGATATTCCGCAAAAGAAAGGGGAAGCATTCGCAGCTCAACGTAACGACCCGTAAGCAATGTGGCGAGTTCGCTGGAAAGCAGATTCGCGTTGGATCCGGTGATATACAAATCCACATCGTCGCGCACATACAGACCGTCTATGGCACGCTCGAAATGCTCCACATGCTGTATTTCGTCGAGGAATACGTAATTCACCACGTGCGACTGCAGTCGTTTGACGATGTAGTCGTAGAGTTCCTGCGGCTCGGTGGGGTATTGGCGTTCCATGCTTTCGAAGTTGATGGAGAGGATGCGCTCGCTACCCACGCCTTCGCCCTGCAGTTGATTGCGGAATAGTTCGAGGATTGTGGATTTGCCGCAGCGCCTCAGGCCGGTGATCACTTTGATGACGTCTTTGTCGCGCCACCGCTCCAGCCATTGCGTGTAGTGCGGGCGCGGGGTGAGACGGTTCGTTCCTGCAATCATGCGCCACCTCCCAAACCTCTAAAACCTATCAGTTAACTGGACGATTTTCGTAATTATAGCAAAACCGTCCAGTTAACTGGACGGTCTGTATGCGCGGCTTGATGTGACGGCGGTCGCATGGTCGCCCTGTTTTCTGCACTTACATAAAACGTTGATATCAACACTTTTTGCAAGTCAAAGTGAGCAGGGTGCTTAAGACTCCAACGGACTAAATGCCGGAATCGGCGTCGACTTGCATCACATAGATGTTGCGGCGCAGGGCCTTGGCTTGGGCGCGGGTGATGTCGCCGGCCTGAAGCATGTCCTGCACCACACCGAGCTCGATGCCGTAGCTTTCCTTCTTGATCTCCATTGCCAGGTCAGCCGCTTCCGTACTCCTTTCCACGTCCGGCCGCGCCTTCAGGGACGCTTCCGCGCGGCGGTAGTCGAGAATCAGCGCCGAACAGAACTCCGTATTGTAGGTGTCGCGGCTCATCTCCTCGCCCAGGCGCTGAATGACGTATTCGATGGCCTGAGCCTGCAGCGCGAGCGTGCGGGCCGTGATTTCGCTCTCGCTCACCAACGGCGTGGTGCGGCGGATGCGGTTGGCGGCGCGCTTGGCAAGGTTCATGCTTCGATGCTGCAAGCCGCGCAGACGACCGCGGATCTGCGAGACGGCATGCCCCGATTTGCGATTCGTCTCGATGTGACGCAACGAGTTCATGACCTGATCGAGAATGCGTTCGCAAGCCTCCACGTTCAGTTCCTGCTCCGCTTTGGTGGGGGCCGGATTGGCCTTGATTGCGGCCAGCTTGTCGCGCACGAACTCCTTCTCCCAGTGCAGCGCCTGGATTTGCAACTGTTCGTAGCCCGCGGCATCGACCATGCCGGTGCGCATCTTCAGTCGGCCGATGCGCTTGGTATAGGAATCGATGACCATCAGCACCGCCCGCCGGTTCTGCGGCGTGATGCGGCCGGTGAGCTCCTCCACCGTGCGGCGCAGCACTTCGATGGTGATTTCGCTCAATTCGGTGGAACCGTTCTTGTCGCGGTTCGGGGCGAGCAACGGCAAGGTGAAGTTGGCGAGCAGCAAGGTCAGCACAATGACGCCCGAGGCGATGAAAATCAGCTCGTCGCGCATCGGGAAGGCATCGCCCGAAGCGATTATGTAAGGAATGGTGAGCATCAACGACAGCGTGATGGCACCTTTGGGCCCGCCGAACGTCATCACCGCGGCCGAGCGCCACCGTTGCGCCGTCATTTTGCGGCGTTTGCCGGTTTTGATATCGGGCGCGATGCGCAACATCAGCGAAACCCACAGGAACCGCAGCACAATCACCACGGCGGTCACCAGCACGATGATGCCCAACAGCAGCCCGTTGTTCACGTCCGGATCGGACCAACTGGCCGTCATTGCGCCGGGCAGCAACATGCCCAACAGAATGAACACCGCGCCGTTCAACGTGAACGACAGCACGCCCCACACACTGGACGACACGATATTGGTGCGCGCCACGTTCGGCCCCACGCCCGTATGGTCGAAACGCACCAGCAGCCCGGCGGTGACGACCGACAGAATGCCGGAAACATGCAACTCCTCCGCGCCCACATACAGCAGGAATGGCAAGAACAATTCCATCAGAATGCGCGTGGTGGTGTTCTCCCAGCCGAGCAAACGCACGGTCTCGAACACCCAGTTGATCGCCAGGCCCACAATCAGGCCGAACGCCGCCCCACCGAAGAACGAGATGATGAACTTGCCCGTGGCCTCCCCCACGGCGAACTTGCCGGTCACCGCCGCCGCGATGGCGAACTGGAAGCCGACGATGCCGGAAGCGTCATTGAACAGCGACTCGCCTTTGAGCACACTGCGTTGACGCGCAGAGAGCGACGCCTCTTTGCCCAAGGAGCTGACGGCCACCGCGTCGGTGGGGCCGAGCGCCGCGCCCAACGCCAGCGCCGCCGCCAGTGGCATGGCCGGCCAGATGGTGCTCAAGGTGAAGCCCACGGCCACCATGGTGGCGATGGCCAGCCCGATGGCCAGCGACAGGCTGAGTTTCACCGATCTGAGCAGCTCGGTTTTATCGATGTCGTGCGCTTCCAAATACAACAGCGGCGCGATGAACAGCACCATGAACACATCAGGATTAAGCTCGACCGCGGGGAAGAACGGCAGCCACGCGCCCGCCGCACCCAACGCGATCTGCACCAGCGGCGTCGACACTTTGGGAATAAAACGGCTGAGGAACGACGAGAGCACCACAGCGGCGACGATGCACAGAATCAGTTCGACAACGGCCACGGTTTTCCTTACCTAGACGAAAAGGGGCTGTCTCTCCACAGTACAAAAAACCCGTCAGGAAAGCGTTACATTGCGTCCCACCTTTGCACAGTTTCCATGACGCGGTGTTTCCATGGCGCGGTTTTGGCTATTTTCCAACGTTTTTTGTTGCGTGGTTTTGGGGGAAACACCGCGCCATGGGATGTGTTGGGTTAGGGTTGGAGATGATGAATGTTGATGAGGCGATGAGACGCGCCCTTGTGCTGGCGGACATGGCCGCCCGTGCCGGTGACGTGCCGGTGGGCGCGGTGGTGCTGGACGCCCGGGGTCGGCTGATTGGTGAGGGATATAACACCCGTGAAGCCGAAGGGGACCCGCTTGCGCACGCCGAAATCATCGCCATGCGCCAGGCCGCCGGTCAAGCCGGTGCGCGTGTCGGCGGCGGCGTCGCTTCGCTCGCCGCACAACGAAGCGAACGCGGCTGGAACCTGGCCGACTGCACGCTGGTCGTCACGCTGGAACCCTGCCCGATGTGCGCGGGAGCATGTGTCGCAACTCACATCGGCCGCATCGTCTTCGGCGCATGGGACCCCAAACTCGGCGCATGCGGCTCCGTGTGGGACATCCCGCGCGACCCGCATATCGGCCACAGCCCCGAAGTGTTCGGCGGCATCAGGCAGGAGGAATGTGCCGCCGCGCTCGCCGACTTCTTCGCAGCCCGTCGTTTTGCAAACGAAAGCAATCGTTGATACTGCTTGAGTTTCCAGCGTTTGCGTAACCGAAATACGCCCGTTGTTTTGCAAACGAAAGCAACCGTGACACCAAACGGATATTCCGCTATACTTAGTGCCGTGTTCGTTGTTGGCGTAACGCCAGCTATCCCTATAACAAAACGTTAAAGTCGAAAGACGCACTATCTTCGCGTGCTCCACTGAGGCAATAACAATGATGTTGAGGAAAGGATCGGGCATGGCTGCTACGAACAACACCCCACTTGAGCAGGTTGAGAAAGATCTCGAACGTGGGTTTTCCACTCGGTTCCCGCTGAACAATGGCTTTATTTTCACATTCGGCGCTTTAGGCGGCATGCTGTTCGGCTTTGACACGGGCATCATTTCCGGCGTCTCGCCGCTGATCGAATCCCACTTCCAGCTCAACGTCGCGCAAACCGGCTTCATCACATCGTCGGTGCTGATCGGTTCATGCATTGGCGCGCTGTCCATTGGCGCGCTGTCGGATCGCTTTGGCCGCAAGAAACTGCTCATCATCTCGGCGTTCCTGTTCCTGCTGGGATCCGCACTGTGCGCTTCGGCCACCGGTTTCGTCATGATGGTGGTGGCCCGCATCATCCTTGGCCTGGCGGTCGGCGCCGCCTCCGCCCTGACTCCGGCCTATCTGGCCGAGCTCGCACTCAAGGAGCGTCGCGGTTCGTTGTCCACATTGTTCCAGCTCATGGTCACGCTCGGCATCCTCTTGGCCTACGCTTCGAACCTCGGCTTCCTGGGGCGCCATATCGCGGTTATCTCCGACTGGCGCTGGATGCTGGGATCCGCGCTGATTCCGGCCTTGCTGCTGCTCATTGGCGGCCTGATGCTGCCGGAATCCCCGCGCTATTTGGTGAGCAAAGGCGACGAACGCAATGCTTTCAAAGTGCTCACGCTGATTCGCAGCGATGTCGATCAAGCGCAGATTCAACTGGAACTCGACGATATCAAGGCGGTCGCCGCGCAAGACACCAAGGGCGGCATCAAAGAACTGTTCCGCATCGCGCGTCCGGCCCTGCTCGCGGCTGTGGGTCTGATGCTGTTCCAGCAGTTCGTCGGCATCAATTCGGTGATTTATTTCCTGCCGCAAGTATTCATCAAAGGGTTCGGTTTCGGCGAACACGAGGCCATCTGGGTGTCCGTGGGCATCGGCGTGGTGAATTTCCTCGCCACCATCATCGCTGTGTTGGTTATGGATAAATTCCCGCGCAAGGCGCTGCTGGTGTTCGGTTCCGTGGTGATGGCCGTCTCGCTCATCGTGCTGTCCGTGATGAATTTCGCCGGGAATGTAACCCTGCTTGCCATGCCCACGATGGTGCTGATTGGCGTTTATATTCTCGGATTCGCCCTTTCTTGGGGGCCGATCGCGTGGGTGCTGATCGGTGAGATTTTCCCGCTGTCCGTGCGCGGCATCGGCAGTTCGTTCGGTTCGGCGGCCAACTGGGTGGGCAACTTCGTCGTCTCTCAATTCTTTTTGGTGTTGCTTGCCGTCTTCCGCAACAACGTGGGCGGCCCATTCGCCATCTTCGCCGTATTCGCAGTGCTGTCGATTCCCTTCGTGATGCGTTTCGTGCCGGAAACCAAGGGCAAGTCTCTGGAGGAGATCGAGCAGTCGATGGTCTGCTGAGGTCTGTTGAGGTCTGCTGAGGTCTGCTGACGGGCGGGCGCGGTCGAATCTCTGCCGGGCGTTTCAGCGCTTCTTGCGCCACTTGGCGATAGCGCGGTCAACGCCCGGCGTGATTTTCAGCGCCGTCCACAGGCACCGCACCAGCAGCACGCACAGATACAAGGCAAACAGATTCGTCCCCATGCGCGGGCTGAGCGACTTGGCCAGCAGCGTGCCCAAAGGGGCGGTGATCGCCGCCAATACGCCGATGATCAGACCGTTCTTGAGATGCACCAGCTTGCGTTTCCAATTCGCTGTGGTCGCGGCGATGGAACTGGGGAACATGGCCAGCAGCGAGGTGCCGCGCGCGATCAGATCAGACGCGCCGAACAACAGCGAAAGTGCCGGCACGGCGATGGCGCCGCCGCCGATGCCCAGCAGTCCGGCCAATATGCCGATGAATACGCCAGTCACCACCAGCAACGCGCCCACCGTCACGCTCATATGAATCGCCGTATCGCGTGAAGGCGTGAACAGCAGTTGCGAGACGATCACGAACACCAAAAACGCGGCGTACGCCCACCGCAACAGCAGCTCGGGCAGGCGCGAGAGCAGCCAACTGCCGATTTGCGATCCGGCGATCATGCCGCACGCGAGCAGCAGCGCCGCAACCCAATCCACATTGCCGCTGTGCGCATACGAAATCACGCCGGAAATCGAGGTGATAACGATGGCACATAGCGAAGTCGCCGCCGCATGACGCTGCGACAAGCCGATCCACACCAGCGCGGGGACGATCACCGTGCCGCCGCCGATGCCGAACAGCCCGGACAGTATGCCGGACAGCAGCCCGACCACGACCATGACGATCACGCCGTGATCTGCGTTGCCGTGGTCTGCGTTGCCGTGAGTTGCGGATGTCTCTTGTGCGGATGTCTCTTGGCTCTCACCCATCGTTTCCCCTTAATGCATATATTGCATATGCTTTGTCAGCTGTTGTGTCGGCTGCATTGTGTCGGCTATCGTGTCGGCACGTTCGTGATATGCCGCGTGCCGACAGCACGCCACTTGCACACCGCTCGCACGCGTCCCACTCTATCGCGAAAATATCAGCAATATTTTCTCGTGTTCGCTGTGCAATCGCCTTGTTTACTTGCAGTGAGTCCCGACACTCCGTAAGACTGCCAAGAAAACCGTCTGTCCTTAGCATCGGCAGTGACACCGCATCCGATCGTGAAAGGGAAATATCATGACGCGCATTGAACTGTTTCACGGCACTTCGGCCGATGGCAGCACACTGACTGCGGCTTACGCCGAACAGAGCGAAGCGAATGTGGCCTTCGCCCTCGCGTTCGCCGGTGATACCCTGCCGCGCTTCGTGCATTGGGGGCGTCCGCTCAGTGCCCCGGAAACGGCGCTCGGGCTTTATGATGCCCAGCGCCCGCAACGTGTTTCCGGCGCGCTCGATGACACCGCCTGGCCGAGCATTCTGCCCACTCAGTCGGAAAGCTGGTCGGGAGCCAGCCGACTGTCAATCCGGCGCAGCGGTGTTGGCGGTGGTGTCAACGGTGGTGTCGAATTGTTCTGCAGATTCGCCGTCACCGATATCGCCGTTGACGACGATCCAGCCGCTTTGGCCGTCACCGTCACCGCCGAAGACCATGAGCAGGGCGTGAAACTCATCTGGGTTTGCGAACTCGATGCAAGCGGTCTGCTTCGCCAGCGCGCACGACTTGTCAATACCGGTGCAGACATGCTTGAGGTTGGCGGAATCGAGCTCGGTTTCCCTGTTCCGGCAGATGCCAGCGAAATCCTCACCACCACGGGCCATCATCTACGCGAGCGTTCTGCGCAACGACAACCGTTCACCCAGGGGCGTTTTGAGAAGGCTTCGATGGTCGGTCGCCCCGACTTTGATGCCACATTGCTGCTGTCTGTGGGCGAGCCGGGTTTCGGTTTCACCCGTGGCAACGTCTATTCCACCCATGTCGGTTGGAGCGGCAATAGTCTGCTGTCCGCTGAACGTCTGCCATATACGACTGGTGTCATCGGTGGCGGCGAAGTGCTCTTCGGTGGAGAGGTCAGCTTGGCGCACAACGACGAATACGCCACACCCTGGCTCTATGGCTCCTACGGCGAAGGGCTCAATGAAGTCGCCTCGCGCTTCCATGCTTATATTCGCAATGTGCATCGTGTTTGGCGTGACCGTCAGGGCATCAAGGCGAAGCCGCGCCCGGTCATCCTCAACACTTGGGAGGCGGTCTATTTCGACCATGATTACGATACGCTGGTCGCCCTTGCTGACAAAGCGGTCGAGACCGGCGTGGAGCGTTTCGTTGTCGATGACGGCTGGTTTGGCGCTCGTCGTAACGACAATGCCGGTTTGGGCGATTGGCAGGTTTCCCAAGACGCTTGGCCCGACGGGCCAAAGAGCCTGAAGGCTCTGGCTGATTATGTTCATGCCAAGGGTATGGAATTCGGCTTATGGTTCGAGCCTGAGATGATCAATCCCGATTCCGATGTCTACCGCGCTCACCCGGATTGGGTATTGCAACCCACACCAAACCGCCTGCCCATGCAAGGGCGTTTTCAGCAGGTGCTCGATTTGAGCAATCCGAGCGCTTACACCTATATCTACACCGCTATGAACAAGTTGGTTGGCCAGTTGGGTGTGGATTACATCAAGTGGGATCACAACAAATACGTCACCGAAGCCATCTCGCCGCGCACCGGTCGCCCGGCTGTGCATGAACAGACGCTTGCCGTCTACCGTATGTTCCGTGATTTGAAAGATGCACACCTAGGTTTGGAAATCGAAAGCTGTTCCTCTGGTGGCGGGCGTGTGGATGTCGGCATTCTCGAAGTGGCCGACCGCGTCTGGGCTTCTGATTGTGTCGACCCAGTCGAGCGTGCGGATATTCAGCGATACACTTCGCTGCTGGTACCGCCCGAGATGATCGGCGAGCATGTGGGTGCCAGTCCGGCGCATTCCACTCATCGTGCCACCACACAGGAGATGCGCATGGCCACGGCTTTCTTCGGGCATCTGGGCATCGAATGGAATTTGCTCAAGGAGCCGCAAGCCGACATCGACAAATTGGCCGAATGGGTGGCCGAGTTCAAACGCTATCGTGACGGTTTCGCCATCGGCACATGCGTATATTCCGATGCCGCAGATCCGTCGGTGCGTGTGGACGGGATGGTTTCGCCTGACAAGCAACAAGCCGTCTACCGATTCACCCAGCTCACCACCTCGCAGACCTATCCGGCAGCACCGATTCGCCTACCTGGGCTTGATGCGAACACGGTGTACACGGTGGTGCCGCTGGGTATCAGTCGTGATCTCGAGGGCATCGGTAACGGTCAAAGCGAACTGAACTGGTGGAATGCCGACGGCGTGACAATGACGGGTTGCGCGCTTGCCACGTATGGCATCCGCCCGCCCGCGCTTCATCCGGCGCAAGCGGTTCTTTTCACAGTTGTTGCGCAAGGTTAAATGGCCGCAACGTTGAATGGCCGTAGCATAGAGGTGAATGTCTAGCCGATATATTGCGCAATTGCGCGAGCCGCCGCAGCCTCTGCCCAGTGTGACCACTGAAAATCGAGAATCTCGAATTCGACCGGCGCAACTCGGCTGTGGCGGTACCATTCAATGCCTTTGCGAATGGATTCCACGTTCAACTTGGCAATAAACGACGATTCGCCGCTGATGAGCACCTTCGTCGGCATGGCCAGATTGGCCACAATGGAAATCAACACGCCAAGACGAAAACAGGTACGGTCGCCGAGGCGGCGTGCGTGCGGCTTGCCTGCCCGCAAATCGGCGGCGAATTCCTCAAAGGTCATCGTATGCCCCACGATGCTCGAATACTCCTCAGCCAACGAATCCGAAGTGAGGCATTGCGAACAGCCAATATGTCCGGAGACGCAACGCGGCCCTTCTGGGTCGATGAGCACATGACCCACCATGCCGTAACTTTTGTCAGGATAGTCAATGGCCTCGCTGTTTTCGGACAGCGAATATCCCACACCCGAGCCAATGGTCAGTACAGCAAAACGCGCGATACCCACCGCATTGCCGAACCAGCTTTCGTGCAAGAGCAGCGAATCCAAATCGTTGAACACCGCACTGTGCAATCCGGTGTGCGTCTCAAGCAGATCGGCGAAATTGACGCACCCATCCCAATGCAGGAACGGGGCGAAGGTCACGAACCTGCCATCATCCACATGCCCTCCGATGCTGATGGCCAATGATGTGGGCGCAGGGTGGCTCTTGCTGATGCAGGATGGCACAACGTTGCTGACCTGCCGCGCCACCTCTTCGGGGTCCGTCGAAGTCAGCGGGACGGTGACGCATGGGGCGAGTGGACGGCACAACGCATCCACCTGCACCACCGTCACATCGGTGCCGTGAATATTAGCGCCAATGAACGTGCGCTTCTCTGCGCACAGTCGCAACGCAGTTTGAGGCCGTCCGCGTTTGTCTGAATTTTCCTTCGGTACAAATCCGAATGGCAACTTGCCGCGCTCTTCGGCACTTGACGGCATCTCTTCGACGGCTCCGGCATGGATGAGATCGCTGGTGATGCGTGACAGCGCCCCCTGCGACAACCCCAGTATCTGCGCCAGTGTGACGCGCGCAATGGGCCCGTATTTCGCTATCGCCCGCAACGCCCGATGCGTGTATTCGGAGCCAGGAAACCATTGTGGTGTTGTCGGCTGTTCGGCCATAAGCTCTCCTCAAACGCAAACGAATACAACGCAGACGAAACCCATTTGTTTCTTTAGGAATAAAATAGCTCATATTTAGTTGCCGTGTGGGCTGGACACACAGGGGATGGGAATATAAATAGCTCTTGCCTAATCTTGGACAAACCGATGTGTGCAGTAATGGAGCTGCGCTCTAGGAGAACGAAGGAGTCGATTATGAGAACAGATTCCCAGACTCACCACCACCGCACCGCAGGGCATGGCCTTGCAAGGCGCATGGCTCGCCGCGCGGCGGCTGTTGTCTGTGCGGTGGCGGTCGGATTGGGTGTTGCCGGATGCGGCGCCAACTCCAATGTGGTGACCTTGGATTTCTTCCAATTCAAATCCGAGGCCGCCGACTGGTTCAAAGAGGCGGCGGCGGAGTTTGAACGTCAAAACCCCAATATTCGCATCAACATCAATAATTCGGCGAATGCCCAAACTGATTTGCGCACACGTTTCGTGAAGAATCGTGTGCCGGATGTCATCACGTTCAACGGCGACATCAGCTTCGGTTATTTCGCGGCGTCTGGCGTGTTCTATGATTTCACCGACGAAGACATCGTCGATACGCTCAACTCCGGCATGGTCGAGATTGCCAAGAATTTGGTGCAGACCACCGATCAGTCCAAGAAGCGTCTATACGGCCTTCCATTCGCCGGCAACGCTTCCGGCTATATCTACAACAAGGAGCTGTGGCGCAAGGCCGGTGTCGATCCGCAAAACCCGCCGACCACTTGGAGCGAGTTCATTGCCATGTTGGAGAAATTCCGCGAACAGGGCATCAATCCAGTGGAAGCGACCGTGGCCGACGCTTGGACCACCCAAGCGCCGCTTGCTTCGCTCGCCGGCACACTGGTCCCGGAAAGCAAATACACCGAGCTCAAAAAGGGCACTGTCTCGTTCAAGGATATTTGGAGCGCAGTGTGCGAAAAAGAGGTGAAGCTGTTTGAATACGCCGATGGCGACAAAGGCATCACCTATCAGCAGGGCACCCAGAACTTCGCCAAAGGTGATGCGGCAATCATTCCGCTGGGCACCTACGCCATTCCGCAGATTCTGCTGGTCAATCCCGATATCGAACTCGGTTTTGCACAGATGCCGGCCACCGATGACGCCGATGAGCAGGTTCTCACCGCCGGCGACGATGTCATGATCACTATGGGCGCGAACACCAAGCATAAGGAGGAAGCGCTCAAGTTCATCGAGTTTCTGATGAGCGAAGAGAAGCTCAACGAATACGCTGATGCGCAATCGGCCATCACCCCATTGAAGAACACCCACTTCGGCAACGAGGCGCTGGAAACCGTGCGCTCGTTCTTCAAAGAGAACCGCGTGGCCGATTTCTGCGACCACTACATCCCCTCGTCCATCAATATCGGCGGCTATCTGCAGACGATGGTGACCAGCGGCGATGTCGACAGGTTCGTCAGTTCGATGCAGACCGAATGGGATAAGGTCCAAGCCAGGACTTTCGAGTGAGAGGGAAAGGAGCACCATTATGTCATCATCTGTGAACGCACACGCGGCCAAGAGGCGCGCATCCGTCTTCTCCAAGCGCAAGGTCGATCCTGCCTACTACTGGATGGTCGTGCCGGCCGCGATTCTTTTCGCATGCTTCCTGTATCTGCCGTTCCTGCAAGGCGTGAAGTATTCCTTCACCAACTCGCAGGGTTATGGCACCTACAAATGGGTGGGTTTGAAGAACTACTTCGCGCTGTTCCAAGACAGCAGAGTGGGTAACGCCTATGTGTTCTCGTTCTTCATTGCCATCCTGATCACTGTGCTCATCAACATAATCGCCATGTTCCTGGCCGTTGTGTTGAATGGCAAAATCGCATTCAAGAACGGCTTCAGGGCGATTTTCTTCATTCCCTATACGCTGTCCGTGCTGGTGATCGGCTACGTGTTCAAATACATCTTCATGAACCCGATACCGGCCTTGGGCAAGGCTTTGGGCATTGGATGGTTGTCCGAATCGTTGATTACCTCCGAGCAATATTCATGGGTGCCGATTGTCTTCCTTGCCGTGTGGCAGGGCGTCGCCTATTCGGTGCTCATCTACTTGGCCGGTCTGCAGACCATCGACGATGAGATTTACGAGGCCGCCGCCATCGACGGCGTGAACGCTTGGCAAAAGTTCTGGAAGATCACGTTCCCCCTGATTGGCCCGTTCTTCACCATCAATCTCGTGTTGAGTATGAAGAACGCCCTGGGCACCTTCGACCAGGTGGTGGCTTTGACGGATGGTGGGCCGAATTCCAAGACGGAAACCGTCACCTACCTCATCTGGAAGGGCGGCCTGACGGGCGGCGAATACGCTTACCAAACCGCCAACGCCGTGCTGTTCTTCATCGTTCTGGCGATTATCGCGTTCATTCAGCTGAAAATCTCCAGCAGCCAGGAAAAGATCTGAATCGAGGGGAAAGAATCATGAGCACTGCAACATCTTCATCCGTTATTTCCAGTCCCGCTGCCAATTCGGCCAATACCGTCAAGTATCGCCGCGACCGCAAGATCAATTGGTGGCTCACCGCCGCGGTTGCCGTGATGTCACTGACGGTGCTGGTGCCGCTGTATTTTACGATTGTCACCGCGCTGAAAACCCCGGCCGAAGCGGGTACCTTCGCATTGCCGACCAGTTGGCAATGGGGTAATTTCGCCGCCGCCTCAGCCAAGGTCGATTACCCCAAGGCCGCCCTCAACTCGGCCATCATCACCGTTGCCGCGGTGGTGGCGACCTTGCTGACCAACACGTTCGTGGCATACGCCGTGGCGAGGAATATGGACAAGAGATTCTTCCGTTTCCTGTATTACTTCTTCATTGCCGCCATGTTCGTGCCGTTCCCCGTCGTCATGCTGCCGATTGCCAAGCAGATGGGCGCCCTGCATCTGGACAATCAGCTTGGACTGATCATCCTGTACATGATTTTGGGTCTGGGAACGAACCTGTTCATTGCCACGGGCTTCATCCGTGCGATTCCGGTCTCGCTGGAAGAGGCCGCTCGCATTGACGGCGCGAGCACATGGCGCATCTTCTGGAAAATCGTGTTCCCGCTGATGTCTCCCATCAATTCGACCATTGCCATCCTCACCTGCCTGTGGGCATGGAACGACTTCCTGTTGCCGCTCATCGTCCTGACCGACCAGTCGAATCAGACGATTCCGCTCGCGCAGTATGTCTTCAGCTCTCAGTTCGCCACCAACTATCCGATGGCGTTCTCCAGCTACCTGATGGCTATGGCTCCGGTCGTCATCGTCTACCTCTTCGCACAGAAGTGGGTGATTGGTGGCGTGATGAGGGGCGCTGTTAAGTGAACATTCGGCAGACCGTCCCTGTTGGCTCTCAATGCTGCATGGGATGGTCTGCCTTCAGCAGTTGCCAATGCCGAAGAATAATTCTTGAGTGGGTATTACTTGCGGCATCGAATACTGTGGTTTATTTCAATGGAAAGGAAGAGGTGGGCCATGACCACCGCACAACGCACTGTACTTGACAATTCCATCCGTACCAACGGTGCCACCCCGAATCCGTGGTGGGCGAACGCGGTGGTGTATCAGATTTACCCGCGTTCATTCCAAGACACCAACGCCGACGGCATCGGCGATCTCAAAGGCATCACCAGCCGTCTCGACTATCTGGCCGACCTCGGTGTGGATGTGCTGTGGCTCTCTCCTGTGTACAAGTCACCTCAGGACGACAATGGCTATGATATTGCCGATTATCAGGACATCGACCCGCTCTTCGGCACGCTGGACGACATGGACGAGTTGCTCGCCGAAGCGCACAAGCGGGGTTTGAAAATCGTGATGGATTTGGTGGTCAACCACACTTCCGACGAGCACGCTTGGTTCGAGGCGTCGAAAGACAAGAACGACCCGCACGCCGACTGGTATTGGTGGAGGCCCGCCCGCGAAGGCCACGAGCCGGGCACGCCGGGTGCCGAACCGAACCGGTGGGGTTCCTATTTCGGCGGCTCCGTGTGGGAATACTGCCCTGAGCGCGGCGAATACTTCCTGCACCAATACTCCAAAAAGCAGCCAGATCTCAACTGGGAGAACCCCGAGGTGCGCAAGGCCGTCTACAAGATGATGAATTGGTGGATGGATCGCGGCATCGACGGCTTCCGCATGGACGTGATCACCCAGATTTCCAAAGTGGTTGACGCCGATGGCAGACTTCCGGGCGAACCTGGTTCCACCATCGCCGACAACCCGGTTGGCCCCGAGGGCTATTCCAGCCCGTTCCCCTTCTGCTCCGACGGGCCGCGTGTGGACGAGTTTTTGGCGGAAATGCGCCGCGAAGTGTTCGAGGGGCGCGAGGGTTATATGAACGTGGGCGAGGCGCCTGGCGTCACGCCGCCGCGCAACGAGCACATCACCGACCCGGCCAACGGCGAGCTGGACATGCTTTTCCAGTTCAACCATGTGGGCGTCGATCAGGAGCCGACCTCCAAATGGGATGTGGTGCCGTTCAAGGTGGCCAACCTGCGCCGCGAGATGGCCGAACAGCAGCAAGCCGTGGCGAAAGCTGGCTGGGCCAGCCTGTTTTTCTGCAATCATGACCAGCCGCGTGTCGTCTCGCGCTGGGGCGACGATTCGAGCGAGCAGACGCGTGTCGCCTCCGCCAAGGCGTTCGCCCTGCTGCTGCACCTGCATCGCGGCACGCCCTACATCTACCAAGGTGAAGAACTCGGCATGACCAGCGCCCATTTCACCTCCCTGAGCCAATACCGCGACTTGGAGGCGCTCAACGCGTATCGCCAGCGCGTCGAGGAGGCGAAGATCCAATCTTGCGAATCGATGATGGCCGCCCTCGCCCTGATAGGCCGTGATAATTCGCGCACCCCAATGCAGTGGGACGCTTCCGCTCGTGCGGGTTTCATGGCTGCTGATGCGCCGGGTGAGCCGTGGATTGACGTGAATCCGAATCATGCTGAGATCAACGCGGCCGCCGAGGTTGACGATCCCGATTCCGTATATGCCTTTTATAAGCGGTTGATTGCGTTGCGGCATGACAATCCCGTTGTCGCCGCCGGTGACTGGCGTTTGGTGGACGGCACCGACGAGCGCGTATACGCTTTCACCCGCACGCTCGATGGCATCACGCTGCTGGTGATGGTCAATGTTTCCGGCGATTGCGTGCGCATTCCCGCCGAATCCGCCGCCCTGCTCGGTGCGGCTGAAGCGGACGAATCGCACATCGTCATTGCCACCCAAGGCGCATCCCTGGCCGCCGCTTCGCTGTCCAAGGGCAAGCTCGAAGCTTGGGAAGGCATCGTCATCCAGCTATAGCCAACCTCTGCGCCCCCAAGATTTCTCGACTGTGCTCACTTGCGTTCGCTTCGCTCGGAATGACAAAACCCTGTGACCACCCGCCCTCACCCCGTCCCTTGTTATTCCGGGCGAAGCCCGCACCCGTTTCCTGTCATTCCGAGCGAAGTCGAGGAATCTTCGCGCGAAGCGCGACGGCAACGCCCACCTCTGCGCCCTAAGATTTCTCGTCTGCGCTCACTTGCGTTCGCCCCGCTCGAAATGACAGTGATGCCAATGGTTACAGGCATCGGCTCATATATAGCGGCGCGCGCACGAGGTCGCCTTCCGCGGCAAGCTGGCGCGGGTGCAGGATGTATTGCTTTCCCAGTCGCGAGCCGTACAGGGAGCGAAACTTGTTCAGCGACGACGTGCCGTATCGTTTGGTCGATTTGACCTCCACGGGACTCACGCGCGGTTTCATCGCGGCATTGTCATATTCGCGCACGATCAGAAAATCGATTTCCATGGTGCGCGCGGCCTCGCCCCTAGCGTACCGCGAGAAAAACAGCAGCCGGTGCCCCGCCGCTCGAAGTTGCTGGGCGACCGCGTTTTCCATGAGCATGCCCTCGTTGACGCCGATGTTGTCGAACAGGATGTTGCGATACACCTCGTCGGGAGTGGCCTTGCGGTCCGCGAAGGTCTGGGCGACCAGCAGCCCCGTGTCGCCCATGTAGCATTTGAACGACGAATTGTCCTCGTAGAGCCCCAGCCCCACGGTGGGGTCGGTGGCGTTGCGGCACAGGTTGACCAGCCGCGCGTCGTCAAGCCAGAAGAAGGCGGCGTCGTACTCGCGCATGCGGGCGTCCTTGCCGAGCGAGGCCAAGGCGAATTTGCGCTCGTGCTTGAACAGTTGGGCTGGAACTTGCGCGAAGATGTTGCGCACCCTGCCCGCGTCGCCGTTTGCGAACTTGCCGATATCGTCGGCATAAAGGCTGAGGATGTCGCGTTTGATGACGTCGACCTGCCCGAAATCGCGGCTGTTGACGTATTCCGATACGGCTTGGGGCATGCCGCCCACCAGCACGTATTCGCGCCACAGACGCATGGCGCGTTTGTGCAGTGCGTCGGGCAGGGGGGTGAGGCTGTCGAATGCCTGCTCTATCGCCTCGTAGAGCAGCTCTTCGCCCATCGCCCAGCAGAACTCCTCGAAATCCATCGGCCCCATTTCCATCTTGCGTTCTTCCGACGGAATGAGGATGTCTTGGACGTTGCGCTTGATGGAGATGAGCGAGCCGGTTTCGATATAGTCGAAGCGTCCGTCGGCCACGAGGTGCTTGATCATTTCGCGCGCGGGCGGGTGGAGTTGCACTTCGTCGAAGATGATGAGGGAGTGGCGTTCGTGCAGTTTGGTGCGGTAATACGTGGACAGCATCATGAAAAACGTGTCCAGATCGTCGCGCTGGGTGTTGAAGATGTCAAGCACGCTGTTTGGAGCCTGTGAGAAATCCACGAGAATATACGATTTGTATGCGCTTTCGCCAAATGCTTTGACGGCGGTGCTCTTGCCGATGCGACGAGCGCCCTCGATGAGCGCCGCAGTGCGTCCGTCTGAGTTATTCCGCCAATTTTCAAGGTCTTTCAGGATTTTGCGTTTGAACATGTTACCTCGCACTACACGATGCCGCCGTGTGGATATGCTCTATTTTACACGATGCCGCCGTGTGAATATGCCTAAATCTACACGATACCGCCGTGAACAGACGAATATGAGCCCGGAGCTCGCGCCCCCTCCGCCGCTTTTGCAGTCTCTAAAACTACCAATATATTAACAATTTTGCGCAAAATGGGCAGTAATTGCTAATATATTGGTATGCATTTCTTACTTGACGAGCCGCTGCCAGGCGATGTCACCAAGGCGATCGCCGAACGCATGGTGCAACGGCGCAAGGAGCATCACATGAGTCAGCCACAGCTGGCCAAAGCCTCCAACGTGAGCCTTGGCTCCATACGTCGTTTTGAGCAGATTCATGAGATATCGCTGACGTCGCTGGTCAACATCGCGTTTGCTTTGGGTTGCGAGGCTGATTTCGCCAGTCTGTTCGCGAATCCATATTACGAAACTCTCGAAGACGTTGAGGCCGCGCGAAAGCGCAAAGGCGGTGGCCGGTCATGACCAAAGTCGACACGCAGATTCGTGACGTTGAACGGAGGCATCACCCCAAAGGACTAGCGCCGAACTAGCGCCGTCCATAAACGAGGGGGGCTTGCGTGCAATGACGCGCGGCTCACCTAGAATGCGCCTTATGGAACAAAAGGATGTATTGAAAGCACTGCGGCGCGACCATGCAGCGGAACTGAAACTTGCCGTCGAACGTTTGAAAGGCACGGCTCGTCACACCGAGATCATCGCCTCTCCTGTGTTGAGCGACATGACCGGCCACGAGATTCTGCTCAAGCCCGAAAACCTGCAGGTCACCGGCTCCTTCAAGATCCGCGGTGCCTACAACAAAATCGCATCCCTGACCAAGGAAGAACTTTCCCGCGGCATCGTCACCGCCTCCGCCGGCAACCACGCGCAAGGCGTGGCCTACGCCGCCCGTGAGCGCGGCGCGAAAGCCACCATCTGCATGCCCACCATGACCCCGCCGCTCAAAGTGGACGCCACCAAGGCCTACGGCGCCGACGTGGTGCTCTGGGGCGATGTGTTCGACGAGGCCGCCGCGCACGCCGCCGAACTGAGCGAAAAGGAAGGCATGATCTACGTGCCGCCCTTCGACGATTACGAAGTGCTGTGCGGCCAGGGCACCATCGCCATGGAGATCCTCGAAGATGTGCCGAACGTCACCGACATCATCGTGCCGCTGGGCGGCGGCGGTCTGGGCGCGGGCGTGGCGCTCGCCGTCAAGACCTTCAAGCCCGAAGTGCGCGTGATCGGCGCCATCCCCGAAGGCAGCCCTGCGTTCAAGAGCTCGTTTGCAGCTGGCCATGTGGTGCCGGCTGATCAGGTGATCACCTCCGCCGAGGGCGTGGCCGTCAAGCATCCGGGCGACTTGACGTTCGCACTGCTCAACGAGTTCCTGGACGATCTGGTCACCGTCACCGAGCGCGACATCAACGAGATGATCCTGCTCATGCTCGAAAAGCACAAGCTCGTCGTCGAGGCCGCCGGCGCGGTCTCCCTGGCCGCGCTCGAACATCTGAACCTGCGCTCGCGCAAGTTCGCCGCCGCAACCGAACCGCATGTGGTGGTGCCGATCATGTCCGGCGGCAACATCGACACCGTCACGATGGGTGCGGTCATCCAGAAGGGCATGATCGCCCGCGGTCGCATCATGAATTTCGAGGTCGAGTTGCCCGACACTCCCGGCCAGTTGGTCAAGGTGGCCACGCTGCTCGCCCGCGAACGCGCCAACGTCATTGCGCTCGACCACGACCAATTCAAGGCTTCCGCGCACTACACGAACTCGGTCTCCCTCGGCGTCACCGTCGAAACCAACGGCCCCGATCACATCGAGCGCGTCTTGGAGGCGTTGAAGGAAGAGGGCTTCCAGCCCAAGCGCATTTACTGATTTCCGGCGGCCGCTCGGCAGTCTTCGGCGGCTGCTCGATTGCTGCTCGATAGCCTCTCGGTGCCCGCCCGCCGACACCCCCCTCGTGCCGATTCCCCGGTCTTTCCAAGGCTCGCGACACGCCGGAGGGTCTCATTTCACCCCTCAGCATACCCGTTCTGCCACAGGGGGTATGGTCGTCGACGCCATCGGGGTGTTTGCGGGGTATCTGTGCGCCTTTCCCGGGTGGTGCCGCGGGGCTCATAGGGGGTATGGGGGAAGTCTTTTCATTTCACGGGGTTTACTGGTTCGCGCGTTCTTTTCCGATACTGCATTTCCGGATAAATACCGGAAACAGTAAAGGAGTTGATAGATGAAACACGCACCTATCAAGGTATTTTTGCAGCGGCGCGGCATGGTGGCTCGCCTGCTGATTGTGTTGTTGATCGCGGCAGTGACGGCTGTGATTTGCCCCATGACCACCACCAATCAGGCCCAGGCGGCCGATCCCCCCGTCGTTAGGAATGTCTCCAATTGGGACACGCTGAAAGCCGACGCATCAGGTGCTTCGCTTGATTCCAGTATCGATAAGAGCCTGATCAGGTCGCTTACCTTCATCGAGTCGTCTGACACCTCTCCCTTCCCCTCAAATAAAAATACGCGTTGTTGGAATGCGGGTGAGAAAGGGGATTTTTCAATTATGGGTTGCGCGACGCTTAACGGTGGCAAATGGGATGTGGATTATAGTGCCAATGAAGGGGGAATCCGTTTCCCAGCGGACTCAAGGAAGCTGTTCGCCGGCTGGACGTCCCTCACCACCGTCATCGGCCTCGAAAGAGTTGATACGTCGAAAGTGACGGACATGGCGGAAATGTTCAGAGATTGCCGCTCATTGGCCACCCTTGATGTGTCGAAATTCGATACGACGAAGGTGACGGACATGCAGGGCATGTTCCTTGATTGCAATCTTCTGAAATCTCTTGATGTGACGAATTTCAAGACGACGAATGTGAAAAGCATGGCCAATATGTTCCGGGGTTGTAAATTGCTGACTATTCTTGATGTGTCAAAATTCGATACGACGAATGTGATGGACATGGCCAATATGTTCCGGGACTGCCATTTATTGGAGATCCTCAATGTGTCGAATTTCAAGACGCCGAATGTGACCCGCATCGACGGCATGTTCTTTGATTGCCGCGCATTGCCCACTCTCGACTTGTCGAATTTCGATACGACGAAGGTGACGGATACGAAAGATGCCCTTGGGAAGCTCGTTAAATTGCAACGGCTGACATTGGGCTCGAAGTTCAAGCATCAGCCGGGCCAGCTTGGTCTCGGCGCACCGTATTCGCCCTCGAAAACTGGTCATACAGCTACGAACAAGTGGGAGAATAGCAAGACTCGCGCGGTATACAATTCGCCGTTCGGCATTCCCGCTTATGCAGGCACATACGAACCCAACTACAGGCGCAACAGCACAACTACGACGTACACCTACAAGGTGAAGTTCAATCCGAACGGCGGCACTGGCGCCATGCCCGAACAGTCGCTCACTTCCGGTGCCGGGATGATGTTGGCGGCGAACAAGTTCACCCGCGATGGGTACGCGTTCGGCGGCTGGAATACCCTCGCCAACGGTTCCGGCACGCCTTACCGCGACCGCCAGCCGGTGATCAACTTGGCTAAGTCCGCCAACGAAACGGTCACCCTGTACGCGCGCTGGACGCCCAACACATATTCGATCAAGTACGATCTGGACGGCGGCAAGCTTTCCGCCGGGGCGCCGACTTCTCGCAAGTACGGCCAGGAAGTAAAGCTGCCGACGCCCACGAAGAGCGGCTACACATTCGCCGGCTGGTATGACGCGAATGGCAGGAGGCTCAGCGCCGTTTCCGCAAACAGCAAAGACGTGAAGCTCAAGGCCCATTGGACGCGCGTTTCGGCGGCCCAGCTGAAGCGCTTGGGTGGTGCCGATCGCTACGAAACGATGGCCAAGATTGTCTCGGAAGCCTATCCGAAGACCGCGCATACGGTGCTTGTGGCCAGCGGCGAGAACTACCCTGACGCCTTGGCGGCTTCGGGCCTGTCGGGCGTGCTGGATGCGCCGGTTGTGCTGACCGCGCCCGACTCCCTCTCCCCGCAGGCGGTCTCGCTGCTGAAGCGTTTGCGCCCGAAGCGCATTGTAATTGTGGGCGGCACGAGCGCGATTTCCCAGCGTGTGCAGCTCCGGCTGAGGGATTACGCGCTTGCCGTGGAGCGCTTGGGTGGTGCCGATCGCTACGGCACGTCATACCAGCTGTACCAGCGCGGCGGCCGTTCGTGGGGTTCCACGGCGGTGGTGGCCACGGGCTCGAATTACGCGGATGCGTTGAGCGTCAGTTCGTATGCCTACGCTGGCAAGGCGCCGGTGTTCCTGTGCAATCCGGACGGTGGGCTGACCTCCCACCAGCGCGCGGCGCTCAAGAAGTTCAAGCACGTGCTGGTTGTCGGCGGCGAGCAGGCCGTGTCTTCCAAGCATCTGACTGGCCTGCCGAAGGCGACGCGTTTGGGTGGTGCCGATCGTTACCGCACGAGCACACTCTTGGCTCAGTGGGCGCAAAGCAACGGCTTGAACATGAACGGCGCGGTGTATGCCACGGGCGCTAATTTCCCCGACGCGTTGGTGGCCGGCCCCTTGGCTGGTCGCAACAAGGCTCCGGTTCTGCTCGTGTCCGGCCCGCGGGACTCGGCTGTCCAGCATTCGGCCAGGTTCAAGAACAAGGTGTCCAAAGCCTACGTGGTTGGCGGCCCGAATGCGGTGAACGCACCCACGGCCAACGCGATCGCCGACGCGCTGGGCATGCGTCGACCCTAGCAAACAGCCAAGCACGCCGTCTGTAGCAACGAGCGCCACTAGCACCCCCCGCTAGCGGCGCTCGTTCGCATCCGTTCTGCCACATGACTGACCCGACCCAGCGCACCCTAGTCCACAAGCTCGTTCACATGCTGCAAGCCAATAAAGCGCCCCAGCTTGGTCTGCACGGCCTCGTCACCCCCGTAAACCACGATTCTCTGCTCAGGCTCAAGCCCCATATCCTGCGCGAGGGAACACATGGTGTCGAACGCGTGAACATCGCGCGTCCGCGAAGCCTTGATCTCAACGGCATATCGAATCCGATCCGCCTGTTCGATAATCAGATCAATCTCCTTGCCATTGCTGTCGCGCCAATAATAGAGCCGAGGTTCGTCCCCTCGCGCGTAATACTGCTTGACGATTTCCGAGACCACCAGATTCTCGAAGAATCGCCCGCGCAACTCGCCATTGCGCAACAGCTGCTCGCCGCTCCTGACATGAAGCAGATGGCTTGCCAGCCCGGTGTCGTGAAAATAGATTTTCGGCGTCTTGACAAGCCTTTTGCCATAATTTTTGTAATACGGCTGCAGTCGGAAGGTGATGAAGCTCGACTCGAGAATCGACAGCCAGGCGCTCGCGGTGTTTGCGCTAATCTTGCTTTCGGAGGCGAGGGTGCTGTCCGAGAATATGTTGCCGATGCGCGTGGCGCACAAGGTCAGGTATTTTCTGAAATCGGCTATTTTGCGCACGCCCAGCTCGTCCCTGACGTCCCGTTCGACGTAGGTGCGCAGGTAGCTTGCGTAAAAGTCGGAGGCCCTCAATTCGCTGGAATACAGCCTCGGGTAGCCGCCTTTGACGATGAAATCCTCGATGCTGCTGGGGCGGAGGCTCGCGTTCGGCAGTTCGCGATACGACAGGGGGAGCAGATAGGTGACGCCCACCCTTCCGGCGAGGGTTTGGGAGATGCTTTTCAGCAGCAGGAAGTTTTGTGACCCCGTGAGCACGTATTGGCCGGGGGTGTTGGTGCGGTCGACGGTTTCCTGCAGATAGGAGAACAGCGTCGGGATTCGCTGGGCTTCGTCGAAGATGGTGGGGCCGCTGTGCAGGTTCAGAAAGGCGTGCGGGTCGACGGTGGCGAGCTGCTGGTTGTCGGGGTTCTCAAGCGAGACGTATTCGTGATCGCTGAACGTCTCTCTTGCGAGCGTGGTTTTTCCGCTTTGGCGCGGGCCGGTGATGGTGATTACCGGGAGCCCTTTTGCGAGCCTGTTGACGGTTGCCTCGAGTTGCCTTGGAATCATTGGCTTTTCACCGCCCTACTGACAAAATTACATAAGGTCTACTGAAAGAATAACATAACTTCTACTGACAAAATTACATAGAGTCTACTGAAAGAATTGCATAAGGTCTAGTGACAAAATTGCATAAGGTCTAGTGACAAAATTGCATAAGGTCTAGTGACAAAGAGCCCAGAGGGTTCTTCGTATCAATATCAACGGATGGTGTCATTTTGCGGTGGTAGTCCGTCCCGTGTCTTCTGTAGATCTACGCCGACGCAGCGCAATCGTTCCCTGCATGCTGTGAGTCGCAGTGTCCGTTGCTATCGTTCTGGGTTTGTTTTAAGGGCGGTTTCTAGTGGTGGTTGCAGCGCTTGGCGGGGTGGTGTTGAATGTAAAAGGGCTCGCCCGCGCGAGCGTGGACGAGCCCCGGAGGCGCCGTTACTGGCGACTGTTTCTCATCGTCCATACGGCCAAGGCCGTTACGACGATGTCGGCCATGATGGAATCCACCGATGGCGCGAGGCAAATGACGATAACCGCCATAAGCCAGATATTCGAGCCGCCGCGCGGCCCCTCATCCAGATTACGCATAATGCGATCCTTAAACTTGGCCGCGCCGCGACCGGCGCGGCAACGTCGTCCGACTGTTGCCGGACGGTCGATTTCGGTCTCGCAAAAGGCCTCCGTCGACAAAGTTAATACTATCGGTTATGATGGATGTTGCCGGAGTAAGGCATCGCAACTTCTCCCGTTTCGAGGCGGTGCGCAACGACTTTTTAGGGGAGATGGCCTGATCCGGTGGGTGGTTCCAGATCCGCCCCTTAAACTAGGCGTTGAGCCGGTGCTTTCGGGCACCGGCTCTCTGCATTTGCCGGCGGGGGCTTTCCTGCCGCCCTCTGGATCTGAAGGTTCGAGGCGAACTTGCCTCTTCTAAGTTGCGCGTGTTCTGTGCCTTTGCTCGGCTGCGTTGCGGTTGGTCGGCGATGTCGTTGGGCTTGTTGTCGGATGGTCGGTTTTGGTCTCGCGAATATCGGCTATGATGGATGTTGCCGGAGTAAGGCATAGCGACTTCTCCCGTTTCGAGGCGGTGCGCAACGACTTTTTAGGGGAGATGGCCTGATCCGGTGGGTGGTTCCAATTCCGCCCCTTAAAACTCAGACGTTGAGCCGGTGTCTTCGGGCACCGGCTCTTTGCGTTTGACGGCGGGCTTCACCGCCGTTCCGTTCCCCCGGGTTGCGGTGCTCGTTGTCTTCGTTCTTAGTGTGTTCCGTTCAGTTTCTGTGGTGTTTGACTGGTCCGGTGTCTGCGGCGGATGTTGCCGTGTTCGACACCCTCCGGGCCGGTAGGCCAAGTCTTACGTCTCACACGGCAACATCCGCCTAGTTCATTCTGGCGTAGCCGATCTGTGCCTCGCTGTCTCTGCCGCGTCGAGGGCTTCGGGGTTGCACTGTTCCTCTTTTGTGGGTCTTCCGTTTTCGTGGCGTGTCTTTTTTCTGGGGGCGGGTTTTCGGCGGAACTGTCGGTTTCCCGGGGTCTGTACCGCGGGTGGCTGGGAGGCGTGGGGCTGGTTC
>NZ_JAAIIJ010000007.1 GCF_012932445.1 Bifidobacterium panos
ACGGCGCAGTGGACGGCGAATGAGAACACGGTCACGTTCAAGGATGGCGATCACGGTACGATCGCCGCGGGCGAGACGACCAAGTACACGGTGAACACCGGCAGCCCGGTGAACGGCAAGCCGGCCGAGCCGACCGCGAACGGCGGGTACCGTTTCACCGGTTGGCTGTGCGACGAGGACAACAGGGTGTACTCGCAGGACAGCGTCGACAAGTACATCGTCGCCGGCACGAACACGGACGCGAAGTTCAAGACCGTGTCGTTTACGGCGCAGTATGTGCCGGAGTCGAGTGTGCAGGTGTTGTACAACTACGCCGGCGGCCTGGACGCCAACAACAACTCGTCGCTGGTGCTGACGGGCCTGGACGGCCAGGAATACACCACGGCCGACAAGGCGAAGGTCCCGACTGCGCTGTCTCGTACGGGTTACACGTTCAAGGGCTGGGACAAGGAGTTGTCCGAGACGTATAAGTCCGTGACGTATACCGCGGTGTGGGAGAAGACCGTGAACACGGTCGTGTTCGATAAGGGCGACGGCACCGGTTTGACCGGCACCGCGACGTACGACGTGGCTTCGGGCGACAAGGTCCCCGGCGAGCCTACGGCGAGCCCGCAGGCTGGTTGGACGTTCACTGGTTGGAAGTGCGATGCGGACGACCTGGTGTACGGCAAGGACGGCGTGAAGGGCAAGTACCTGGTTTCGGGCCTGCAGGATGGTTCGAAGCAGACGGTGACGTTTACGGCGCAGTATGCGAAGAATGATGGCGCGACGGTGGTGTTCAACGCCAACGGCGGCCAGATTTCCGGCCAGTCGCTCCTGTCCGAGTCCGGCCTCAAGGGCGGCGCCTACACGGTGCCCGCCGAGAACACCCTGTCGTGCGAGGGCTACGAGTTCGCCGGCTGGACGAACGCCAACGGCGAGACCGTGACCCCGAGTGGCGAGTACGAGTCGGATGGTGTGACCGTGTATACGGCCCAGTGGAAGGCGAAGACCCACACGTTGACGTTCGCCCAGGGCGCGAACGGCACGATCTCGGGCACCCTGTCCTACGACAGCGTGGCCACGGACGCCAAGCTGTCCGACGCCGGCGTGACCGCCCCGACGGCCACGGCGAACGCGGGCTGGACGTTCGCCGGCTGGCAGTCCGAGGAATTCGGTCTGGTCACCAGTGACCAGTTGGCCGACCTGGTCATGCCCGCCAAAGACGTGGAGATGACCGCGGTGTGGACGGCGAACGCGTTGGGTTCGGTGACGTTCGTGTTCGATGGCGGCACCGATGCCGACGGCAACCCGTCCAGGACCGTGACCGGCCCGTTGGGCACCACGTACGAGATCCCCGCGGCTCCGACCCGTACGGGTTGGACGTTCACGGGCTGGGACACGACCCCGAGCGGCTCGTTCGACAGTCCGTCGCTGGTGGTGACGGCCACGTGGAAGGAGGCCGACAACAAGGTGTCGTTCGACAAGGGCGCGCATGGCAAGCTGTCGGACAATCCGACCTACAAGGTCAAGACCAACGCCAAGCTCACCGGCGTCAAGGCCCCGACTGTGACTGTGGATGAGGGTTGGACGTTCGTGGGCTGGCAGTCGGACCAGTACGGCCTGAGGACCGCGGACGAACTGGCCGATCTGACGATGGTCGCGGGCGACGTGACGTTCACGGCGCAGTACGCGCCGGCCGCCGCCAGCGTGGTGATCTTCGCCTACAACGGCGGCCAGGACACGGACGGCAGCGCGTCCAAGGTCCTCACCGGCGCCCTGGGCACCAAGTACACCATCCCCGCCAACCCGACCCGCACCGGCTACACGTTCACCAGCTGGGACCGCAACGTGTCCGGCACGTTCGACCAGTCCCTGCTGCAGGTCAACGCCACGTGGAAGGCGAACACGTACAAGATCACGTACAAGCTCGACGGCGGCAGTGACCCGAAGAACCCGAGCACGTACACGTATGGTGTGGGCGTCGCCAGCCTGAAGAGCCCGACCCGCGAGGGTTACACGTTCGCCGGCTGGGCCGATGCGAAGGGCAACCTCGTGTCCGGTATCAGCGCCTCCGACACGGGTGACAAGACCCTGACGGCCAAGTGGACGAAGAACGCGAGCACCGACGGGCTGAACCCCGACGGCGGCACGATCCCCGAGGATTGGACCGGCGCCGACGGCCAGCTGCCCATCCCCACCAGGCCGGGCTACAAGTTCGATGGCTGGTTCGACGAGGACGGCAACCAGGTGACCACCCTGAAGGACGCGGTGGGCAAGAACCTGACCGCCAAGTGGACCAAGATCGACGACGCGTTCGACCCCGCCGGCGGCAAGCTGCCCAAGGACTGGACGGGCGCTGACGGCGAGCTTCCCACCCCGACCCTGCCGGGTTACAAGTTCGACGGCTGGTACGACGAGGACGGCAACCTGGTGACCACGGTCAAGGATGCGATCGGCAAGAAGCTGACCGCCCACTGGACGAAGCTGGACGACGCGTTCGACCCCGACGGCGGCACCCTGCCGTCGGATTGGACGGGCGAGGACGGCGACCTGCCCACCCCGACCAGGCCCGGCTACCGGTTCGATGGCTGGTACGACGAGGACGGCAACAAGGTCACCACCCTCAAGGACGCCGCCGGCAAGAAGCTGACCGCCCACTGGACCAAGCTGCCCACCACGTTCGACGTGGACGGCGACGTGACCATCCCGGACGGTTGGACCGGCGAGGACGGCAAGCTGCCGATCCCCACCAAGCCTGGTTATAAGTTCGATGGCTGGTATGACGAGGACGGCAACCCGGTGACGAACGCGGAGGATGCGGCGGGCAAGACCCTGCACCCGAAGTGGACGAAGATCGAGGATGCGTTCGACACGGATGGCGGCACTTTGCCTGACGGTTGGACCGGTGAGGATGGCAAGCTGCCGATTCCGTACAAGCCTGACTATAAGTTCGATGGCTGGTATGACAAGGACGGCAACCAGGTCACCAACACGGAAGAGGCCATTGGCAAGGATTTGGTTGCGAAGTGGACCGCTCTGCCTGACGGGTTCGACGCTGACGGCGGCACGCTGCCTTCGGGTTGGACCGGCCAGGACGGCAAGCTGCCGATCCCGACCAAGCCGAACTACAAGTTCGACGGCTGGTATGACGAGGACGGCAACCGGGTCACCAGCGTGGAGGATGCGATCGGCAAGAAGCTGCACGCCAAGTGGACGAGCATGGCGGACGGGTTCGACGCCGACGGCGGCAACCTGCCCAATGGTTGGACCGGCCAGGACGGCAAGCTCCCGTTGCCGTACAAGCCCGGCTACAAGTTCGACGGCTGGTACGACGAACAGGGCAACCTCATCACCAACGTCGAGGATGCGATCGGCAAGAAGCTGCACGCCAAGTGGACGAGTGTTGCTGACGCGTTCGACGCGAACGGCGGCACCCTCCCGTCCGACTGGACCGGTGAGGACGGCAAGCTGCCCGTGCCCACGCGTGACGGCTACCAGTTCGATGGCTGGTACGACGACGAGGGCAACCTCGTCACCAGTGTGGAGGATGCGATCGGCAAGAAGCTGCACGCCCGCTGGACCAAGGTGAACGCCCTGGCCTCCACCGGCGCCACCGGCCTTGCCGCCGCCCTGACGGCCCTCGCCCTGGCCGGCGCGGGTCTCGCGGCTAGCGCCCTGCGCCGCCGCCGCTCCCACTGACCGGCCCGGGCAACGGCCCGATCCACCGAGCTGGGCTTAACGCCCAGCTCCCCGGCCGGACCGGTCTGACCGACCGGTCCGCCGGCCCGGATCGGGCCAGCGCCCGGTCCAACCAGCCGGTTGACGGTTTCCGAAAGGCGGGGGACAACGGGGCTCGCGCCCCGTGGTTCCCCGCCTTTCTCTTCCTATCCCCAATCTCGGTTTTGCGTCCCTTGGCCCCGCTGGACGAAGAGCCCTGTGGGCTCTTCGTGGCAGCGAGCAGCGATAGCGTTGCGAGCGTCGCATAAGACGTCGGGGGCTGTCGGCCGCAAGGCCGACTGGGGGTGGTGCGGGCGTGGTCACGTGACTGGCGTGACCACCCCCAGTCGCGCGTTCGCGCGACAGCCCCCGCCTGCGGGGGCCTATAGATTCCCGTGTTTGGGTTCGCGCGCTCTTCGCAGCGGCGAGCGGCGACAGCATCGCGAGCCTCGCACAAGACAGCGGGACCCTTCAAAATTTTTCAGTTCCCTGCGTATCAGGAAGGACGGCCGACAATGAATGAGCCGCGAAGTTTCACGTCGGGTCAGCGGGCGTATTTGTCGTCGTTGGCTGCGGTGGACAGTATTGACGCGTCCTCGCGCATCCGCTACGCGGACTGGTTCCGCGTGGAGTGCATGCGCCGCTATAGGGAGGGCGAGAAGCCCGCGGCCCTGTTCCGCGAGGCCGGCCTGGATCCCAAGATCGTGGGCTACAAGCGCATCGAGCGCGCCTTCGCCCGGTGGAAGCGCTCGCCCGAGCCGGTCACGCCGGAGCGCAAGCCCGTTGACCCGCGCGACCAGCTCATCGCAGCCCAGGCCCTGCGCATCCAGCAACTAGAAGAGGAACTCCGCCTCAAGGAATAGACGCGTTGCCCCAAACGAACACAGACACGCGAACATAACCGCGTTACCCCAAACAGATATAGACAGATTTTGGGTCGGTTGTTACCGTGTGGGATGCACAGCCCAGTGGGCTGTGCATGTCGATCATCAGCGACAACGCCATATAGCGAAACCAGGCAATCTCGTGGCTTCCGCGCCATTCTGTCGGCGTGACAATGTCGTGCTTGGCATGCTCTGAATTGCGGTGCCATCAATTCCGTTCTCAGTACGTATACCGCCAACCAACAGAAAATTACGTCGAACACGGTAACAACCGACCCTCAAACAAAACATAACCGCACCACCCCAAACAGACATAAACGCGCTGCTCTCAGCCAGACATAGACGGCTTTTGGAGCGGATGTCGTTGTGTGAGACGTAAGACTTGGCCTACCGGCCCGGAGGGTGTCGAACACGGCGACATCCGCTCCAAAAGACACGTGCCTTGCTCATTTGACCGGCTTTCCCGCTGTTTTACCTGCGGGTTCTAATTGCCGTTACACGTGATAAGAACGGGATAGGTTGGTTTTGCCTTTGGGGGGTGCGCGGCGGGGAGACGATGTTTGATAGCCTCGTCCGCGACGGCTACGGGGTTGCCCGTTTTGTCAGTGAGTGAGGCGTGTGCGTATGAAGCAGAATGGGCGTGGTGTGCGATGGGTGAGGCGTTGCGTGGCGGTGTTGCTGGCCTTGGCTGCGGCGTTGGTGTTGGCGGTGCCGAGCGCGTGGGCGGCCGAGAGCAAACCGGCGCAGCAGTCCAATCCTGCAGTGAATCTGCATGCCGACAGGAAAACGGATGTTAATGGCGTAACCAGCTACAAGTTGGGCAACGCCACGGTGAAAGGCGCGAACGCCTCATATATGGTGATTGAGGTGGATAGCGGCTGGTTCACACTTACCGTGCCGCCACCAGGACAGCTGAAGCTATTCAGTGCGTTGAATACGAGCGGTGAGTTCCTGTCTGGCGAAAGTGTGGCGGTGGGCGCGAAATACAAGTATCTGTCATTCGACTCGTCGGGTCGCGACAACGCAACTTTCACAGCGAAAGACGTTCAGGCGCTGTTGCGCGATCTGATGTTCTATTTGGACGGCGACAAGGAGCAAACCGTCTCGGTGACTGTGACGAAGCCGCCTAAAGTCATGCGCAATCGTAAGGGATACGACCCGGTTCTGTTCAACGGGAACGCGTATGCCTTCATCAATGAGAAAGCTCCGGACTTTGGCCAAGCTTATGCGGATGCGCAATCCCTTACGTTCCTCGGGCGCCACGGCCATCTGATGACCATCGAATCGCAGGATGAGCACAACCTTGTTCACCGTCTGTTCGGCGAGAAAAACGGCTGGATTGGCGGCATGAAAAAGAGCAGCGCTGAGGCTGCTAAGAAAGATGGCCCCGAGGTCAAATCTCCCTGCAAAGATCAGGATTGGTATTGGGTGGCCGGCCCAAGCAGGGGCACGAAGTTCTGGAACGGCGGCAACAAACCGGGGCAAGTCGACAATATATATGCAAAGTGGGCTGACAAACAACCCACCAATTTCGTCGAGGAATGTTATGTCCAATATGGAGTGAAGAGCACCTCCGGCGCGTGGGCCGCTACGAGCTATTACGGCCTGCCGGGTCAGGATAACGGGAAACGCCATGGCACATTCCCCCAAGTCAGGGGCTTCTATGTCGAGTTTGAGCAAATCGATCCCACCCAGATTAGTCGCACGACGGCAACCACCAAGACGGTTACCGTGCAGCATCAGCTGCGCGACGTGGCCAGCAGCAATCAGGCCCCCAAAGTGCTGTCATTTACGCCCTATGAGACGATGCTGACTGCGCTGAACAAGCGCGGGTTCGATGTGAGCTCGCTGCGTGTGTCGGTGGGTGGCAGATCGCTGAGGCGCGAGACGGATGCCGTCTCGTTTAATCGCAAAACCGGCAAATTGCGAATTCGCGCCGCGAACGTGACCGACGATGTGCGCATCGAGATGGGCGCGAATTGGTTGGTGACGATTCGGGACGTGTGGTCCGACGAGCCATTGACCATATTGCGGGCGAGTAGCCTCGTGCCGCTGAAGCGAGACTCCTTGAACGAGAAAGTCGGGGCCAGGGATGGTTACACGCTCGTCGGCTATGTTCGCGAAGGTGCCGAGTGGAACTTCGATGATCTGGTGACCGGCGATATGACATTGAACCCGCGGTGGGTGCTGGATGCGCCTGTGGTGACGGTGACGCCGAAGGACGGGCAGCTGGGCGGCAGGGACGACAAGGTGACGCTGCAGGCCGACGCCAAGCTGAGCAAGGTACGCACAGTCACGTTCACGTATCAGTGGTTCAAGGATGGCGTCAAGATGCCGGGGCAGACTCGCCGCACGTTGGCGGTGAGCGAGGCGGGCGAATACGCGGTGGAGGTGACGGCAACCGATTCCACCACGAAGCTCAGCTCGCAAGCGAAGGCTGCGGCTGTGGTGACCGCCCCCAGCCAGCACACGGTCACCTTGCGCGGCAGGGACCCGTTCTCGACGCTGCTCGAGCAGTTCACGGTGGTCAACGGCGACAAGCTGGATAAAGCCGAGCTGGACGAGAGGGCGAAGCGGTCCGGCTATTCGGTCAGCAAGTACACCACGACTGATGGCGGGGAATGGCTGTTCGCCGATGGGGTGCGTGCGGATACGGTTCTGTATGCTCACTATGAGCTGGACGCGCCGGCGGTGACGGTGACGGCTGTTCCGCCCAAGCTCACGTCGGTGGGCGACAAGTCCACGCTCAACGCGCAGGTGAGGCCGCCGGTGACGGGCGCGACGGTGAGCTATCAGTGGTTCAAGGGCGGTGTGCCGATTGCGGGCGCGACGGGCGCGAGCCACGAGACGGACCAGTGGGGTGACTACACGGTTCAGGTGACGGTGGTCGATTCGCAGACGGGCATGTCGTCCGTCGGCGTGGCGCCGGTGACGGTGAGCGCGCCTGCCAAGCACACGGTGACTGTCAGGGAGAAGGACGGCTCCGTGACGCATCTGAAGGTGGATGTGTTCCACGGCGGCACGGTGGGCGCGCGTGCGCTGGGTGGCGTTAGCAAGCGCGGCTATGTGCTGGACGGCTGGGTGAAGGCGGACGGCACGAGGTTCGATCCGGCCGCGGACAAGATTACGGGTGACTTGGTCATTAGCCCGGTGTGGCAGCCGGCCGAGCGCGCCGCGCCGCTGAGCGACACTGGCCTTACGGTGGTTGCGCCGGTTGTGGCCGTGGTGCTCCTGCTGGTCGTCGCTGGTGTGCTGGCGGTATTGAGGTGGCGGCGCAAGTAAGCCGCGAATGAACTGCGAGGTGCGTCGGAAGGGTTGTTGTTCCGGCGCACCTTGCTCTATTTCTTTAGCGCTTTAGCTGCGCGTTCGCACGACAGCTCCCGGTGTTTCGTGGGATTTTGTGGGTTATTCGCGCTGTTCGCTTAGATAAGCCTGATTAAGCGCTTAATTAATAAAGAAGCAAGCGAACAGACCGATCTGAAGCCTGAAATAATAGGGAATAGACAAAGTAAAGACATAAGAACGCCTGAAAATAAAGCCTTTTCAGCCCAAATCGCAGATAATGGCATACGCATTGAGCGCAGCGGAGAACACGCTGAAGCAACTTAAGCGCTTGATATACTGAAACAGCGCCTTTATGCTAAGGGATACCACTTCACTTCAGACAGGCGTGGAAGCTAGGCTGATGAGAGGGGGTCGCTTCAAACGGTTCGAAGCAGAACCACGAAAGCGACGGAACAGCGAAACGACCAAAATCGATTCGCGCGTCCACGAAGGAAGGACCAGAAAGAATGAATATCAAGAAACTCGTTGCGGCCGGTGTGGCAGCTGTCTGCATGGTGAGCATGGCCGCTTGCGGTGGCTCCAGCAGCTCCAGTGGTGACAAGAAGACCGACCTGACTTACGACCAGATCACGCTCGGCGAGACCGGCAAAGACATCACGACCACCATCAAGTTCTACAATGGCCGCACCGACATGTCCCTGGACTCCTATCCGGGCAAGAACTGGAAATCCTACATCGAGGACTTCAACAAGCTGTATCCCAACATCAAGGTCGAATCCCAGGCGGATTCCAACTACGCGGACAACGCGCTGACCCGTCTGCAGGGCGGCGACTGGGGCGACATCATGATGATCCCCTCGGTCGATAAGTCCGAAATGTCCAACTACTTCATCTCCTACGGCGACACCGACACCATGTCCAAGCAGGTCAAGCTCGCCAGCGAAAAGGCCTATGACGGCGAAACCTACGGCGTCGCCACCGACGGCCAGACCTCCGGCGTGATCTACAACAAGAAGGTCTTCAAGGAGGCCGGCATCACCGAGCTGCCGAAGACCCCCGAGGAGTTCATCAACGCCCTCAAGGCAATCAAGGACAAGACCGACGCCATCCCGCTGTACACCAACTACGCGGCCGGCTTCACGATGGGCGCCTGGGATGCCTACATCGGCACCACCGCCACCGGCGACAACACATACATGAACCAGAAGCTCGTGCACACCAAGGCCCCGTTCGCCGATCCGGGCGACGGCACCCATGCCTACAACGTGTACAAGGTGCTGTACGACGCCGTGAACCAGGGCCTGACCGAAGAGGATTACTCCACCACCGATTGGGAGTCCTCCAAGAGCATGATCAACAACGGACAGATCGGCACGATGGTGCTTGGCGCTTGGGCTGTCACGCAGATGCAGCAGGCCGGCGACAACGCGGACGACATCGGCTACATGCCGTTCCCGATTTCCATCAAGGGCAAGCAGTACGCCGCGATGGGTGGCAACTATTCGATGGGCATCAACGTGAAGTCCTCCAAGGACAACCAGGAAGCCGCCATGATCTTCGTCAAGTGGCTCACCGAGAAGTCCGGCTACGCGATGAACGAAGGCGGCATCCCGATCAAGTACGGCGACGAGGACCTGCCCTCCATCTACGAGGACTTCAAGGAAGTCACGATGGAAGTGGACGCCGATTCGCTTGAAGGTGAAGAGGATCTGTTCACCGAGGTCAACTCCGATTCCGAGCTGGGCATCAACTCCAACGGCAACAAGCGCGTCCAGGCCATCGTCGAGCACGCCGCCAACAAGGACAAGAGCTACGACGACATGGTGGCCGAGTGGAACGACGCATGGTACAAGGCCATGCAGAACGACGACGCCGAAGCCAAGTACTGATCGGCTGATCGCTTGATCGCTTAATCGCGCGGGTCGCAAGGCTCGTCTCCTCCTTACATCAGTGATGCCGGCAGCCGCACCACCGTGGCTGTCGGCCTCACCCACTTCATCAGACAGTAATCTCAGCAGAAAAGAGATCATCATGACTACCGCGCTTGCGGATGCCGCGCCCACCACCGTGGCCGACATCCCCTTCAACACCCACAAGCGCGACTGGAAGAAAGGCGCCATCATCGTCGCCTTCTGTATCATCCCGGTCGCCTTGCTGGTGGTGTTCACCTACTGGCCGTTCATTCAGATGTGCGGCTACAGCTTCTACAAGATGAAGTACATCGGCACGCCCAAGTGGGTGGGTCTGAAGAACTACGCTGACATTTTCACGCGCCCCGAACTGCTCGCCACCTTGAAGCTCAGCCTTTATTACATGGTGGGTGCGCTGGTGCAGGTGGCGCTGGCTCTGTATTTGGCGACCGTGCTCGCGTTCAAGGTGCGCGGCGGCAGCTTCTTCAAAGGCGCCATCTTCTTCCCGTACCTGATCAACGGCATCGCGGTCGGCTTCATTTTCAAGTTCTTCTATACCCGCGGCTACGTGCTTGACACCGTGCTGCAATGGTGCGGCTTCTCGCAGGATCAGTTGCCCTACTGGCTGAAGGACCAGGCTATCAACAACTGGTCGCTGGTCGGTTCGTCCATCTGGCGCTACCTCGGCTCCACGCTGATTCTGTTCATCGGTGCCATCATGTCCATCGACTCGACGCTGTACGAAGCGGCCGAGATCGACGGCGCGAACAAGTGGCAGCAGTTCAAGCACATCATCCTGCCCGGCATCCAGACCATTCTGGTGCTCAACATCATTCTGTCCATCACCGGTTCGCTCTCCGCCTTCGAAGGCCCCTACGTCATCACCTCCGGTGCAAACGGCACCGGCACCTACATGGTGCAAATGGACAAGATCGCCCACACCGATCAGAAGGTGGGTCTCGCCTCCGCAATGGCCGTGGTGCTGCTGGTGATTATCATCATCTGCACGCTGCTGCAGAAAATCGTGATGGGGTTGCTGTTCAGAAACGCCGACGACGGCACGGCCAAGGCCGCCAAGGCGGCGCGTAAGTCCGACAAGGCCCGCCGTCGCGCCCTGAAGCGCGCCAATAAGGTCGCAACCGGCAAAGCCCCATTGTTCAAGAACGGAAAGGCGGTTGCGTGATGTCCAGCACAACCATGACCCCACAGAAAATAGAGCAAGCGGGCTTCGGCTATCACTTGAAACTGTGGATCTTGAGCTTCCTGAAATACTTCAGCTTGGTGTTCATCACCTTCTGGATTCTGCTGCCGCTGGTGACCTGCTTCTTCACCGCGGCCAAAGACAACGAGGAATGGCAGTCCACCTCCGTGATGACGCTGCCGAAGAACCTGTTCAACTTCTCGAACTACGTCGAGGCGTTCAAGCTGTCGAACATGGGCGTCGCATTCCGCAACTCCATCATCGTGCTGGTGGCGGTGTGCTTCCTGACCACCATCATCGGCACCCAGCTGGCGTATGTGCTCAGCCGCTTCGCCTTCCCGGGCAACGCGCTGATCCGCACCGCCTTCATGATGGCCGCGCTGCTGCCGGGCATCGCCATGCAGGTGGCCGTCTACAAGATCATGGGCACGTTCCACTTGATCAACTCGCTGTGGGGCTACATCATCATGTCGATGGGCACCGATGTGATCTCGATTTACATCTTCATCCAGTATTTCGAGAACATCTCCATCTCGCTTGACGAAGCCGCGCTGATGGATGGCGCAAGCTACTTCACCATCTACTCGCGCATCCTGCTGCCGCTGCTCAAGCCGGCCATCGTGACCTGCTTGATTTTGAAGGGCGTGGGTATCTACAACGAGTACTACTCGGCTAATCTCTATCTGCAAGACAAGAAGAGACTCGGCACAGTGGCCATTTCGCTGTATTCATTCACCGGGCCGCAAGGGTCGAAATACAACCTGATCTGCGCGGGTGTGATTATCACACTGCTGCCGGCCCTGATCGCGTTCCTGATCTTCCAGAAGCAGATCTACAACGGCGTCGCCGCTGGCGCGGTTAAGGAATAACGTCTCTTGCCTCCCGCCAGCGGGAGGCAAGAACTTCAAATTACTCCAGGAGCAAACATGACTCACACACCTCACACTTTCGCACCACTCGCCGGAGGGTGGACGCTGACCGCGCTGAACCTCGAAGCCGTGCCGGAAGCACTGCGCGAGCAACTGGCGGCCGGCATCCCCGCCACCGTGCCGGGCGAGGCCGCGCTCGACCTGCTCAACGCGGGGCTCATCGCCGACCCGTTCGACGGTGCCAACGAAAAGGAACAGCAGTGGATCGGTGACGTGGATTGGCGTTTCACCTGTCAATTCGACTGGCACGACGACGGTTCCGAGCGTCATGACTTGGTGGCGTTCGGTCTCGACACCATCGCCTCGCTCGAACTGAACGGGCGGCACGTCGCCGAAACGCGCAATTTCCACCGCTCCTACCGGTGGGATGTGCGTGATCTGCTGCGCGAGGGCGCCAACGAGCTGAGCGTGAGCTTCACCTCGCCGGTGCGCCACAGCGACGAGCAGGAGGCGCGCCGCGGCTATTGGCCGCACACCGAACACCACGCGTTCAACCAGATTCGCAAGCCCAGCTACTCCTTTGGCTGGGACTGGGGCATCGACGTGGCGAACGCCGGTATTTGGCGCGAAATCGGCATCGATTCGTGGAGCGGCGTGCGCCTGAAGTGTGTGCGGCCGTTGGTGGACGTCGCCGCCGACGGCACCGGTGTGCTCACCGTGCATGTCGAGGTCGAGCGCGCTGGTGAGGGGCGTGTGATGAGCCCGGGCGAGTCCCACGCCCAGCTGACACCGGTCGACGTGCATGTCGCGCTCAGCGGTTTCGGTGCCGATGTCGAAACCGATGTGGTGGTGCCCGCAGGGCGCAACACTGCTGCGGCGCGACTTGCCGTGCCGGCTGTGAAGCGCTGGTGGCCGCTGGGTTACGGCGACCAACCGCTGTATGACATCACCGTGAGCGCCGGTGTTCAAGCCACGTGGGAAGGGCACGTTGGCTTCCGCACCGTGCACGTCGACACGCGCGCCGACGAGGCGGGCCGCCCGTTCCAGATTTACGTCAACGACGTGCCGGTGCATGCGCACGGCTACAACTGGATTCCCGACGACGCCTATATCGCCCGCGTCGCCAAGCGCGACTATGAGCGCGGCGTGCGCGACCTGGTGGAATCGAACTCCAACATGGTGCGCGTGTGGGGCGGCGGCATCTACGAAGCCGACGAATTTTACGACATGTGCGACCGCGCGGGCGTCATAGTCTGGCAGGACTTCATGCTCGCCTGCGCCGCCTACCCGGAGGACGCCGAAACCAAGACGGAAGTCGAAGCCGAAGCGCGCGAGGCCATCGTGCGCCTGTGCCCGCACCCCAGCCTGATCGTATGGAACGGATCCAACGAAAACTATGTGGCCTACTCCGAGTGGGGCGGCTACAAGCAGGCGCTGCGTGACGACGATCGCGCGGCGAACGAATACGGCTACGGCGAAAAGCCGTGGGGCGACTACTACTACTCCGAGCTGTTCCCGGCGCTGCTCGCCGAACTCGACCCCACGCATGTGTATCTGCCGAGTTCGCCGATGAGCTTCACCAAGTTCGTGGGCGCCAACTGGGACACCGACGGCACCATGCACATCTGGGACGCTTGGAACCGCAAGGATTACCGCGTCTACGCGCAGTACACCCCGCGCTTCGCCGACGAGTTCGGCTATCAGGCGCCGCCCGCGTTCAGCACTCTCACCCGCGTGGTGCACGACGCCAAGCTCGACCCGTTCGGCGAGCAAATGCTCGTGCATCAGAAAGCCTCCGGCGGCAACTACAAGCTGGCGCGCGGCATGCGCTCGCACCTGACCCCAGGCCACATCAACGACGTGAGCTTCGGCGGTGTGACCAACGGCAAGCCCTCCGACGGCGAGCACTCCTGGCTTATCGACACCGACAACTGGGCCGACATCGAGGATTGGCACTGGGCATGCCAGCTGCAGCAGGCGCAGGCCATGCGCTTCGGCGTGGAGCATATGCGCTCGCTGGAACCGGTGAACGCCGGCGCGCTGATCTGGCAGCTCAACGACGATTGGCCGGTCGTCTCGTGGGCGGCCGTGGACTTCGACGGGCACCGCAAGCCCCTGTGGTACGCCTCGCGCGACTTCTTCGCGCCGCGACTGGCCACCATCCAGCCGCGCACGTCCGAGGAATACCGCGCCACCCATAGCTGGGAAGGCGAGCCGACCGCCACCGACCATCTCGAGCTCATCGTGCTCAACGACACGTTGGATGCGTGGAAGGGCACGTGGAAGGTCGAGCGCGTGGCGTTTGATGGCACGGTGCTGGCCAGCGAATCCTTCGACGTCGCGCTGAGTGCTGCGGGGCATGCGGGCTTGGTGTTGAGCGAGGAAGTCGCCACGTTCGGCGACCCGACGCGCGAACTGCTCGTCGCCACATGCGCCGATGGCGCGTTCGCCCGCGTGATCTACAACCCGGCCGAGGTGATCGATCAGGCGCTGGTGTCTCCCGATGAGGCGCTTGGCGTTGCGGCCGTCGCCGTGGATGGCGGCTATGAGCTGACCGTCACCGCTGAAAGCTATGTGCGCGACCTGTTCTGCATGGCGGACAAGGTGGACGCGGGCGCCCATGTGGACGAGGGAATGGTGTCCCTCCTGCCGGGCGAATCGGTCACGCTGCACATCACTTCCGCGGCGGAAGTCGAGCCTACCGCTTTCGCCGCTCCGAACGTGCTGCGTTCGGCCAATGACCTCAAGCGCTGATTCGTCAGCCTTGATTTGGAAGGAATAAGCGCTTCGGAATCGTTTGAGGTTCTGAAGCGCTTATTACGTTCGTAATACTGGGGTTTGTGTACTATCCTTGGGCTGGAACGATGGTAAGTGATTGTAAGCAATCACCCATATACGGCACGGAAAGGAGCGCGCTGTGGCCGGGCAGAAGAACAAGGTCACCATCTTCGACGTCGCCAAGGCGTCGGGGGTGTCCAGCAGCGCCGTCTCTTATGCGCTTAATGACAAGCCGGGCGTGTCCGAAGCAACTCGCGCGAAAGTGCTCAAGGTGGCTCAGCAACTCGGCTGGAAGCCCAATGGTGCCGCCCAATCGCTGGCGCGTTCGAACACCAGCCGCATCGGCGTGGTGCTGGCCCGCGAAGCGCATCTGCTGTCCGTCGAACCTTACATGATGGAGCTGCTCGCCGGCCTCGGCGCCGAGCTGGAGCAGCACGATTATTCATTACTGCTGCGCTTCGCCGTGGGGCGCGACACCGAGATGGCGATTCTGAACGACTGGATCGCCACGGGCAGCGTGGACGCGTTGCTGCTGGTCAACTTGGAAATGAACGACCGGCGCGTGGCTCTGCTGAAGAAACACCCCGAGATGCCGGTGCTCGCCATGTGCGACCCGTCGCTGTCGGGCGGATTGCCGGCCATGCGCAGCCTTGATATGCAAGCCGTGGGCAAGGCCGTTTCCTATCTGCACGATTTGGGTCATCAGCGCATCGGGCGTGTGGGCGGCCCGGAAAGTTTCGGCCACTCCTATATCCGCGATGCGGCGTTTTGTGACGCGGCCACCGAGCTGGGCGTGCGCTACCGCTGTTTGCACGCGGATTACACGCCGAAAGGCGGCATCGAGGCAACCAAACTGTTGCTGTCGGTCGAGCCCCGCCCCACCGCAATCATCTACGACAACGACGTGATGGCTCTGGCCGGCATGGGCATCGCGCGCGAAATGGGCTTCGACGTGCCGCAGGATTTGTCGATCATGGCATGGGACGATTCCTTCATGTGCACGGCGGTGTTCCCGCACCTGACGGTGATGGGCCGCGACATCGTCGGCTCGGGGCGCAAAGCCGCCCGTCTGCTGCTCGACCTCATCGACGGCAAGCAAGTCACCGTCGTGGAGGAATCGCCTTACGACCTGCGCGAGCGTGCCTCCACCGGGCCGGCGCCCATCCTTGCCGGCGAGTGAGTAGGCGAGTGAGCGAGTGGGCCGTCTGATCGTTTGGTCGGAGCAAGGTTGTACTCTTAAGCGAGCTGCCTTAGACGCACGATTTGCTGCACGCATGGGTGGCGCGTATACACACTCCTGCCGCGGAACGACCGTGGCCGAATAGTCCGAAGGAGGTGGGTGATGTCTGCGCATAAGTACGAACTGATGTTTATTGCCGATCCCGAGCTGGATGAGCGCGGTCTGAAGAAGCTGACCGAGCAATATCTTGGGCTCGTCACCAAGGAGGGCGGCTCTGTCGATGAACCCGATTACTGGGGGCGTCGCAAGCTCGCTTATGAGATTGAGGGCAAGACCGAAGGCAACTACGTTGTGGTGACCTACAGCGCCGAACCCGCTGTCAGCGACGAGCTCGACCGTGTGCTCAACCTCAACGAATCCGTGATCCGCACGAAGATTCTTCGCAAGGACACCAAGTAATTTTTAGATTCAGCGTTTGCTGGGTATCGAGTTTTAAGGACACGTCATGGCAGGTGAAACGATTATCACAGTGGTGGGCAACCTCACTGCGGACCCCGAACTGCGTACGATTGGCAGCGGCGCGTCCGTCGCCAGCTTCACCATTGCGTCGACACCGCGCAGTTTCAACCGTCAGACCGGCCAGTTCGAGGACGGTCAGGCGCTGTTCATGCGCTGCTCGGCATGGCGTGATCTCGCCAACCATTGCGCGCAGAGCCTGTCCAAGGGCATGCGCGTGATTGCGCAGGGGCGCTTGCAACAGCGTTCCTATCAGGCGCAAGACGGTTCCAACCGCACTGTCGTGGAGATGACGGTCGATGAGATCGGCCCGTCCCTGCGATATGCCACCGCGCAAGTGACCCGCCAATCGTCCGGTCAGGGCGGCTTTGCGGGGCGCGACAACAACGGCGGCAATGGTGGTAATGGCGGCTTCGTCAGTAGCACCGGCTTTGGCGGTTATTCCGGCGGTGCAAGCTATACCGGCGGCAATGGCGGTTTCGGCGGCGGCCAGCAGAATGCAGCTCCGGCCAATCCGCCCGCCAGCCAAGCGCCCGCGGCCGACCCGTGGGGCGACGGCGGCAATTCCGGTGGTGGCTTCTCGACGTTCGGCGGTTCCTCCGATTTCGGCGGCAACGACGACGAGCCCGAGTTCTGATATCGAGTGATACCCAACCCAAGCACTGTCAATTCTCGCGAACATACACGTTTATATTTATAAGGAGAACATCATGTCACGCAAAAGGCCGCAACCACCGGTCAAGCCGTTCAAGAAGAGGCCGAACCCGCTGAAGGCGGCGAAGGTCACCGAGATCGATTACAAGGACGTCGCGCTGCTGCGCAAGTTCATCTCCGATCGCGGCAAGATTCGTTCCCGTCGCATCACCGGCGTTTCCGTCCAGGAACAGCGCGAGATTTCAAAGGCCATCAAGAACGCCCGCGAAATGGCTCTGCTGCCCTACGCCACTTCCGGTCGCTGAAGTAAGGAGGCTTTGAAATTATGGCTGATACCAAGGTTATTCTTACCCAAACCGTTGCCAACCTCGGTCACTCCGGTGATGTCGTTGAGGTCAAGGCCGGCTTCGCCCGCAACTACCTGATCCCGCAGGGCTTCGCCTTCGCGTGGAACAAGGGTGCCGAGGCGCAGATCGCCGCCATGAAGCGCGCCCGCCTGGCCAAGGCCGTCGCCACGCGCGAAGAGGCCGTCGAGGCCAAGAGCGTGCTCGAAGGCTCCGTGGTGGAGATCAAGGCCAAGGTGAGTGAGTCCGGCAAGCTGTTCGGTGGCGTGTCCGCTGATCTGATTGCCCAGGCGCTGGCTTCCAAGGTCGCCGTCGATGCCAAGTCCATCGAGGTCGAGACCATCAAGACCACCGGCGAGTTCCCGGCCAAGGTCGCGCTCCACCCGGAGATCACCGCCACCTTCACGGTGAAGGTCGTCGCCGAGTGACGTTGCCTGCTGGCCGATTGCCGGCCGTCTGATTGTGGGCGGCTGGCCGGTTTATCAGGCTGGATCACAGGCTGAACCAAACCGAGCTTAAGCATAGTTAAGTGTCCCCGTATGCCGATAAGGCGTGCGGGGACACTTGCTATTTTGCTTGCTATTTGGGGGATATGGCTGGGCCTGGCCATGCGGTGTGCGGCATGCGGTGTGCGGTATGCGTGGTGCGGCATACGGCACCATTTTTGGGGGTTTCTTAGGGTTATAGGCCAAAATGTGTGTCTGAGGGGCGTCATTCGGTGGCGTTTGGGTATCGTGTGCTGGTGTGGAATTCGTTCCAGTCGATGCCGGTGCCGTACCGGTTGGGGATGCCGAACGTCTCGTACGCGCCCTGCGGGCCGTGTTCCCAGGCCTGCCTGTAGTTGCTCGATTTGCCGGTCGGTGAGCGCGTTGGCGGCCAGCCAGCCGGCCGGTTCCGGGCGTTCGCCGTGTTGGTGGCACCACCAGCAGATCGCCTTGATCCGACGCAGCAGGCTCAGGCCCCGGTGGTGGCGCAGCATGTCGCGGATGCGCGCGTTCCATGATTCGATGAGGTTGTTCGTCCGCCGGTACCGGTGTCTCGCATCCGGGGCGCAGGGGAATTCTCATACCCCTTAAGGCAACCACATTCAAACGCCCCTCGCACCTACTGCCGCAACGCGTCCGACCCTGTTTTAGACACACATTCTGGCCGACCTCGAAAGTCCCCGCCACCACATTCAAACGGCTCTTAGCCCTTGCGGCACAAGGGCTAAGAGCCGATTTCAGACACACATTTTGGCCGCTAACCCGTTTCTTAGGGGTGGAATGCTGCGTATGAATCTCTGATAGCCTCGGCGGCGGCAAGTTGCGGGTTCGCCCGTTTGGCAGTTTTTTAGGAGTGAGGTTGTACGGATATGAAGCAGAATGGATATGGAACGCGCTGGTTGTGGCGTTGCGCGGCGACATTGCTGGCTGTGGTGATGTCGTTGGCGCTGGCCGTGCCGGGTGCGTGGGCGACGGAGGAGACGGATACGGGGGAGCAGAACGGGCGAACGAGTGGGTCCTCGAGTCCGCCGCGACCCCTGCCGGGACGGGATGAGTCGTCGGATAGTGATCAGCTGCAGGAGAGGCTGTCGGGTAGCAGTGGGCTAGGTGGCGCGAGTGGCAGTAAGCCAGATGGCAGCGGACAGTCCAGGCCGAGAATAACTGACCTTCGGGTTACGGTGGGCGGCACTCGCCAGATCACGTATCCAATTGACAGGGGTGCAGAATCTCCGTTTAATGTGCCCACATCTCCGAGCGGGCCGCCCAGTGGTCCAGGATCCAAAGATTCGGCGGACGGATCTCACACAGCGAAGCATGGGTATCCCCACATAAATCTGAATACCGACAAGAAGACGAGCGCGGGTAGTATCGACTACAAGCTGAGCGACGTGACAGTGACAAGCGGAACCAGTGTGTATGTGGTCGTTGAGGTAGATAATGGTTGGTTCACTATTGGTGATGTTGCTGGTGTGCCTGCGAATCTGCAGGCCGCGCCGGCCATCCATACATTAGATGCGGATAACAATTTCGGGGGAATACTAGTCAAGCCGGGGCAGCGTTATCGATATACCGCGTTTAATAATAAGGACGGGGCTTCGATTTTTTCTCCGAGTGATCTTCAAAAGTATCTGCAAAGTCTGACATTCCATCCAGGCGAGGGTAGGACGCAAACGGTGTCGGTGAGTGTGTCGAGTACGCCGTTGCAGGCGTCTTATTACAGCGGCATGAAGAAAAACTACGATGCGCATCTGTTTGATGGGCACGGATATACCTTCATTGGCAGTGATAGTAAACTTAACAGATTTGATGAGGGTTATGGATTGATGCAGTTCGTTTCCTTCTTCGAAGGAAAAGGTGGCCATTTACTGACTATTGAATCGCAGGCGGAAAACAGCCTTATCCATAACCTGTTTGATAAAAAGAGCGGCTGGATTGGCGGTGCGCGAAGCACTTACAGCGATGCTGTAGCTAATAAGGAGACTTTCAGTTCTGTTTGTAGTGGCGAGGACTGGCATTGGGTTGGTGGCCCAAGTGCGGGCGTGAAGTTCTGGAGAGGTTCTGGCATTTCGGGTACCGTCCCAAGCGTATACGCAAATTGGGCTCCGGGTCAGCCCAGTGGTAATCCTGACGAATGTTATGTCCGATATGACGAGTCCGGTGCATGGAGTGCTGTGAAGAACAAAGATTCCAGCGTTGAGGGATTCTATGTCGAGTTTGACAAGCTGGACAACAGCAAGATTGGCCGAGTTACGGGAACTGTCAATATATTCGACGTGAAATTCCAGTTGCACAACATGACGAGTGACGATTCCATGAAGAGAGTGCTGGAAGGCATGCTCTATAAGACGACGCTGAGGCCGGAAAATGGCCGTGAGCTGGACGAAGCGACGGTGAAGGTGACAGTGGGCGGTCATGAACTCGATAAGAGTAAGTATTCGTTCAATTCCAATACCGGCACATTGACGATTCCCGGCAAGCACGTGACCGGCGATATAGGGGTTACGGCTATGGCGAAACGGATTGTGACGCTTCATGGCCCCGGAATTTCCACGCCGGTGACCTTGCATGTGCCGAACGGGAAGAAGCTGGACAAGGATACCTTGGACAAGGCAATCGTTAAGACTGGCTACTCGATTTCCGGCTACCTGAAGGACGGCGCTCCTTGGAACTTCCAAGCATCGGTGACCGAGGATATGACGTTGACCCCACAGTGGATGCTGGAAGCTCCCACAGTGACGGTGAAGCCGACAGCCACGCGGTTGGAAGAGCGAAATTCCAAGGTACATTTGCACGCCGAGGCAAAGCACGACAAGGTGCCGACCGTGACGTTCAGGTACCAGTGGAGCAAGGACGGCAAGGAGATACCGGGTAAGACCGATGCCGAGTTGACGGTGACCGATCCGGGCACGTACACGGTGACTGTCACGGGCACGGATCCGGCCACGAACGTCAAATCGCAGGCGGAGGCGACGGCTACGGTGGCCGCACCTCACCAGCGCACGGTCACGCTCAAGGGCCGTGATGGATTCGAGTCCGTGTTCACCAAGCTCACGGTAACGAACGGCGACAGGCTCACCAGAGGGCAGTTGGATGACAAGGTGAGTCAGAGCGGCTATACGATCACCAAGTACACCAAGTCCGATGGCAGTGAGTGGAGGTTCGGTGACGCAGTGCGTGCCGACCTGACCCTGCAGCCGCACTTCCAGCTGAAGGCGCCGACGGTGACAGTGACGGCCAATCCGCCGAGGATCGCGTTGGTGGGCGGCAAGTCCACGCTCGACGTGCAGGTCACTCTGCCGGTTCCGGGTGCCAAGATTAGCTATCTCTGGTTCAGGAACGGCGCGCCGGTTACGGACATGACGGAATCGACCCACCAAACCGCTGAATGGGGCATGTACCTAGTCGAGGTGACGGTGACCGATCCGAGGACGGGCCTGTCGTCTAAGAGCTCGATGTCGGTGACTATCGGCGCGCCCGACAAGCACAGGGTGACGGTCAAGGAGAAGGACAGTGCGCATGTCTACCTGACGCTCGACGTGTACAACGGCGGCTTGGTGGATATGGCCGAGTTGTCCCGCGTCAAGAAGGACGGCCATGTGCTGGATGGCTGGGTGAGAGAGGATGGTTCGACGTTCAGTCCGGGCACGGATAAGATCACCAGCTCGCTGACCATCAGTCCGGTGTGGAAACCGAGCGAGCAGGTTGCCAGGCCTAAGAGGGCGTTGACCGACACTGGTCTCGCGGTGGCCGCTCCGGCTGTGGCCGCGGCGCTGTTGCTGACCGCCGCTGGCGCGCTGGTGGCGCTCCGACGCCGCCGCAACCAGTAGCGCTTGTCGCCCACCAGGGTGCGCCGCCGACGAACGCGCGGCGCACCCTGCCCCTCGGGGTTTGCTGGTTAAAATGCGGCGACACGCCGTGTTTGCGCAACGGCTGATTGCGAGTAAGCTGAACGCTTGGCTCATTAAATGACCAGCGCCCCTTTAGCTCAGTTGGTTAGAGCAGCTGACTCTTAATCAGCGTGTCCAGGGTTCGAATCCCTGAGGGGGCACTTTTCAAACCCACTGGAAACAGTGGGTTTTTCCTTTGTTTTCAAGGGTTTTCGTCATATTTGAAATATCGTAAAATATGGTGAAATATGGTGAATTATAGAAATTTTGTGGGCAAAATGTGGGCACAAAACCACGCCGCCCACCCATGCGGCTGCCCGGGTTCGACCCGGAAAGTATGATCGCAGTCGATTAATTTTCGGGTGGCAAACTCAAACTCGGGCTTGAAACTCAAACTCGGGTTTGGAAGTCAACCCGCAGATTCTTCCCAAGCCGGACTCGACACGGCGAGACCATTTTCCTGATGCCGGGAAAAT
>NZ_JAAIIJ010000008.1 GCF_012932445.1 Bifidobacterium panos
TCACCACGTTGAAGGATGCCGCGGGCAAGAAGCTGACCGCGCATTGGACGAAGCTGCCGACGACGTTCGATGTGGACGGCGACGTGACCATCCCGGACGGTTGGACCGGCGAGGACGGCAAGCTGCCCGTGCCCGTCAAGCCCGGTTATAAGTTCGATGGCTGGTATGACGAGGACGGCAACCCCGTCACGAACGCGGAGGATGCGGCGGGCAAGACCCTGCACCCCAAGTGGACGCCGGTCGACCAGGCCTTCGACACGAATGGCGGCACGCTGCCCGACAACTGGACCGGTGAGGATGGCAAGCTGCCGATTCCGTACAAGCCGGATTACAAGTTCGACGGCTGGTATGACGAGGACGGCAACCGGATCACCAACACGGAAGAGGCCATTGGCAAGGATTTGGTTGCGAAGTGGACGCCGGTCGACGAGGCGTTCGACGCGCAGGGCGGCACGCTCCCGTCGGGTTGGACCGGTCAGGACGGCAAGCTGCCCATCCCCACCAAGCCGAACTACAAGTTCGACGGCTGGTTTGACGAGGACGGCAACCAGGTCACCAGCGTGGAGGACGCGATCGGCAAGAAGCTCACCGCGAAGTGGACCAGCATGGCCGACGGGTTCGACGCCGACGGCGGCAACCTGCCGTCGGGTTGGACCGGCGAGGACGGCAAGCTGCCCCTGCCGTACAAGCCGGGCTACAAGTTCGACGGCTGGTACGACGAACAGGGCAACCTCATCACCAATGTCGAGGATGCGATCGGCAAGAAGCTGCACGCCAAGTGGACCAGCATCGCGGACGCGTTCGACGCGAACGGCGGCACCCTCCCGGCCGACTGGACGGGCGAGGACGGCAAGCTGCCCGTGCCGACGCGTGACGGCTACACGTTCGAGGGCTGGTACGACGACGAGGGCAACCTGGTCACCAGCGTGGAGGATGCGATCGGCAAGAAGCTGCACGCCCGCTGGAGCAAGGTGAACGCCCTGGCGTCCACCGGCGCCACCGGCCTGACCGCCGCCCTGACGGCCTTGGCTCTGGCCGCTACCGGCTTCGCCGCTAGCGCCCTGCGCCGCAAGCGCTCCCACTGACCGGTCCGGGCAACGGCCCGATCCACTGAGCTGGGCTAACGCCCAGCTCACCGGCCGGACCGGTCTAACCGACCGGTTGACGGTTTCCGAAAGGCGGGGGACATGGGGCTCGCGCCCCGTGGTTCCCCGCCTTTCCTCATATCATTTCGACCGGGCACGCCTCCCCCTTTCCTGTCATTTCGACCGGAGGCCGCCAGGCCGAAGCGGAGAAATCTTCCGGCCAACGCCATAAGCATGCAGAACAAGATTTCTCCACTCGCTGCGCTCGGTCGAAATGACAATAAGTCGAAATGACAACAGCCGAATAAGACCCTGGCCGAATGACGATAATCGATAAGGATGGTGTGCGATGAATGAGCCGCAAAGTTTCACGTCGGGTCAGCGGGCGTATTTGTCGTCGTTGGCTGCGGTGGACAGTATTGACGCGTCCTCGCGTATCCGCTACGCGGACTGGTTCCGCGTCGAGTGCATGCGCCGCTACAGGGAGGGCGAGAAGCCCGCGGCCCTGTTCCGCGAGGCCGGCCTGGATCCCAAGATCGTGGGCTACAAGCGCATCGAACGCGCCTTCGCCCGATGGAAGCGCTCGCCCGAACCAGTCACGCCGGAGCGCAAGCCCGTCGATCCGCGCGACCAGCTCATCGCCGCCCAGGCCCTGCGCATCCAGCAACTCGAAGAAGAACTCCGCCTCAAACAGGAATAACCGCGCTACCTTACAAACAAACCGCGCTACCCACAACGCACACAGACGCGTTACCCTCAGCGGATCTCAAACAGACATAACCGCGTTACTCTCAACGAACATAAACGCGCGTTACTCTCAAGCGGACGCAGACGCGTTACTCTCAGACAGACATAGACGGCTTTGGGCTCGGCTGTTGTTGTGTGAGACGTAAGACTTGGCCTACCGGCCCGGAGGGTGTCGAACACGGCAACAGCCGAGCCCCAAGACACGTACATTGCTCATTTGACCGGCTTTCCCGTTGTCTTGGTTGTCGGTATGCGCTCCGAGAACAAGGTTGCTTTGGGCACTGCGCTGTGTGTTGTTTTACAAGGCGAACGAGGCGACGGCGGGGACCACTCCGATGAGGATGAAGGCCGGCAGGAAGCAGAGCCCGGTGGGGCCGAGCAGTCGCACCGACAGGCGCGAGGATGCCTGCTCGATGGTCGAACGCTCGTCCTGATCGAATCGCTGAGCCGCCAGCGCGAGTTGTTGCGTTGGCGAAGAACCGTGTCGCCAAGCGCTTTCAAGACAGTTTGCAATAAGCATGGCCGGGTGTGAACATGCTGCCTCGCTCTCACTGTGAGTTGCGACAATCCACGCCTCACGCCATACCGTGCCGCCAATGAGCGCCGACCCCGCCAATCGCAACGCTTGCGCCACATCTCCATCGGTGGTTTCCCCCACCGCAACCAACGCGGCGGGAATCGACGAGCCTTGCAACAACGCCGCGTGCAACATCTGTAACGTCAGCGGCACCATTGACGCGCTGTCCCCGCTCGCCTCGAACTCGTTGAGCATGCGCCGCGTCCACAACAGTCCGAGGCTATACCAAATCAATCCAACCAGCAGACATAGTAACCCCTGCGCGGAGCCGAACAAGAAGCGCAACGGGCGCGAACCCATCAGCTCGCCTAGAGCGATGGTCGCTGCCGGCAGCGCACTGAGCAGACGTATGGTGGCTTTCGGCATGGCGAACGCCTCCCGCTTGAGATCGTGCATCTTGCGTTCGCGCCGATATGCCTCAGCCGCCGCTTGCAAACAGCCCGAAATCTCGCAGCCCAGCCGCTCACTCAGCGTACAGGCCGCAGCGATTTGACGCGCCGCGCGGGCGATGTCCTCTTCGGATTCGTCGCGTTTGGCACACCGGCGCAACACACTCTGCGCGCGTGCCGCGGTGATGCGCGGCGTTGCGAACCGTATGCCCCCCTGCTCTTCAAAGGCTTCGACCACCGTGCCTCCGCTCGATGTGCGCGCGATGACGGCGACGATCACCGCGTCGATGCCGATGCGGGGCGACGGTGCGTCTTGCGCGGGCGGGGGTCTGTTCTTCAAATCGGCAAAACGATGCGGGGCGTGGCTCAGCCGACTGCACGCGAGACATAGCGCTGTTGATGCGGTGGCCAGCCCAATGGCCATTATGTTCATGAACTTCTCCTTTCGGTTTTCGGCGCCGTTGCAGCCATAAAGTGTTGCCTTGTCGCCTCTATTCTTGCCAGCGTGCCGCGAATTGCGTCCATAGCGGCGAATACGCGGGCGGTCCGTTGCCCTGCCAGGTGGCCAGCGCCTCGCCGACAAGCCGCCCGCCCGCACTCGTCAGGCGGCCAATCTGACTGATGCGCCTGATGCCGCCCGTCCGCTCAAGATGCAACACCGCGTCGAAAGCGTTTTCGGCCAACATGCTCAGCGCGGACGGCGAAAGACCGGCAAGCAAACCGAGTGTGATCAGGCGCGACGGCACGCGCTCGACGCTGTCCGCGTGCAGTGTGGTCATCCCGCCGTGATGGCCGGAATTGTAGGCGCGCAACAAGTCGGCGATCTCCTCGCCGCGGCACTCGCCGAGAATCACCCGGTCCGGTCGCATGCGCAACGTGGCCTTGACCAGTTCGCCAAGACCCACGGCTCCCGCTCCCTCAACATTCGCCTCGCGGCAGGTCAGCGAAACATGGTTGGGCAACGGCAGCATGCTCAGCTCGCGCACCTCTTCCACGGTGACGATGCGCTCGCTCGTGCTGGCGTGGCCCAGCAGCGCCTTGAGCAGCGTGGTTTTGCCCGCGCCCGTGCCGCCGGTGATGAGCAGTGTGGCCTTGCGCGAGACGAGACCATGCAACACGGGCAGCCACGCGGCGGGGAACAGACCCTGTTGGCACAGCCGCGTCAACGAGGGCAACTCGCGGTCGGGAAAACGAATCGATATGGCCGCGCCGTTCGGCACCAGCGGCGCGATCACCGCATGCACGCGCACGCCGTCTTCGTTGGCCGCGTCCGCAATCGGTTGCGCGTCGTCGAGCCTACGGCCGAGCTGCGCGCACAGCCCCACCGCGTATTCGCGCACCACCTGCGGGGAGCGCAACGGCATGCGCGGGTGATATTCACGCATGCCCTCGCCCCGATCGACCCACACGCGCCCGTCGCACGTCACCGCCACATCGCAGATTCGCGGGTCATGCGCCAGCTCCTGCAATGGGCCGAGCATCAATGCTGTCATGTCATGTCGCCTCCCAATGTGTTGAACCGCGCGCCGTTTCGCCCGACTCCTCACCCGAGCGTTCGGTCAGTCGCTCGGCCAATCGTTCGGCGAGCGCGCCCACCACCCGCCGATTGCGCCGGGGAACCTCCCGAATGCCCAGACCCTCCAAGATGTCGGAGCAGAGCGCCGGCGTGTAGCGCACCGGCCCCAATATGTCCGCGCCGAGATAGGCGATGGCTTCCGCGGTTGCGACGGTCGTCGCCGCGCTGCGACGTGGTGCCCCGCGCGGTTCCATGGCCACGATGATTGGTGATCGCGGCTTGCTTGCTGCCGAGCCGGCGAGCGATTCGCGCACGCGCCTCAGCGCCGCCAGATGCGCCTTGGCGCGCGCCAGCCCCAGCACCGACAGTTCAACAGCCACCACCTGCTGTGCCAGCGCCAGCTCGGGGGCGCTCTGCCAGACCTGCGCGCGCCCGACATCGGCCAGAACCAGTTGATTGGCCTCGCACATGGCCTGTGTCGCCGCCTGCATCTGCCAGCTGTCGGGGTTGTCACCGCGCCACGGCGTGTGCGCGAGCACTGGCATGCGCTCCCAATGCGGCAGCTCGAGGTTCAGCGCCTCCCCCTCGATATGCCCCAGCGGCGCGTCGAGATCCTGCATGCTCAGGCCCGGCTCGTGTTCGATGCCCAGCAGCACCCCGAGCCCACCGCCGGTCAGATCGGCGTCCAGCAGCGCGCATTGCACGTGTTTCTGATGCAAGGTCAGGGCGGTCAGCGCCAGCAATGTGCTCAACCCCACCCCGCCGCTTGGCGAGCTGAAGGCGGCCAGGTTGCTGTGAAGCAGGGTGTCCGTGCGCGTTTGCGGCGCGGTGTCCGTTTTTCTGCGCGTTTGCACGAAGACATGCGCTTGCGGCCTCGCGATGAGGTTGGTGCGCCTCGCAACGGCGGTGGGCGCGCCCGGCATCGGCACGCTGGCGGCGCGCCGGTCCGGGTCTGTGCCGCTTGCCGCCACCCGGGGCAGGGGCACGTTGATGATTGCTGTGTTCATGTTCCGATTGAATCGTGGTTCGCCGCGCAAATTCAAGCTGAACAGGGGTATGTGGTCGAAGCCCCCCGGTTATCCACACCTCGGGCGTGTCGTCCACAGCGTTATCAACAGTTTGGTTCCTATAGGCCAAATACCGCCATTCTGAGCATGAAAAAGGGATTTGCAAAATCCTGCAAATCCCTGCTGGCGGAGGATACGAAATACTAACCTCGACCACCGCTAAGCCCTACTGCCATAAGCGATTTCGGGTTTTACTGGAAATGTCACACCCGATAAAACACCCGATAACTCCCGTCTCCCGAAGTGTCTTAACGGTGTCATAACGGCTACCAGACCGCCACAGGACAGTCGGCGCACTCTCCGGCCTAATCACACGCCTGTGCCCATGCCGAAGTTTTAGGGTACCGGCGCGACGCCGATAAGCGCCGCGCCCTAATGAACCGGCTAGGCTATGAGCCTGAGCAACTGGTAGAGCTGCCACAGGCTGCGCACGTCGAAACGCACGCCCTCGACCAGCGCATAGTGTTCGGAACCGCCCATATGAACGGTCACCGTTCGCCCACGCACGGTCAGCTCGCCATGCACCGTGATATTATTCATTTATACCCTTTGAGTTAGGGCGTAACGCCGAAACTCAGCAAAGGCTCGGTATTGCTAGTGCCGAGCCTTTTGTTTTCGGCTTACGCCGAACGGCTCGCCATATCAAAGCGAGGGCACCGCGTTTACGGTGTCAGGCAACAGCATATCAGGCACATGTCGCGGCATGGAAGAAGCCAGCCGTGACCAACGCAAACGAATCGGGTTGGGGTTGGGCGTCGAGGTGGTTGGGTGGGTTTGGGCAACAAAGAAGGAGCCCGCCGAAGCGGGCTCCTCATCCAAGTCCAACATAAGCAGAATCTCTGCACAACATCATCGTTGCAACGGTAAGTCTTTCCAATGCCCGTCCAACGTACCAGTCCTCGTGACCATTACTCTTTGTGGGCTTCTGCTCTGTTCTGTTGTCCTTGTACCTCACAATCTAGGCGCGTTGCCAGGCGTTTGCAACCCGAAAAAGTGCTTTGTTCGATTTTTTGTGCAAATGGTCATACGCACACGCGTGCTCGGCATTATTGGGTGGTTGTGTGCGATTTGACCCGGGCTGATGTTGCGTTGTGTGCGATTGGCTGGATATGACGGCGTGTCGCTGGGCTTGCGCCGCCTGTGGATTAACGGCCGAACTATCCACACGAACGGTGGACGACACGCCGGGCTGTGGATAACCATAGGGGGCTCTGTCCACATTGCCCGTACAGCTTGCGAATGGATGCCCGCGTCACTCACAGTGGAACAACCGGCCATCCGGTCGGCGAACAACAATGGAAAGGAGTAATCATGAGCGCAGTCATCCCAATCAATGGTGATATGGAAGCCGGCGTGCTCGCCCGCACAAGAGCGCGCGTCGGCCGCATGCGCGAGCGAGCCCATGCCAAGTTGTGCATGCTTGACGCCAGAATGCGGACGCTCGCCGCCGAGCCCGAAGAGGGCGCCGCCACCGCCGAATACGCGGTTGTGCTGGTCGCCGCCACCGGGTTTGCGGCGCTGCTCGTCACCATCATGAAATCAGAGACCGTGCGCAAGCTGTTGCTTGACATCGTCAAGCAGGCCTTGACCCTAGGCGGTTAGGATGCGCCGTGCAGCAATGACGCGGCGCGCTCGCAAGCCATCGTCGCCTTGCGGCGGCGGGCGGCTTGCAGGCGCGTCCGTCGTGGCGACGAGACTGGCCGCAGTGCCGTCCCGATGCAAACGGCGATTCCGGCAAGTCGTCCGAAAAGCCCTCTCGTGCGACGTGGGTGCCGTCACCGCGGAGTTCGCCACGGTGCTGCCCGCTGTGGTGGCCGTGGCGGTGCTGTTGCTCTGTCTGACGCGCACGGTGGCCGTATCGATCAGCTGCCAGGATGCGGCCTCCGCCGCCGCGCGGGCGGTCGTGGCCGGCGGTGGGAGCGCCGACCCGAGCGCCGCCGCGCGAACCGTGGCGGGCCAGTCGATCACGGTGAACGTGAGCGATGAGGCAGGGCATGTCACCGTCGTCACCAGCTGCCCGGTGGTTCCCGATCCGCTTGGCGTGCTCCCCACGAAAGTGGAGGGCAAGGCCGTGGGGGTGGTGTCATGAGCAAGCGAACGCGGCGCGGCTTCGCGGCCGGCATGGCTGAAGACGAAGGCTCGGGCACGATGGCGGGCGTGGCGCTGATCATGCTCGCCGCCGTGCTCATCACCGCGTCCGCCGCCGCAGGTCATCTCGTCATTCGCCATGCGCAAACCAGATCTGCCGCCGACCTCGCTGCCTTCTCCGCCGCAGCGGCATGGTGGAACGACCAGGAGAGTCCCTGCACCGTGGCCGACACGGTGGCTCAGGCGAATGGGGCGACGGTGGTTGAGTGCCAGGCGGATGAGCCGGACGATGGCGACGTGACGGTGCGTCTCGCCATGGACACCCAAGTGCCGCTCGTGCCGCAGATCACGGTTTCGGCTCGCGCCGGGCCGGTGGAATGTGAGTGAGCGAAGGGGGCGTTGCGCGTATGCTTATCGTGTGAGCATGAGCGAATTGGAAAAGTGCCCGACAGTTGCAATGATCGGCAACCCCGTAGCGAATAACGGCAAGGGATCCAAAGTCTACAGCCAAGTGTTCGATTTGCTTGTCGAGGGCGGCAAGGTTCATGGTTTCGACGTCATAGATTTGACGGGCAGCAGTTTCGACGATTCGCTCGCCAAAGCGCGTGAGGCCGCGCCATCCTACGACTATCTCGTGGTGGTCGGCGGCGACGGCATGATGATGCTGGGCGCCAACGCGGTGCGGTCCAGCGGCAAGCCGCTCGGCATCGTCGCGGTCGGCTCCGGCAATGATTTCGCCCGTGGCCTCAAACTGCCGGTCAACAGGGTGCAGACCGCAGTCGAAGGCATCATCGGTGCCATCGTGCGCGGCTCGCATATCGATGTCGATATGGGCTGTGTGACGTGGCCGGACGATGGCGGGCGTGACCGGCTGTATTCCGGCATGCTGTCGTGCGGTCTCGACGCGAGCATCAACGACCGAGCCAACCATTCGCGTCTTCCGGGCGGTTCGTTGCGCTATTTCGTGGCCGTTCTGATCGAGCTGACGCACATCAAACGCTATGGGTATCACGTCGCGCTCACCAGGGCGGACGGCACCATTGAGGAGCGGGACATGATGACCCCTCTGCTCACGGTGGCGAACTCGCGTCATATCGGCGGCGGCATCGAGGTCTCACCCTATTCGTGCCTTGATGACGGCTTGCTCGATGTGGTGTGGATGGCTCATATGCCGAGCTTGCGCGAAGCCGTCAGAGCGTTGCGCCATGCCTATGACGGGCGGTTGCTGGCCGCGGAACTATTCGGATGGGAGCGCGTGCGCGACATCGAAATCACGCGGGCGCAGGATGGCGACGAGCCGCCGGTGCTGATGGCGGACGGCGAATATGTCGGCCAGCTCCCGGTGAAGGTTCGAGCGTGCAAACAGGCGGTGCGCGTGCTGGTGCCGCCGGCGGTGGCCGACTGGTATCGCAGTGAACGCAGTGAAAGCCGTCTGCTTGCCACCGTCGAACGCGACGGACGTGACCCGCTCACCGGAGGGCTCGTCGCAACGCCACGTCGCTGGCGGTCGCTGTTCGGCATGTAACACGATGGCGGCACGGCTGTGCGCCCCTTGCCCAGCAGCGTTGCCACCCCGCCGATACGCATGGTTTCAGCTGTGCGCCCGTGGGGCTGACGCGTGTTGATATGTGTGCTGGTTGAGCTAGGTTTAGATACATCAAGGGTATGCGTCGGGAAGGTAAGTTGAGATGGCTTTAGCTCTGTATCGTCGGTATCGCCCCGATACGTTCGATGGCGTCGTCGGGCAGGATCAAGTCGTCGTTCCGCTCATGCGCGCGTTGGACGAGGGCAAGCTCACGCATGCCTATCTGTTCTCCGGCCCGCGCGGCTGCGGCAAAACCAGTTCCGCGCGCATTCTTGCCCGTTGCGTCAACTGCGCGAAAGGCCCGACCTCGCACCCGTGCGGCGAATGCGAATCATGCAAGGACCTGGCCACCGGCGGCCCGGGTTCCATCGATGTGGTCGAGATCGACGCGGCCTCGCACAACGGCGTGGACGACGCGCGCGAACTGCGCGAACGCGCCGGCTTCGCCCCCGCCCGCGACCGATACAAGATTTTCATTCTCGACGAGGCGCACATGGTCACCCCGCAGGGTTTTAACGCCCTGCTCAAAATCGTCGAGGAGCCGCCCGAGCATGTGATGTTCATCTTCGCCACCACCGAGCCGGACAAGGTGATCGGTACGATTCGCTCGCGCACCCACCACTATCCGTTCCGCCTGGTGCCGCAGGAAGTGATGGGGCCGTATCTTGAGCAGCTTTGCCAGAAGGAAGGCATCAAACCCGAGCCGGGTGTTTTGAAGCTTGCGATGCGCGCCGGCGGTGGTTCGATGCGAGACACGCTTTCGGTGCTCGATCAGCTGATGGTCGGGTCGGTGGACGGCGTGATTACGCATGACGCTTCGGTGGCGTTGCTCGGTTTCACGCCGGAGGCACTGATTGGCGAGGCCATCGACGCGGTGATCGACCGCAATGGTGAGGCGTTGTATGGCGTGGTGCAGAAGGTCGTGGTCGGCGGGTTCGACCCGCGCCGCTTCGTGGAGGATCTGCTCGCCCGTGTGCGCGACTTGCTGGTGCTCACTTTGGCCGGCGACCGTGCGGAAAACGTGCTGTCCGATTCCGCCGAAGGCGAGGATATGGCCGACCTGCATCGTCAGGCTTCGGCGCTGGGCCTGGGTGCGCTGACGGCGATGGCCGATACGATCAACGCCACACTTGGCTCGATGACCGGTGCGATTTCGCCGCGCATGCGCTTGGAACTGCTGGCCGCGCGCCTGCTTGCCGGGCGTGAGCAGGGCGCTTCAGCGACGGGCGGTGTTTCAGCCGAACCTGTCGTTGCCGAGCAGCAGCCGGCTGCCCAAAGCGGCGGGTTCGCCGGGGCACCGCGCAACCAAGCCCCGCAACAGGGTGGGGGTTTCGCCGGGGCCGCCCGCAATCAGAAGAATGATGTTGCGTCTGGCGAAGTGTCACAATCACAGCCCTCTGCGCCAACAGAGCATGACATCGTCGCAGCCGCTCCTGCCGCTGCAGTGACCGAGACACCGGCCGCTGAAGACAATCGCACCCCCGACCAGAAATGGGATGCGCTGGTGAACGCGCTTCCCGAGGACGTGCGTCGCTATGTGTCGCGGGACAAGGTGCTGCGCATCAAATACGCACCCGCCAACCAGCCGGGCAAAATGCGGCTGTGGCTCAAGTTCGACACGGCGTTGAGCAAATACGCCTTCGCTCTGGCCGTGGCCGGGCAGGAAGTGGACGGCACTAACAAAGTGGTGAATATCCTGCGTGCCGAAGTGCGCAAAATGTTCGGTGAGCATACGGATATCGCCCCCACCAAAACCACCGATGACGGCGAGCGCACCCCGGCGTTCAAGGACTTGCCGGCCAACGAGCAGCAGCGCATCAAGGCGCAGTTGTTGCAGGAGAACCTGCAGGCCGCGGGCGCAATGAAATCGGGTGGCGAGGCATCCGGCGAGAGCGGCACGCGGGAGCAGTCGTCCACTGCCGGCGCGCATCAGGACGAAGGCTCGCCGGACGACGAGGAAAGCCACCGAGCCGACGGCGAAGGCGCGGCGGAAAGCAAGCCCGCCGGTCAGACCAGCGCGCCCGGGATTGACGACGATCCGTGGGCAATCCCCCCTCAGCAGACTGCCGTTCAACAGGAACAGCCCAGCGCCGCGCAATCGGAGGAGCGCCACGAGAAGCATGTGGCGGTTCATGATATGCTCGACGACGATCCGTGGGCCGTCCCCCCTCAGCAGACTGCCGTTCAACAGGGACAGCCCAGCGCCGCGCAATCGGAGGAACATCACGAGAAGCATGTGGCGGTTCATGATATGCTCGACGACGATCCGTGGGCCGTCCCCCCTCAGCAGACTGCCGTTCAACAGGAGCAACTCAGCGCCTCGCAATCTCAGGAATCTCACGAGAAGCGTGTAGCTGTTCCCGATATAAGCGACAATGACGATCCGTGGGCCGTTCCCCCCGCGGTTCCGGCGCAACCGGCGCAATCAGATGCGCAAAACCGCCCGGCTGAATCTGCCGGAGTCGCCGACAACCATGCCCCCCAAGCGCAAGACGACGAAGACCCCTGGCAACAGCCGGTCGCCCCGCCAGTCCCCGTGCCTGAGCCGACGCCGTCCGGCGAAACGGAACCCGCGCCCGACCCGTGGAACATGCCGGCCGAACCCCGCCAGCCCGCGCCCGAGGTTCCCGCGGACGAGGACGAGTACTCGATGAGCGACGAATCGCTGGGCAGTGCCACGGCGATGAGCGTCGATGATGTCAAGAAGCTGTTCGAGGTCAAGAAAGTCGAGGAATTCGGCCCCGACGACCCGAAGAACCCGCGCAACATGCACTCGGCGTCCAAGCATACGGAGGAATGAGGAATAACGCATGGCATTGGTGTACGACGGCGCAATCCAGCGATTGATCGATGCGTTCTCAAAACTGCCGGGCATCGGCCCGAAAGGCGCGCAACGCATCGCGTTCCATGTGCTCAGCAGCGACGAGCAGGAAGCGGCCGACTTGGCCGACGCCATCGCGGAAGTCAAGGCGAAAGTGCGCTTTTGCGACACCTGCGGCAACGTGTGCGAAGCCAGCCCGTGCCCGATATGCGCCGATCCGCGCCGCGACCACACCATCATCTGCGTGGTGGAGGAACCCAAAGACGTGATGAGCATCGAGCGCACCCGCGAATACCGCGGCCTGTACCATGTGCTCGGCGGCGCGATCAACCCGATGGCGAACGTGGGGCCAAGCGACCTGAGCATACCGAAACTGCTCGAACGGCTCTCCGATGGGGAAGTTAAGGAAGTGATTCTCGCGCTCGACCCGAACATCGAAGGCGAGGCCACTACCACATACCTGAGCCGTCTGCTCAGCCAGGTCGGCGTGAAGGTGACGCGTCTGGCCAGCGGTCTGCCGGTGGGCAGCGACCTCGAATACGCCGACGAAATCACCCTTGGCCGCGCGCTCGCCGGCCGACGCGAAGCTTAAGTATTCATCGTAATGTTCGTCGTAGTATTCGCCGTAATATTCCGCATCGTGAACGCGCAAGATTGCCGCAAAACCCGCTATTTCTATAATCGTGCCGCTTGCGTAGTATGAAACGCGAAGCACATTTGATGAACAGAGAAGGATAACAGTGGCTCTCATCGTGCAGAAATACGGCGGCTCATCCGTGGCCGACGCGGCCTCCATCAAGCGCGTCGCCCGCCGTGTCGTCGAAACGAAGAAGAAGGGCAATTCCGTGGCCGTGGTGGTTTCCGCCATGGGCGACACCACCGACGACCTCATCGATCAGGCCATGAGCATCGACTCCAACCCGCCCGAGCGCGAGATGGACATGCTGATGACGGCCGGCGAACGCATCTCCATGAGTCTGCTCGCGATGGCCATCCACGCCGAAGGCGACAACGCGCACTCGTTCACCGGTCAGCAGGCCGGCTTCTTCACCGACACCCGCTACGGCGCGGCTCACATCAAAGCCGTCAAGCCCGATCGCGTCAAGCGCGCGCTCGACCAGGGAGACGTGGCGATTGTGGCCGGCTTCCAAGGCATCAACGCGAAAGGCGACGCCACCACCCTCGGGCGCGGCGGCTCCGACACTTCCGCCGTTGCGCTCGCCGTTGCGCTCGGGGCGGACGTGTGCGAGATTTACACCGACGTGGACGGCGTGTTCACAGCTGACCCGCGCATCGTGCCCACCGCCAAGCGCATCCCCTGCATCGGCTACGAGTCGATTCTCGAAATGGCCTCCTGCGGCTCGAAGGTGCTGGCGTTGCGTTGCGTCGAATATGCGCAGCGTTTCAACATGCCGGTGCATGTGCGCTCGTCCTTCTCGCACCGCCCTGGCACGCTGATCGTGCCCGACGGTGTTGACCCGCGCGCCCTGCCGAACTTGGACTAAGAGCCGAAACCCACCAATAAGCGAAAGCGAAACAATATGAACGACAAAAACGAATCCATGGGCGACCTGTTCCCCGATCTCGGCCCCGAAGTGCCGGTCATTTCCGGCGTGGCGCACGACCGCAGCGAGGCGCTCGCCACCGTGCGCGGCGTGCCGAACGAGCCGGGCATGGCGGCGAAGGTGTTCACCGAACTGGCCACCGCCGACGTGAACATCGACATGATCGTGCAGGCGGGCGCCTCGGTGGGCACCGCCGACATCTCCTTCACCGTGCCGGAATCCTCCGTCAGGCATGTGCAGGATGTGCTCATCGAAAAGCACGACGAGCTGGGGTACAAGTCCTTCGACGTGGACACCAACGTGGGCAAGGTGGCCGTGGTGGGCGTGGGTATGAAAACGCATTCCGGCCTGGCCGCAAGGTTCTTCACCGCGCTGAGCGAGCATGGCATCAACGTGCTGATGATCTCCACTTCGGAGATTCGCATCGCCGCGCTCGTGCCGTTGAACGAACTCGACGCCGCCGTCAAGGCGCTGCACACCGCCTACGGTCTCGATGCGGACCAGGTGGAGGCTGTCGTCTACGGCGGCACCGGTCGCTGAGTCTCGCTAAATTGCGCTAAGTCTCACTGAGTCTCACTGAGCATGACATTGCAAAGGCCGGCACAATCACCTTGCGGATTGTGCCGGCCTCTTGTTCGTTGATTATCGCTTGTCGATTATCAATGGCTTACTTCGCGGCGATATACCCCAGCGCCTTAAGCATCTCGGCGCACTCCAGCGCCCCGCCCGCCGCACCGCGCAACGTATTGTGCGCAAGCCCGACGAACTTCCAATCGAAAATCGAATCCTCGCGCAAGCGGCCGATCGAAACGCCCATGCCTCCCTCGTAATCGACATCGAGCCCGACCTGCGGACGGTCGTCCTCGCTTAAGTATTGGATGAACTGCTTCGGCGCGTGCGGCAACCCGAGCTCAGCGGCCTTGGAAGTGTAGCTGACCAGGCGATCCACCAGCTCGTCCTTGGTGGGGTTCTTGCCGAAGTTGATGAACACCGTGGCGGTGTGCCCGTTGAGCACAGGCACGCGAATGCACTGCGACGTGATGCGCAGCGGCCCGTCGAACGGCACGATTTCGCCCTTCGCGGCGTCCACATGGCCGAACACCTTCAGCGGTTCCTTCTCGCTCTTGGCCTCCTCGCCGGAGATGAACGGGATGATGTTGCCCATCATCTCGGGCCAATCCTGGAAGGTCTTGCCCGCGCCGGAAATCGCCTGATAGGTGCTCACCACCACCTCGCGCGGCTCGAACTCCCGCCACGCGGCCAGCGCCGGCGTGTAGGCCTGAATCGAGCAGTTCGGCTTGACGGCAATGAACCCGCGCGTGGTGCCCAGGCGCTGCTTCTGGTGAGCGATCACATCGAAATGCTGCGGGTTGATCTCCGGCACCACCATCGGCACATCGGGCGTCCAGCGGTGCGCGCTGTTGTTGGAGACGACCGGCGTTTCGGTTTTGGCATATTCCTCTTCGATGGCGCGAATCTCGTCCTTCGGCATGTTCACCGCGCTGAACAGAAAATCGACGCCGGCGGCGACATCAGCCACATCGGCCACGTTCTCAACAACCATGCCCTTGACAAACTCGGGCATCGGCGTCTCCATCTTCCAGCGGCCGCCGATGGCCTCCTCGTAAGTCTTGCCGGCGCTGTGCGCGGAAGCGGCGAGGGTGGTCAGCTCGAACCACGGGTGGTTTTCCAGCAGCGTGACGAAACGCTGGCCGACCATGCCGGTGGCGCCGAGAATGCCGACTTTCAGTTTTTCGGACATAACAACCTCTTGTTTGTTGGATGGTGAAAGTGTGTCGTTTTCGGCAGGTCGCGTCGCAGCCGCCGCATACGTTGCCTTATCTTACGAACACGTCTAGCCCGCCCGTCCGCGCGTTTCGCATCGTGGCGTCGAACCCGCCCGTGACGAATCGGACGCGCGGGTGTCCGATTGGTATTGGGTGGCGTCCTGACTTCGTTACCAATCGGTCGAAAGAATGTCTGATTGGTAATGGAGGGGAGTGCCGGCATGACGAATCGGTCATAAAACTGTCCGATTGGTATTGGTGGAAGTCTTATCCGTTACCAATCGGTCGAAAGAGTGTCTGATTGGTATTGGAGGGGAGTGTCGGCATGACGAATCGGACGCGAAACTGTCCGATTAGTAATGGGCGAGGTTTCGTTCGTTACCAATCGGACGTGCGGGTGTCCGATTGGTATTGGGATGGAGCCTCGTTCATTACTAATCGGTCGAAAGAGTGTCTGATTGGTATTGGAGGGGAGTGTCGGCATGACGAATCGGACGCGAAACTGTCCGATTGGTATTGGGTGAGGTCTCGTTCGTTACCAATCGGACGCTATAGTGTCCGATTCGTCACGGGTGGTGATTGTGTTGTGCGGGCGGTTGCCTACACTGGTAGGCATGTCAATCGCATCAGCAGAAGCCGTCAAACAGCTCGACCGCATCGTGGCCCTGGGTTACCCGGACGTGGCGGACATGGACGCCGCCGCATTCCGCGCGCTCGCAACCCCTTTGATCAGCGCACTCGAGCGTTGCGACCTCGGCTCGAACATTCTGCTGGTGCCCACGCGCGAGCTGGTGTCTCCCGAATCGCTGATCGCCCGAACCTCCATCAACCGCATGGCCGGCTTCACCACCATGCCCCCGCGCGACATCGTCAGCTTCCTGCCGCAGGACGGCTTCGAGCCGCCGGAAGGCCCGTTCTACTTGGTGGTCGAGCCGCACACCGGCACCTGCTATGTGAACCGCGAGCCGGACGTGGCGCGCAAACTTCTCGACGCCGACGAGCGCCTGCCCCTCACGCTGGAGGAGGGCCTCGCCATCGCCACGCAGCACCCGGATTGGCTGGAGGTCAAGAACGGCTTCAATCTGCTCGGCTCGCGCAGTGCGGATGGCCGCGTGCCCAGCATCTGGATGAGTCAGAATGCGCCGCGCTTGGGTTCCGTGTGGCCGAACTCGCGTCACACTTGGCTGGGTAATGCCTACTGTATGTCCCGCCGCGGCGTCAGTCTGTTCCGCTGACTTTCGTTGATTTCGTTGATTCCGCTGGTTGTATGGATTGCGCCGACTTCCGCCGATCCCACCAACCCACCGACCCCCTAGCTGCAATCGGCCTGTAGTGCCAAACTGCCATACTGAAAATCATGGATATGAACTGGATTGCGCTGATTGCGTTCGTGATCGTTGGTGCCGCCCTGGGCATGCTGGCCGGTTTTCTATTGGGCAAATCGCGCGCGCAGAAGGCCGCGCGGCAGGCGCGCAACGTCGAGACGGAGGAACTCAAGGAGCAGCTCGCCGCCGCGCAATCCGAGGTGTCGCGTCTCCAGACCGCCACCGCCGAAGCGCGCGCCCAAGTCGAGGGCGCGAACCAGCAGCTCACTTTCGTCAAATCGCAGCTCGCCCAAGCGCAACAGGCCGAGCAGATCCGCATCCAGCACGAGCGCGACCGCGCCGCCGCCCAAGAGGAAGCCAAGCGCGCCGAACAAGCCCAACGCCTGAAGGAGCAGAGCCGCGTCATCGAAGCGCTGGCCCCGGTGCAGAAGAACCTCGACGCCCTGCAATCCAAGGTCTCGCAAATCGAAGAGGGGCGCAAGAAGGAGATGGGCGCGCTCGGCGAGCAGCTCAAGGGCCTGGGCGAACAGCAGTCGCGGCTCGACAAGGAGACGACCGCGCTGTCCGCCGCGCTGAGCAATAACAAGGTGCGCGGCGCGTGGGGCGAGGCGCAGTTGCGCAATATCGTCGAATCGGCCGGGCTGCTTGAACATGTCGATTTCGACACGCAGGTGGTGGTCAAGGATGCCGCCGGCCACGACCAGCGCCCCGACATGGTGGTGCATCTGCCCGGCGGCAAGTCCATCCCCATCGACGCGAAGGTGCCCTATTCCGACTACCAGCGCGCCTGCGAGATTCCCGACAGCGCCGGCGCGGACGAGCTGGCGCGCCGCGGCGAACTGCTCAAAGCTCACGCGAAGGCGTTGCGCGAACATGTGCGCGTGCTGGGCGACAAGGCGTATTGGCAGGCGTTCGAGACGGCCCCCGATTTCGTCGTGGCGTTCATCCCCAACGAGGCGCTGTTACAAGCCGCCCTCGAAACCGACCCCGCGCTGATGGACGACGCTTTCGCGCGCAAAGTGGCGCTCACTTCGCCCGTCACGCTGTGGGCCGTGCTCAAGTCCGTGGCCTACGCCTGGCAGCAGCAGAGTCTGACGGACGATGCCAAAACGCTGTTCAATCTGTCGCGCGACCTGTACGACCGATTCGCCACGCTCGGCGAGCACGCCACCAAACTCGGCGCGCAGATCACCCGCACCGTTGCCGCCTACAACACCTTCGCCTCCAGCCTAGAGCGCCGCCTGCTGCCCACCGCGCGCAAATTGCAGAAGCTGGAACCCACCAAGGTCATCAGCGAAGTCCCCCTGCTCGACTCCGAAAAAACCAACCTCACCGAACTCACCGCCCCCGAACTCGCGCAGTCCTAAAAGCGCCCGCAACCGGCATGACGAGAGCGGGCCGTAGGCTGGCGGTATGAGTGATTCTGGGTTTCGCGCCACAGGCCCGGCCGAACTGCGCGACGACAACACGAGTTTCGCGGCACTTGAGCCGCGCGAGCAACTGCGCGAACTGCTGCGCGAGCACGCGGCGGGCCGCCCGTTCTCCGAACTGTCCGCCGTCACTTTCGACCATCGTGGGGCCACCATCGTGGGGCATCTGTTGCTTGACGCGCTTGAGGACGCGGGCTATTCGGTGGATGATTTCGACGCGGTGGGCGCGCTGACCGCCGCCGCCGTGCCGCTGGTCGGTTCGATGATTCAGGCCGCCGCCTCGCGCGGGGAGGACTTGGACGGGTTCGTGATGGATTTCGTCTATCCTTCCGTCAAGGGCCCGTCCATCGCCGGCAAGCGCGTGGTGTTGCTCGACGCCTGGCTCTCGGAGAAGTCCTATGTGCAGACCTCCTCGCTGGTCACCTTGCGCAACGGCAATGAGCTGAGCCTCGATTTTTCGGTGGTGGCTCACGAGGGCGCCGAAGTGGTGGCATTGGCTTCGCTGGTCGGCGGGCTGGGCAAAACCGAAGGGGCGAGCGTCGAGGTGATCAACCCCGTCACCGACGAGCGGTGCGCGCTGCCGTTCGTCGCGCTGTTCGACGAGACCGAGCTTCAGTAGTATCGCTAAAGCTGAACTGTCAGCAAAACTGAGATTAGTTATGCACGAACCGAATCCGATCGACATCGCCGCGAGGGCGTCGGGCGAGCCGACCTTCCGCGAGGTGGGTGTGGGGCCGTGGGGCGAAACCCACCCCCGCGAGCCGCGTCCCGACAACCCCCAATCGCCGAACTACAGCCCCCGCTACGACCCGCAACTGCTGGACGAAGGCGACCGCCGCAACGTGCTCGACCGCTACCGCTACTGGCGTGTAGCCGCCATCAAAGCCGACCTCGACCAGCGTGGCCGCCACGATTTCGAGGTGGCCGTCGAAAACTGGACGCACGATTTCAACATCGGTTCGATGGTGCGCACAGCCAACGCCTTCCAAGCCCGCCGCGTCCACATCGTCGGCCCGCACAAGTGGAACCGCAAGGGTTCGCTGATGACCGAGCTGTATCAGCACGTCGAACATCACCCTTCCATCGCCGAGTTGGTGGAGTGCTGGCGCATGCGCATCGCGGGTGAAATCGCCGCCACGCAAGCCGAGGCTCAGGCCGCCGCACTGCACGCGCATTGGGCCGCTGGTGCGAATGATGCGCGGGCCGTGGCCGCCGCGACGTCGCAAGTGGCCGCCGCCGAAGCGCGCCTCCGCGAACTCAAAGCCGCCCACGTCATCGCCATGGACATCATCGACGGCGCGGTGCCGATGGAAACCTACGCCTTCCCCAAACGTTGCCTGCTGCTGTTCGGCGCCGAGGGCCCGGGCCTGTCAAGCAAAGCGCTGGAACTGGCCGACGATGTGGTCTACATCTCCCAATTCGGCTCCGTGCGCTCCATCAACGCCGGTGCCGCCGCAGCCGTCGCCATGCACGCCTGGATCGCCCAGCACGCCTCCATCACGTGAGGCGACAAAATCGCCCCATCTAAGGTGCCCTACCAACAGTCGCATCTGTCGCTAGGATAAGAAACCATGATCGAAATAACAGGACTGTCGAAGAAGTTCGGCACCAAACAGGCACTCAGCGATGTATCATTCGTGGCTGAGAACGGCAAAGTCACCGGGTTCTTGGGGCCCAACGGCGCAGGCAAATCCACCACGATGCGCGCCGCGCTGGGCCTCATCCACCCCGACACCGGCCAAGCGCTCGTCGACGGCGAGCGATACGTCACGCTGCGCGCGCCGATGCAGGCCGTCGGCGCGGTGCTCGACGCCAAATCGGCGCACAAGGCCCGCACCGCCTACGACCACCTGCGCACGCTCGCGTACACCAACAACATCCCCAAAAGCCGCGTCGATGAAGTGATCGACATGACCGGCTTGGGCTCGGTGAAGAACCGCAAAGCCGGCCAGTTCTCGCTCGGCATGAGCCAGCGCCTGTCGATTGCGGGCGCGCTGCTGGGCGACCCGAAGAACCTCGTGCTGGACGAGCCGATCAACGGCCTCGACCCCGAGGGCGTCAAGTGGGTGCGCGAATTGTGCCGCTATTACGCCGGCCAGGGTCGCGCCGTGCTGCTCAGCTCGCACTTGATGAGCGAGGTGGCGCTCACCGCCGACAATCTGGTGGTCATCGGCCAGGGGCGCGTGCTGGAAACCGGCACGGTGAGCGATTTTGTCGCCAAGCATTCCGGCCATTCCATTCGCGTCACCACTCCCGAGCCCGACAAGCTGCGCGCGATTGCGGCCCGGTTCCCCGGCGCGCGGCTTGAGGTGGAAGGGGGCAGTGGTAGCAGCAATAGCAACAGCACTCCGCCGCAACCCGGCGCAAATGCCGAGCAGGTCGTCACGTTCCACATCAGCGACGTCGAGCTGCACGCGCTCGCCCGCGCATGTGCGTCCGTGCAACTGGTAACTTACGAACTGCGCGAGGAACACGCCTCGCTTGAGGAAGCGTATATGGAGTTGACTCACTCCTCGGTGGAATATGCGGCGGCGCAGGTGCCGAATGCGCAAAACGCCAGTCAGTCCGCTTTCCAGTCCCAGCCCAGCCAGGAGGAATCACGATGAGCGCAAGCAACGCCAGCAACGCCAGCAACGCCTACGCCCGCGGCCGCCGCGCCGAGCGCACAAGCCGTCACGTCCATCTCACCTTCGGCGGCTGCCTGAAAGCCGAGCTGCTCAAGCTCTGGTCGCTGAAGTCCACGAAGATCCTGCTGCTGCTCAACATCGCATTCATGCTCGGCATGGCCGCACTGAGCGCGCTGAGCTTCAAGTTGATAGCGTCCATGGATCTGACCACCGGCCAAAAACTGGCTCAACCGCAGCCGATTGCCGAAGCTGATATATGGATGTCGATTTCGTCCGCCGCCACCATCACGGCGCTGGTCATCGGCATCTTCGGCGTCATGGCCATCACCAGCGAATACACCACCTCCGCGGTGCAGTCGAGCCTGGTTGCCAACCCGCGGCGCGGCCTGTTCTATGCGAGCAAGTCCGCGGCCCTCGCTCTGTTCTCGTTCGTGGATGGCCTGATCGGCGTGGCGGCCGCCTACGGCGTCGTCAGGCTGATGTTTGCCGGGTTCGATATCACCGCGCTGAGCGGCGAGGAATGGCGCATCATGCCGGTGACGCTCATCGGAATGCCTGTTGTCACGGCGGTTGTAGCATTATTGGCGCAGGGGCTTGGCGGCATGACCCGCTCCACTGTCGGCGGTGTTGTTTCGGTGGTGGTGCTGTTCATGGCGCTTACCATGGCGCTGTCCCTTGTTTCGATGGCCACCGCTAAGGTCAGCTGGCTCAAGTGGGTGGGTTCGCTCTCGGGGCTGACGCCCAATACCGCCATGTCCACATTCCTGTCGGCCGGGTGCCATTCTTCCGCCGGCGAGACGGCGCAAGCCTATTGGATGCCGAACTGGTGGCAGGCCGGCCTGGTGCTGTTGGCATGGTCGGTCGTTTCGTGGATCGTGGGTCTCGCCGTGACTCGCAGAGCCGACGTCAAGTAATGTAATTTCATATCGACGAAGAGCCCTGTACTGTCCATCACAGGGCTCTTCGTTTTATCGGTTTGTCTTGGGTTACAGTGCGCTCGTTATCTTTCTCAGTCTGTCTTGAGTCGCAGTGCGTTCGCTACTGTTCTCGATCTGTCTTGAGTTGCGGTGCGTTCGCTACTGTTCTCAGTCTGTTTTGAGTTGCGGTGCGTTCGCTACTGTTCTCAGTCTGTTTTGAGTCGCAGTGCGCTCGCTATTGTTCTTGATTTGTTTTGGGTTACAGTGCTCGTCTTTGTTCTTAGTGAGTTCCGTTTAGTTTTCGTGTTGTTTGGCTATTGCGGTGTCTAGCGGCGGATGTTGCCGTGTTCGACACCCTCCGGGCCGGTAGGCCAAGTCTTACGTCTCACACGTCAACATCCGCCTAGGGCATTCTGACGTAGCCGGTTTGTTTCGTCCTAGGCTCCCGCTGGCGGGAGCTGTCAGCCGTCAGGCTGACTGAGGGTGGTCTCGCCGGGCACGTGTCTGGTCCAACCACCCTCAGTCGCGCAGACGCGCGACAGCTCCCGCCAGCGGGAGCCTCAGGCTGAGCTCCTTGTCATTTCGGGCGCAGAGCCCCGTTCCAGGGCGTTGATCGTCCAGGCTTTCTTGCCTCGCGGGTAATGCAATGCCCCGGTGACTTGGAAACCAGCGGTCAACACGGGGCTTGTACATGCGAGTATAGGTCATTCGCTGACGAACAGCGTTGTGCGCTGTTTTTAGCGTGCGTGCCGTCGTTCCGCCCCCGGTTTGGTCTCTTGTGACACGCCGGGGGATTTTGCTCCCTCTTTTGGTGTTTGTCCCGGAATGGTGCGGTTGGGTTGTTCCGGTGTTGCGACCGCTGGAACTTGCCGCGTTGTTCAGCAGTCGTGGGGGGGGAATCTTTGATGCTGAATAAGTTTCGCGCGCCCGGCTGGACGGTTCGGCTGTTGCGTGGTTGCGCGGGGAGTGTTGTGAAGGAGTTTTGCGATGATGGATCGTGTTGCTGACCGCCCCGTATGGCGGTGCGTGTGCGCGGTGATTGCAGTGATCGCGACGATGCTTGCGGTGGCCGTAGCACCGATGGCCCGGGCGGACGACGACAAGCTGGTGGTGACGCTGAATGAGGATCAGAAGACCCTTGTCAGCATAGGCGACGCGACTACGGGTGCCTCGTACAAGCTGGGCGCGGCGACTGTCACGGGTGCCAGCTCGTATGTCACGGTGCAGGTGGACTCGGGGTACTTCTCTCCGGCCGTGGTTGTTCCGGCGAACGCGTCGGTGGTGTCCGCGTTGGATAATACGGGCGCGTATGTGGCCGGCGGCAAAGTGGTCGCTGGCGGAAAGTATTCGTATGTGACGATTAAGACGTCGTCGGCGACCGGCGAGGCGACGATAACCGCGGAGGATTTGCAGACGTATCTGCGGGGTTTGACGTTCACCACGAGTGGTGACACGAAGCAGAACGTGACCGTCAACGTCGTGAACAAGCCATTGAAGGCCACGTACAACGGCACGGATTACAGCGTGATCCTGTATAACGGTCACGCATACACATTCGTCAGTAAACAAATGAACTGGAACGTCGCGTTTAGTGCGGCGAAGTCCACGGAGTTTCTTGGTTCGAATGGTCATTTGCTGACTATCGAGTCGGCCGAGGAGCACAACCTGATCTTCAAATCGTTCAATAATCAGCCGGGTTGGATAGGTGCGACCCGTTTTACGACTGCGGCGCGTGCCGCGGAGGATGGTGATACGTTCACTGTCACTCAGCAGGCCGGTGATGTCGGTTGGGGTACAGCTTGGTATTGGGTGACGGGCCCGAGCAAGGGAACGATGATCTGGACCAACTCCACAAGGTCGAACGGGCAGGCCACTGCCGCGTATAGCAACTGGAGCGATGGTGAGCCTAATGCTTACAGTGGTATTGAAGGCGTTGGCCAGTACGGTTTTGGAGCTGCGGGTCAGTGGAATGATATACCGAACAATGATGCCCGTGCTGCTTACAATGCTGGTTTTTATGTCGAGGTTGAGGATTTCAAGCTTGACGAGGCTGGTACCACGGCGTCTGCTGCGGTGCAGCGTGTGAATGTGACGTATGACTTGGACGACAACAAGGTGACGAGCAGCACGACTGACACGAAGGTGTTGACGAATAATGTCGATTATTCGACGACGTTGACTGCGGCTGCGGGTCGTACGTTGGATACGTCGTCGGTGAAGGTCACGGTGGGCGGCAATGAGCTTGCCGCCGCGGATTACACGTTCGACAAGGACACGGGTGAGCTGACGGTTCCGGCTGCGAAGGTGACCGGTGATGTGAAGGTGTCGGCGAAGGTGATGCGCAACGTGACGTTCGTTGTCGGCGATGGCGGCAAGATGAAGGATGCGACCACCCCCTTGTCCTTGTCGGTGGCGTATGGGGCGAAGGTGTCTTCTGGCAAGAGTTCCTCTGGCGCGAGTTTTGTGCAGCCGGATGTCACGGCGAACGAGGGTAAGCGGTTTACGGGTTGGCTGGCGAGTGTGGATGGCGTGGAAGACCAGATGCGTCAGCCTTCTGGGGTTGGTGATGCGGAGGTGACGTCGGATATGACGTTCACCGCGCAGTATAAGGATTTGGTGACGGTCACCTTCAAGTACGGCGGCGGCAAGGACAAGAACGGCAAGGAGTCCGTGTCGATGTCCGGTGTGAAGGACGAGGAATACGATATCCCGCAGGAAGCGGATCTGTCGCGTGACGGTTATACGTTCTCGGCTTGGAGTCCGGTGCCGTCGGGCGCGTATGGTGATTCGGATGAGACGTTCACGGCCCAGTGGGACGCGAACACTAATACCGAGTACACGGTTGAGCATTATCTGCAGAGCGTGGATAACGACGATGAGTACACGCTCCAGTCCGAGGATACGGAGACGGGGCACGGTACGACGGATCAGGACACCGATGCCAAGGCGAAGTCCTATCCGGGTTTCAAGGCTCCCACGGAGGTGACGCAGTCGAAGATTGCCGGTAATGGCAAGACCGTCGTGAAGATCTATTACACGCGTGACAAGTATGATGTGACGTTCGACGCGAACGGTCACGGCACTGCGCCGGAGAAGGTGACGGGTGTCAAGTATGAGGCGCAGGTTGCGAAGCCCGCTGCCGATCCGTCGGAGGCTGGTTACACGTTCGGTGGCTGGTACGAGGATCAGAAGTGCACCGATGCGAAGAAGTGGGATTTTGCCACGTCCAAGATGCCGGCCAATAATCTGACGCTGTATGCGAAGTGGACGGCGAATACGGACACCGAGTACACGGTTGAGCATTATCTGCAGAACGTGGATGATGACGAGTACACGCTCAAGTCCGAGGATACGGAGACGGGGCACGGTACGACGGGTGTGGATACCGATGCCAGGGCGAAGTCCTATACGGGTTTCATGGCTCCCACAACGGTTGCGCAGTCGAAGATTGCCGGTGATGGTTCGACGGTGGTGAAGATTCAGTACACGCGTGACAAGTATGATGTGACGTTCGACGCGAACGGTCACGGCACTGCGCCGGAGAAGGTGACGGGTGTCAAGTATGAGGCGCAGGTTGCGAAGCCCGCTGCCGATCCGTCGGAGGCTGGTT
>NZ_JAAIIJ010000009.1 GCF_012932445.1 Bifidobacterium panos
CTTCGTGGCAGCGAGCAGCGATAGCGTTGCGAGCGTCGCATAAGACGTCGGGGGCTGTCGGCCGCAAGGCCGACTGGGGGTGGTGCGGGCGTGGTCACGTGACTGGCGTGACCACCCCCAGTCGCGCATCCGCGCGACAGCCCCCGCCTGCGGGGGCCTCCGATCCCGACTCATTTGAAAGAGGAGCCGCGACCGGTCCCGTTCCCTGTCATTTCGACCGCAGGCCGCCAGGCCGAAGCGGAGAAATCTTTCGGCCAACGGCATAACCATGCAGAACAAGATTTCTCCACTCGCTGCGCTCGGTTGAAATGACAATAAGTCGAAATGACAATGACCGGGGTAGTTCCGGTCGAAATGACAACAACCGAATAAGGCCGCGGCCAAAACGACACGCGGCCCTTGGCCCCCGTGTTTGGGGTCGCGAGCCTCGCGCAAGACAGCGGGGCCTTTCGAAAGTTTTTCAGTTCCTTGCACATTGAGAAAGGCGGCGGATGATGAGTGAGCCGCAAAGTTTTACGTCGGGTCAGCGGGCGTATTTGTCGTCGTTGGCGGCGGTGGACAGTATTGACGCGTCCTCGCGTATCCGTTACGCGGACTGGTTCCGCGTGGAGTGCATGCGCCGCTATAGGGAGGGTGAGAAACCCGCGGCCCTGTTCCGCGAGGCCGGCCTTGATCCCAAGATCGTCGGCTACAAGCGCATCGAACGCGCCTTCGCCCGGTGGAAGCAGTCTCCCGACCTATCCACGCCGCAGGGCAAAGCCGTCGACCCGCGCGACCAGCTCATCGCCGCCCAGGCCCTGCGCATCCAGGAACTCGAAGAGGAACTGCGCCTCAAACAGGAATAACCGCGCTACCTTACAAACAAACCGCGCTACCCACAAACGCACACAGACGCGTTACCCCCCAAGCGAACATAGACGCGTTACTTTCAACGGACATAAATGCGCGTTACTCTCAAGCGAACGCAGACGCGCTTTTGGAGCGGATGTCGCCGTGTGAGACGTAAGACTTGGCCTACCGGCCCGGAGGGTGTCGAACACGGCGACATCCGCTCCCCAGACACGTATATTGCCTATTTAACGTGCTTTCCCGTTGTCTTGGCTGCCGGTATGGTGCGGAAACTTGTTATATGGCGTTGCCTTTTGATATCGATACGCATAACGCACTGCGCTGTGTGTCGGTGTAGTCTGGGGTTTTATGAGCGATAGTGACTGGCAGAAGACGACCATCGACGCGGCGCAGGCGGCCGAACATCCTGAAACCGCCGAGGCAGTAGCCAAAATCAAGGCATTGCGCCAGTCCATCGACAATATCGATTCGGCGATTATTGCGCTGCTGGCCGAGCGCTTCAAGGCCACCTTGCAGGTGGGCGTGCTCAAGGCCGGTGCCGGGTTCGCGCCCGAGGATGTCAAGCGCGAGGAATACCAGATCGAGCGCTTGCATCGCATTGCCACCGACGCCGGGCTCGACCCGGATATCGCGGAAATGTACCGCGAATTCGTGGTCACCGAAGCAAAAAAGCGTCACCAGCGCATCGCCGACGCCGGCGGCGACCCCGGCATTCTCGACGTCTTCGCGTAATACACCCTAATACACCCTAATACACCCCATGGCGCGGTGTGCGATTTTGGCAATTTGGCTATTTTAAGCCGTTTTGCCACACCGCGCCATGGGAAATTTACCGCGCCATGGGATTCTAGGAGCGATTGGGTTTGGTCGGCGGCTCGCCGAGTTCGGAGTCGGCGACGATGACTTCGGCGGCGGCCTCAGCTTCGGCTTTGGCCTGGTTCGCGGCCTCCTTGGCGGCATCGGCGGTGGCCTTGGCGGCCTTGACCGCGGCAATCGCGCCGGCGAAGCTGATCTTGCCCACTACGCGGCCCGCTTCGGCGATATCGCTCATTGCGTTCTGCAGGGAGTCGCGCACATCGTCCGCCACGCCCAGCGTCACCGACAGAATCGGCGTCTTCATGGACACCTTGGCCTTCGACTTGATGCCGCGCAACGCGGCCAGCGCCTCGCCCGCATGGTTCAGCAGCTCCGGCGTCACCTTGAACGCCGCCGCCTCATACACTTCAGGCGTCGGCCATGCGGCGCGATGCACGGAACCTTCGCCCGCGTGCATCCAGCCCCACACCTCTTCGGTGGCGTACGGCAGGAACGGCGCAAGCAGTCGCGCGAACGCATCCAGCCCCAAGCCCAGCGTCGTGCGCGCGGAACGCACGGCCGCCTCGCTCGGCACATTGCCTGTGGCATCGGCGGTGCCATACGCGCGGTTCTTCACCAGCTCGATATAGTCGTCGCAGAACTGCCAGAAGTAATTTTCCACAGCCTCCAGCGCCTTGGAATGTTCGTAGGTTTCCATCGCGAGGGTGGCTTCGCGCAACACCAGCGCCATCTTCGCCATGGCGGCGCGGTCGAGCGGTTCGGTCACATCGGTCGGGTTCCATGTGGCGACAGCAGAATCGCCCACATGATGATTTTCATCCTCACGCCCAATGGCCAGCGCGAACTTGGTGGCGTTGAGCAACTTGATGGCCAAACGGCGGCCAATCTTCATCTGGCCTTCGTCATACGTGGCATCGAGCCCCAGGCGGGCGGAAGCGGCCCAATAGCGCACCGCGTCCGCGCCGAACTGCTTGATCGGCTTGTCCGGCACCACGACGTTGCCCTTGGACTTCGACATCTTCTTGTGGTCCGGGTCGAGAATCCAGCCCGACAGCGTGGCATTGGCCCACGGCAGGCAGCCGTTCTCCAAATGCGCGCGGTCGACGGTGGAAAACAGCCAGGTGCGGATGATGTCCTGACCTTGCGGGCGCAAGTCCATCGGGAACGTGGCGTTGAACACCGCCTGATTCTCCTCGCCCGGCTCCTCCCAGCGGGTCACGATCTGCGGGGTGAGCGACGAAGTGGCCCACGTGTCCATGATGTCCGGCTCGGCGGTGAAGCCGCCCGGCACATCGCGCTGATCCTCGCTGTAGCCCTCCGGCACATCGTCGGTGGGGTCGATGGGCAAGAGGTCTTCGCTCGGCACAATCGGATGGTCGTAATCCGGCGTGCCGTCTTCCTGCACCGGGTACCACAGCGGGAACGGCACGCCGAAGAAGCGCTGGCGAGAAATCAGCCAGTCCCCATTCAGGCCATGCACCCAATTCTCGTAACGCACGCGCATGAAATCAGGATGGAACTTCAGCTCGCGCCCGCGCCCGATGAGCTGGGCGTTGAGCGTGGTGTCGGTGCCGCCGTTCTTCAGATACCACTGGCGCGACGTGACGATTTCCAAGGGCTTGTCGCCCTTTTCATAGAAGTTCGTCATACGCTTGGTCGGCGTCGGCTCGCCGTCCAAATCGCCCGATTCGCGCAGATGGTCGACGATGATCTTGCGCGCGGAGAACGTGGTCTTGCCTTCCGTCTCCTCGAAAATCGCGCGGCCGGAAGCGTCTTCAATCCAATCGGGCACGTCCATGACGATGCGCCCGTTGCGCTGGATGATCGAACGCAACGGCAATCCCAAATCGCGCCACCATTCCACGTCGGTCACGTCGCCGAACGTACAGCACATGGCGATGCCCGCGCCCTTGTCCATTTCCGCGGCTTTGTGCGCCAGAATCGGCACCTTCACCTTGAACAGCGGCGAATAGACGTACTGCCCGAAATACTTCTGATAACGCGGGTCGTCCGGGTGCGCGATCAGCGCGCCGCACGCCGCCAGGAGCTCCGGGCGGGTGGTCTCGATGTAAATCGGTGTGCCGTCCTCAAAACGGAACGCCACCTTGTGGTAGAAACCGGGGTATTCGCGCGACTCCAGCTCGGCTTGGGCCACGGCGGTCTGGAACGTCACGTCCCACAGGCCCGGCGCGTCCTTCTGATAGGCCTCGCCGCGCGCCAGATTGCGCAGGAATGCCTTCTGCGCCACGCGCTGTGGGTGCGCGCCGATGGTGTGGTAGGTCTGCGACCAGTCGATCGACAGCCCCAGCGAACGCCACAGTTCCTCGAACTGCTTCTCGTCCTGGGCCGTCAGGCGCTCGCACAGTTCGATGAAGTTCTTGCGCGAAATCGGCACCTGATCCTTGGCGTCGATCTTCTTGCCGTCGGTGCCTTCGAACGGCGGCTTGAAATCGGGGTCGTATTTCAACGACGTGTCCACGCGCACGCCGTAATAATTCTGCACGCGGCGTTCGGTGGGCAGGCCGTTGTCGTCCCAGCCCATCGGATAGAACACGTCGTAGCCCCGCATACGCTTGAATCGCGCGATCACATCGGTGTGCGTGTAGGAGAACACATGGCCGACATGCAGATGCCCGGACACGGTGGGCGGGGGGGTGTCGATGGAATAGACGGATTTGCGCTCGCGGGTGTTGCGGAACGTATAGGTGCCGTTCTGCTCCCAGACGGCGCGCCACTTGTCTTCGAGGCCCTCCACACCCACTTTGTCGGGCAGGGGGGTGAGATTGGCGTTGATGGAATTCTCTTCAGTCATACGCGCCAGTTTAAGGCGTTTGTATGACAAGGAAGCCGCGCGAAAACTGGCGGTCGCTGCTGTTTGCAGGCTGTTGTTTGGCGTTACTTGCTTAAGGTGACTGATTGACATTACTTGCTTAAGCTAACCACCTGATGCTACTGCTTGGCGACATCCTTCAACAGCAAACGCTCGTCCGCCATCTGAGCGGAGTATCCGCTAAGTTTCGTGGAAGCAACCACACTCGCCTTGCGCACGTACAGCCAGTCGCTGGCCGCGTCGTTGCTGACGGTGCGCGCGTAGGTTTTCAGCGCGTTCTGATAGGCGTCGTCAGTGGTGGCTTTCAGCGCGTCGGCGTATTGCTGCTGCGCGTCGGCGCTGTTGTATCGCGTCAGGCTGTCGGGATTGGCGTAGGACGCGGTGCTCGTCGTGCCGTCCAGCACGGTGACGAGCAGGTTGAAATCGCGGCTCTCCTTGCGGTTGTTGAGTTCCTCGTCATTCAGCGCTTCCATCTGCACCGACAGGCCCGCATTGCTCAGCTGGTCGGCGATGGCCTGGGCAAGCGACTGGTATGACTCGGGGGCGATGAGCTTGAACGTGCCGAGATAGTTGACGGCGAAATAGTTCAGCATGCGCTGGCCTTTGGCAACGTCAAGGGGGAACAGATCGGTCAAGTCCTCATAGCCTGGTTCGAGCGGGCCGATGGGTCCGCCGAGCGTGATCGGCTTGCCTTCGGAGGATTGCGCCACATCGGCGCGGCCGTCCGCCAGCGCGCTCTTATCCAGTATCACGCGCAACGCCTGACGCACCTGTATATCGGAAAGAATCGAATTGGTGTCGTTGTTATAAAGCAACGCGACTTTGCTGGTGCTCACCCCCTCCGAGACCTTCACCGACGGATCGTTCTTCGCCTCGGCCGCCGAAGCAGGGTCGCTCGGCACCGCCAAATCGACGTCGCCCGCGCGCGCGGCCTTGAGCAGCGCGGTGTCATCGGCGAAATTGCTCAGCGTGATGGTGCCGGTTTTCGCGCCGGAATCACGGCTGGAGGTGAGCACGATCTTGCTGCCCGGCGTGAACTCCTTGATGGTGAAGGGGCCGGAGCCAGCCGCCGCGCTTTGATAATCGACATGCGCTTCGCTGTCATAGACGATGCCGAGACGGCTCGAGAGCGTGCGCGTCAGCGAGGCGTCCGGCTGGCTCAGGGTGATTGTCACCGTCGTCTCGTCCGGGTTGACCACCGACTCAAGGGAGGAGAACCCCGTTTCGGCTCCCGGCCACTTGTTTTGTATTGCCTGTTGCAACGACCACACCACATCCGAAGCGTCGAGGGTGTGGCCGTTCGAGAAGCGCAAATCGCTGCGCAACGTGAACGTGAGTGTCAGGCCGTCTTCTGAGGTTTTCCAAGTGCTTGCGAGCCCTGCTGTGGGCTGGTTCTCCTCGTCGCGGCTAAGCAGCGTCTCATACACATTGCCGATGAGCGCGCGGTTCAGCCCAGCGTCGTCGGTGGTGCGGATGTCGAGCGTTTTGGGAACGTTGGTGAGCCCGACGGTGACGGCGCTGTTGGACTGCACGGTGCTGCCGCCGAAGAAAGACTGGCGGCTGAGCAACGGCACCGCCGCCCACACCAATGCGCCCAGCGCAACGGCCACTCCGATGAAAATAAGCCAGCTTCTCAGCTGATCGGTTTGGACTGTCCGCTGTGCCCCGTGTCTGCGATTCTTCGACATGGTGTCAGTCTATCGTTGCCGTCGAACAGGCCGGCTGCCCAGATGCGATTTCTATTGCGCGGACGGGCAGGTTTGGGCCAGCGGGCAGACGGCGCAATCGGGCTTGCGGGCGTGGCAGATGGCGCGTCCGTGCAGAATCAGCCGATGGCTTAAATCCGTCCAATCCTCGGGTGGGAAGCAAGCGGTGATCTCGCGCTCGATGGCCACCGGGTCGGGGTGCGCCGACCGCCAATCGGTGCGCCAGCGCAGCCGCCCGGTGACGCGCATCACATGGGTGTCCACCGGAAATCCCGGGATGCCGAAGGCGTTGCCGAGCACCACATTCGCCGTCTTGCGACCCACCCCGGGCAGGCTGGTCAGCTCTTCCATCGTTTGCGGCACCTCGCCGTCGAAACGCTCGTCAAGCGCGGCGGCTAATCCCAGCAGATGCTTGGTTTTGGAGCGATAGAAGCCGAGTGGATGAATGATATCCTCCACATCCTGCGGATTCGCGCAGGCCAGCTCGCGGCACGAGGGATAGGCGGCGAACAGTGCGGGCGTGACCGTGTTGACGCGCTTATCGGTGGTTTGGGCGCTTAAGACCGTGGCGATCAGCAGTTGCAATGGCGTTGAGAAATCGAGCGCGCATTTCGGCTCAGGGTAGGTTTCGCACAGCAGCGCATATTCGGCGCGCATACGCTCCAGCCGAGCCTTTTTCGACTCGCGTCCCGATGTAGTGCGTGCGGGGCTGTTGTTCATTGTGCGTTGGGTTCGGCGGTGTTGTTGGGTTTGGCAGGTTCGCCGGATTCGCTGTCCGCTGTTGCCGCGGATTTGGCCGCGGACTGCCCGGCCTCTTCCTCCGGCGGGTCGAAGCGATACCCCACGTTGCGCACAGTGCCGATCAGATGCTCATACTCGCCGCCGAGCTTGGCGCGCAGACGACGGATGTGCACATCGACGGTGCGGGTGCCGCCGTAATAGTCGTAACCCCACACCTCTTGCAACAGCTGAGCGCGCGTGAACACGCGACCGGGGTGTTGCACCAGATATTTGAGCAGCTCGAACTCCTTGTACGCCAAGTCGATCGGCTGGCCGCGCAACGAAGCGGTGTACCCGTTCGTGTCCACAATGAGATCGCCGGAATGAATCTGCCCATCCTCGGCGGTCACGCTCCTGTCGGCAGCGCCAGCCGTGGCAACCGGCGCATTGCCGCGCTCGGCCACCAAGCGCAAACGCCCCTCGACCTCGGCGGGTGAAGCGGAGGCCACCACCACATCGGCGATGCCCCACTGCGAGTTGACAACAGTGAACCCGCCCTCGGTGAGAACCAGCACAATCGGCGTGGACAGGCCGGAGGCGTGAATCAGACTGCACAGCGTCTTCGCGGTGGCCAAATCGTCGCGCGCGTCGAGGAACAGGATGGTGTTCTCGGGCATTTTCACTAGGCTGGCCGCGTCCATCGGCAGCACACGCACACGATGCGACAGCAGGGCGAGCGAGGGCAATACGGAGGCGGGGTTGCTGGCAAACGTCATCAACGTCAAGTCAGTCACGTCGACCCCCTTACCCGGTTGTGATGATGCTGTGTGTATTGTACGCGCATGCATAGGACACGCTTTATTTGTCATTACCGAAGGCGGATGTGAGAGGTGCGCGCGGGTGTTGGGTAGGATGGGGGAGTATTGAAATGCAGAGCAGGGAGCTGGATATGGGCGGCGAAACCACGGCCAAATGGGATGCTGGGCGGATGCTGGGCGTGCAGGCGCTGGCGTATGTGGTGCTGGTGCTGACGTCGGTGTGCGGGCCGTTGGCCGATGTGGTTTTCTATGGTTTGGCCGTCGTGGCACTGGTGGTGCTTGTCGCGTTCCATGTGTGCTGGCCGTTTCGGGCGGGCATGGCCGACCGTGTGATCGGCTTCGTCGCCGGGTTGCTGTCATTGATTGCCGTGGCCACGCCGGTTAGCACATTGCTGTTGCCGATGAATGCGCGAATGTTTGCCAGCGCATTGCATCGCAACACATATCCGATGGCGCGTTGGGCCGCGGCGGTGGCCGGGTTGCTGGTGTTGCTCATCATCGTCTCGTTCGCTCGGCAGATGCTGCGCGCCGAGCGTTCGCATCTTATTCGCGCGCTGTCGCACTGCGTGACGGGCGGCGCCGCTTCGATCTCGCTGGCCGGCTGGGTGTTTTTGCCGTATGTCGTGGCGAGTCAAAGCGTCGTCGAGCTGGTGATTGTGCCGAAGTTCATGGCGCTGGTTGCCATCATGGTTGTGGTGGCGCTCGTGCTGGCGTATGCTTCGACGTTTTGGCTCAAGGAACTCGACCCCGATCCGTCCGTGCGCGCGCCGTGGGTGGGTGTGGCGCTGTTGCCGGTGATGCTTTTCGGTCTGATGGTCTTCGCCGCCGCCCTGCTGATTCAAGTCGTCGGCTGGTAGCCTCGTTCGCCTTGCAATTCGGCGAATATAACAGAACCCGCACGGCGTAAACCGCGCGGGTTCTTGCATTATTTATCGCGTGTGGGCGAAAAGCCGCTCACTTCTCGCGTGCTGCGAGGCGTTCGCGTGCTGCGACAATTTCCTCCTCGAACAGCAATTATGGACGGCCATGCGGCCGGCTCATCGTTACCTCACCTCACCTATCGGCTCGGTTCGGCCTCGGAGTCGGACAGTCCACTGGACTGTCCTAAATCGTCTCCGCCCGCTCACTTCTCGCTTGCTGCGAGACGCTCGCGCGCGGCAACGATTTCCTCCTCGGCTTTCGAGGCGCCGGTCCAGAAATCGCCGGGCAGGACTTCCTTGCCCGGTTCCAGAGCCTTGTACTGCTCGAAGAAGTGCTTGATTTCCGCCTTGTGATATTCGGACACGTCGTCAACATCCTTGATGTCGTCGAAACGCACGTCCGCCGGCACGCACAGCACCTTGTCGTCTCCGCCGGCCTCGTCCACCATGTGATACAGACCCACCGCGCGGCACTCCACCACGCAACCCGGGAACACCGAGTTCGGAATCATCACCAGCGCGTCCAGCGGATCGCCGTCCTCACCCAAGGTGCCTTCGATGTAGCCGTAGTCGTCCGGATAACCCATCGCGGTGAACAGCGTGCGGTCCAGAAACACGCGGCCCGTCTCGTGGTCGACTTCGTACTTGTTCTTCGAGCCGCGCGGAATCTCCACCACGACGTTGAAGGTCTCTGCCATGTCATTGCTCCTTATATGGTTGACAGTTTTCTCATACACACCATACCGCGTGCCCACCCACCGAGGTGTCAGGCGTTATCGATTCGCCGCTTAAAAGTCGCGCTCGACGTGGAAGATGTGCGCCACGTCCGCCCACGGCGCCAGCGAAACGAAATTGTCCCAACTCCACGCGAAATCGCGCCCGGTCAGCTCGTCGCGCATGTGCGCCCCCCAGCGCGGGTCGATATCGAACTCAGGCATTTCCAGATGCACCGAAGCCTGATGCGCGTTGTGCCCGTCGAGATTGACCACCACCACCAGCGTCTCCGGCTTGCCGCTGCGGGTCAGCTCGCCCGGCGTGTGCCGCGCGAAAGCGAGAATGTTCTCGTCGGTGGTGGGCAGCAAGCGCACGTTGTGATAGCTGAACGCCTCCGCATGCCCGCGGCGGATGCGGTTGAGCGAGGTGAGTAGTTCGCTGATGCCGAACTCGCTTGCGCGCGCCCAATCGCGCACTTTCACTTCGTATTTCTCGTTGTCGATCTGCTCCTCGAAGCCGGGGCGCTGGCGGTTCTCGATGAGCTCGTAGCCGTTATACATGCCCCAGCTCGGGGAACCCATCGCGGCCAGCACCGCGCGCACCGCATGCCCGGCGATGCCGTTGTCGCGCACGTAGCTGGTGAGGATGTCCGGCGTGGTGGGCCAGAACGTGTTGTGCTGGTAATAGCCCGCGTTGCCGTTGGTTTCGAGCAGATACTCGCCCAACTCCTCCTTGGTGTTGCGCCAAGGGAAATAGCAGTGCGACTGGGTGAACCCCACGTAGCTCAGCGCGCGCATCATGCCTGGGCGCGTGAACGCCTCGGCGAGGAACAGCACCTCCGGATGGGCTTTGGTGATGGCGGCGATCACGTCCTGCCAGAAGCGCACCGGCTTGGTGTGCGGGTTGTCGATGCGGAAGATCGTTACGCCCGCTTTGATCCACAGGTTCAGGATGCGCTCGACTTCCTTCTCGATGCCGGGCATATCCGCGTTGAAATCGATGGGATAGATGTCCTGATATTTCTTCGGCGGGTTCTCCGCGAACGCAATCGTGCCGTCCGGCTTGATCTTGAACCAATTCGGATGCTGCTTGACCCACGGATGGTCGGGCGAACACTGCAGCGCGAAATCGAGCGCGATTTCCAAACCCAGCTCATGGGCGCGGGCGGTGAGCGCCTTGAAATCGTCCATCGTGCCCAACAGCGGGTCGACGGTGTCGTGGCCGCCCAGCTCGGAGCCGATGCCGAACGGCGAACCAGGGTCGTCGGGGCCGGCGACGAGCGAATTGTTCTTGCCTTTGCGATTCGTCGTGCCGATGGGGAAAATCGGCGGCAGATAGACGATATCGAAGCCTTCCTCCTTCGCGCGTTCGAGGCCGGCGAGAGCGGTTTTGAGCGTGCCCTGCACGATCTTGCCGGTCGCCTTGTCGACGTAGGCACCTTCGCTGCGGGGGAAGAACTGATACCATGCGGCGAAACTCGAGCCGGGGCGCTCCACCTTGAAGCGTTGCGCCGCGCTCGTGGACAGGCCGTCGCGCAGGGGATTGGTGACGTGCATGGCGCTGATGTCGTCGTCGTTCGCGGCATAGAGACGCTGCTCCGGCGGCAACGTGGTGTCGGCCAGCGTGGCCGCGGCGGTTTCGAGATGCTTGCGCTGGGACAGGTCGAGCCGCGCGTCGGGCGAGGCGGCCCAGCGGGTGAACAGTTGCGAACCGGAGATCAGCGCGTTCTCGACATCGTCACCCACCTGCACCTTGATGGTGGCATCGTGCAGCCAAGACAGATAGGTGTCTTCCCACCCCTCGATGGTGACGCTCCACTCGCCGAGCTGCGGCTCGATCTGCGCAAACTCGGGTTCCCACGGTTTGGCGTCGCTGCGCTCGCCGCACACCAGTTCGACCTTCCAGCGGTCGAGGCCGGCGTTCGCGCAGGTCATCGGCAGTCGCAACGTTTCCATGCCGTGCGGGTCGCGCACGACGGCGGTGGCGCCCACTTTGGTGCGCCCCTCGATGAACACCTGCGCCGTGACCTCGAACGGTTCGCCGAGTTCGACTCGCGCCGGGTAGATGCCGTGCTCTTCGCACGGGGTGATGTCCATGACGTTGACTCGCCCGAACTGGCCGGGGGCGGTGATGGGGATGGAGGGAGCTGGCGTTTCGCCGGTTTGCGTTGGGGCGATTGACGCGGGGGAGCTTTGTTTGGTCTTGCTCGGGGCGCTGGTTGTTGTGGTGGCTTTTGTTGCTTTTGTGGTCTTCTTCGACATGGCGACCCTCTCTTTGAACCGCTATCAGGTAGTGCTTGCCTCCCATTGTAGGAGCGAACGGGTGGATTGGTTGTGGACGGCGCGGTGGATGAGATGAGTCTTGTGTGGATAACTTGCGTTTCAACGACTCGCGAGCGGTGTCATGTGCATAACCCGGCGCGGCAATTATCCACAACACGCCCGGGAACAGGGGGCTTCGACCACATTGCCTGAAAACCACCCGGTAAGCGGGCGATATCTGTCAGTCTCGAATCACCCGTCCGGCAACGCAGCTGGACGGGTCCACAACCCCACCGTATAGGAGGAAGAAATGAGCGTGAAATTACGGCGATGGATGGCTGTCCTCATGGCGCTGGTCGCTTCGATGGCTTTGCTGGTCGCAGCGACACCGAGAGCGTCCGCAGGAGACGGCGGCGGCAAGGGCGAGGATGGCGGCGGTGGCGACAAGCCTGCCGACATGTCGGTTGTGTGGAAAGTCAAGGACTCGTGGGCGGCGACCAATGCGGGTGTCAGGGCCGCGCTGACCGAGATGGGCTATTCGGTCAACGAGGGCGATACAGACGCCGACACGGTCATTAACAATTCCATCAATGCCGCGAACGCCGAGTGCGTGGCCTCCTACACCGGCACCGATAGCGCTGATTGCCGTCTGGTTGGCGTGGGCGTCGCGATTGGCGACGGCAAGTGGTGGGCCGCGAACCATGTCGATGTCAAGGACACTTGGACGACCGCCTTTAAGACTGCTACTGAGAATAAGACCTACACCTACAACGGCACCACTTGGAATGTCGACACGCAGTGGACCGACAAGAAGGGCACGCGCAGTGTCAGCAAGCTTGCCGAGTCGAGTGTGGACTCCAAACTGGATGCGTCTCTGCGTGTAATCGTGCTCGCCAAGGACCAGCCCGCCCCGCCGAACTACACGCTGACTGGTTCGACCGAGGCGTCGTCTGGTGTGACGACGGCGGGTCAGACGGGCGCGGTGCATGACAAGCTTACCCTGTCGCGCTCCGGCTCCTCGATCGCGGAGGACGTGAGCGGCAAGGTGACGTTGCACTGGAAGGGCGTTGACGGGACCGCGTTGGAGGCGAAGAAGGACTTCACCGCGCCGAACGAGGGCACGTCCGATTTGCCCGAGTTTTGGGCGTGCGACCTCAAGGCGGACTGGAAGGTCTGGCCGGCCGGAAAATACTGGTTTGACGTCGCGATTCCGCAGACGAGCAAGATGTCCGCCGGGCTGGACTTGTATGGCGAGAATGAGGCGTCGGAGTCGTGGAATGTCGCGACCCCGCCTCCGTCCAAGGATTTGACCGCCGCGGATGGCAGTGCGGTGACGGATGCGAACCGGCAGCTTGCCAGCGGGTCGTTGTACACCGCGCATGTGCGCGCGCAGTCGAACGCCGCGACGCATTTGTGGCTGTACGACACGATTGACACAAAGGATGTGTGGATTGGCGCGGTTGACAAGGACGATTTGAGCAAGGTCACGGTTTCCGACCCGTCCGGCAAGACGGTGGCGGCCGCGGTCAGTGTGGACGACAGTGAGGCGGGCAAGCGTATCGTCAAGGCGCGCGTGGACAACACGGTGCCCGGCCAGTATGTGCTGAACGTGCCGCAGGCGGCGAAGCCAACCGGCAAGGATTACACCATCAAGGACGACAGCAAGGTGTGTTACGGCGGCGACAACAACACCTGCCAGGTGGGCGACAGTCGTGAGGTCTCGAAGATCACGCCCGACCCGAACAAGGTGTGGGTGTTGGATGCGAAGGGCGCGCTAACCGCGTCCGACCCGGACAAGACCAACAACAAGGGTTCCGACACCAAGACGTTCGTTACCGGTGATTCGATTGGTGCGGTTGTCAATGGCAGGATTCCCGGGCATTTGCTGAACCCGTTCACGAGCTACAGCATTACGGATGATTGGTCGGACAGCGCGAAGTGGATTGACTGGAACCACAAGGATCAGGTCAAGGTGTATGTGGATGGCAAGGACGAGACGTCGAACTTCGACATCGCGATCGACACCGCCAAGCACACCACGACCGCCACGGCCAAGTCGAGCTTCCTGCTGAAGACCGCTATGGGCACCAAGGACAGGCCAGTGAAGCTGTATATCGGCGGCATCATCTACAAGGCGCCCTCTGTCGAATATGCGGTGACCGAGAAGAAGCTGACGAACAGCGCGTCGGAGAAGTGGAACAACGAGTCCAAGCCGACGAACGACCCGCCGGTGTGGGTGCGTAACCCCAAGCCGGACAAGATATGGAGCGCGGACCAGACCCAGGCCTCGACCGCTTCCGATTCGGCGTGGAGCAACAAGGTCAACGCGGACACGCACACGTTCGTCCCGCAGGACGATTTCAGCGTGACCGTCAACGGTACTTTGCCGAAGAATCTTGCTGCGAACATGACCGCGTACGAGCTCGGCGACGACTTCTCCGCAAGCGCGAAGTACGCGAACTTTGATTCTTCGACCGTGCGCGTCACGATCGACGGCAAGGAGGCGACCTCGAGTTTCGACGTGCACAAGGAGGGCAACAAGATATGGGTCACCGGCAAGCAGAGCCTGCTTGGCGCGTCCGCCAACCAGTCGGCCGATCGCAAGGTGCGCGTGACCATCAAGGGCACGTTCAAGGAGGGCGTCATCTCCGCGGGCCAGGAGGCCAGCATGACCAACGGGTGCTGGGAGAAGTGGAACAACCAGGACATCACCGGCAACGACCCGCCCGTGCTGGTTCGCCTGCCCAAGCCGGACAAGACGTGGAGCGCCGACCAGACCCAAGCTGCCAGCGCGTCGGATTCGGCGTGGAAGAACAACGTGAACGCGGACACGCACACGTTCGTCCAGCAGGACGATTTCGGTGTGACCGTCAACGGTACTTTGCCGAAGAATCTCGCGGCGAACATGACCGCGTACGAACTCGGCGACGACTTCTCCGCAAGCGCGAAGTACGTGGATTTGGATGCCGCGACCGTGGCCGTCACGATCGATGGCAAGGAGGCGACCTCGAGCTTCGACGTGCACAAGGAGAACAACAAGGTGTGGGTGTCCGCCAAGCAGAGCCTGCTTGGCACGACCATCAACCAGGCGAACGATCGCAAGGTGCGCGTGACCATCAAGGGCTTGTTCAAAAAGGGCATGCTGTCCGCCGGGCAGAAGGCCAGCATGACCAACGGAGTCTGGGAGAAGTGGAACAGGCAGACCATCACCGGCAATAATCCGCCCGTCAAGGAGTGGAGCCCGAACCCGGACAAGAGCTGGATCAAGCTCGGCGACGACGGCAAATGGCAGACGGTCATCGACCCGGACGAGACCAACAAGACCGGCGCGGACGCGTTGACGTTCCTCGACGGTGACCAGGTCGCCAGCGTGGTCAACGGCACCATCGCCAACGATTTGGTCAAGGTCACCGACATCACCCTGACCGACGACTACACGAACGCGGACTACATCTGGGATTTGACTTCCGACACGTCGAAGATCCGCGTGTACGAGGCCGACGCGACCACCGACGCGAAGTCCAGCGTTTCGGACATCGCCAACAAGGGCAAGGACGTGACCTCGAGTTTCGACATCAAGGTCGAGGGCACGAAGGTGACCGCCACCGCGAAGGCCGAATACCGCGCGGCGCAGGTCGGGTTGAAATCCCCGAAGCAGATCACCCTGTTGCTGCCGGGTGTCATTAACTTCGCGAACGGCAAGGGCGCGGCCCAGGTGCGCAAGGACTTCAAGAAGGCCGCGAACGCGGAGGTCACGTTCTGCACGGCGGCGGACGGCACGAAGCTGACCAACAAGGCCAGCGAGAAGGTCAACAACGAGACCCAGAACACGAACGAACCGTACATCTGCGGTTATATCCCGCCGAATCCGAAGAACGTGGAGGCCGAAGCGTCTCAGGGTGGCGACCACGAGGACATCAACGGCAAGGTTGTGTTCCCCGGCCAGAAGGTCGAGTACACGCTGACCACCCAGCCGACGCTGCCCACCAGCCTTGCCTACAAGGTCAAGACCGTCGGGTTCGTGGATTCCTACGATGAGTATCTGACTCCGGACAAGCAGACGTTGGAGCTGACGGACTTGAGCACCGGTCTTCCGGTCAGCAAGAAGAAGTACACGACCAAGTGGGACGATGCCAAGCACACGTTCACGGTGACCATCACCGGCGCGAAACTGCTCGAACAGTGGAAGGCCGGCGGCACGCCTCGCTTGCTGGTGCGTTTCGAGGGCACCGTAAGCAAGGATGTGCCCGCGACGAAGAACGAGTTCACGAATCAGTATGAACTGGTTATCAACAACTCGATCACCCCGTCGAACGAGGTCTACAACGACCCGCCCGACATCACCCCTGAAAAGGCGGACATGTCTTCGAAGGACGCGACCATTTCGATTGACGGCAAGACCTTGCTGTTGGGCGAGACCGGTAATTACGTGGTCACCCTGGACGCGAAGAACATCACCGAGGACAACACCGCATACAAGGTGCAGCGCTTGGGCATGGTCGATGACTTCGACGACGAGTATCTGAGCGTCGACCAGACGAAGATCGAGGTGTTGGGCGCGGACGGCAAGGACGTGACCGGCAAGTTCAACGTCCAGTTGAAGGACGGCGTGGTCTACGTGTTCGCCAAGACCGTGGACACCGAGATCCCCGCCACGGGCGAAACCGTCAAGGGCGACCCGCAGCCGACCGACCTGAAGGCGTACAGCGAGAAGACGCTCGACCCGTTGAAGGACCCGTCGATCGACCAGAACCTGCTGGGCCAGCAGTACCAGGTGATCCTGCCGTACACGGTGGTCAAGGTCACGGACGGTTACGTGGTGAAGAACACCGCTACCCAGATCACCAACGACCGCAAGGACGTGACGAACACGGTGAGCAATCCGTTGAAGCCGATTAACCCGTCCAAGGATGTGACCGTCAAGGTTGATGGCGAGAGTATGAACGGCAAGAGCGTGTACAAGGATCGCCTGTTCCTGTACCAGTTGGATTCGTCCGTGGTGCCGGCGAACCGCGCCTACCAGGATGTGGCCGATTGGACAGTCAGCGACCAGCTCGACCCGGAGTATGACCAGTACACGGGCAACTGGGCCGTGTACGCCGCGGCCGACCTGTACAAGGACGGCAAGGTGTTGGCCAAGAAGGGCGACAAGCTGGCGGGCAAGAACTTCGACAGCTCGAAGTTCGGTGGCGACCTGTTCACCGCCACGTCCAGCGACAAGGGACTGGTCACTATCAAGGCCACCGACGCGTATCTGAAGCTTGTGAGCGCGGACGGTGCGCATGAGGCCGGTTGGCGCGCGCACATCCAGTGCAGGCGCGTGAAGTTCACCGAACGCCACGAGAACCAGTTCGCCGAACGGTTCAACGGCGTGGACCGCGAGTCGAACATCGTGTGGACGAAGACCCCGGATCTGACCCCGTCGATCAGCGTCGAGAAGTGGGACACGAAGTCCGGCTTCCCCGACGGCGACCGTGATGACACCAAGGACGCGCTGACCGTGACCGGTGACACGGATATCACGTTCACAATCACCAACACGTCCAAGACGGACGAGGAGAGCGGTGAGGGTGCGGTCTTCCAGGTCAGGGATCTCGAGCTTGAGGATTCCACGGTCGCCGGCGACGGCACTGTGACCGACCTGAAGTACCCGGACAACTGGGACACCTTGGTCTTGAAGCCCGGGGAGAGCGTGGATGTGCATGGCACCCTCAAGGGCGTCACCGAGAAGCACACCGATCGCGCCAAGGTCTCCGGCACCCCGTTGGTGAGTTGCCCGGTGGAGGAATCCGACCCGTTCGTGGAAGGCAAGAAGACCGACGACAAGACCGACAAGACCGACGGCAAGTCCGATGACAAGTCCGACCAGTCCGATGACGACGGCAAGTCCGACAAGCAGATCAAGACCGTCACCATCGACGGCCAAACCTACTGCGCGGACACCAGGGTCGAGTCCGACCCGGACGACTGGTCGGGCAAGTCCGAACCTCTCGCCCGGACGGGCGCGGGCGTCGCGTGGTTCGCGGGGATCGTGATCCTGCTGGCCGTATGCGGCCTGGTCACGAACGCCGTCTACTTCCAGGTGTGCAAGCGGCGTCACGCCGCCTGACAAAGCGCAGACCACGCGGTATGGCAAAAGGGCGGGCAGACATTCACCCGTAGCCCGCCCCTTGCTTTTAGAAACTTCAACAAGGAGACGAAAATGAGAAACACGATCATAAAAACCACCCGCCGGAAAACATGGCAGCGACTATTGGCGGGACTGTCCGCCCTGCTTGTAATGGCCGCGCTCTGCCCGACGAGCGCTACCCCCGCTCAAGCGGCGGACGGGCCGGGGACACTCCACCGTGGTCCCACCTTCGGTGGCGATATCGAAAAGTACGATGTTCGCACCATCACGTTCCAGAACAGCATTCCCACCAAGGGGACGTGTTGGGATGCCGGCCTCGGCAACACCACCACCAACGTGCCGGACGGTTCCGTGAGGGGTTGCGCGACCGCAAGCAGCGTTGACTCCAGCATGTGGGACGTGGTGTACGGCGCGGACGGCGCATACCCGAGGTTCCCCACGGTTTCGTTCATGCTGTTCGACAGGATCCCCAGGCTTGTCTCCATCAACAACCTCGACAAGATCGACACGTCCAATGTGACGAACATGGGCGAAATGTTCTGGAATTGCTGGTCGTTGACGGAATTGGACGTGACGAAGTTCAACACCTCCAACGTCGTGTACATGCACGAAATGTTCAAAGGTTCCGACTCGTTGGCGAAACTGGATGTGTCAAACTTCGACACGCGGAACGTGATAAGCATGAGCAGCATGTTCCGCGACTGCAAGTCGTTGACGAAACTGGACGTGTCGAAGTGGAACACGTCGAACGTGACGAACATGTACGACATGTTCTGCAGTTCGGGGCTGACGGAACTGGACTTGTCGAACTTCGACACGTCGAAGGTGACGAATATGAGCTACATGTTCTCCCACTGCAAGTCGTTGGTGTCGTTGGACGTGTCGAGCTTCGACACGTCGAATGTGACGAAAATCGGCTACATGCTTAACAGTCTTTCCAAGCTGCAGGAGTTGAAGCTGGGAAAGAATTTCACTCAACAGCCCGGTATTGCGGGATATAACGACGACTGGACGGCGGGAGCGAAGGGAGGGCCTAATCTGGGTGAGCCCGACGGTTCGGCCGCGCGTACGGGGTATACGAATATCCAGAAGTGGCGCAATATGGGCACGGGTGAGTCGTATGATTCGGCGTCGCTTATTCCGGGGGGTGCCGCCGCGACGTATACGCCGTTCAAGCCGATTGAATACAAGGTGCAGTTCGATAAGAACGTGGCTGATGCAGCGGGTTCAATGGAAGCCCAGTCGTTCACGTATGACAAGGAGCAGACGCTGAGTGCGAACGGGCTTACGCGTACCGGTTACACGCTCGCCGGGTGGAACACGAAGGCGGACGGCAAAGGCACGTCGTACACGAACGGCCAGTCGGTGAAAAACCTGACGGCCACGGCCGGCGGCACGGTCACCCTGTACGCCCAGTGGGAGGGGAGCACGACTTCAATCACGTTCGACCCGAACGGCGGCACCGGCAGCATGTCGCCCGTCACCGGCAAGGTCGGCGAGCAGTGCAAGCTCACCTCCAATAGTTTTACGCGCGAAGGTTACACGTTTGCCGGGTGGAACACCAAGGCGGACGGCAAAGGGACCGCGTATGCGGACGGCGCGACCATTCCCTGCCCCGCGACATCCCTGACCGTTTACGCGCAGTGGACGGCGAACGCCAGCAAGCTCACCTACAACGCGAACGGCGGCACTGGTTCCATGTCGGACACGACGGGTGCGACCGGCCAGAAAGTCACCGTCAGCGACAACAAGTTCACGCGCGATGGCTACGGGTTCGCCGGGTGGAACACGAAGGCGGATGGTTCGGGCGATGCGATTACGCCCGGCAGCCAGTTCACGCTGAAAGCCCAGCCGACCGTCGTGTACGCGCAGTGGAAGGCGCTTCCGTCGTCCATCACCTATAAGGCGAATCGTGACAAGGCGACGGGCAACACGCCCGACACGACCGGCGTGACCGGCCAGCAGGTCACCGTCAGCGCGAATGGCTACAAGGTGGACGGCTGGACGTTCACCGGGTGGAACACGAAGGCGGATGGTTCGGGTGACAGCGTCGCGCCCGGTAGCAAGTTCACGTTGAAGCCCACCCCGACAACCGTGTACGCGCAATGGTCGGCGAATTCCGCGGCTACCAAGCCCGACACGACCACCGGCACCGGTGAAGGCACTACGTCTGCGGGCACCACGCCGACGGACACCACGCCGGCTGGCACTACACCCACGGATACTACGCCTGCGGCCACCACGCCGGCGGGCACGGCACCCGCGGATACCACTCCTGCGGACGCTACCCCCGCGGATACCGCACCCGCGGACACAGCAACATCGGCGGACGCAGCAACAACACCCGCCGCGCCGCTCGCCCAAACCGGTGCGACCGCCAGCACCGTCGCCCTCATAGGCGCGCTGCTGGTCTGCCTCGCCGCCGGACTGTGCCTCCTCGCCCGCAGCAGGCGGCATGGGAAGTGACTCGAGAGAAAGGACACGCCATGGAAAACGGAAGGTTCACGAAGGAAGAACGAGGGCACCTCGAATCCCTCGACGCGGTGGAGCGCGTGTACGACACGCACATCATGTACAACGACAAGTTCAAATGCGAGTTCATGCGCCGCTACAATGCGGGCGAGAAGCCCGGCGCGATCTTCGCGTCCGCCGGCATGCCGGCCCGGCTGATCGGCTACAAGCGCATCGAACGCGCGACTTACCGCTGGAAGGAGGCCGAACGGCGCGGCGTGCTCGACTTGGCGGGCTCGCCCGAGACGTGCGGCGACGGGCGCAAGTGCCAAGCGCGTCAGGACAAACGCCGCGCGGTGGAAAGGCAGCGGGTCATGGGGAAACGCGACGAGGAATACTACAGGGAGAGGATCCGCGAACTGCAGGCCGAGGTGGAGCTTTTAAAAGCCGAAAACTCGTTCTCGTCCGGGCCGCGGGCGGGCATGGTGCCTGCCGCCGGGCTTGCCGCCTGATGATGTGACTAAGTAGCCGAATGATGTGGCCGAGCCGGACGATTGCCGGTTCGGCCGCATTTCCCGTAGACGACGTGCCGCACCTTAAGTCTCGATACTCGCGCCTTGTAAGGGTGTATGCGCCCGTTTTTTACCCCGGTAAGATTGGCCGGAACTTTTCCACGCGCGAAGGAGTGGAAAGGAGGCTTAATGTAAATGACTCTTCAGGGTATCGACATCTCAAGCGCGCAGACGGGCATTGATTTGTCCGCCGTTCCTTGCGATTTCGTGATTGTCAAGGCGACGCAGGGCACTGGCTATATCAATCCCGACTGTGCGCGCGCAGTTGAGCAAGCGCGGGGTTTGGACAAGCTGTTCGGCGTCTATCACTACATTGGTGGCGGCGACGCCGTGGGTGAGGCCAATTATTTCGTTGACAACTGTCAGGGCTGGGTTGGCAAGGGTGTCTTGGCTCTCGATTGGGAGTCCGACGAAAATAGCGCGTGGGGGGACGAATCCTATTTGGATGCCGTGGTTAGTCAGGTCGTTGCGCGCACAGGCATTCCGCCGATGATTTATGTGGAGGAGAGCCGTTACGGCCCGGTCAGGTCTGTGGCTGATCGGCATAACTGTGGTATGTGGGTTGCCGAATACGCTTCGGAGAACGCCACCGGCTATCAGGACACCCCGTGGAACGAGGGGACTTACGAGTGCGCCATCCGTCAGTACACTTCCAGTGGTCAGCTCAATGGTTGGGGTGAGAATCTCGATTTGAATAAATTCTATGGCGACCGCAGCGCTTGGAATCGCTATGCCACAGGCGGTGCGAATATGAATGCTGCCCCGTCTGCCCCGACGCCGGCTCCGGCTCCGGCCCCGGCCCAGAGTGGCACCACCTACACCGTGCAACCCGGCGACACCCTGTCCGCCATTGCCGCGCGCTTCGGTGTGTCCATCGGCGACATCAGCGGTTATCGCTCCGGCAATCCGAACCTCATCTTCCCCGGAGAAGTGCTGACCATCAGCGGCGCGAGAGGCGGTGCCAATGCCAGCACCACCTACACGGTGCAGCCCGGCGACACCCTCAGCGGCATCGCCGCCAAGTTTGGCACCTCGTGGCAGCACCTGCAGCAGATCAACGGCATAGCTGACGCAAACCTCATCTATCCCGGACAAACTCTCATCATTAACTAAAGGAGCAACTATGGCGAAACGCAAAAACACCAATCGCGAAAACACTAGTACTGCTGATACCAACACCGCAGACACCGGCACTGCGGATGCCCACACTACAGAAGTCAGCACTCTAGCCACCGTTGACCCAACCGACAAGAAGGTCTCCGTCCAGACCATCGCCGAACTCGGCGCACCAGCTCCCGAGGCCCGGGGCACGGCGGATGCAGTTGGCATGAGCGCCGTCAGTCCGCAGCCCACTAGCCCGCAGCCCACTAGCCCGGATGTCGCGGACGGTTACGCAGGTGCCCAGATTCTCAACTGGTTCCTGCCGGAAAAGCTGTATCAAATGCTCAAATGGCTCACCCTCACCGTTCTGCCCGCGCTGGCCGTGCTGGTCGGTTCGATCGGCCCTGTGTGGAGCTTGCCTCACTCCCACGCCATCATCACCACCATCTCCGCCGTCTCGCTGTTCCTCGGCTCGATAATTGGCATAAGCGAAATAAAAGCCCGGATCCTCTCGCCGCCCAACCCCTAAACAACCCAATCCTGAACGGTGATGTCCGCTCGAAAGCGCGGCACGAGAGGACATGTCGAAGTCGGTTTCGGCCAACTGGTCAGCGGTTTTGTCCAGATTCTGCCCGGTTCCGCGAAGAGCCGGCAATCGTGGCTCGGAAAACAAAAAAGCTAGGAATCGCTGGAATTCCTAGCTTTGGCGTTGGTAGCGGGGCATGGATTTGAACCATGGACCTCTGGGTTATGAGCCCAGCGAGCTACCGAGCTGCTCCACCCCGCGTCGGCTTGTCTAAAATGACAGCTTTATCTACGATAGGCGCGCTGCCGCAGAAGTCAACCCCGGGCGTGTCGTTTTGCTGTGCGCGGAACTGTTCCGCGGCATCATTTCGCGTCAAGCCCCCATAAGGCATATACGCGGAACCGCCTTGTGAAACACTTCGTGAAACCACTGTGAAACCGTCCGTGAAACAGTTTTGCAAGCTCCTCACGCGTTATAAGGCGCGAGGCGTTGCATAATAGTTGCATAATAAGAACCATGCCTATCAAAATCCCCAGTGGCCTGCCGGCCAGAGACATCCTCGACTCGGAACGCATCTTCGCGCTGGAAAAACCCGAGGCGGAACGTCAGCGCGTGCGCCCCCTCAAACTGGTGATTCTGAACCTCATGCCCAAGAAGATCGAAACCGAAACGCAACTGCTGCGCCTGATTTCCAAAAGCCCGCTGCAGGTCGAGATCGACTTCATGAAAACCTCCACGCACGAGGCCGCGCATGTGTCCGCCGACCACCTCGTCAAGTTCTACGAAAACCTCGAAGCGTTTCAAGACAACTATTATGACGGCCTGATCATCACCGGCGCGCCGGTCGAGCATCTGCAGTTCGAGCAGGTCGATTATTGGGACGAGTTCAAGCGCATCCTCGACTGGGCCTGCACGCACGTGTTCTCCACCGTGTATCTGTGCTGGGGAGCGATGGCCGCACTGCACGAGCGCTACGGCATCGACAAAGTCGACCTGCCCGAGAAGATTTTCGGCGTGTTCCCCCAATACCTGCAAGACGAATACTGCTTCCTGACCAACGGATTCGACGAGATCGCCCTGCAGCCGCACTCGCGTCTGGCCGGCGTGGATGAGGAGCAGCTGCGCGCCAACCCGGATCTGCAGATTCTCACGTGGGGGCCGCAGTCCGGCCCGGGCTTGATCGCCACGCGCGATTTCTCCGAGGTGTTCGCGCTGGGGCATTGGGAATACGGCAAGATGACGCTCGCTGAGGAATATGAGCGTGACATGGCCAAGGGGCTCAACAACGTGCCGTTCCCGCAAAACTATTTCCCGCACGATGACCCCGAGCTGGAGCCGCTGTTCTCCTGGCGCGCGCATGCCAACCTGCTGTGGCGCAACTGGCTGAACTGGGTGTACCAAACCACGCCCTACGACCTCACGGAGGTTCCGCAACTGCGCGCGCACAAGCGTCTCGGCACCGATCGCTCGATTCGCCACGAGCCGGGCGGCCCGCGCCGCGACGGCTTCACGCCCTTCCTGAACGACGGCTACGGCGTGGTGCCGCTGCAGCGCTAATCCTGTTAACCCTGCTGACCCCGCTAACCCCGCCAACCCGCTAACCCCCCACTCGTCTGCGGCAAACCCACGGCGTCTGTCTAGTTACCACCCGCTCACCCCGCCGCGCGGCGAAACACCCAGCAACCCAAGCAAAATCAAGGCCTGTCGCCCACGAGCGAGCTTTGTCTAGACGGCGGCTAATAATCGCCATCAGTCACTCGGGGTTGAAGGCCCGCCACGAGCAACGGGGGCGCTCGCCTCACGCTCCGGCAGGCTGGATTTGCCGCGAAACAAGCGAATAATTGAAGATGTTTCCAGCGCGACCACACCCGTAACCGGGTGGTCACATAACCCGAACATCGTGGGCTAGACTGGCAAGCAGGCTTCAAATAGCAGGAGGCGTAAGTATGAATGCAGTCAGCGCTGGGTTGTCACTGGCCGCCGCGTCAGAACCCAATCTGCCAAGCATCAACGACTTCCTGCCCCCCGAGATTCTGTTCCAAGGCACGCCGTTCGCCATCAACCGCATCATTCTCGTGCGCATCATCGCGACCATCGTGCTGCTGCTGGTGCTGGGCCGCACGGCCGCGAAAGCCAAGCTCATCCCCGGCCGCTGGCAGGGGGTTGTCGAATACGGCATCGAGTTCGTGCGCGACAAGGTTGTCTACGACGTGATGGGCGAGGTGCGCGGCAAGCGCTACGTGCCGATGATCGCCACCATCTTCTTCACCATCTTCGTGTTCAATCTGTGCGGCGTCATCCCCGGCGCGAACATCGCGGCCACGGCCACCGTGGTCATGCCGCTCGTGTTCGCCGTGTGGGTGCTCATCCAATACTGGATCGTCGCCATCCGCGAACAGGGCCTCGGCCACTATCTGCGCCATGAGCTGTTCACCCCCGGCGTGCCGTGGCCGGTGTACATTCTGCTTGCGCCGATTCAGCTGCTTGAGTTGCTGATCATCCGCCCGGCCTCGCTGACCATCCGACTGTTCGCCAACATGATTTCCGGCCACTTGCTGGTCGCCACATGCATCGCCTTCACCCAGTATTGGATGGTTGACACCGTCAATCATCTGGTGGGCGTGCCGGTTGGCGCCCTGTGGTTCGTTGGTGCCGCGGCGCTGACCTGCTTCGAGGCGTTCGTCGCGTTCCTGCAGGCTTATGTTTTCGCCATTCTCGCCACGGTGTATCTCAACCTGAGCTACCCGGAAGAATAGAAGAATAAAGGAATATTAAAGATTTATAACGTTGAACGTAACGTTAGAAAGGAAAAGGAAATGAACATCATCACCCTCGCTGAGGTTGCAGGCAACCTGTCCGTTGTCGGTTACGGCTTGGCCACGCTTGGCCCCGGCATCGGTCTGGGCATCCTGTTCGGCAAGGCCATGGAGTCCACCGCCCGCCAGCCCGAGATGTCCGGCAAGATTCAGGTCATCATGTTCATCGGTCTGGCTCTGGTTGAGGTGCTCGCCCTGATCGGCTTCGTCGCGGCTCTGATTATCTGATACATCGCGGCAACCGGCAGTAGACATTTCTTCAATAGTTCCGAATACTTCCAAATAGTGACGGAAAGGAGGACTTCATGACAGCATTGGCGGAAGAAAAGAGCGGCATCAGCCTGTTCATCCCCGAGGTCTATGACATCGTGTGGTCGCTGATCATCTTGCTCATCGTCGCAGTGTTTTTCTATAAGTTCTTCATGCCGAAGTTCAACGCGATTTTCGACGAACGCGCCAGGAAGATCGAGGGTGGCATCGCCAACGCCGAGAAGGCTCAGGCCGACGCCAACGCCGCGAAGGAGAAGTACGAGGCGCAGCTGAGCACGGCTCGCGTCGAAGCCTCCAAGATTCGTGACGACGCCCGCACCGAAGCCTCGCACATCATCGCCGACGCCCGCTCCCGCGCCGAGTCCGACGCCGAGCAGATCACCGCCAACGCGCAGCGTTCCATCGCCTCGCAGCACCAGCAGGCTCTCGTCTCGCTCAAGGGCGAGGTCGGCGTGCTGGCCACGGCGCTGGCCGGCAAGATTTTGGGTAGCGAGCTTCAGGACAGCAAAGTGCAGTCTTCCATGATTGATCAGATGATCGATCATATGGACGCGAGCAACGCGGGCAAGTAGTAGCGGCATCAAAACGACATATAAGTGACATCAGGTAAGTGAAAGGCAGGTGAGTTCATGCGAGGAGAAGCATCGCGCATAGCGGATCGCGAATCGCGTGATTCGTTGGCACCCAAGCTGCGTGACACCCGTGACGAGGCGTGGCGCATCGGCAACGAACTGTTCGCCATCACCTCCCTGCTCGATCACAACGTGCACGTCGAGCGCGCGCTGACCGATCCGTCACGCCCTGCCGAAGACAAGGTCGCCGTGCTGAACACTCTGCTCGGTGACCAGGCGCATCCGATGACGATGGAGATCATGACCGATCTGGTTGGGCGCCGCTTCAGCCGCGTGAGCGATATCGCCAATGCGGTGGAGGATTTCGGCGTGGACGCCATGATGTATTACGCGGACGCCCAAGGCACCACCCTGCAGGTCTCGATCGAGCTGGCCCAGCTGCACTCCTCGCTGCTGAACCTGCCCGTGGTGCGTTCCAAGCTCTATGACGATTCCGTGTCCAGCGAGACTCGCGTCAAGTTCTTCCGCGCGCTGTTCGCGGACAAGGACTTCGACAAGGTCACGATGCGCTTGGCCGAACATGCCACCTGCAATCTGCGCAATCGCCGCTATCTGGCAACCATCCAGTGGCTGATCAACAAGTTCTCGCGCCACATGGGCGAGTCGATGGTCACCGTCACCACCGCCACCCCGCTGACCGACGAGCAGATCGACAAGCTCATTGCCATCTACTCGAAGAAGGTCGGTCGCGGCGTGCACATCAATTCGGTGGTCGACCCGACGGTGCTCGGCGGCATGCGCGTGCAGGTGGGCGACGAAGTCACCGACAACACCGTGATCGCGCAACTGGACCATTTGCAACGAACCGTGAAGGCCACCGCATAGCGGCCAACGGCCAACACAGGCCGACACCGGCCAATAACGGCCAATAACGGAACCTTAAGGATTTTTGACACAACAATAAAGGAGAGATCATGGCAGAACTTACCATCGATCCTGCCTCGGTGCGCAAGGCGCTGGACGATTTCGTCCAGGCGTACAAGCCGAGCGACATGCCCACTCAGGAGGTGGGTTATGTCGCCACGGCCGGCGACGGCATTGCGCACGTGACGGGGTTGCCTGGTTGTATGGCCAACGAGCTGCTGACTTTCGAGGACGGCACGCAGGGATTGGCGTTCAACCTTGACGCCCGCGAGATCGGCGTGGTCATCCTCGGCGACTTCGCAGGCATCGAGGAAGGCCAGGAAGTGCGTCGCACCGGCGAAGTGCTCTCCGTGCCCGTGGGCGACGGCTATCTGGGGCGCGTCGTGGACCCGCTGGGTCGTCCGCTTGACGGCTTGGGTGAGATCAAGAGCGAAGGCCTGCGCATCCTTGAGGCTCAGGCGCCTGACGTGATGCACCGCCACCCGGTCGACGAGCCGATGTCCACTGGTTTGAAGGCCATTGACGCCATGACCCCTATCGGCCGCGGCCAGCGCCAGCTCATCATCGGCGACCGCCAGACCGGCAAGACTGCCATCGCCATCGACACGATTATCAACCAGAAGGCGAACTGGCAATCCGGCGACCCGAAGAAGCAGGTGCGTTGCATCTACGTGGCCATCGGCCAGAAGGGTTCCACCATCGCCTCGGTCAAGCAGTCGCTCGAAGAGTCCGGTGCCATGGAATACACCACCATTGTGGCGTCCCCGGCTTCCGACTCCGCGGGCTTCAAGTACATCGCCCCCTACACCGGCTCGGCCATCGGCCAGCACTGGATGTACAACGGCAAGCATGTGCTTATCGTCTTCGATGATCTGTCGAAGCAGGCTGAAGCCTACCGTTCGATTTCGCTGCTGCTGCGCCGCCCGCCGGGGCGCGAAGCCTATCCGGGCGACGTCTTCTACCTGCACTCCCGTCTGCTGGAGCGCTGCGCCAAGGTCTCCGACGACCTCGGCGGTGGCTCGATGACCGGCCTGCCGATTGTCGAGACGAAGGCGAACGACGTGTCCGCATACATTCCGACCAACGTGATCTCCATCACCGACGGCCAGATCTTCCTGCAGTCCGATCTGTTCAACGCCAACCAGCGCCCCGCCGTGGACGTGGGCATCTCCGTGTCCCGAGTGGGCGGTGCCGCGCAGACCAAGGCGCTGAAGAAGGTCTCCGGCACGCTGAAGATTTCCTTGGCGCAATACCGCTCGCTGGAATCCTTCGCGATGTTCGCCTCCGATCTGGACGCGGCGTCCAAGGCTCAGCTGAACCGCGGTTCGCACCTGACCGAACTGCTCAAGCAGCCGCAGTTCTCGCCGTACTCGATGGAGCAGGAAGTCGTTTCCGTGTGGGCCGGTACCCACGGCAAGATGGATGACCTGCCGCTCGATGACGTGCTGCCGTTTGAGAAGGGTCTGCTGGATTATCTGGAGCACAACACCGATATCCTCAAGACCATTCGTGACACCGAGGACTTCACGTCCGACACCGAGGCCGCGCTTGACAAGGCCGTGGAAGCGTTCCGTGAGACTTTCGTGACCAGCGCCGGCAAGCCTCTGGTCGAGAAGAAGCCTGACGTGAAGAACGCCACGCCGGTTGAGCAGGAAAAGATCGTCGCGAAAGAGAAGTGACCTATGGGCTCGCAACTCGCATTGAAATCCCGCATCGCCTCCACAGGCTCGTTGGAGAAGATCTTCAACGCCCAGGAGATGATCGCGTCTTCGCATATCGCCAGGGCACGTGACGTCGCCCTGAACGCGAAGCCGTACACCGATGCGATTTTCGACGCCGTGCAAGCGCTCGTGGCCCATACCAGCATCGACCACCCGATCGTGAAGAAGAACGGGGACAACCCGCGTGTGGCTGTCCTCGCCCTCACTTCGGATCGTGGCATGGCTGGCCCGTACACCTCCTCGATTATCCGCGAAACGGAGTCGCTGCTCGCCCGCCTTGACGAGAAAGGCAAGCAGCCCGAGCTGTATGTGTATGGCCGTCGCGGAGTGACGTATTACAAATACCGCAACCGCGATATTGCCGGCACATGGGAAGGCGACACCGATCAGCCTGGTGTCGAGGTCGCGGAGGCGATTTCGAACGCGCTGATGGAAGCCTATATGAAGCCGGCGAGCCAGGGTGGGGTTTCCGAACTCTACATTGTGTTCACCGAGTTCATCAATATGGTGGTGCAGAAGGTGCGCGTGCTGCGCATGCTGCCGGTTCAGGTGGTGCTTGGCGATCAGCAGACGGTTGCCGCGGCGGTGGGCGATACCACTGATGGTATCGATGGTGTTGATGGTGCCGATGGCGCGGACAAGCCGGCCACTGCGCTATACGCTTTCGAGCCGAGCGTCGACAAGGTGCTGGACGCCATTCTGCCCAAGTACATCCAATCGCGCATCCACGAATGTCTGCTGACGGCGGCGGCCTCCGAGACCGCGAGCCGACAGAACGCCATGCATACGGCGACCGACAACGCCCGCAGTCTGATCGACGAACTGACCCGCAAGCTCAATGCCTCGCGTCAGGCCTCGATCACCCAGGAACTTACCGAAATCATCGGCAGCGCCGACGCGCTGAACAAGAAGGAAGAGTAGGAATATGGCTGAGAACCAAACAACTCTGGAACCGACCGCAGGGCGCGTCACGCGCATCCAGGGCTCGGTTATCGACGTCGAATTCCCCGTGGGCCATCTGCCCGACATCTACAACGCGCTCACCGTGGAACTTGCGGATGCCGGCGTTGACGAAGAGGGCGCGGCAGCCAAGAAGGTCACCCTTGAGGTCGAGCAGCACCTTGGCGACTCCACCGTGCGCACCGTCGCCCTGAAGCCCACCGACGGCTTGGTGCGCGGCGCCACCGTGCTCGACACCGGCGGCCCGATCTCCGTGCCGGTCGGCGACGTGACCAAGGGCCACGTGTTCGACGTGTCCGGCAACATCCTCAACAAGAAGGACGGCGAGAACGTCACCATCACCGAGCGCTGGCCCATCCACCGCAACCCGCCCGCATTCGACCAGCTGGAGTCCAAGACCCAGATGTTCGAGACCGGCATCAAGGTGATTGATTTGCTCACCCCGTATGTGCAGGGCGGCAAGATCGGTCTGTTCGGCGGCGCAGGCGTGGGCAAGACGGTGCTGATTCAGGAGATGATTCAGCGCGTGGCGCAGAACCACGGCGGCGTGTCCGTGTTCGCCGGCGTTGGTGAACGCACCCGTGAGGGCAACGATCTGATCGGCGAAATGGAAGAGGCCGGCGTCTTGGAGAAGACGGCGCTGGTGTTCGGCCAGATGGATGAGCAGCCAGGCACCCGTCTGCGCGTGCCGCTGACGGCTCTGACCATGGCCGAGTATTTCCGCGACGTGCAGAATCAGGACGTGCTGCTGTTCATCGACAACATCTTCCGCTTCACGCAGGCCGGCTCCGAGGTGTCTACCTTGCTGGGCCGCATGCCTTCCGCCGTGGGTTATCAGCCGAACCTGGCCGATGAGATGGGTTCGTTGCAGGAGCGCATCACCTCGACGCGCGGCCACTCCATCACCTCGCTTCAGGCCATCTACGTGCCCGCCGACGATTACACCGACCCGGCTCCGGCCACGACCTTCGCCCACTTGGACGCCACCACCGAGCTGTCGCGTGACATCGCCTCGAAGGGCATCTACCCGGCTGTGGACCCGTTGAGCTCCACCTCGCGAATCCTCGACCCGCGTTACGTTGGCCAGGCCCACTACGAGTGCGCCAACCGCGTCAAGGCGATTCTGCAGCGCAACAAGGAATTGCAGGACATCATCGCCCTGATCGGCATCGACGAACTTGGCGAGGAAGACAAGACCACCGTCAACCGCGCCCGCAAGATCGAGCAGTTCCTTGGCCAGAACTTCTATGTGGCCGAGAAGTTCACCGGCCGCCCCGGTTCCTACGTGCCGGCCGAAGAAACCATCGAGGCCTTCACGCGCATCTGCGACGGCGTGTACGACGACGTGCCGGAGCAGGCGTTCTCGGGCATCGGCGGCATCGACGACCTCGAGCAGAAGTGGCACGACATGCAAAAGGAACTCGGTGCGTGATGGCTGAGCAACCCACAATGCAGGTGAACATCGTCGCCGCCGACCACCCCGTGTGGAGCGGCGAGGCGGTGTCCGCGGTGATTCCCGCCTCGGAAGGTGACATGGGCATCCTGCCCAACCACGAGCCGGTGCTCACGGTGATCAAGCAGGGCAAGCTCACCGTGGTTGAGCCGGGAGGTGAGCGCCATCTGTGCGAGGTGTCGGACGGCTTCATCTCCTTCGACTCCAACAAACTCACCGTCGCCGTCGAGCGCGCCCACAACGTCAAGCGCACCACCCCCGACGAATAATCCCTTCTTTGTCATTTCGAGCGGAGCGGAGCGCAGTCGAGAAATCTTGCCCCGCAGGGGGCGGTGCCTTGCTTCGCTCAGGACGACAAGGAAGGAACGGTACGTGTTGCGCCGTGCCAGCTCCAACTAGTTTTGTTGGCGCATGAGGGTGATGCTGAAGGCAGGGAACGTCCATAGTGAACTGCCGGAATCGCCCTCGTCATCGCGGCGCGGCGACTGGCCGTTGACCTGCGTCGAGCACCAGGCGCTCGTCCAGATTTGCTGAACAGGCAGATGGAACTGCCGCTCCTCGTTCTCCCCGTTGATCACAATCAGCACGTTCATATCGTCGCTCAACAGCTCCATGGCGAAACTGCGCTGACTGGAATCGAACCAATCCTGCTCCATCGGCATAGTGCCATCGGGCAGGAACCACTGCACGCGGCTGGAAGGCTTGAGCAACCCAATCTGCGTCAGGCGAGTGAAGAAATCCTCGTGATGATACAGGTCCAGCGACTTGCGCAACGCGATCAGCTCGGCCACAGCCTCCATGCGCCTAGTCTGCCAGTTCTTCTTTATGGCACCCGACTTGACCCAATCCCACTGCATATAGCTGATCGGCCCATCCTGGCAGTAGGCGTTATTGTTGCCGTTCTGCGTATTGCCGAACTCGTCGCCCGCAAGAATCATCGGTGTGCCGAGCGACAGCAGCAGCGTGCCCAGCATGTTCAACGCCGCCTGCTCGCGCTTGGCGACGACCGCCGGGCTCTTGCTCGGCCCTTCAACGCCGAAGTTGGCTGAAAGACTGCCGTCGGAGCCGTCGGTGTTGTTCTCGCCGTTCGCCTCGTTGTGTTTGCTGTTGTATCGGGTCAGATCCGTCAGTGTGAAGCCGTCGTGGCACGCGACGAAATTGACCGCGCTGGCCGCGCCGCGCCCCGGCTCCGTGGCGAACAGATCCGCCGAACCGCACAGGCGCGTGGCCATCTCCTGCATGCCGACGTGGCTGGATTTGCCGCCGCCTTGCGCGTCGCAGATCCAGAACTGGCGCGTGGCGTCCCTGAAGCGGTCGTTCCATTCGCCGAACGGGGTGGAGAATTGCCCGGTGCGCCAGCCGTTGTCGCCCAAGTCCCACGGTTCCATGATGAGTTTCAGATTGCCGAGCAGCAGGTCGCTTCTCAAGGCGTGCAGGAACGGATGATGATGAGTGAACTTGCCGTCGAGCCGCGCCAGCGAGACGCCGAGATCGAAACGGAAGCCGTCGATGCCGATGCGCTTGGCCCAATAGCGCAGCGAATCGATGGCGAAGGTGATGACGTGCGTGTTGGTGAAGTCGAAGGTGTTGCCGCAGCCGGTGGTGTCCACGAGCTGACCGTCGTTGTCGTTGTGCCGATAATACGGCAGCTCGTCGAGGCCGCGCCAGCAGACCGTCGGCCCAGCCACGCCGCCCTCGCACGAATGGTTGTACACCACATCCATAATGACTTCGAGACCTGCCGCATGCAGAGCCTTGACCATGTCGATGACTTCCTGCCGCACGGCCGTCGCGCCCTGTTTCTGCGCCGCTTTGGTGGCATAGGAGGGCTCGGGGCAGAAATAGTTCAGGGTGTTATATCCCCAATAGTTCGTGCGTCCGCTCTCCTGCAGAAACACCTCCGACTGCTTGGCTTGGATGGGCAGCAGCTCCACCGAGGTGATGCCCAGATTCTGCAGGTACGCGAGGGTTCCCGGGTGCGCCAAGCCGGCGTATGTGCCGCGCAGCTCCTTGGGTAGCCACGGCGCGTTCATCGTGAAGCCCTTGACATGCATCTCATAGATGACGGTTTTGCTCCACGGCACGTGCGGGTGGTCGGGGTCGCCATCATGCTTGGCGTTATCGCGGTCGTCGACGGCAACGGAGATGGGCATGTGACCGAGCGAATCGACAGTGCTCATCTCACCCATCGGCGAACCCTTGACCTGCCGGTTCTCCACTTCGCACGCATACGAAAACGCGGCCGGGTGCAGTTCCATAACGCCGTCAATGCCTTTGCCATACGGGTCGAGCAGCAATTTGTTCAGATTGAACCGCACGTCGCGTTTCGGATTCCACGCGCCGTCCGCGCGATAACCGTAATGCATGCCGTCCCACGCCTTGGGCAGATGCACGTACCACAGCCCGTAATTCGGCCCTTCCATGCGGAACAGGGTTTCGCGCACGCCGAACTGTTTGACGATACGCGAGCACACGGAGTGGTTGCGTATCTGCTCGGCCAGCGGCACGTCCGGCGTCTCGAACAGCCGGATGGCATCCTGATAGAAGGCGCTCGGCTTGCGCTCGCCCTCCAGAACGCTCAGCCACACCTGATCGGCGGTTTCGGAACGTACAACGACATCCGCGCCCCCATCGTCGGTGAAATAGAAACCGGGGCGGGTGGCGAAGCGATGTAGCGGCGGATTCTTCATGGTTTCCATTGTATGCGCGCGTGTATGCATACGATTGCGGCGCATGTTTGTGCCGCATGTTCCGAGTGTGCATGAAGGTACGTGAAGGTGCATGAAAGTACATGAGGGTGCAGCGCGAGTACAGCGAGCTGATTGGCTGTTATGCAACCGCTGTGTGATTATTGATTATTCTCAAGTGCTCAGACGTCGATGCGCTGCAGACGGTTGATCGCGTCGGTGTCGCTTTCGCAACGTATCGAATAGAACGCCAGCAATGCGACTGCCAGCGCGGCGAACGGCACGCCGGCCAAGCCGATGGAATGATAGTTCATGCCGGAACAGGTCAGCGCCAAGCCGCCGACCAGCGAACCCACCGCGTTGCCGGCGTTGAACGCCACCTGCACCGCCGCGCCGGCGACCAGCTCGCCACCGCCCGCACCGGCTTCGACCATCAGCAGTTGTTGCGGCGACGAGATGAAGAACAAACCCAATGCAATCCAGAAGGTGAGTATCGCCGTGGAAACAAGGTTGCCCGGCAGCAGGAACACCAGCGCCAATCCAATCAGCGAAAACATCTGGCCAATCGACGCGGTGCCCGCCGCGCGCCACAAATCGGTGATTTTGCCGCCAAGCAAACCGCCCACCACCATGCCGAATCCGGCCAGCGCCATCATCGCCGGCACGAGCGAACTGGGCCAGCCGCCCACCGCCTGCAGCCACTTGGACACATAGCTCCACCAGCAGAACACGCCGGTATTGCCCACGAACACGGCGGCCAGGATCACCCACGGGCCGCGTCGCGTGAGAAAACGGAACTGGCCGGCGAGTCCCTTGTCTTCCACGGCCGGCACCTCCGGCACCCAAGCCGTCACCAGCGCAATCGTCATCACGGCCCAGCCGGCGAGCACCGCGAACGCCATGCGCCAGCTGACATGTTCGGCCAACAGCGTGCCCGCCGGCACGCCGAGCATATTCGCAACCGTCTGCCCCAGCACCATCAGCGAGACGGCTTGCGCCTCCTTGCCCCTGTCCGCCACGGTTTTGGCGATCAGGGTGGCGGTGCCGAAGAACGCGCCGTGCGGCAGTCCGGAGATGAACCGCGCGGCGATCAGCGTCAGCGAGTCCGGCGCGAAACATGACAGGGCGTTGCCGACCAGCGCAATCACCATGAACACTATGACCAGTCGCTTCGGCCGGATTTTGCGCCCGAACACCAGCATCAGCGTGCCGACGCACACGCCGATGGCGTAGGCGGAGATATAGTTGCCGGCGAAGGGGATGGACACGCGCATCGTGTCCGCGACCTGCGGCAGGATGCCCATCATCACGAACTCCGCCGCGCCGAGGATGAACGCGCCGGATGCCAGCGCCAGCAAACTTTTCTTCATGGCTCTCTCTCCCGAGCTATGTGAGTGGTTGTGGTTGGTTATGGTTGTGGTCGGTTATGGTCGGTCGCGAAAAGTCATGAAAAGAGGGAACCGCAGTATTCCTGCGATTCCCTGTTATTGTCGGGCTGGCGGGATTTGAACCCGCGGCCTCTTCGTCCCGAACGAAGCGCGCTACCAAGCTGCGCTACAGCCCGTTTGGCAACGTCGGCCAGTCTACAACGCTGTCGAGACAGACGAACAGCGCAGTGCGCTGTTCGTGTCGCCCTCAACGGACGGCGCCGTGTTAACGGTAGCTGGCCAATCCCGTGTCTTCCGCACCATCCCGCCAGCGCAGCAGTGCGTTCCCCGCACCTCCCAAGTTGCGGTGCCCCAATATATCCCGTTCTCAGTGTGCATATCGTCTGCTACTCAAGAGAAACAAATCTGCTTTCGCGTGTGGCTTGGGGGTGGCGGCGTTGCCGGTGCTTGGAGATAGCGCGGGAGCCGGGGCCCATGAAACACGGGAACCCGGCTCCTACTTCCATACCATTCGAAAAAGGCTGGCTTCGTTTTCAATATAAGGCGGCACACAGACAGACGCCTATCTGACGGCGAATATTCCGGCCGGGTGATTCCGGCGTAATAAAGGAGGGCCGTCCCTTGGGCGGCTCTCCTTGGCTCTGTGGGATGTCGGATCAGGCGGCTTGCGGTTCGCGGTGGGCGGCGGCCACGAGGGAGCGCAGGTATTCGCTCAGGGTCATGCCCTGTTTCGCGGCGTCCTGGTCGATTTGCGGTTTCCATGATTTCGGGACGCGGAACTGGACGGCCACCGACGGTTCGGACTTGCTGGACAGGGCCGGCCGTCCGACGAACGCCATGTGCGCGTCCTCCATGTTGTCGGTTCCGGTCAGTTCCATGAGCAGTCCGTTCATGTGCTCCTGGGCTTCGGCCCCTTCGCGGTGGATGATGGTGACACCGTCGCGTTCGATTATCTGCGGCATGGTTTTGACTCCTCTTTTCTGGTTTGGTCGTTTTGGCTAGCGTTTTTTGTTTCGTGTTCTGCGCCGGGTCTTTTCCACCCATTCCTCGAACGGGAGATTCCAGAAGGCATCCGTCCCCGGTCCCGCATGATAGACATGGAGGCAGCCGTTCTTGATTTTGAGCACGACGCCGATTGCCGGCATCAACGCGTCGTCATGGCGACCGGTAAAACGCATATACCATCCGCCCTTGTATCTCATCTCGTCGGATTCAATCATGTGCTCGGCGGCGTAGATGATATCCTCGGGCGTCAGTCCGTGCTTGTTGCTGTGCTCCTCGAAAATCACTCTCATCTGTCCCACATAAGCAATGTAGCACAATATTGTATTACGGTCAAGTCGGCCTCCCGTATGTCTCAAGCACCGTCACGGCTTTTCTCAAATCGTCCTGTGTCGAGAATCAAGTACATTTGCGTCGTGGCCGGCGACTTGTGCCCAAGCGGCTCCTGCGCCTTGAGCGCATCACCCGTCGCCTTCCTGATGTCGGTCGCTTATCCATAGTGCCCCGTCTCGTTTTTTGTCATTCTGGCGTAGCCGGTTCGTTTCGTTCCTTGTCATTTCGAGTGGAGGCGTAGCCGGAGTCGAGAAATCTTGCCCCGCAGGGGCGGTGAGCGTGTTTAGGGCGAATTGGTTTGGTCACTGCTCTCGAGTTGCGGTGTCTATTTTCGTTGTTCTCAGTGTGCGTTTTGCTGTTTTTTTGGTTTCTGTGTTGTTTGCCTGAACCGGTGTTTGCGGCGGATGTTGCCGTGTTCGACACCCCGGACGAACAGCCCAGTGGGCTGTTCGTGTCGATATCAACGGACGACGCCGTTTGGCGATAATAGTCCGTCCCGTGTTCTCTGTAGACCCATGCCGACGCGGCGAACTCGTTCCCTGCGTGCTTGAGTCACAGTGTCCATTGCTATTGTTCTTGGTCTGTTTTAAGTCGCAGTGCGTTTGCTATTGTTCCTGGTTTGTCTTGGGCTGCAGTGCCCGTCTTCGTTGATCTCACTGTGCGTTTTGTCGTTCTGTTTTGGTTTCTGGGTTGTTTGACTGATTGCGGTGTTTGGCGGCGGATGTTGCCGTGTTCGACACCCTCCGGGCCGGTAGGCCAAGTCTTACGTCTCACACGGCAACATCCGCCTAGGGCATTCTGGCGTAGCCGGTTTGTCACGCCTTGGCGGGCCCCCGCTGGCGGGGGCTGGCCGAGCGTATGCGAGGTCTGGGGGTGGTCCCACTAGGCACGTGTCTGGTCCAACCACCCTCAGTCAGCCTGACGGCTGACAGCTCCCGGCGTCTTGTGCGACGCTCGCGACGCTACCGCTGCTCGCTGCTGCGAAGAGCCCACAGGGCTCTTCGCCCAGCGGGAGCCCTAGGCTGGGTTCCTTGTCATTTCAAGCAGCGTGTCCCGTTTCTTGTCATTTCGAGCAATGGACAGCCCGGTGGGCTGTCCATCTCGATATCAACGGGCGGTGCCGTTATTGCGGTGGTAGATCATTCCCGTGTTCTCTGTAGACCCATGCCGACGCGGCGAACTCGTTCCCTGCGTGCTTGAGTCACAGTGTGCGTTGCCATCGTTCTCGGTTTGTTTTAAGTCGCAGTGCTCGCTTTCCCG